>SACF01000216.1 GCA_009928665.1 Alphaproteobacteria bacterium
GGTGGTGGTTTTGGGAGTGTTTTCCTTCTTTTCCATGCCTCGGGACTTGATGCCAAAGATTGAGTTGCCTATGGCATTGGTACTCTGCACCTATGAAAATGCCGCCCCTCAAGAAGTAGAATCTCTGGTAACAAAACCCTTGGAAACCGCCTTGGCCTCCGTGGAGGGATTGGATGCCATGTACTCCCTCACCTTGCAAGGCCAGTCCATTGTAGCCGTACAATTTGAAATGCGACAGGACATGAATTTTGCCACACTGAACATGCGGGAAAAAATAGCCTTAGTAGAAGACTATCTGCCCGACACAGCAGGGGACCCCATGGTGCTGAAACTGGATATGAATGCCCTCCCAATATCCCAAGTATATGTGTCCGGGGACATGCCCCTGGAAGAATTGTACCGCACTGTGGATGACACCATTCTGTCTCAATTTGAACGACTGGGCGGGGTAGCTTCTGTGGAAGTTACCGGGGGCATCACAGAAGAAATCAACCTGGAAGTGGACCCGGGAAAACTTTCCAACTACGGTTTAAGTTTGGCTTTGTTATCCCAACTTCTCGCCTCCGAAAACATCAACATGCCCAGCGGTGATATGACGAAGGGAAGTCGAGAGGTAATTGTTCGAACCGTGGGTGAATTCCAATCTGTAGATGATATCAAGGAATTTCCTTTGGTGTTACCGGATCGGAGCGTCCTTCACCTTGGAGATTTGGCCACCATAACCGAGGGATACAAAGATTCCGACTCTATCACCAGAATCGATGGGCAAACCGCCATTGGAATCATGGTCACCAAACAATCCGACGCCAATACCGTAGAGGTTTCAGACCGGGTTCATGAGTTGATGAAGGACTTAGAAAAAGAACATCCGGAGTTGGAATTTAACGTGGGATTTGACCAAGCCGACTTTATCAAAGGTTCTCTACAATGGGTGGGACAAGCCGCTATTGCCGGTGCCATACTGGCCATCTTCGTGGTATTCTTATTTCTCTTAAATATTCGAAGCACCATGGTAATCGCTCTCTCCATTCCCACCTCCATTTTGGCCACCTTCGCCATTATGAACTGGCAGGGAATTACCCTAAATTTGTTCACGCTGTGCTCCCTGACCATTGCGGTAGGCATGTTAGTAGACAACTCCATTGTTGTATTGGAAAATATTTTTCGAATCCGGCAAACCACTTCGGATCCTCGGGAAGCTTCTTTCCGGGGAAGCAAAGAAGTGCTATTAGCTGTAGTCGCTTCCTCCCTTACTACCATGTTGGTATTCCTGCCCATTGCCCTCAGCGATGGGTTGGCCGGTTTGCTTTTTCGAGATTTCTGCATCACCATCGTAATCGCACTGGCTGCTTCACTGATAGTCTCTGTCACGGTAGTCCCCATGCTCTGCTCCAAACTCTTAACCCGGGGCATCAGCACGGAATATGTTCGGTTTGGAGACAAGCGCTATAAATTCAAGCACGTGCACAAGTTCAACCGGGAAATACAATCTCTGACAGGTTGGTATGAGACCATAATGAAGGTGGCTTTACAAAGAAAAAAACGGGTGATTTTAGCCTGCTTCGGTTCTTTCATACTATC
>SACF01000217.1 GCA_009928665.1 Alphaproteobacteria bacterium
TCAGTTGCCCGGCCCGGAATTAACCGGGGATCAGATACAGCAGCTGTATAAAATCATGGGCACCACCCATGAGGAGGAAGACGGCCTGCCTCTCATTGTGTCCACCGGCCTACCGGATATCATGATGCCTCTTTCCACCCAAAAGAAGTTGGAGGAATTGGCACCGGATTTTTCCGCACTGGCCCATTTGTCCGAAACCTACGGTGTCACCGGGGTTCATGCCTTCACCTTGGAAGGAAACGATGCCACGGCCCACACCCGAAATTTCGCCCCCCTCTTTGGCATCGATGAGGAAGCTGCCACCGGTACCGCCAGCGGAGCTCTCACCTATTACCTATATCATCAGGGACTATTGGAACCCCATCAAAATTGTTTATTTATTCAAGGAGAAGCTATGTCTCGACCTTCGCGCATCCAAACCCGCCTTCGAGAACAAGACACCGTTATCATTGAAGTAGGAGGAACATCCCGTGTTATGGCATCAGGCACTCTCCACATTTAAGAAAAACCCACCTCTATATATTGCCATTGGGCTGCTCTTATTGGCCCTGGTTTTTTACTTTCCTTCTTTGGGCAGAGAAGCCCGGTTGGAAGATAGCCGACAGCAGTGGGTCCAGCGCCATCAACAAATGTTGGATCAAAAAGATACGTTGGCGCAGGACATAGAAGCGCTCTCCCAGGAGAGCCAACAGATCCTAGAAGAAAGCCAGGACTGGACGCGACGAGCCGAAGAACTGGAATCCTATATTATAGAAGATCAAGGAGATTAGTCTAGAAAGGTCATCACTCATGAATCGTCTGCCGGGACCCCTGGAAATGAAAAAATATCTACCCGCCTTCATCGTGCTCACGGCGATGTTGTTTTTTCTGTTGGGTCTGCTTCATTATGCGGGAGCGGGTCCGGTGCGAGACGAAATGCACCAGCTTCGTCAAGACACCTTGGTTCTTCGAGATCAGGTAAATCAGCTGGAACAAGAAAAAGAACAGCTTGAGGCCCTTCCCCAGCAACGGGACTTGGCCAAGGAAAGATACTTTGAAGCTGCCGCCACACTGGAGCAGCAGGTAGCCGACGGCACCAGCCCCTACAAAGTGGCTTACCTGACCTTTGACGATGGACCTTTTCAACTCACCTATGAATATTTGCGGGTGTTAAAAGAAGAAAATGTTCTGGCCACCTTTTTCGTGCTGGGCAAGCCGGATTATCTGGATGTATACGAAGCCATCCTAGCCGAAGGCCATACCATGGGGAATCACAGCTACAGCCACCGGATTCGGAATGGTCTCTACGACAGCCCCCAAAGCTTCATTGCGGATGTAAACAAGTTGGATGCTTTCTTACGGGAAAACTTCCAGTTCAAACCCGAAGTTTTTCGGTTCCCCGGGGGCATTCGATCGGCGGGAGGAATCAAAGAGGAGTGCGTAAACGCACTCCATGAAGGGGGCTATGGTTATGTGGATTGGAACGCCTTGACCCGGGACGCAGAAATCCGGGGGTTGACCTTGGAAGATGCCTACAATTATGTGATGCCGCAGGCCACCTCCAAAGACTTTGCCGTGCTGTTAATGCACGATTTTAATTC
>SACF01000218.1 GCA_009928665.1 Alphaproteobacteria bacterium
CTTGGACAAGAATATAAAACCTGCCCCCTTCATTGGGAGCAGGTTTTTGGATGGTTTTGTTGTGGCAAAGCGCTTTTATGAATTGCCGATTGTCTGGTTTCGTCCCGCCTTGTAGCCAGCCAGCCCATAGAGAATAGAGGCCATTATTAACGCAAGAATGGGGAAGGTCCAGTTTTCTGTCCAATCATATACTCGCCCCATGAACCAGGGTCCGGTGGAAGCGACTAGATAGCCGATGAGAAAGACAATGCCCGTTAACTGCCCCGCTTGTTGCGGGCTACCTGCACGAAGGGTGAGAACACAAAGGAACAGGGTGTAGGCGGCTGCCATAGAAAATCCGAGAAATACAGCGCATAGTAGAAATCCGGTCAGTGTTTGGGAAAATACCATTAACAGAGACGCTGTTAGGAAGGTTCCTCCCGCAACCATACAGGGAATCTGTTGGCTTCGAAATCGGTGCACCACGGCGCCGGCCAGCATGGCACCGGGGATGCCGCATATTTGTACCACAGAGGCGACCAGCCCCGCTTCGGTATCTCCATAACCAGATTGTTGAATAATGGTGGGAAGCCAAGATAAGGCGCAGAAATATATAAAGCCTTGACTGGCCATCAATACGATAATCCATCTGGCCAAAGGGGATTCTTTCAGCAATCGTCCTCCCGAAATGGAAAGTGTGTCCTGCGGTGGAATGAAGGGATGGCTCTTTTTATATTGCACCCCCCAAATGATGAGGCAAACCAACACTAAGGGAAGCCACATGGCCAAAGCAATCTGCCAACTATCTACTTTGTGAGCAACGGGAACAGCGGTTGCAGAGGATATGGCCGCAAATAGATACATCATGGTGGTATAAGTTCCGGTCATGGGACCCACCCGGGATGGAAAATATTCTTTAATAAGGGTGGGTGCCAGTACATTGATGAAACAGATACCTAAACCCACCAACGCGGATCCGAAGAAGATTCCATATATTCCGAAGGAGGAGCGAATACATAGGGCGATACCGTACAGCGTGAGGCCGAACAGGATGGGCTTCCCGGTTCCTTTCCGTCCCACCAATTTGCTTACAGGAATAGAGCTAAGGGCGATGATGATTACAGGTAGAGTCACAATAAAACCGGACCATCCATAGTCTAAGGCCAATGTGGATTGGATGTCCGGCATTAAGGGTCCCAAGGATACCGTAGGGGAGCGGCTGATGGCACCTAGCAAAATCAGTCCCATTAAAACCAGCAAGTTGGTATGTTGTTTCATGTCAGATTCCTTTTCGATGTTTTATGTATTTCGCCAAAAGGTGGGGGTAAATAGTAAAAATATGGTAAACAGTTCCAAGCGGCCCATAAGCATCATGGCACAGAGATATAACCGAAGTCCCGGGCTGAACATACTGTAGTTTCCGGTGGCGCCCATTTCTCCAAAACCCAGGCCGGTATTGCTCAGACATCCGGCAGCCACCCCCATCGTGGTTTCAAAATCCAGGTTTTGTAAGGAAAGCAGGATGAGCGATACGATATACACCATGAAATACAACATCATAAAACTGGTGATTCTGGAAACCGTGTCAGCGGGTATGGG
>SACF01000219.1 GCA_009928665.1 Alphaproteobacteria bacterium
ATGAATGGGACATAAGCCTTCCTTTAACAGACCTTCATAATGCTTCGGGGTTCCATACCCTTTGTTTTGATCGAAGTCATAGCCTGGATACTGCAAGTGGTAGGCTTCCATTTGGCGATCTCGAGTTACCTTGGCTACAATGGATGCCGCCGCAATGCTAAGACAGGTAGCGTCTCCTTTAATGATGGCCATTTGGGGAATGGCCACCTCTTCCACCTCCATCCCGTCTATCAACAAGTAGTCCAGCTGAATTCCCTTCTCCGACAACATACTGTCACAATCTAGAATCGCTCGGGCCATGGCTTTTTTAGCCGCTCTTAAAATATTGATTTCGTCAATCACATCCGGCTCCACTTGACCGATACCATATGCCAATGCCCTATGACAGATGGATTCATACAATTCTTCTCGTCTTTTTGCCGGCACTTTTTTGGAATCATCGATTCCATAGCCATAAAAATCTTCCGGAAGAACCACACAGGCAGCCACTACAGGTCCGGCCAATGGTCCGCGCCCCACTTCATCCACTCCACCCACATAGGAAATCCCTTGCTGATGCATTTCATCTTCCATCATTCTTAACTGCTGAAATCGAAGAGCCCATTTCTCTTCATATCTCATTGGCTATCCTCCCCCTCCATTTCCAAGGTGATGGTTCCTATCTGACCGGAGCGAAATTCATCCAGTAAGGTTCGGGCGGTTCTCTGATAATCGAAGCGTTTTCCCGCCTGAACATATCCCCTCTTGGTGGCAATGTTTTCCATGGTGGCCAAAGGTGTTTCGGCGATGGACTCCAGGCGGTATCTGTCTTGTAAAAGCTGAGGGTATTTCTCAGATAGCACTTCGATTAGCTCTAGTGCCAGGGTTTCCAAATCCATAATCTCATCCTTGATGGATCCGCAAAAGGCCAAATTTCTCCCTACCTGAGGATCTTCAAACTTGGGCCATAAAATGCCGGGGGTATCTAGCAGCTGCATGCCATTTTCCATTGTAAGCCACTGTTTCCCCTTGGTGACCCCCGGGCGGTCCCCCGTTTGTGTGCTTTTCCGCCCTGTCAACCGGTTAATCAGAGAAGACTTCCCCACATTGGGCACCCCCACAATCATGATACGAAAGGGTTTCTTCACCTGCCTCCCTGCATTCTTTTCCTCCCGATAGGAATCCAGTCTTTTATAAAGTTCTTTTATGCCCTTTCCACTCATGGCATTCATGCGAACGCCTTCCACACCTCTATGTTGAAAGGCTTGAATCCATTGGTCTGTGGCGATTTTATCCGCCAGATCGCTCTTGTTAAACACCACAATTCTCCGCTTATTCTTGATTAGTTCATCCAGAATAGGATTGCGGGAAGATTGAGGAATACGAGCATCCAGTACCTCCAGAACCAAGTCCACGGCCTTTAAGTTTTCTCCAATGAGTTCTCTGGTTTTTTTCATATGCCCGGGATACCAGTTGATGGTGCTCATTTCTTTCTCTCCCTTCCAAAGGATTCTAAAACGATGAAAAAGGACCCATAGGGTCCTTTCAGAAGTTACTTCCATTACTTGGATTTGATCTTGGCTGCTTTT
>SACF01000220.1 GCA_009928665.1 Alphaproteobacteria bacterium
TTGTAACTTTTCAAATTCGATGGGATCCCAATTATCATGAAAAATGTCAGAAATAAAACAATCTTTAGTCTCAAATAATCAAAATCCATGTCAGCCATAACCAACAATATGGAAAACGGGAATCGACATTCAATATCCATTCCCGCTTATCATACTGAAGTATCACGATTTTTCAGATTCCGGCATCTTCAGCAGCAATTCTGATGACTTCTTCATCTATCATGTCTTTTTTTAGACTGTAGCCAGCCAGAAGCGCACTGCTGCAAAGCGAATTGGTCGATCTGGGCCATCCGCACGTCAGGGCATGGATCGCTTTGACAGCAGCATCAGTAAAAACAGTGTGATTAGCACCCGCGATCTGCATTTGATGTACGATGTATTCCGCCAGTTCACTTTCAGTCATCGGGTCAAATCTGTAGCGCATCAGGATGCGTTGGTTGAGAGCGCGGTGTTGAGAGGCATTGAGCCGGGAACTCAAAAACGGCAGACCGAGCATGAGCAGGATGAATGGTGTCTCCGAATCCATCCCGAAATTAAACAGGATGCTAAGATCCTGGAAAAATGCGTCGCGTGCAAGTTGCATCTCATCCATAACAATGACCGGGGTGATCCCGCGATTCTTGTACAGGCCAAGGATCGTCTGTTGGATCAACTTAAAGTTGTCGATCTTGCGAAATTTAGGTGTCTCACCCAATGCATAGCAGATGGATATATAGAATTCAGTCACAGTCAGCGTAGACAGCGGCAGATACATCGGTCTGAATAACCCCGGATTCAGCGTCTCGCAGAAGGTACGGATCGCCAGGGTCTTGCCTGCGCCGGATTCGCCTGTCAGCAGACCGATACCCCTGGTCCGCTGCAGAAAGGAAAGTCTGGCAGCCACTTCAGCGGCACAAGTAGATTGAAAAATATCCTTAGTAGAGATATCTTTGACAAAAGGTGTTGTCGCCAATGAGTAAAAAGTTTTATACATCACAGTTCACCTGCCATTTCCTTGAATGAAATGCGGCTTTCCCGTTTCATATGAGCGTTGTCATGGTAATTTACCGCCGTGATCCGGTCCTGTTCGTGACCATTTTCATAGATGAAAAAATCACGGTCGTTGTAACGGATCTCAACGTTTTGACCAATGTATCGAGGCGGCACCTCGAATAGCATATTACGCACTGAAACAGTTGCATCGTGTCGTACCTTACGCTGGATGCGGTTCAGAAAGACCTTGCATAGGTTTTCCGGATCGTTGATCAATCTTAAAAGGCTGACCTGAGACAGAAACCGATCCAGAGGAGTCATTTTGTTTTCCAAACTGCTGTGCGGTCGGCGGTGGTAATCTTCTTCCAGCCAATTCCAGAAACGAGCGTTTAGGTCGTCCAGACTGCCGGCTGGTTTTTCCTTCAGAAGCGGAATGAAGCGGGTTTGGACCGTCTTAAAGAACCGCTCGATTTTACCTTTTTTATGTAAAGCTTTACATAACAAGGGTTATGTAAAGAGATTTGTTATGTAAAGATTTACCACCAGACGCATTGTTTACTATTACTTGCGCTAATATTTCTTTACATAATAATCA
>SACF01000075.1 GCA_009928665.1 Alphaproteobacteria bacterium
AGTCTGGTTATCAGGTTGAACAACCTGCCCAAGCGGGTTGACGGTGATGGTAAAGGTCTTGGTGGATCCGTCGCAGGTGGTTGATCCGTTGTAAAAGTGAGGAGTGACCACGATGGTCGCAACCACAGGCGCTAAGCCGGGATTGCTCGCTGTGAACGCTAGGATATCCCCGTTGCCCGAGGCAGCCAGCCCGATCGGGGTGTTGTCGTTGGTCCAGGAGTAGGTGGTAGTTCCGCCGGTGTTCTGGGTGGTGAATATTACCGGAGCAGAACCGGACCCGTTGCACACAACCTGTCCGGCAACAGGATCGACCTGTGCAGTCGGGTTGACGGTGATGGTAAACGATTGTGAAGGCCCCTGGCAACTTGTTCCATTATTGGTGAAGGTGGGCGTGACTGTGATGGTTGCCGTAACGAGCGATAACCCGGTGTTGATGGCGGTAAAGGGATTAATGTCGCCGTTTCCTGAGGCTGCAAGACCAATAGCGGTGTTGTCGTTGGTCCAAGCGTAGGTGGTGGTTCCGCCGGTATTCTGTGTACTGAATGTCACCTGAGCAGAACCAGATCCGTTGCATATCACCTGGCTGGTAACAGGATTGACCTGGGCAGTCGGGTTGACCGTAATGGTAAAAGTAATCGGCGCGCCCGTACAGGTGGTTCCCCCGTTCGTGTAAGTAGGTGTGACGGTGATGGTGGCAACCTGCGGAACCGTTGTGGGGTTCGTGGCATTAAAGGAGGGGATGTCGCCCCAACCTGAATCATTTAGCCCAATGGCAGTATTTGAATTGGTCCAGTTGAAGACAGTTCCTGCGACTCCACCGGTGAATAGGATCGGGTTTGTCAGTTCGCCGTTACACAGCGTCTTGTTCGGAATCCCGTCGGCTGTGGGCACGGGATTTACAGTGACAGTAAGTGTGGAAACATTACCGGGACATTGGTTGGCCCAGGGTGTAATATAGTAATTGACCGTCGAACTGACCGAACTGAAAGCCGGGGTCAAAGTGAGTAGTTCATTGATGTTGGTTACATTGGTGGTGGTCGATGCAGTGAACCCGGCTACGGATCCCGGCGGATCAGCGCCTGCCGTCCATGCGAAGGAGGTGTTGGCCATATGCGACGAAAGTGTCGTATTGAAACTGGAACCGGAACAAACCGGTGGAGGCGTATCATTGGAGAGATCCGGCACCGGATAAACGGTCACCGTGTAGGTTTTTGATGGTCCTGCACAGACTCCTAACAGCGGTGTTATGGTATAGACTACCTGTGCGTTGGTAAATCCGTTGTTGATGATCCGATCGTTAATTAAAGTTCCCGGAGGCGCTGTGGAATTAGTAATTGTAACTGAACCCGAAGCCACCGTTGTCGTCCATGTAAAGGTGCTGCCGGTTACATCCGAAAGTAAATTGATGTTGGTGGTTGATCCCGAGCAGATTGCTTTAGTGGTGGGTGAATTGGTGAGATGCGAAACGGGAACCACGGTCACCGTGTAGGTCGCGGGTGGCCCGTTGCAGGCACCGACTTGTGGTGTGATGGTGTATCGAACCGTTGCCGTCGCAGTACCGGTATTTACAATTAAATCGTTAATTATCGTACCGGTCTGGCTTGTAGGGTTGTTGGTGATTGTGACGGTT
The DNA here is from genome assembly GCA_009928665.1 of Alphaproteobacteria bacterium. GTDB lineage: Bacteria > Bacteroidota > Bacteroidia > Bacteroidales > FEN-979 > CAIVAT01. The sequence goes on from SACF01000075.1 coordinate 1,631, forward strand.
CCGGAGACACAGGTTTTGGTCCATGCCCCGGAAACAGGAAAGCCGGTTGGAGAATTAAATTCAATGGGGATATTTACCTGATTTTCTGAACAAATCATCTTTTCAAGCTGTGTATTGGTCACTGTCGGGGGCAGATCAACATTAATCTGTTGGGTGACTGTAGCCGTACATCCGTCTGTTGAAATCGGATTTAGCGTTACGGTATAATTACCCGGGGCTGCATAGGTATGAAAAACCGGGTTGGTGGTGGTTGTTGTAACCGTACCATCTCCGAAATCCCATTGATGACTTACAACTTCATTCTGATTCAAAGTCGAAATGTCTAAAAACGAACTTTGATTTCCGCTGCAATTTACATTGGATGTGAAATCAACCGAAGTATAAACCGTGTAGGTTAATGTAGCCCAGGTTTCAGATTTACAGATGACCGTGGAGCTACCCGTCCCGGGAATCGCGGTCATCATGAGTTTGTATTTGTGGCCTTCAACGGCATTAACAATAGTAATGGTTTGACCGGTTCCGACCACCGTCGGACTACAGGTTGAACAATAGGGTCCGGTCCATTGGTACGTAGCAAACCCGGGTGGGGCATTCAGGACTGCTGTTCCTGAACCTGAACAACCGCTCATCATTACCCTCTTGGGTTGACAAAAGGCTGAAATATAAGCGTAACCGGCATGACCACCCGGGGAACATCCATGGGTGGTAAAGACAACATTGACGGTCTCACCATGCCATTCAGAAAGATCCAGACCGATGGTATTCCAGTCTTTCCAGACGTAATTCCCGGTCGAATTCCAACCGGTCAGAAGCGGATCGGGGAATACATCATAAAATCCACAATCCGGATTTAACAGATAAGTGTTACTGTAGTCTTTTATTTCAATGGTGAATCTTGGTCTTTCATCGGGTTCATCATGCCCGGTCCCGCTGTAGATATTATAAAGGACGACGGCATAGCGGTAAACAAAGAAATTGTTCGAAAGATTCCCATTGTTGGTGTCCACTGCAATTGAATATACAAGCGTATTGATATCTCCGCCTGACGGGGTTTTCCCAAGCCTGACGGAATAGGGCTCTCCCGGAAAAACGGTTGATGGCAATGGAACATGCGGGTCAGGTGTTCCCGGCGCTGCATTCATGTAATAATATCCACCGTTGGGTGTATCGTGCCAGGGTTGGTTCGGATTGTTGCAGGGTGGTGTGTAACTGGAATTCCATGACCCCCAGCAACCACTCCAATTTACGAAAGTACCCGTTGAAAAATCTGAATTGGGACAGTTTGTTGTTTGTGTGGAGGTCTGGCTGTCAAAATTCCCGGGGAATGGATAATTCTCAATGTGATATTTATAAGCAGCAGAATCGGCCGGTGTTGGCGTTACCGCAGGTTCCCATTCTTCAGTTTCCTGTTTGATGCTGTCCGGAACGACGATGGAATGATAATGTACGTATGGAACCAGGTGTAAATTCGGAGGCGACACCGGGGCTTCGGGCTGTTGCGCAAAAACCTTGTAAGATACTGAAATGAAATTAATAAAAATGAATGTAAAGAAGAACCTGAAGAATATGCTGTTAAAAGAAGTAAAACTATTCATTTTCCTGTTTTTAAGAAGAAAACGATTTTTGAATCATGTCGGTCAGACATGGATAAAGTAAAGGATTGCTATGAAGCAAAAAATAGGCATCGACAAACAAAAAAGACCTGATATCCGCTTTCGGAAAATCGATAGGTATTCATTCATGTCAAAGAGTTGGTTAGGGTGCGCTTTTATGTAATACGATGATTAACCGGTCAAGGTTGTAAAAATACGATTTTTTTTCGACCTAACACATTAGCTAAAGGACAAAACAAATATGAAATGGTTGTCTGTAGACAGGTTTGAAAGACCGCTGCTGCCGCCTCGCTGTTTCCTGAACGACCGGATTCGGGTCATTACGCTGGCACTGTTTCTTGATTCCTGGTAATTTTCTTCAAAATAGGATATCTTTGTTCCGTGGAAAACAAACCCAAACCCATCTTCGACAAACGCATTTTCTGGGATGTCGATTTTGAGAAACTCGACTACGACCTGCGCGCCAACTTCGTGATCGAACGGGTTTTCGAACGCGGCGACGTCGACGACATCCGCCAGTGCCGGCGCTATTACGGCGACGAGAAAGTGACAGAGGCGTTGCTGAAGGCTAAGTTCTTACCCGAACACCGGACGCACCTGGCCAGTGCAGTAATTAATAAACCCCTGAATGAATTCAGATGTTATTTACTTCGACAGTCGAACCCGGGACTTTTGCCCTATTAGAAAAGCTTATGTCGTTAGAGACTCTTCAGCCATTTGCTTTGGTTGGGGGGACTGCTCTTGCATTGAGGTATGGTCACCGCAGTTCTGTCGATCTTGACCTTTTTTGCACACATAAATTCGACCACATCCCGATTGAAGCGGAATTAAGACGGGTGTTCGGGGATGGTTTTTATTATGAGGGTGGGCACAAAACCTTTGGGATTTTCTGTTATATCAATAAAATTAAAGTTGATTTGGTATATACGCCTCATCAACTTATTGCGAAGAGCAAAGTTACTGATGGCATCAGAATGTTCAGCAGCAATGATATTGCAGCAATGAAAATTCAGGCCATTTTAGGCAGGGGAAGAAAAAAAGACTTTTGGGACCTGTATGAATTGCTGCAACATTTTTCACTCGAAAAAATAATTCATTGGCATCAATTAAAATATCCTTCACAAATGCTGGCAATCAGCATCCCCAATGCCATCACCTGGTTTGTTGATGCCGATGAAACAGAAGCCCCGGTAAGCTTCAAAGGACAGACCTGGGAACAGGTCAAAAAAGGAATCTCGAAAGCCGTACGGGATTATTTAAGCTGAGAATTCACTATTTTACTAAGGATCAAAGCTCAAAGTTCAAGCCGTTTCAGGGTTTCAGAGTTCAAAGCTCAAAAATCAAAAATAATCTCTATAGTCTGATTTATAATGGATTAAATCATTCTAATACTGAATTTTCCATTTTCCATTTTCAATTATCCATTGTTAATTGTCCATTGTCCATTATCCATTGTCAATTGTCAATTGTCCTTCACGCATCGTACGGGGAATGCATCGGCTTTCGATCCTTCATAGAACGACACGCTGGGATTCACGTCGTTGATCCCCCTTGCAACGGCCCGTCCGGCAGTTATCACGGTAGAGGTCCAGAAAAAAGAGGCATTAAAAGCCTGGCCTGAAAAGGCCTCGAGGGAATTAAGGTAAAACACTCCGGCAGGACCTGCTTTAAAAAGCCCCGTCGCATTGACATCACGAAGGTAAGAACCTGCAATGCCATCGCCCGGTGTGAGCGAAGAGATGGCATTGATCAGCACAGCCCATTCGGCATCATCGGGGACATGCCATCCCGGCGGGCAGAATCCCTGGCCTTTCGTGGCCGTGGTGTATTGCATAAGTTCATCCCACTGGTACATTCCACCATACAGGGAGCAGGTGGGATCGGTAGAAAGGCAGTATTTTTCCCAGACACAGTTGTCGGTCTGTGGCGACAGGTGCGAGATGGCCGGATTTGAGGTGTGGTAACGAAGGTTTTCCTGCATCCAGCATTTACCCCCGATCAACACGGTTTTATAAAGCTGGTTATCGCGCGGATCGGTGAGGAGGCTGCCGCATGAAAAGCCTGCATTGGAGGCATCAACGCGAAGGATTTTGGAATCGGTTGCGATGCATCCGTTGTTGTCGGTGTAAGTGTAATAAATTGTGTGGTTACCTGTGCTCAGCGCAGCGGGCGTAATCGTCGTGACAGGTGCACCGCTGAGGTTGTCGATGCGGTAAACTCCTGAACTGCCTAATGGCAATCCTCCTTTCAGAACGAACGGTTTGGCATTCTGGGTGGTCACGGCATCAAAACAGATTTGGAGTTGTGTATTTGGTTTGGGGTTGATGACCAAAGTCATCGGGAGCGAGGTCAGACTGCAAAGCGGGGGAGCGCCGGTGGTGGTTGCGGTCACCCTGAGCTGGGCCGATTGGGCTGACGTTCCGGGCAACTTCCAGGTTACGGATAGCGGGTTTGCCGTCGGATCGGCCATCACGCCCAGCGTCGGCGGGGTGATCTGCCACAGATAGGTTGATACAGGTCCGCCGGCATCGACGGTATACAGCGAAGGCGTTGGATAATCCTGACAAACCGGCAACGGCGTTGAGGTCGTAAAGGTCGCCACAGGTAAGGGATGAATTGTTACGGGTTGGTTGGTTATATTGGAACAACCCAGCGAATTGGTGTAGCTTACCGAAACGGTTTGGTTGGCTGCTGCTGTGGTCATCCAGTTGATCAGAACGGAGTTGTTGATGGCAGGACCCGAAATGAACCCACCTGATGAAACACTCCACGCATAGATGCTCAACCCGGCGGGAATGGAGTAGGACACACCGGTGGTTCCGGCGCAGACTGTTTGGTCGCCGGTCACGGTATAACTCGGCGAAGCATTGACATTCACGATCCGACGTTCGGGAGCGACCGCGGTGCATCCGTTACCATTGATGTAATTGACCTCAACCCATTCCGAACTTCCGATTACATTCCAGGTCACCGAAGCAGAATTGCCGTTGGCAACCAGGGTATTACCGGGAGAAACATTCCATACATACCCGGTCATTCCGGATTCAGTGGTATAGGTATATGTTTTTTGATAGCATACGTTATTGTTCCCGGAAACTGTCGGTACGGGTAAGGAATTCACGGTAACCTGATAGTTGGCAGGAATGGTCTGACAGCCATTGGGATCGGTATAGATCACCGAAACCGTTTTAATGCCTGTGGTAGTCCAGGTAATCGATCGCGTCTCCGGAGCTGCGCCTGTGATGACTCCGTCGGGGCTCACCGTCCATTGGTAGGAGGTTGGAACCATTCCCGCATCAGTACTGTAAGTCTGCGCTACCCCGATGCAGGCGGTCGCGCTGCCAAACAAATTAGGGGTTATCAGTCCCTGTACGACAATACTTTTCTGATCGCTGCTGGTACATCCGTTCAGGTCGGTGTAAGTGTAGGTGATGGTATGTACACCGACACCCATCGTTGCCGGATTGAAGGTGGTGATGGGGTTGCCCTGGTAAAGGTAAGTACCTCCCGCGGGAGTGCCCGACGAAAGGGTGAAGGCCGGGGTGTTTAGGCATACTGGGGCAAAGGCCGGTAGTACGACATCTGGAAGCTGAAATACAGTCACTGTGTAATTAACCTGATCGCCGGTACAGCCGCCATAAGCCGGGGTGATGGTGTAGATGACCGATCCCGGGAGGGTATTGGTTCCAAGGATCAGGGTATTGCTGATGGGAGAAGTGGTTCCGGAAGTCGGACAGGTTTGTATATTGTTGCAGTTGCCCGGAAGCACTTCCCAGTTCCAGCTCAGAGAGGGGCCGGTGAGCCCACTCTGGAGTACGATATTGGTGCTGCCTCCTGAGCAGAAACTTTCGCCGGAGGTTGACGGGGAGGTGACATTCGGCTTGGGCGCCACGGTAACCATAATCGTTTTAGTGGCCCCTGTACAGATCCCTGCCGATGGGGTTACATGATAAACCACCGTGCCTGGATTAAAATCCGTGACCGAGAGATTGCCATTGATCGACGCTCCGCTGAAGATCCCGGTAGGACAGGTAGTGATGTTTGAACTGCAATCGGTGATGTTTACGATGGATGAAAAAAAGGTTCCGGTAACATTGGAATTAAGCGGGATGCTGAAATTCACTCCTGAACAGGAGTTTTGCAAAGACGGGGTGGTTACCGAGGGAACCGGATGAAGAGTTACGGTCAATGTGGAGGCAGAGCCGAATCCGCAGTCGGCATTCCACCCTCTCACGGTAACGGCTCCCGAAGCAGTTGCACCAGAATAATCAAGGGTGATGCTGTTGGTATTGTATGGGGGAGCGCCAATTGGCATAGCCCCTGCTGGCCAGGTCCACTCATAACTGGTCGCATTGGGTTCCGTAAATACACTGTACATTTTTATTGCTCCCTGACACACCTGGTTATCACCAGTGATGGTTCCCGGATTGGCGGGGTACCTCTTCAGCAATACTGAGGTGGTTGCCGTTCCCGAACTTAATGCGTACCACCAGGTATTGACGGTATTTGCATCGCCGATGCAAAAGTCCCAGGGGTGGCACCCTGATGGGTTGAGACATCCGGTATAATTGGAACCCGAACCACATCCGGTTATCGGGGTGTCGTCCCAGAACAGTGGGATAGGATTACCGGTAGGTGCGACCAGCGTGACGATGTAACCGGACCAGGAAGGATAACCTCCCGAGTTCATGTACTCGGCGTCATAAAGCGGCAGGTTGGTAAGCCCGTTGATGTATTCAATGCTCACGCTGCACATAACTCCGTTGGAGACTGGTGTGTTGACGCCGTCTTTGCCATCCCAGGGAACATTGTTCCCGGAGCTGCCTCCCGTGACTGTGGCTTGTATCTGACGGTCAACGTAAGGTGGGGGAAAATCGAGGGTCATTATGATCTGGCCCGACTTATTCACCACAATTCCCCAGATAAAACCCTCCAAAATTATTTTAGAGAAAGGTAATAATTTCTACAGGTTTATTGATTTCCCATGCTAACGAAGTGCTGTATCTTA
>SACF01000010.1 GCA_009928665.1 Alphaproteobacteria bacterium
TCAAATCAGGCATTAGGCATTGGCCATTAGCCATTAGGGAAAAATAATAATTCAAAAGTTAAATCAATCAATCAGTCAATCAGTAAATCAATCATTTGTGAATCGTAAATCATGTCAATCGTAAATAAATTAGCACATTAGCACATTTTCAATCAGTCATTCAGTCAATCAGTCATTCAATCATTCAGTCAATTTTTCAATTTGTCCGCCAAAATGAAAACAAAGGATATCCATATTTTGATTTTATCCATTCTGACAGTTTTGACCACAACCGTTTCGATCGCACAGAATCAGGTGAAGTCGGTTGTTCAGGAGTCGGATTTTAATGGCAAATGGGCGCTTGTGGTCCACGGGGGCGCCGGGAACATGGACCGGAACTCAATGCCTGCTGAAAAGATCGAAACGATCCGGAGCAAGATCGCGGCAGCGCTGCAATTGGGGGGGAAGGCACTGGAGGATGGCGGATCGGCGCTCGACGCGGTTGAGCTGGTCGTTCGGTATCTCGAGGATGAGCCGGAATTCAATGCCGGAAGGGGAGCCGTTCTGAACGTGGAAGGTCATCCCGAAATGGATGCCTCCATCATGGATGGAAAAACCGGGAAAGCCGGCGCAATCGCCGGGGTTCAAAGGATAAAAAATCCGGTCACGGCGGCCCGCAGGGTTATGGAACAAACACCGCACGTGATGCTGATTGGCGAAGGAGCAGAACGCTTTGCCCGGGAACAGGGTCTTGAACTGGCCGATTCCGCCTGGTTTGTCACGCCGGGTAGGAGAGCGGACTGGGAACGGTGGAAAATGAAAAACCGGAACAGTAACCTTAAAAATCCGGATCAGAAAGAGGGAAAAGGGACGGTGGGAGCGGTGGCGCTCGACCGGAACGGGAACCTGGCTGCCGCCACCTCAACGGGCGGAATGACCGGGAAAATGCCGGGTCGTATCGGCGATTCACCCGTCATCGGAGCGGGAACCTGGGCTGATAATAAGACCTGCGCCATATCGGCCACCGGTCATGGTGAATTTTTTATCCGCAATGTCGTGGCTTATGATATTGCAGCCCGGATGGAATATCAGCGTTTGTCGCTCGGTGAATCTGCCCACCGCGTGATCATGGAAAAGCTGATTCAACAGGGAGGAACCGGAGGGGTTATCGGGGTTGATCACCTGGGAAATATTACCATGACTTTCAACACCACCGGCATGATAAGGGGTTCCGTGTCGTCACAGGATTCCCTGCAGGTCAAGATATTTAAATAGGGACAGTAAAATTGAACAACGCTGGATTGAAATTCCAGCGTTGTTTAATTTTGTAAATAAAAACGAAGCAAAATGCCCCGTATAAACCCGCTGACCATGCAATCTGATCATCCGGGATTAAAGGCTGTAATGCTCATCATGGCATTGACAATTTTCGGCTCCAGCTGCGCAGCGGAGCATGAAACAACTGAGATATGCCTGATCAACAATACCCATCACATTTTACGAATTTATTACCAGGCTGATCCTCCCTGCTCCGGCATTGAAATTTCCGGCAAAGGTGTACGTTCTGTCCCAGGTCAGCCCGACACCCTTCTGCCGGGGAAAAAGCTTTGTTTGATCCTTCAGGGCGACGATCCGGGCGGGATAAACCTGCATCGTTTTATCGACGACTGTCTGCTCAGGATGCAGGATGAGAATGAAACCGACTGGTTACCCCGGATTCGTGACGGTCGTCAGTGGAATCATCTGTCGATTCCGGGTGAAGCGGGGAGGAATGTGAAGTTTATCCTGCTGAATCCCCGGGATGACACCCTGGAGCGGCTTCAGGAATTGGGAATGATCCGGTTGATACGAATCACCGAAGGGCTGACTTACTTTCTGGTACTGACGACGATCGTCGGGTTGATCTATCTGAAAATACGATACCGGTGGTTCCTGGTACTGGTCGTACTTGTATTGAATGGTCCGGTGATATTTTACACCGCCGATTTCGGTTATTTTATCCGGCTGCTCCCGGATCCCACGATCGTCGTTCCACGGTGGTTATTTGAATCGACGAAGTATTTTGTCCGCTTCTCCATTCCGGTGGGGACGATGGCCGTTTGGGTATACCTGATTGTGAAACGGTTCAGGGACCCGGGGTTGAAATTGCAATAAATCTACAGAAATCACTGATTATCATATTGCTGAACTTCATTGTTCACGTATTCTATGGCGACGCCAGCCTGTAAAAACATGGTTTCTGATTCGGCGCCGTCGTGATATTTCCGTTCGCAGACCACACGTACAATTCCGCAGTTGATGATGAGCATGGCGCACGTACGGCACGGGGTCATACGGCAGTAGAGGGTCGCCCCTTCCAGCGGGATACCGAGCCGGGCAGCCTGGCATATGGCATTCTGTTCCGCATGAACCGTACGCATGCAATGCTGGGTGATCCGGTCATCTTCATGGAGCACCTTCTTCATGAGATGGCCAACATCGTCGCAATGCGGCAATCCGCGCGGTGAACCGACATACCCCGTCACCAGGATCTGTTTATCCCGTGCGATCACGCAACCACTGCGGCCCCGGTCGCAGGTGGCACGTTTTGAAACGGTATGCGCAACCTCCATGAAGTACTCATCCCAGGAGGGACGTTGATAGGGTTTTTCCTGCATGACTGTATTTTAATTGAGTTGCTGTTAAAACGAATCCCGAAATTATTTTCCGTTGATTTCAGAAAGCGCCAGGGAAACCGCTGTAAATAATTCTGCCCTGGTCGAATTGTTCAGAAATAAAAAGTCGGCCTGCTTCATACAAGCGCTGAGATTCTGCTTGTTGGGATCGGTGGTAACGGTTTCACGGGCTTCATTGGCAAGAAAGGTTTCGAAACTGATCCGATCCGTCTCCGATTGCCGTTTCAGGATCCGTTCATATCGGATCCGCGGATCGGCGTCCACGGCGAAAAGAACAAAGGGACCTTTCTGCCGGAGAGAGGTAATCTCACCCGGGGTGCGGATACTCTCAATGATGCAGTTTTTACCGGATTCCCGTGCCTGGTTAAAGAGCTGATCGGTCACGTACGAAGGACCGTTGGCTGCCCGGAGGTCGTTGGCCAGCTTGAACATACTGTCGCGGTTCCCGGGCAAACCCCTGCGCCTGATCTCTTCGAGGAGCCAGGCGCGGACCGAATAATGAACAAATCCCTGTTCACCGGCGAGGTACTCAACAATCGTCCCCTTACCCGCGCCAAGCGTTCCCGTTATACCAATGATCAGCATGATTCAAGATAAAGATGCAAAAGTACTGCTTAGAACAACGTAAAAAAATTGATATTATAGCACATTTTCACTCATTCACTCAATTATTTTTCGGCCCGTTAAATCTTCCCCTCCTTCAGTCGTTCGATCCATTTTGGCGCCTCGACCGGCCGGTAGGCTTCAAGCTGTCCGATGATCTCTTCCACGCTGTTAAATTCCAGCACCATTTTGCGGTGTTCCGGACGAAGGAATTGCTGCTCCACAGCCCGGTTGAGCATGGCCAGCAGGGGATCAAAATAACCGCCGGTGTTGAATAATCCCAGGGGTTTATGGATTATTCCCAACTGGTTCCAGGTAAGCACTTCGAAGATTTCGTCGAGGGTTCCGAATGCTCCGGGCAGGGCGATGAAAGCATCCGAAAGGTCAGCCATCAGGGCTTTCCGTTCCTGCATCCCGTCGACAATATGCATCTCTGTGAGGTGTTGATGGGCGACCTCCTTCTCCACCAGAGAGCGGGGCATCACGCCAACTACCTTTCCGCCGCCTTTCAGAACCGTGTCGGCAAGAACACGCATCAACCCCACATTGGCGCCGCCATATACCAGGGTAATATTGTTATTCAGGAGGATTTTGGCTAATTGTGCTGCCCCTTCGGCGTAGGCCGGGTTGCTGCCAAGACTTGAACCACAGAAAACACAAAGATTTTTAATCATTTAACAAATCCTGGATGAGTCCGTAAAATAACCTGATTCCGGTTTCAAGAATTTCATCCGGAAAGTCATAGTACCAGGTGTGCAGATCCGAATGATTTTCGCCTGCACCCAAACCAAATTGCGCACCTTCATAAAGGTTGGTGAAATGGCCGAAATCCTCCGACCAGCGCAGGGGCTCCTCCAGTTCGACGACCGGGAATCCGTGCCTGACCGCTACATTCCGGATGGCTTCAACAGCCCCGGGATGGTTGACGGTACAAGGGAATGGTTCATGCCGTCTGAATTCTTTCTCAAGATAATGCCGGGTCGCGATCCGGTCGGTCAGTTTGTCGATCTCTGTGCGAAGATGCTCGAGATCGTCCGTCTCCACTGCACGAATCGTAAGCCCGATCTCGGCGGTCCCGGGGATCGTGCCAAACCCGAACCGGCCGATTTTGGTATAGGTGATCGACAACTGTACAAAATCTTTAAACCGATGCCGCAGATGGGTCAGCTTCTGGAGTTTTTCAAGCAGTTCCATAACTGCCGGCAGCGGACTGATACCCTGATCGGGATAAGCGGCATGAGAAGCATGTCCTTTGAGCCGTATCTGGATCCCTTCGGAAGCAATGGCAAAGGTCCCGCTCCGGATTATGATCGCATTCCTTGGATAACCGGGAAGATTATGAAGGGCGAAAACGTAATCGGGTTTAATATGGCTGAACTTGGGATCATGTAACACGGAAAGCGCTCCTTTACCGGTCTCTTCCGAAGGCTGAAAAAGTAAAATGACCCTGCCGCAGCGTAAAGGATGGATGGATACCATCAGGGCAAGTCCGGATAAAATGGCCATGTGCCCGTCGTGACCGCACTTGTGTGACAACGACTTGCGGTCGGAGATATAAGGGATCTCAATATCCTCCTCAATGGGCAGTGCATCCATGTCGGCCCTGAAAAGTAGGGTCTTTCCCGGCTTCTTTCCTTCAAAGATAAAAGCGATCCCGGTCTTTCCGATTTTTTCAATGATATGGTCGGGTCTGACCCGCGAAAAAAACTCCAGGATCAATCGTGCCGTCTTTTGTTCCTGACCCGAGAGTTCAGGATTGTGATGCAACTCTTTACGCAAGGTAACCAGTTCGGGAAGTAGTTCGGTGAGTGATTTCATGCGGTTGTCGGGTTCGGGTTTGTTATGGTACCCATGTCAGGTTCCGGGCATGTGGTGATCGTGCAGTACTTGGAATAATTGAAATGTATGTGGCTGTGGTTCATTGAAAGGTACGTGAGATTCACTAATTTTGTGCCATCGCCCGGGGTCAAAGATAAAAAATATCCCGGCATTTTAACTTCAAATTCTCAATTATGTTATATCCGCTTAAGTTTAAACCGGTCTTTTTGGACAAGATATGGGGCGGCCAAAAAATCAGAACCCGCCTGGGACTCGATTTCGCTCCCCTTACCAATTGTGGTGAGGTCTGGGCGCTTTCGGGGGTGCCGGGGTGTCAGACGAAAATCCGGAACGGATTCCTGAAGGGCAATGAACTTAATGAAATCCTCGAGGTTTATATGGATGAACTTGTCGGTGAACAGGTGTACGACCGTTACGGCAATGAATTTCCACTCCTCATAAAATTCATCGACGCCAACGATTATCTTTCCATACAGGTACATCCCGATGATGCCCTGGCACAGAAACGGAATATCGGCCGGGGAAAGACCGAGATGTGGTATATCCTCGACGCAGAGCCGGGAGCCGGCCTGATCCGGGGGTTTTCCAGGGACGTCACACCCGAACTTTACCTGGAGTATCTTGAGAAGAAAAGACTTAGTGAGATTCTTCAGGAAGAAAAAGTAAAAACCGGTGATGCATATTATATACCCGCCGGAACGGTTCATGCACTGGGCCCGGGTATCCTGCTTGCTGAAATCCAGCAGACTTCCGATACCACCTACCGGATCTATGACTGGAACCGGGTGGATGACCAAGGAAAATCGCGCGAACTCCACATTGACCTTGCCCTTGAGGCCATCGATTTCAGAAAATATCACCCCGGTCCGGAAGAACACCCCTCCGGAACGGAAAACTACCGCCAACTGGTTACCGGCCCTTATTTCAAAACGAGCCTCCTTAACCTGGAATCAGGGAGTGAAAAATGCTATTCCGACAACGATTCCTGCATGATCTTCATCGGAACCGAAGGCGCCATTTCGCTGATTACCGGCGATCACCGCGTGGAATTGAAAACGGGCGAAGTTGCGCTGATGCCTGCGATAATTGACAGCTATACCGTGGTCGCTGAAAGTAAGTCGTCGCTCCTCGAGGTTCGTGTGGTATAATTAGTTATTTTTGCGATCCCATTAACACCAAATTTTCATGAAAAAAATATCTGTACTGCTCTTCCTGCTGGTGGTGTCCGCTGCAATCTATGCACAGAATGTTTTTACTTACAAAAAACTGCCATCGGTAAATATCAAAGACCTGAAAGGACAACCGTTCAGTACCGACAGCATCACCAACAACGGGAAACCGATCATCGTGAGCTTTTGGGCCACCTGGTGCAAACCGTGTGTCAGGGAGCTGACTACCATTTCCGATGTCTATGACGACTGGGTAAAGGAAACCGGCGTAAAACTCGTTGCCGTATCGATCGATGATTCGCGTTCTGTTCCGCTGGTAGCGCCCATGATCAATGGAAAAGGCTGGGAATATCAGGTGTTGTTGGATCCGAACAGCGATTTTAAGAGAGCCATGAACGTGGTGACCGTCCCCCAGACATTCCTGCTAAACGGGAAAGGAGAAGTCGTTTGGCAGCATACCACCTTTGCCGAAGGAGATGAGCTCGAACTGATCAACCTGGTCCGGAAATTGAACCGGGGAGAAGAAATCAAGTAGCAATCCCGCGTATTTACTGAACATTAAAATCCGACTACCTTGAAAAAAAATTTTACCATTTATCACGGCCGGACTGCTCTTCGCCAGTCTGATCCCGTTACGTGGGCAGGCTCAGGATTTCCTTAAGAACAGCGAGGTTCACGGAAGCTCCCAGGCCGATGCCATCTATTATCTTCCTGACTCCAAACTGGGGATCACTGATTCCTCTTTAGCCGGCCGGCTGATCCGGATGAACGGTTACACCGAGGTCAACTATTCCCTGGGTGATTTTACCGCCGGAATGCGCTTCGAAGCCTATCTGCCTCCGTTATTAGGCTACGATGCCCAGAATGAGGGACTCGGAGTGCCCTATTGGTATGCCCGTTACAAGACCGATTTTATCGATGTGACTGCGGGGAATTTTTATGAACAGTTCGGGTATGGAATGATGCTCAGGACTTATCAGGAATGGACCCTGGGCTTCGACAATTCGTTGAAAGGACTCCGGGTAAAGATCATGCCAACCAAGGGGATCACCCTCAAAGGAGTTTACGGGGTGCAGCGTTATTACTGGGATCCTTACAAGGACGGGAACCGGGGCATCGTGAAAGGTGTGGACGGGGATTTCTACCTGAACGATATCTTTACGGGAATGGCTGATTCAAAACTGAAGGTTTCACTTGGTGGAACTTTTGTCAGCGTTTTTCAGAAGGATGCTACCCGCGATATCGTGATCAACGGCAAGATCTATGAAATGAAAATGCCCCAGAATGTTGCCAATTACGGTGGCCGGATCAATCTTGACTTTGCCGGGTTCAGTCTCTATTCGGAATATGCCTATAAGATCAACGACCCCTCGGCACGCAATAAATACATCTATAAAAACGGGAATGCCTTGTTTGCCAACCTGGGTTACACCCGGCCGGGACTGGGAATTTCGGTGATGACCAAGTGGATCGATAACATGAGTTATAAGTCGGACCGTACCATCACCAACAACATGCTCGATATTAATTACCTGCCGGCCATCACAAAAGAACATACCTACGCGCTGGCCAGCATGTATCCCTATGCAACCCAACCCAACGGAGAGGCGGGATTATCAGGAACGGTTACCTATCACCTGAAAAAGAACTCCAAACTGGGCGGTAAAAGCGGGATGTCGATTGCCGCTAATTTCACCCAGGTCAATTCCATTAGAAAATCGCCGATCAACGACAGCACTGCAGTCGGGCAACCCGGTACCCTGGGTTATACAACCACTTTCTTCAGCGTCGGCAACGAAGTGTACTACCAGGAAGCAAGTATCGAAGTGACCAAGAAATTCAGTAAAAATTGGAAGGGCATCTTTACCTACCTGTACCAAACCTACAATAAATTTATTACCGAAGGACATACCGATAACCAGGATAACAGCCTCATCTATTCACAGATCGGAATTGCCGATGTGACCTGGAAAATAGATGCGAAACACAGCCTCCGTTGTGAATTACAGGGTTTATGGACGAAACAGGACAAAGGCAATTGGGCAGCGGCATTGCTCGAGTTTACCGTTGCACCGCACTGGTTTGTTACGTTACAGGATCAGTGGAATTACGGAAACCAGGATCATGAGATGCGACTCCATTACTATAATGTAAGCGGTGGATACAACTGGAACAGCACACGGGTTTCGTTGTCGTATGGCCGCCAGCGCGAAGGGGTGATTTGCGTGGGTGGCGTTTGCCGGTATGTTCCGGCTTCCAGCGGATTCACACTGACCCTCTCCACCAGTTTTTAACCTGCAGGTCTGCCCCGGCCGCATAGATTAATCAATTAACACCGATACAGGAAATCATCAAAATATGAAAACCAACCGATATACGATCCTATTGCTGTTGTTCGCGGCAGTATGGATTCAGTCCTGCAGCAAAGTCGGGGAACCTTACCTGACCTATAAGAGTGTCCTGATCGACACAACCGCCCACCGCTCGGTACTCCTTGAGGATTATACAGGCATGAGATGCCCCAATTGTCCGCCCGCAACCCTTATCGGTGAAGGGCTTCAGGACTTATACAAGGGTCAGGTCTTCATGATCCAGGTACATGCCGGATTTTATGCCGATACCTCCAAAACCCCTGGCAGTATCTGGAAAACCGATTACAAGTCCCAGGCCGGTACACGTTGGTACACCGATTTTAAATGTCCGCAGAATCCCATGGGATTGATCAACCGGGCAAACTTCGACTCAAAATTCTGGATCGGTTCCGACCAGTGGGCAGATGCAGTTGCCTATCAGGCCGGGCTCACCAAGCCTGCCATCCTGTCCATCAGCAATAAAGTGGTGACTTCAGGAGAGGATGCACAACTGACAACCCGGATACAGGGGAAATTTCTTCACAAGATGAGCGGTAGTTATAATGTTTGTGTTCTCATCCTTGAGGACAGTCTGATCTCTCCCCAACAGGACGGAGCAACCATCGACACCAACCATCTTTTTATGAATTTGCTGAGGGGATCGATGAACGGGGACTACGGCGAACTGGTAATTTCCCATCCCGATTCCCTTTCGCTGTTCACCAGTCCTTCTTATACCATGACCCTGAACCGTAAATGGAAGGTGAAAAACCTCAGCGTCCTGGCGTTTCTGATGAATCCCGTAACCTACGAGGTGGTACAGGTCGCCAAAAAGCCCCTGATTCAGCACTAAGCTTTAGATATCAGTTACCGTATAAGCGGCCTTAGCTGGCGCGTGACCAAAGACAGGGATACGGCAAAGGCTGGCTTTCATAGCGCCAGGTTCAGCCGCGTTGCGGTGACGAGGCCCGCGCGGCCTGAGCGCGAACATAAAAAAGAAGGTGGCCTTTTGAGCCACCCTCCTTTGTTTTAATTCTCACAAAAACTTCAGGATTATTTTATCATGACCTTCTGCGTGATTGTCTCACCACTTGCACCGGAAGCTTTAAGGAAATAGAGACCCCGGGGTAATCCCTGGAGATCAACCTTGATTTCGGTTGTTCCGGCAACTGCAATATCGGATTTTACGTAAACGGCATTTCCAACCAGGTCGTAAATAGTAACCCGGAAAACATCGGCGTTTCCTGAGGTAAACTTGATGTTAAATTTGCCATTACTGGGATTTGGCGCTACGTTACAGTTGGCAGTTTTTCCGGCTGGATTGACCGATGCAGGAAAGTCAACGGTAATATAGCCTTCTTTGAGGAGGGTATCGGTTGTTATGCCGTTGGTAACGATCAGTTGGACGTCGAAGATGCCCCTGTTTTCATAGGTTACAATGGGTTCCTTACGGGTAGAGATTTCAGGGCTTCCGCCCGGGAACGACCATAAATAGTGGAGGTTAAACCCATAAGAGGTGTCGCTGAAACTGACAGTGTTGCCTGGAATTACTTCGGTTGGGAAGGCTGTAAATCCGACGGAAATATTTACATCGGGATAAATCACGATATCATCGATATAAGGAAGCCGGTTATAGGCTGTCACCACCAGAATCATGGTATCGATCTCGGTGATGTTAAAAGCTGCGTAGTCAAGAACCAGGGAGTCGTTCTGGATGATTCCGGTTGCCACGATCGAATCGCCCATCGAAAGGGTAGCCCGGGCTCCGGGAACATCGCACACTACCAGGTAGGCGCTGTCGACAGCCATGACCGAAGGATTATTCGTAACGGTCATTGCAGTAGGCGCCGAAGTGCGGACCATGATGGTCGGATCTCCGAAAACCGTCCAGGTATCAGCCATTTTTTTACCATCATTTCCATAGGAATCGATCATCTTCATACAGCCGTTAATTGAAATTCCGGCAAAGGTACGTTTGATGTTATCGGGATACGATTCGGCCAGGATATCCGTCATCTCATCCTGTCCTTCCATCGGTGAATCCCAGCTCTGGTTGATGGTCGAACCAAGAAATGCGACGGCTCCCGTGGGTTGTCCGTTCTGTGATGCCCGCAACCAGGCTTCGGCAAAGCAGGGCGAACCGGTCATGAATTCGCCGTTCACACAGGCCACCGACCAGATAAAAGGCAGTTTCCCCGCATTCTGTAACTGGTTTACATTGGTATTGCTGAAATTTGAGCTGCTCCATGCGGTCTTACTTCCATGACCTGTGTAAAGCATCAGGCTGGCGCCATTGTTCACTTCGGTTGCAACCAGCGCTGGTGTCGGATTCCCCGGGGCATCATTGCCTCCCTGCGAACCATCAAATAGTTCGGGGTTCCAGGTATAGGTATAGGCTAAAAGCTGCGTCTGCTGATTTCTGATGTGCTCATAATCCATTTCATTGTCATCGCCCGGTCCCTGACTCGACGCGATTCCGATCACCGTAGTGTACCAGTCATCTTCAAGATATTGTGGATTCTTCTCATAGTCTAAGGTACGCTGGACCTGCGTCTCCACCTGGGCTACATTCTCTGCCGAAAACCGGCCGATAAACACATCGGAATAATGATCGTTACCAACAATGTACCCGTAAGCATTATCGGAAGGTCCGCCCAGTCCGCTGCCGGTATTGGTCGGAATCTGTGGCCCATCGCCAACAAGCAGGACATGAGTAAGCCCGTGCGCAGTGTAATAATCGGCGATAAAAGTCTTGATCTGGGCTGCCGTGGTTCCGATCGAGTCCACGTTGATCAGTTCGGTTTGATACCCTTCGGCGATCTTCCATTCGACATAAGGACGGATGGCATCCATGAAACTTCCGTAACAGATCACCAGCAGGTTTCCATATTCTTCAAGCGGTGAATAACTCATTGCATCAAAGTTCAGGAAATGCCGATTCAGTACGGAGGCGAAATCCTGGGGGAGTTGCTTTTTATCCGTTCCGGTAACAAGCGGATTAATCCCACTTTCGCCGGCTTTGTAAATCTCAACCGTAATATCATAATAGACCCGAAGAACCCGTGTAACCGGGTTGTACTGGAATGGATAGGTGATGATTGTCTGTCCGCGGACATCCCTGATAATGTAAGGATCGCGCATTCCGGTCAGAGATCCGGGGAAAAACTGATCGGAATTATACTCCGGACCAAATTCATAAGGAACGGTCGATGGATCAATATCCCGCGTCAGCACTCCTTTGGATGGGGCGATCAGAACACCTGGAAAATCGAGATAGTTGGATGCAACCACCCTCACCTGCATTTCGGCCTGATCGGGAATGACAACCGAAGCGGTGAGTTTGGGCAGTTCCGGGGCGTTTTTTTCAAGCAGAAAAGATGATTTGTCCAGGGTGATGATCTGAGCCTCCCCTTTTGAGGTTTGAACAGGGTTTAGATAAAAACCATTCAGGGAAAAGTGTACCGTCGAATGGATCCCGTCGGTCGATACCAGTGCGACTTTCGCAGGGGCCGGAAGGGCCGATCCGATACCCGTCCAGTTTCCGCTGAATACGGAAAGGGTGAGGGCGAAGGCAAAAAACAGGGTAATTGATCGTTTCATGGGTGGTTGTTTATTTGTTAATGACAAATTTAGATACATATTGGTTGCCTGAGGCTTTCAGGATACAAAAATAGATACCGTCGGGGACTTGTGATAACCGGATTTTTTCACGATTCAGGCCTTCACCCCGGGTTAAATTGGAAAGCGGCATTGTTACCGCTTCTCCCAGCGTGTTCAGGATTGAAAGGGTCACCTCGCCTGCTGCAGGAAGTGAATACTCAACCGTGATGAGATCCTGCGCGGGATTCGGATAAAGACGGAGCCGGATGGGATTTGATTCCGGAGCGGTACCGGTGATCAGCCAGGTGATGAAATTGGAGGGATCCGATTCACAAAACGTTGACTGATCAACGATCCGTGCGGTATAGTCACCCGAAGCAACAGGCTGATAGGTCTGTCCGGTTGCATTGGGGATGAGAATGCCGTTGAAGTACCATTGATTGCCGGTGGCAACGCTCGATTCAAGCAGGGTTCCCGTTTGGGAAATCACGGGGGCCTCAGGTTTAGCTGCCAGCGACAGGGTGATCGGGGCTGAGGTAAGTATGGAGGTGCCGTCGCTGACAGTCACCGTGTAGGTGATGTTCGACAGCGGTGTGGAAATTGGGGTGGCGCTGGTGGGATCGTTCAGGTAAGTTGCCGGATTCCACTGGTAGGTGTAATTACCGGTTCCCCCGTTGGCAATGGCAACAAGCTGACTCGAACCTCCTTCACAGACATTGGCAGGGAACGAGTTGGACAGCAGCCCTAGAGTCCCTCCCACACAGGTCAGGTGGGCGCTCCATCCGGGTTTGTTAACGGTATAATTGGAATGGAACATGAAGGTCAGCGATCCATAGCTGTTGGTTGCCGTGATCGTATTGGGAGACCCCGTGCCGTAATAGGTTCCGATAAGCGGATCAACCATCGAGGCCCCGTCGTAAATGGATAGATAGTCATTCACTCCGCCGGCGCCACTTTCCACCTCAAACATGGTAAATTCCGCTTTCAACTTAGCGCCCGGATTTCCTGCATGAATAGTCATAATGAAATTCTCATTGTCGTTGTAATTCTGATCCGGACCTCCTGCATCATAGAACATATTATTACAAGTAGTTGCAGTTGCATTGTTGATCAGGAGCTGGGGAGGCAGACCAATAGTCATTTGCAGATCTTTGCCGGTTCCATATTGACCCTGCTGACCAGCCGTCACCAGGAAACTCATCGAAACGCTGGTACCTGAAGGCGTGATGCCGTTGGTTACCACCGTGAAATAGCTATAGGTTGACGAGAGGGCAGGAATACTACCGATCACAGTGGTCTGACCATTGACGAGGATGTAAACGGAGGATCCCGGGGATACCAGAAGCTGTCCGAAGCCGTTGCCCACCGTGGCATGTCCGGTGTTCATGACTTTGATTTTCAACATGGCCGTTTCGCCCGGATCAAGGACGCCGTTGTTGTTACCACCCGGCAGCGGATCGATTACGGTAACCTCTCCGACTGCAAGAACCGGCGCATGAAGGAGCAGCGTATAGGAGCGGGTCCAGGAATCCGCGCCATCGGTAAAAGTCAGTGTGATGGGAGCCTGATAAAGATCAGCGACGTTGTTCCTGATGGTAATATTGAAAGCATTGGATCCGGTAAATACCGAATTGGCCGGAATTGCTCCGAATGAAAAGGCATTGTTGACGATGACGATGTTGGTATCGGTTGTGGAGGCAACACACTGAAGGTTGGTCGTAGCCTGCATTCCAACATTGTTGATGGTCAGGTTCAGGGTGATTTGTTCTCCAAAATCAGCCAGGTGGTTGTTGTTGCCGCCAACCGAGTCGTTGATAGTAATCTGTCCCAGGGTGATATAGGGACCGGCAGGCTGGATGATCGGGATGGAATCAAGCAAGGGTTTCCGGTTTTGTTTGGTGATGACCACATAACCCATTCCGGGCGTGTTGAGCGCTGGGAACTGAAGCGTCACGATTCCCGATGAATCGGCGCAACGTGCATCCAGAAGGGTGCTGTCGTTCAGCGAGAAGGCTGCATAGGACCAGGGTTCCGTATTGATGGTAATGTTTGTTGTTCCCACGATCGCAACCGGTGGCAATACCGCGTTGATAGCGGGAGGAACGGAATAGTAAATACTCAGGGAGGGATCGCCCATCAGGTTGTAGATTTCCCAGTAATAGAGTTTGAGGCTTGAACTGGATTCCTCAACGGCCAGGTTTCCGCCTACGATCATCTGGGCCATGGTGGTGAACCATTTTTGGGTAGGTTCGCCGTGGTCGTGGAAGGTTACATCGTAGGCTCCCAAATGGTCGGCATTGTAAACCGGAGTGGTGGATATTGCTTTTAGTCCGCAGCCCCACCAGAAATCTTCATTCCAGTAAGAATTGTTACTGGCCCCGATGTAACCGATGGCTCCCTTGTGGGAGGCCCGGGTCACCTCTTCGGCAAAACAGTTGACGTTGTATTTTGAGGTCAGGCAGCAGCTGCCCACCAACAAACTGTATTTGTGATCGTTCTGGAGCGCGGCGATCTGCGAAATGACGAACTGCGGGTCAGCCCAGCCCTGCTCCGATCCGTGTGCCGTATAGTTGGCATAACAAACGCCATTGGAAATATCGGTCCGGATCTGTTGGGAGTAATTGGCTCCTGAAGGCTCAGGCTGAAGATAGGTGTGCGAGGTGAGTCCGTGGGCAATATTAAAGTATTCATTGGTTCCGTAATTGATCTGTCCGTTCCCATACGTAAGTCCGCTACCGCCGGCATCGTAACCCGCGACCATCACATCCTCGTTCAGGAAAGAGTCATCCGGGAATTCGTACTTTTCATATTCAATGGTTTTTTCAACATAAGGCTGCAATTGGGTGAGCGAAGAAGCCGAGAACCTTCCATAATAGACCTCCGGAAGGTTATCGCCGGTGTACTCACAATACCACAGGTCGGTCGCCTGCCCGTTGTTCATAAATGCCGGAATCTGAGCCACATCCCCGACAAAAAGGATAAAACTGGGCGGATTCAGTCCTGATGGCGGATTTAGGTAAAGATTCTGGAGATAGGCTTTTATTGAAGTGGTAGTCGACCCCACGCCAGGATCATCGGTATAGGCTTCTACTACCCGGAATCCTTTGCGGGTCTTCCATTTGACCAGGGGTTGAAGTGCCGCTTCGAACATACGCGGCGATACGATCACGTAAGTAACCGGCGAAGAGGTCACAAGGGAATCAGCCTGACCGTGAAAATTTGGGATCTGCCGGTAGAGGTTGTCATAGAATACCGATGCATAGCGCGATTTTTGCTTCTGGGTGGCGGCAACATCCGTATTCCGGTAAGTGATTTTGAATTCAAGCGCAGTATAAACCCTGAGTTGGTTGGTCACCGGGTTATATTGAACGGGTGAAATTTGCAGCTGTACCAGGTTCAGGGTACGAAGTGTTCCTGCAGGATTGATCTGAACGAGTGGGGCGCCGGTAAACCGGTTCAGTTGATAGGTCGCCTCATTGAGCACAAATGGGATCTGCGCCGGATCGGTGATGCCCTTCGATACCGATGCCTGGGTCGGGATCAGCCGGGTATGAATGGCATAGGTTGATAGGTCGAGGTCGATGTAGTCCTGGCGCGTTATGGAAATTTCCGGTGTAGCGTTTACCGGTATTTCAATCAGTTTTCCGAAGGTGGGGAGGTCGGGATCTCCGACAACACTGCTGTGGCAGTAACCCGGAATATAAAGTTCAGTAAAAGGACCCAGTTTGGTCATCACTTCCCGGAACTCAATCTTACCGAGGGCAGCGGTTACCGTTAGATGGCTGTAGGGGAGTGGTTGGTAGCGCAGGTCATTTTTTCCCGATGCAAAGGTAATATCACCGGCATGTACGACCTGTAAAAGGCTCATCATCAATGTAAAAACAAGAAAAAAATGGTAGAAATTCTTTTTCATTTGAGTTGGTTTTCTGAATATTTCCGGATGGTGGTAGGTTGGGTCAAAGATAGTAATAAATTCAATACGTTGAGATGATCAGATGAATTCATGGAACTAATCCAATTTGATCTGTGACAGGTGAATTTTTTTGATATTGCTAACGGGGTACCATGTCGCCAGCAGCCCGATGACCATGACCGTTATAAAAATCATGAGAAAGTCCCGGAACTGCATATAAACAGGATAGGCGTTCACGACAAAGCTGCTGTCGGCATCGCCTAATCTGACAAATCCGAACTTCATCTGCAGGTAACAGACAATGGCTCCAAGCGCCAGTCCGGAGATGGCGCCAATCATCGAAATCAGCATCCCTTCGGCTAAAAATATGCGTTTGATCACCTTTTGTGAAGCGCCCATACTTTGCAGAACTGCGATATCTTTTTTCTTGTCGAGGATCAGCATCGACAGCGTTCCGATCACGTTGAAAGTGGCAATGATGAGGATCAGGGTCAGGATCATGAAGATGTAATTTTTCTCGGAGATCATGATCTTGTAAAGGATCTCCTGTTGCTGGAACCTGTTTTTTACCCGGAATCCCGGGCCGGCCAGCGTTTCGATTTGTTTCTGAATCCGCGACTGATCTGCTTTTGCAACGGTTCCGATTTCGATGGCAGTCCGTTCACGATCGTATTGAAACAGTGTTTTGGCAAAACGAAGCGGCACCAGCGCGTACTTCACGTCGAATTCCCACTGCACCTGGAAAAAGCCGGAAGGAAAGATCACCTCGGTATTGAATGCCTGATCCATCGAAGCGGAAAACGAGGCATCGCGACGGGGAACATAAACGGAAATGGGGATCAGATAATCCTGGAGATTCGCGTTCAGGGTTCCCGCAACTCCGATCCCGAGAACCGTGAAGTTTTTATCCTCCTCCTGAAGCAGGAACTTCCCCTCCACGATCATGGTGTCGAGTCCGCTCATCTTTAAAAACTCCTCACTGACCCCTTTGATGGTCACGATGCACTGTTCGTCCTGGTACTTCATCAGCGCGTTTTCTTCGATGACCTCGGCAAGATGGAGAACACCCGGAATCTTTCGGATCTCATTCAACAGCAACGTATCGGCCGGAAAGGTCTTGCCCCTGACGGGTGTGATCTGAAAACTCGGGTTGAAGGAGCTGAAAAGGGATACAACCAGGCGGTCAAACCCGTTAAAGACCGAGAGGACAATAATCAGGGCCATCGTACCGATAGCGACACCGATAACCGAGATGACGGAAATGATGTTGATGATGTTGTGTGATTTCCGGGAAACCAGGTAACGACGGGCGATATAGAGGGAAAAGTTCAAATTAGCGAATAGCGATTAGGGATTAGCGAATAGGGATAGGGTTTTCCAATTCCGTTTTCCATTTTCCATTTTCAATTGTTCATTGTCAATTGTTAATTGTCAATTGTCAATTGTTGTCCGCTTGTTCACTTCCATGCTTTAACAATCAGTCCGGTTCCCGTTTTATGCTGAATACGGGTATCGGCAAAATTGAGGATACAGGCAATAGGGAATACCAGCAGGTAATAGAATGGCAGGATCAGGAAAAAGATTTTACTCAGATTCAGGAGTTGAATGGGATACTTCATCGTCCATTTCCAGGCAATCTGTCCGGGAATACCGTATGTATAGCGGGCTTCGGTTCTGGTGAAACCGGCCTTACGCAGCTTTTCCCGGATATCCATGATGTTGTATCCGTCGCGTACATGTTCGCCGATGAAAGAATCCTCTGTGTCGTGATCGTGAACATCCGATCCGCCCTGGTCTGAAGGAGTGGATATAAGCAACATTCCTTCCTGCGTCAACGAATCGTAAAAATTCCGGAAGACCACTTCATCCTCCTCAATATGTTCCATCACGTCGACCGATAAAATGAGGTCAAAATGGTCGATTTTTACAAAACGGGTCAGATCACCTATCTCAAACAAAACATTTCTACGGTTCCTCCGGGTGAAAAAATTATTACAATCGGCTACCTGCTCCTCCTTTACATCAACCGCATCGATGAACCAGTGCGGGTTTAGTCCCGAAAGAAACCAGGTATATTGCCCGAATCCGGATCCGGCATCCAGAATGTAACGTGCCGGCAACTTTGATGCGACGGGATCGGTAGATTCCTGAACCCGGGCAGGTGATTGTCCGTCGTCTCTTTTACGGAGTGTGGGTTCAGCCCAGCTCAGAATCTCTTTCCGAACGTGCCACGACCGAAGTAAAAGCAAATCAAGCAGCTTGTAAAACAGGATCCGCAACCACGGGGTTTTGTTGAAAACCCCTCCCAGACTCTTTTTTATCGGATCGTAGTGCATTGTGAAAATTTAGAAGAAGGCATTGGGCGTTAGGCGTTGGAAATTGGAGAAACAAAGTTCAAAGAAGGGATTAGATATTAGCGATTAGCGAATAGGTAAAGGGTCTTTCATTTTTCATTTTTCATTTTTCATTTTTCATTTTTCGTTTTCCATTTTCCATTGTCAATTGTCCATTCTTATCCGCTAGTCCTTATTCAGCAGGTGTTCAATATTGTCAATGTAATCGAGTGAATCATCCAGGTAAAACTGAAGTTCCGGAATGATGCGGAGTTGGTTGTGTACCTGCCGGGCCAACAAATGGCGAATCTCCCTGGCATGATGCCGTATCTTCTCCAGAAGTCCATCCTTGTTTTTGGTGATGAACAGGCTTAGATGTACCTTGGCAATCGCCAAATCCTTGGTGACTTGCACTTTGGTGACGGTGATCAGGGCTCCGTCGAAAAGGTTCCGGCTTTCCTGCTGAAAAATCACGCCAAGATCTTTTTGAATGAGCCTTGAAATTTTCTGTTGTCGTGTCGATTCCATGTCGCAAAGGTAATAAAATTGAGGTTTACTTTGATCTTATCTGAATGATCTTAATCCCTATATTTGCAGCCTTGAACAATTCGTGACGGTCCTTGCGTTACAAGACAGGGAATGGGAATCACGGATTGTTCGGCCGACCGATGAACCGGAATCATTTTTAGATGAAAAATTTTTTCAAAATCCTTCGCTATGCCGGTCCTTACTGGGGATACGCGTTGCTGAATGTGGTCTTCAACATCCTGGCGGTAGTCTTCTCCCTGGCCTCCTTCGGGTTGTTCATCCCCGTGCTGCAGATGCTCTTTCACCAGATGGAGATCCCGCAGTCGGCGCCGCCTTTACGCTTGGAGCTTGGGGCGCTGCGCGATAATTTTTATTACTTTAACGGTCAGATGCTCGAACGTTATGGTAACGAGCGGATGCTGATCTACATTGGTCTTATCATCATCCTCCTCTTTTTTTTAAAAAATCTCTTCCGTTACCTTGCGATGTATTTTTTAGCGGTGGTAAGGAACGGCGTGGTGAAAGATCTGCGCAACGGCCTCTACCATAAGGTGCTGATCCTTCCCCTCTCTTATTTTAACGAAAAGCGCAAAGGCGATATCATCGCCCGGATGACCAATGACGTCCAGGAGGTGGAATGGTCGATCATGAGCTCTCTGGAAATGGCATTTCGCGATCCGATCACCCTGATCACCTATCTGATCACGCTCTTCATCATCAGCCCCTCCTTGACCATCTTTGTGCTGGTACTGCTTCCGGTAAGCGGATATATCATCGGTAGGATCGGAAAAAGCCTGAAACGCACCTCCGACAAGGGACAGCTTCGCATGGGGATCATCCTGTCGATGATCGAGGAGACCATCTCAGGATTGAGGATCATCAAGGCGTTCAACGCCATTGACTTTGCAGATAAGCGGTTCCATAAAACCAATTCCGATTACAACCGGCTGATGATTCGCCTCTACCGGAAACGTGACCTGGCATCGCCACTGAGTGAATTTCTAGGCGCCTGCGTGGTGACCATTGTGTTATGGTACGGTGGAAAGCTCGTTTTTACTCCCGGAAGCTTCCTGGATGCCGCGGTATTCCTGTTTTATTTAGGCATTTTTTCACAACTGCTGCCACCGGCCAAAGCCGTTACTCAAGCTTTTTACAACATCCAGAAGGGTGCCGCTTCGGTCGACCGGATTCAGCATATCCTGCTTGAACCCGAAGTCATTGTGGAGAAGGCGGAAGCGCTGAGCACAAAGGAATTCAATACCGAGATCACTTACGACAATGTCAGTTTTGCCTATTCCGCCGAACCTGTGCTGAAGAATATCAGTCTGACCATTTCGAAAGGAAAGACCATTGCGCTGGTGGGCCCTTCAGGCGGCGGGAAATCCACGCTGGTTGACCTTCTTCCACGTTTTTATGATTGCTGCGACGGGGCCATCCTGATCGACGGAATCGATATCAGGGAGCTGGTAATAAATGACCTGAGAGGACTGATGGGTATTGTTTCGCAGGAGACAATCCTCTTCAATGATACCGTTTTCAACAATATTGCCTTCGGGATGGAACGTGTAAGCGAGGAGGAGGTCATCGCGGCGGCCAAAGTTGCCAACGCCCATGAGTTCATCGAACGGATGCCGCTCGGGTACTATACCAATATCGGTGATCGCGGTACCAAGCTTTCGGGCGGTCAGCGGCAGCGGCTCAGCATAGCCCGGGCAGTACTGAAAAATCCGCCGGTGCTCATTTTAGACGAAGCCACATCGGCCCTCGACACCGAATCGGAACGGTTGGTGCAGCAAGCCCTCGAAAACCTCATGCGCAACCGTACCTCCATTGTGATCGCGCACCGGCTTTCGACCATTCAGTTTGCCGACGAGATCATCGTTTTGCAGGGTGGCGAACTGGTAGAGCGGGGATCGCACAACGACCTTTTAGAACAAAATGGCGTTTATCGAAAATTATATGATTTACAGTCGTTTGTGTGATCAGAAACAATCCCGGTACGGATCCGGAAAAAAACACAATACCAATGAATGAAAAAACAAAAGGCAGGTTGATCCTGCTGATCGTTTATCTGATCGCGTTTGTCCTGGGTTTCTGGGTGAGCACGGTCAGCAGCTATTCCATCCTGTTCAAATCGGCTGTTGCCGTGGGTGTTACGGTTCTGATCATTTTCCTCGGAAGTGTCGATTTTAACAATTCAAGTGTTTTCGATCCCTATTGGAGTGTAGCGCCCCCGCTGATGGCGCTTTATTATGCCGCTGTTTTTATTTCAGGACAATTACCGGCGCCGGGACAAACGGGTATCGATGCCGGGTACTGGACGCTCGAACCGGTCATGCCGCCAACGCCAGTCCGTGATGGCTGTTGGATTTCTGGCGCCCTGCCGAATTCCATCCGGTTCCTGATCCTGTTCATCCTGGTCATGATATACAGCATCCGGCTTACACGAAATTTTTTACGGGGATGGAAAGGCCTTGGTCATGAAGACTGGCGTTACGCCGGGTTCAGGAAAACGTCGGGGAAAGCTTACTGGCTGGTTAGCCTGTTCGGGATTCACCTCTTTCCGGCGCTGATGGTCTTCGGGGGCACCCTTTCAATCTGGGTGGTCGCTACCGAGGGCGGACACCCGTTGAACTGGATCGATGCGCCGGCTATACTGGTAACGGCAGGAGCCATACTTCTTGAGGCGGCGTCGGACCGGCAAATGCGGAAATTTTTAGTGCAGTCGGGCGGAGAGGGAAAAACCATGAACAGTGGACTGTGGGCCTGTTCACGTCACCCGAATTATCTTGGAGAGATCCTGTTCTGGTGGGGACTCTATCTCTTTGCACTGGCCGCCAATCCCGGATTTTGGAAGGTGATCATCGGACCGGTGGCCATCACCCTGATGTTCCTCTTCGCCAGCATCCCCATGATCGAAAAACGCATGAAAGCCAGGCGGCCCGATTATGTCGATTACATGAAGAGGGTTCCGGTGCTTTTTCCGGTCAGATTTTGGAAAAGAATGCATGGAATTTCCTAAATCTTCGCCATATCGATCAGCACCGATTCGAGTTTCTTTTTCACGATGCGGGTGCGTCCCTCGTAATCGTTGACAATCAGCGAAAAGATCAGTTTGCGGCCGGTAATGGTATTGCAGTAGCCTGCAAAGCTTTTGACATAATTGATCGTCCCGGTCTTGGCCCTGATCCTTCCTTCGGCAATACTGCCTTTCATGGCCCTGTGTAACGTGCCGGTCATACCGGCCAGCGGAAGCGATTCGTAGAACGTTTGAAAGTAAGGGGAAGCGCGCATTACGTAAAGGGCATCGACGAGTTGTTTTGGCGAGATGGCGTTGTTGCGCGATAATCCGTTTCCGTCGTAAAAAAACATCCCCCGTGTATCGACCCCCTTGTCGCTCCAGAATTGCAGGATAGCCCTTGCGCCTGCTGCAGTGGTCGCCGATTTATAAACCTTACCGCCGATTTTCCGGAGCAACTTTGAGGAACGCCAGTTGACACTCATCTGGTTGGTGATCATGACCTCGGGGATAATGGCCCGGCCGAAAAATTCAAGCGCTGCACCGGTGACGAAAATTTTCAGGGTGGATGCCGGGATCATGGGGGTACGCGCGTGCGATTCGGCCACCACGACCGGATCTTTCGAAGTGATGTCGACCACGAGGTAGCCGATCGAAGCCTCCCGGAATTGCGGATCTTCCTGTAAAGAGGCCAGCGCCTGAATCAGCGAATCGTACGAGTGATCCGTATCCTGTATCTCTGAAACGGAACCGGGCACTTTAACAGGCTTTTTTTCCTGACTGTTCCTGCATGCCGGAAAAACCATCAGGAAAAAAATAAACACCAAAAAAATTTTTCTGAGATCCATACAGAACATACTCAAAGACAAATATCGATATTTTTAATATTTCCGGAGGTACAGATTTTGATTTTTATCCCCAAAGTTATTCACACCCCGAAATGTTAAATATACTTAAATCTATAGATGTAAATTTGTTTAGATTTGTTTTCTTTATAGTTTTGTTTTTAGAATCAGATTAATTAACAGCGTGATGATAAAAAAGGTTCTTGTTGCAAACCGGGGAGAGATTGCAGTCAGGATTATGCGTTCGTGCCGGGAGTTAGGTTTGACAACTGTTGCAGTTTACTCTGAAGCCGACCGCAGGTCAATGCATGTGCGTTACGCAGATGAAGCTTATTATATCGGCCCTTCTCCCTCACGTGAAAGTTACCTGAATGCTGCTGCCATCCTGGATGCAGCCGTGAAATCAGGAGCTGATGCCATCCATCCCGGGTATGGGTTTCTTTCGGAAAACGCCTCGTTCTCCGATCGTTGCAAGGAACAGGGAATCATTTTTATCGGTCCCGGGGGGCATGCCATCCGCACCATGGGTGATAAAATAACGGCCCGCCAGACCATGATCAGCTCCGGAGTCCCGGTGGTACCGGGGACTTCCGAAAAAATAGACAGTGAAGAGAAAGCGCGGGTCGTCGTGGAAGAGATTGGTTTCCCGGTCATGATCAAGGCCTCAGCCGGTGGAGGAGGGAAAGGAATGCGGCTCGTCAAAAAACCGGAGGATCTGGAATCTTCGTTCAACATGGCCCGGTCGGAAGCCCTCAATGCCTTCGGCGACGATTCGGTATATATCGAAAAGTATATCGAGTCGCCACACCATATAGAATTCCAGATCCTTGCCGACCGGCATGGGAATGTGGTTCATCTTTTTGAACGGGAATGCTCCATCCAGCGACGTCACCAGAAAGTTATCGAAGAAACTCCTTCACCACTCCTGAACGATGTCCTGCGAAGAGAGATGGGTGAAAAGGCTGTTGCCGCTGCCCGGGCCGTCGAATATGAAGGAGCCGGCACCATCGAATTCATCGTCAGTGATCAGCTTGAGTACTATTTTCTCGAAATGAACACCCGGTTACAGGTCGAGCATCCTATAACCGAACGCGTGGTGGGAGTCGACCTGGTCAAGGAACAGATCAACATTGCTAACGGAATGCCGCTGCCTTTCCGGCAGGTTGACCTGAGGCAGTATGGCCATGCCATTCAGTGCCGCATCTATGCGGAAGATCCCGACCAGAACTTTATGCCCAACCCGGGCGTCATCAAGCACATTACCGAACCGCTCGGATTGGGGGTCAGGTATGATGGTTATGTGTATGAAGGCTACGAGATACCCATTTATTACGACCCCATGATCTGTAAACTCATCACCTGGGGAAAAACCCGTTTCGAGTCGATCGCGCGGATGAAAAGAGCGTTGTACGAATATAAGATCACCGGGGTGAAAACGACCATCAAATTCCTGGAACGGATTATGGATACCCCTGCGTTCCTCGAAGGCCGGTATAACACGCATTTCATTGAGGATAACAGGGAACGGCTTTTTGAATCGGGATTGTGCGGCGCCGAATGTGAAGATATGGCTATGATCACCGCTTTTATTGATTATCTCGACAAAATTGCAAAGATCCAGCCCCCAAAATATACCGAGGAGCTGGGCTCTAACTGGAAGGATTTCGGACGAAAACGCAGTATTTTAAGATTATAGTTTTACTATGGCATACGAAGTAAGTATTGAAAACAGGACGGCGAAGATAGAACTTTTGAACAGGGTCGGAAGCAAGGCGCTGATCCGCATCGATGACCGGAAGTACGAACTCGACATTGTCGAAGTGGAACAGGGGGTTTACTCCATCATCCACAACGGTCATTCTTACAATATCGAACTGATCGAAGGCGACCACAGTAAAAAATATATCGTCAACACCTTTGCCCGGACTTTCAACTGTGAGATCATCGATGCGGAAACCAAGTACATGAAAAGCAGGAACCAGGGAACGGATGTCGAAAGCGACAACAACATTCACGCACCCATGCCCGGAAAGGTTGTAAAGATTACGGTGGAACCGGGAGCAAATGTTGTGGCCGGTCAACCCCTCATTATCATCGAGGCAATGAAGATGCAAAGTGAATTTAAATCGTCAGGCAATAAAACGGTACTGGAAATTCTGGTCCGGGAAGGGGATACCGTAAATGCACACCAGTTGATGATCAGGCTGGGAGAAATTAGCGAACCAGCGGAAAACAATTGACAATGGACAATTGACAATGGAAAATTGAAAACGATTTGAGGATTTGAGGATTTGAGAATGTGAAAATTTCAAATTATTGCTTTTTTCTCTTTTGCCTATTGCCTGATTTGAACTCTGAAACTCTGAAACTCTGAATTGCGAAGCAATCACGAACACCAATGAAAATAAACATTCCTGTGAGTAAACCCTGAAACACTGAAACTCTGAAACCCTTTGATCTTTGAACTTTGAACTTTATTGCCCTAATCGATTTCAATGGAGGAACATTACAGAATTTTTGAAGAAAAAGGTCGCGCCGCAGAAGCCGGAGGCGGAGCCGAGAAAATTGCAAAGATCCACAAAGCGGGCCGAATGACCGCCCGGGAGCGGATCCAGACGCTGCTGGATGCCCGTACGTTCGTTGAAATGGACAAACTGGTCACCCATCGTTGTTCGGATTTCGGGATGGACAAAAACAAAATCCCGGGCGACGGAATGGTGACGGGTTATGGAAAGATTGACGGGAGGCTGGTGTTTGTTTTTGCCCAGGACTTCACCGTTTTCGGGGGAACCATGAGTCGTGCCAATGCCGATAAAGTGGTCAAGGTTATGGATATGGCCATGCGCATGGGGGCGCCGGTGATCGGGTTGAACGACTCTGGCGGCGCCCGGATCCAGGAAGGTGTGGAGAGTCTGGCCGGATATGCCGACATCTTTTACCGGAATGTGATGGCTTCAGGCGTCATCCCGCAAATCAGCGCCATTCTGGGTCCCTGTGCCGGAGGCGCCGTTTACTCCCCGGCGATGACCGACTTCATCTTCATGGTCAGGGAATCGGGTTACATGTTCGTAACCGGCCCCGAAGTGATTAAAACAGTCACCCATGAAGAGGTTACCATGGAAGAGCTGGGCGGGGCCATGACCCACAATTCAAAAAGCGGGGTGGCTCATTTTGCCGCGGAAAATGATGAACAGGTGGTGCTGATGATCCGCGAACTGATGAGTTTTCTTCCTTCCAACAACATGGAAGATCCGCCGACCAGTCCCTGCACCGATGATGTCATGCGACAGGATGAACACCTCCAAACCATAGTCCCTGCCGATCCGAATAAGCCTTATAACATGAAGGAGATCATCACCACGGTGGTTGATAACCATAACTTTTTTGAGGTAATGCCGCACTACGCGCGCAACATCATCACCGGCTTCGCCCGACTGGGAGGTAAACCGGTTGGTGTGGTAGCCAATCAACCCGACATTCTGGCCGGCGTGCTTGATATTGATTCATCGGTCAAGGCTGCACGATTTGTCAGATTTTGCGATTGCTTCAATATTCCGCTGGTAACGTTCGTTGATGTTCCGGGCTTTTTGCCAGGAACCCGGCAGGAATTCGGAGGGATCATCAAACACGGGGCAAAACTGCTTTATGCTTTTTCAGAAGCGACGGTTCCCAAAATTACCGTGATCACCCGTAAAGCTTATGGCGGAGCCTATGATGTGATGTCGAGCAAACACATCGGCGGGGATGTCAACTATGCGTTCCCCGTGGCCGAAATTGCCGTCATGGGACCCGAAGGGGCTGTCAACATCATCTATAAAGGAAAACTCGGTGAACAAGAACGCACGGAAGCGGTTTCGGAATACCGGCGTACCTTTGCTAACCCTTATAAAGCGGCTGAACTGGGCTATATCGATGAGATTATCTATCCGCGCCAGACCCGCGCCAAACTGATCCAGGCGCTGGAACTGACGCAAAATAAAAGCAAAACAAATCCGGCTAAGAAACACGGGAATATTCCTTTGTGAGGGGGAAATGATGCTAATTCAAAATTCAAAATGCAAATGTCAAAATTTAACCCTGTTCTGAACTTTGAATTCTTTTCATTTTCTAAATTTCATCGATGATGGGAAAATTGAGGGTAACAACAAGAAATTTCCTACTTTTACTTTATATCTGTGTCCTTATGATTGGATTTTTATCCTGTTCTACCATACCCGACGGCGTGACGGCTGTCCGCCCTTTTAATAAAGAAAAGTATCTTGGCAAATGGTATGAGATTGCCCGGCTGGACTTTAAATATGAGCGGGGTTTGAATAATACAACTGCTGAATATTCCTTAAATCCGGATGGAACCATTAAGGTTATCAACAGCGGATATAACCCCAAAAAGGGAGAATGGAAACAAGCAAACGGGAAGGCAAAATTTGTCGGCAATGATAATATTGGAATGCTTAAAGTCTCATTTTTCGGTCCTTTTTATTCAGGATATAATGTAATTGCAATCGATCCGGATTACCGCTACGCGTTGGTTGCCGGGGCAAGTTTAAAGTTACTGTGGATTCTTTCCCGGGAAACGCATATACCGGACGAGATAATAAGTAACTACCTGAAAATTGCAAAGGAATGTGGTTACAAAACCTCAGATCTTCTGTGGATTGTCCATGACAAATAAAACCAGCCCCCACAAACCACCCTCAAAGATTTATTAAAAAGAAAGCCTGTAATAATTTCATTCACTCATTCACTCAATCACTCAATGATTGGTGCGACCCTTTTTCACCAGGGCAGTCCGATCCGGAAGCATCCGCGGGCATCGGGAAGGGGGCAGGTGATGTCGATGACGGGCTGGTTGCGGTAGGTAACAAACCGGGGCGTCAGTTGGGGATTACTGCATGGCGGTTGACCATTGAGCAGCGTCAGTGACCCCATCTCCGGGTTAAATCCAAGCGGATTTTCCACTACGGCTCCTTCAGGGTCATAGGTCAAAACATAAAACACATTTTTTTCAACCATCCGGACCAGGAATGCGGCATCAAAATACTTACCTGCAATAATGGCAAGCCCGGAGGAAAAGAAATGCACGGCGCTTTTCGATATGTATTCGATACTGTCGGTCGAACCTTCCATATCGCGTTCATACCGGAGGGTTAAAAATTTATTGGAGTCGGTTGCACTGATAATAAGTCCGGGTTGAACGAGCGCTACCTGTGGAGGGGTGCCCTTTTCAATAAGATTTTCCTTTTGCAGATCTGCCCATGAAACGATCCGGATATCGGTCAGGTAGGAGGGCCGGATATTCCTGAGATCGGCAATAACTGCCTTCAGATATTGGAAGTTGAATCCCTGGGTCAGAATGTGGGACAAGACCAACAGGTACTTTTCTCTTGATGCATTCACACTCTCAGGAGAAAAAAGGAGGCTTCTCCCGTCAACAGAGGTTGTGCCATTGGTAGCGACCACGGGTTTGCCGTCGTACAGTATGCGCTGCCCCGACTGGATTTCCTCTTTTTTAAACGGGCTGATATCGAAAATGCTTAAAATAGCCAATCCTGAAAGGGCAACAAGGATAACCAGCCCGATGAGGTTCAGGGTCCTGTTGCGAAAAGAATGGGCGGGTTTTTGGGGTACGTCTGTTACAGTCTGCAGCGGAGGCGACTGTTTTACCTGATCCTTTGAGGGATCCTCCGCTTTCGATGCTTTTATTTTTCCGTAATAGAGCGCCAGGGGATCAGGCGGAGGCGGACTTTTTACAGGCGGCGATTTGGGGACAGCAGGAGAACCGGAATAGAAATAGGGGATCCCGGTGGGATTGGGCCGCTCTGACTTCGTCGGCGAACCTGCCGGGGAATGGCCGGTACGAGGGATGGCTCCGGGGATGCGGGGCGAAAGGGGCGGTCTGTTCCCGGGATCCGGAATTCCTTTTTTTTCCAGTGGTGGCTTCAGGTCTGGAACCCGAACAGGTGGAACATTATCTGTTGCGGGAGGAGCTTTTTTTACCGGGACCGGCGGCTTTTCGGGAGCTGTGAAGTTGCGCCGTGCGAGGATCACCGTGATATTATCGGTTGAACCTTTTTCAGTCGCATACCTGATCAGGTTGGAGACTGCTTCCGGCAGGCTCTTTGAAATTCTTACCTGGGCGGCCATAAACTCCGGTTCGC
The DNA here is from genome assembly GCA_009928665.1 of Alphaproteobacteria bacterium. GTDB lineage: Bacteria > Bacteroidota > Bacteroidia > Bacteroidales > FEN-979 > CAIVAT01. Next base: position 29,013 of record SACF01000010.1, read on the forward strand.
GGGAACTTTTATCAAGGATTAATCCGTCGGTACACAAGAGCAGCGTTTCACCTTCGTGAAGCGTAAACAAATCTTCGCCCACAGGAAAAATATCGGGCCGGTCGGTCTGCCCGTTAACCACCCGGGTCAGAATGTTGCCATAGCGCTGACTGAATTCGAGGGAAACGCGTTCATGATATTTTTGCTCAAATTCACCGATATAGGTGTGATCGGTGGTCATCTGCCGGCTGTAATCGGGCCCGATAAGATAAACCCGGCTGTCGCCGATGTTCCCGATGACATAGGAATCCTCACAGATCAGAATCGCTGAAAGCGTGGTTCCCATTCCCCGGAAGGTATCATCGTCCATGACCCGCTTCCGGATGGTGTACTGTGCAAGCTCAAAACATTCGGATAGGATCTTCCGGAGGTTTTCAATTTTCAGGGTGTCGGGATGGAGCCGGGTCAGATATTGCTGGATGGCTTCCAGTGCCGCGTTGCTTGCGACTTCCCCATGCGGTTGCCCCCCCAGTCCGTCGGCGACCGCAAGAAACAATCCACGATCGCACAGTTCCTTCACCAGGAAGGCATCCTCATTGTTAGCCCGAAGGCCTGTGGTTGAGTGATGTGCAGTCGTAAACCGGTCCATGGGTGTGAATTAAAAAGAGAATTTCACCGATGTTCAAAAATACATTCTTTTCGCTATACCTTTGCAGAACTCAGGCAACTATTTTAAACCGGTACTGGTCTTATAATCTACCGGAAAAAATCTTAGAGTTATCAGGTGATACCGGACCCGGAAATCGGACTTTTCATAATTCGTCATGGCCAATTCATGAGAAACCATATTAAAATGAACCTCGACAGGAACCTCAACACGGCTCAGTTATTACTACTCCTGATGCTCCTCGCATTCGGGGGCAATCTCACCGGACAGGTGGTGACCGACCGCGAAAGCGATTGGGTATATCCCGCTGAAGCAAGGAGACGCGATTCAATTACCGCCATGAAAATCCCTGTGCTGACTTTACCCGAAAAGTACAGCAACAGATCACTACCGGCTGTTGTTGATAATTCTCAGCTAATCTACTGGCCGGGTATACGCGATCAGCATCTGTTCTACAGTTGCCAGCAGCATTGCGGGGTTTCGTATGTTTTTGGTTACGAGATCAACCGCTTGCGCGACCAGCACGGCTGGTACTGGGAAAACAGTTATCCCCCGCATTACACCTGGAATTTTATGAACAGCGGTGAACAGTACCAGGGTGTTTCATTCCTGCAAAGCTTCGAGGTTATCCGGCAACAGGGTCATATGACGGAGCCCGACTATTGGCTCGACACATTGTTGACTGAGCTGGGCTGGCCTTCGGGGTATGAAAAATATTACCGGGGGATGTTCAATCATCTCAAATCAGTTTCCGGTATTAAAGTGAACAGTGCGGAGGGAATTAACACACTCAGGAATTACCTTTTTGATCATCTCGATGGATCGGCGACCGGGGGAGTGGGATGCTTTTCAACAAGCAGCGCCACCTTGAATAACATGCCGGTATTTGCACCGGGAACACCCGAGGAGGGGAAGCATTTAGTGACCAGCTGGTATGCAGACCCAACCCACGGGATGGCCATCGTCGGTTACAACGATTCAGTGCGTTTCGACATTAATCAGGATGGAAAATATACCAACGATCTTGACATCACCGGAGATGGAATTGTGGATGCCCGCGATTGGGAATTCGGTGCCTTTAAGATTGCTAACTCTTACGGAACCTGGTGGTGCGACGTCGGTTACGTGTACGCGATGTATCGTTCCTTTGCGATGACTTATGAAAACGGGGGCATATGGAATAATACCGTTTTTGTAATGGATGCCGACACCGCTTACAAACCCCTCCTTACCGCGAAAATCAATCTGACTTATAACCTGCGGAAAAGGATCCGGATCCTTGCAGGTGTGAGCCTGGATACCCTGCATAATCTACCGGAACACCTGATCGATTTTCCTATTTTCAGCTTCCAGGGCGGCGATCATTACATGCAGGGTATAGATACACTTCCCGAACATAAAAACATTGAAATCGGATTTGATGTGACCTCCCTCCTAAACTTCGTGCCGGAAGGCGCCACTGCCCGCTACTTCATCCTGGTCGAAGAGCGGGATCCCGAACACATCGGAATCGGTAAGATAAACAATGTAACCTTTCTCAATTACCACGACGGGGTCACATCTTACCCGGCAGGCCCGGTCGAAACGCCCATCACCGATAACGGGCTGACCGCGGTTTCGGTCGTGGCTGTGATGAACAAACCCCATCTGGCTATCACTACCCGTGAATTGCCGCCGGTTTCGGGTCCGTTGCCCTACCAGGCCCAACTCCAGGCTGCCGGGGGAACCGTTCCGTACCATTGGTACTGCGACTTGCCCTGGTCGGTACAGGCCGTCAGTAAACCCATGCCCACCATCACCGGTACCTCCGTCCACCACCATTATGAATTCAGATCCTTTGAAACGGTGCCCCTTCCTTTTTCATTTCCTTTTTACGGCAGAAATTACGACACCCTGTACATCAATCATTACGGGTTTGTCACTTTTGAACCCTCGTTCCTGCCCGGACTTTACGTGACTGAGGAACTGAATATGATGCGGACCTTTCCGCTGATAGCTCCGGCCTTCAGTCAGAACTTTACTTACCAGGATAATAAAAACGACGGAATCTGGTACGTTGCCGATTCCAGCCATGCGGTCATACGCTGGAAAGTCTCGGTTGAAGGATATGTCACCACAACGGTTGATGATTTTGCCCTGATATTGTACGCTGATGGCCATTTTGAATTCTGTTACGGTACCATGGATAATCAGAATGTCATTCTGAGCGCCTATCATGGCGTATCCGGAGGCGATGACCGGCGGTATGATTTGCATACCCGGTGGGATGCAAATGAACTTTCAGGGAAAAGCTATGCTTACCGCCCCTTGAAACTTCCCGACGGGTTGACCCTTTCGTCAGGCGGTTTGCTGACCATAACACAACCGGATTTGCAACAGATTGCCGATATTCCCATCACCGTGGAGGATGCCGGAAAGATTACGGCCACCACTACCCTGATGCTGTCGGGGGGACTGTCAATCGGTCACAAAGTGAAATCAGGCGACATCGACCGGTATCATTACGGGGAACCGGCGAACTTGAAGCTGGAGATCAAAAACAGCGGACCGTCGCCGGTTTTGAACCTCGACCTGACCCTGAGTTCATCCGATACCCTTTCGGCGGTCACCGAAACCGGGTATCACATCGACCGGATAGATGCCGGAGATTCAGTAACCGTACCTTCTGCATTCGCCTTCACGTTGCTTCATCCACAGCCCAACGGGCAGCCGGCGACCTTTCGTATAAACGCAATTTCGGGTCCTGAAAAATGGGAGAAATCTATAACGTTAAAAGTCGCCGCGATGGAAATGGTAATCGGTCAGCCTTGTATCCGCGATGGCGCCGACAACTTGCTGGAACCCGGCGAGGTAGCAGAACTGGTGATTCCGCTGGAAAATACGGGGACGCTTTCCTGTATCCATGCCGACCTGGATCTCGTCTGCTCTGATTCCCTGATCAGCTTCATCACTCTGCCATCCTTTCATCTGGAACGGTTAGACCCCGCTACCCGTCAATACTTCAGTGTGCTGTTAAAAGCATCACGCAGCGCCGGTTATGGTCATACATCAAAGATTCAGGTGAACCTTACCGATCAAACCGACCTGAATCTGTCGCGGGAGGATGACCTGGTCATCGGCCGGATCCCGGTGGCTGTTGTCGATCTGTCGCGTAAGACCGATTCGAAAATGGCTATGATCGAAGCGCTCGACAGTCTGGCTGTTCCGTATGATACCATCCGTGAAATACCCTTCGATTACGACCGGTATCAAAGCATTTTCCTGATCCTTGGGTCCTACCAGACTTCCCATACCCTTACCGTTTATGAGGCGGGCACGCTGGTTCCCTATCTGATGAAGAATGGAAATTTATACATGGAGGGATACAACACCTGGCATAACCTCAACAATACTCCCCTGCATCCCTGGTTCAGGTATTCCTCCAAAAGCGCCCCGGTCTATTTCCTGCCTGAAGTCAACGGAGTGACCGGTACCTATACCGATTCACTTTCGTTTACAAACATCGGGGATTTGGGATTCGCTTTTTACCACTTCAACCCGATTCCGCCGGCCATAACCACCCTGGCGAATACCGATGATCCCCCGAAGTGCCTCGAAGTTTCGTATGACGCCATGGATTATAAGACCATCGGAACCCTGACGGAATTCGGCGCAATTACAGGAAATAATGATCGTTCAACCCATAAAAACCTGATGAAGAAATACCTTGACTTCTTCGGAATCAGCACCGGTGGCCCCCATACACTTTTTCACGCGAATCAGACGGTCATCTGTAACGACCGTGAAATCCGTTTTACCGACGATTCCTTCGATGGAATACAGTCAAGGATCTGGGAATTTCCGGGCGGATCCCCTGCAACGAGCCAGGATAGCTGCCCGGTGGTGCGCTACCCCTTCCCGGGAACCTATGATGTAAGCCTTACGGTCGATGATGGAACCATTCCAAGGACTTTGTTTAAGAAGGCTTATATTTCCGTGAATAATTGTTCCGGTCTGGAATCGCCCATAGCCGACCATCCTTTCAGGATCTATCCAAATCCCGCACACGACCGGATCACGGTGGCGCCCCTCTCGGATATAACCGGAAATCTGAATATAAAGATATTCAATACACAGGGAGTTCTGGTGAAGGTATTTGAAACGTATTGTGCCGGAAATGGCAGTGGTTTTGAAATGGACCTTGGAACGCTCCGATCGGGTTGTTACTTCGTCAGGATCGTGTCGGAAAACACAACCTCCGTGACGCGGGTCATCATTCTGTAATAATCGCTGATACTGCTGTTTTTCAGCAGGATCCCGGAATTCACTGAAAGATTCACAACGTGAGACCTTTTGAGACTGGCCATGGTTTGTTATCTCATCCAAACTATTCCTATCTTTGACAGGCTTTTATCAAGGATCATGGATGAATCACTGAAATTGAAAATCGGTAAGTCTGCTGCTTCCATTAAGGATGAAATCATTGGGATCCGGCGCCATTTGCACCGCTACCCGGAACTGTCGTGCCTGGAAGTAAAGACCGCCGAATTCATATGCCAAAAACTCGATGTGTACGGGATCAGGTATCAGAAAGGGATTGCCGGTACCGGGGTTGTCGGATTCATTGAAGGCCGCAACCCATCCGCACGGTGCATTGCCCTCCGGGCCGACATGGATGCCCTGCCCGTTACAGAGATCAGCCTGACGGAATATTCCTCTACCATTCCGGGAGTCATGCATGCCTGCGGTCATGATGTTCACATGGCCTGCCTGCTCGGAGCCGCAAAGATCCTGACCGGTCTCACCTCCGCGTTTACCGGTACTGTGAAACTGATTTTCCAGCCTTCTGAAGAGACCTTTCCCGGTGGCGCCATCGCCATGATCGAAGCCGGAGTATTGGAAAATCCGGCGCCCGGATTTGTGATCGGTCAGCACGTGATCAATAACCTGGATGCCGGGGAGATCGGATTGAAGCCGGGTCCATACATGGCTTCGACCGACGAAATCTATATCACCGTGAAAGGAAAAGGAGGACATGCTGCAACTCCGAACCAGGTCATCGATCCCGTCCTGATTGCTTCCCACATCGTTGTTGCGCTTCAGCAGATCGTGAGTCGCAATGCCGATCCGGTGATGCCTACTGTGATCTCCTTCGGAAAAATCATGGGGAATGGTCGTACCAATGTTATACCCGACGAAGTCATGCTGGATGGGACGGTCAGAACATACAATGAAACCTGGCGAAAGGAGGTTCATGAACGGATCCGGAAGATGGCCGTCTCGATAGCGTCGGGAATGGGAGGGAGTTGCGACGTCAGGATCGCTCCAGGCTATCCATTCGTCCACAACGATCCGGATCTTACCCTGCGCCTCGAAACCCTTGCACGGGAGTATTTGGGAACGGATAAAGTAAAGACTTTGGAGCCACGAATGACCGCTGAAGATTTTGCCTATTATGCCACGAAAGTGCCTTCCTGTCTTTACCGCCTCGGGATCCGGAATCAGAGCCGGGGAATAAACTCAAATCTGCATACCGCCACCTTTGATGTGGATGAGGATTCCATCGCAACAGGCATGGAAATGCTCGCCTGGTTCACGATTAACCTGCTCAGTCAGGAAAATCCTTCTCGATAAAATCATTCATGAAAGGTCCGGGAACTTCCTATCTCCTCTTGCTGCTTTGGATCAGCCTGGCTCATGTTGTTTATTCCCAGGATGTTACCCTCCCCCCAAGGCCTGTCCTTCCATTTCAGCAGGATGCCCAACCCAATGTGACCGATGAACAACTGGCGATACAATTCTACCAGTCCCGTGATTTTGTGAAGGCCGCCGAATTGTTCGAACGAATCTATGATTCCAGACCCTCCTATTACGTTTACCAGTATCTGGTGATGGCGCTGGTTGAAAACCAGGAGTACGGTAAAGCGGAAAAGATTGTCCGTAAATGCATTAAAGCCGAACCTGACTCCCCACGCTACCTGGTTGATCTGGGGTATATCCTTTACCGGAGCGGCAATCCCGACAAGGCCCGCAAAACCTATGAGGAGGCGTTGAAAAAACTGGCGCCGTCCCAGCAAAGCATCTTTGATCTGGCCAATGCCTTCATGATGAAAGGAGAAAATGAATATGCCATCCAGACCTACCTGAAGGGCCGTCAACTGATGAATTACACGTACCCTTTCGGTTTTGAACTGGCCGGTGTATATGAACGGATGGGCGATTTTAAAAGCGCTACCGAGGAGTATCTTAACCTGCTTGAGTTCAACGAAGCATACCTGAACACCATCCAGGACCGCATCCAGGGATTGCTGAGTTTTGATGTCAACAATGAGAAAAATGAAATTCTCCGCAAAGTACTACTCAGCAGGGCGCAGAAGAATCCGGATAAAGTGGTTTATGCAGCGTTGCTGTGGTGGTACTCGATCCAGCAAAAAGATTTCGACCTGGCCCTGATCCAGGCAAAAGCATTGGACCGTCGACTCAAAGAGAACGGCGATAAACTGGTTCAGGTAGCCAATCTGGCGCTTTCAAATCAGCAGTTCGACGTGGCTGAGTCGGCGTTTCAGGCGTTGATCGATAAAGGCGGATCTTCACCTTACTACAGTTACAGCCGGAGGGAACTTATTAATACCCGTTACCGGAAGATTTTATCCAGCCCTTCCCCGCAAAAACAGGAGCTGGAGAACCTGACTGGTTCCATGGTCAAAGAATTGAAGGATTCGGGTGAATCGCCCGAGAACATTACCCTGATACGTAACTTTGCGCACCTTGAAGGATTTTACAACCACAGGCCCGATTCGGCTATTTCGCTCCTGAACCGGGCCATCCTCATGGCCGGCATTTCAAATGAAGACAAAGCGTACTGCAAAATGGAACTGGCCGATATCTTCCTCTTTACCGGTGAAGTTTGGGAAGCGACCTTGCTGTATCAACAGGTCTACCAGGATTATAAAAACGATGTTCTGGGTCAGGAAGCCAAATTCAAGAATACCAAGCTCTCTTTTTATATCGGGGAATTTATGTGGGCAAGGGCACAGGCCGACATTCTGAAAGCTGCCACTTCCAAATTCATAGCCAACGATGCCCTGGCCCTGTCGTTACTTATCGGTGAAAACCTGGATCCCGACAGTAGTACCGTTGCCCTTGAAAAATATGCCCGGGCCGACCTCCTCGATTTCAGGAACGAACCCGGATTGGCCTTGCAATCGCTCGATTCCATCCTGACAACTTTTGTGGAGCATCCGATTTTCCCATATGTCTTTTACAAAAAGGCTGTCATTAAACTCAGACAGGGAAAATTCGCTGAAGCTGATACCCTGCTGGAATTGGTGTTCAGCCTGTATCCCGAAGGGGTGCTTGCCGATGAGGCCTTGATGCAACGCGGAGATCTCAACCGGAAACAACTGAACGACCCGGGGAAAGCCATGGACTGCTACCGGGAAATTATCGATAAATACCCGGCAAGTATATTTGTTCCCGAGGCGCGCCGGCAATTCAGGAAATTACGTGGCGACAACATCCCCTGAAATGGTCAGACCAAAGAAACACCTGGGTCAGCATTTCCTGCGCGATGAAAATATTGCCAGGAAAATTGTCTCCCTGATCAACCCTTCGATCCCGGCGCTGGTGGAGGTAGGTCCGGGAATGGGCGTACTGACAAAGTACCTCCTCGGACTGAATGATGTGGAATGCCGGTTCCTTGAAGTGGATGGGGAGTCGGTAAGGTACCTGGAACATACTTTCCCGGAAATCCGAAACCGATTGGTCGAAGCCGACTTTCTGAAGTATGACCTCAACACCCTTTTCACGGGGAGTGACCCTTTTACCGTCATTGGCAATTTCCCGTATAACATTTCATCGCAGATCCTTTTCCGGGTTCTGGAATTCCGCGACCGGATTCCTGAGGTGATCGGGATGTTCCAGAAAGAGGTGGCCGACAGGATTGCCGCCCCCCCGGGAAACAAAACGTATGGAATCCTGAGCGTCCTGCTGCAGGCTTTTTATGACATTGAGTACCTCTTCGGCGTCAATGAATCGGTGTTCGTCCCGCCCCCAAAGGTAAAATCGGCAGTGATCCGGCTGCGCCGCAATAAGACGGTCAGGCTTTCGTGTGATGAACAGGTTTTTAAGCGGGTAGTCAAAACAGCATTCAATCAACGACGGAAAACGCTCCGTAATGCATTGAAAAACCTGGATCCTGAATGGATAAAATCGATCGGCAGGATACCGGATGAAAACCCGAGCTCCGGATCTGCCCTGCGGCCGGACCTGCTTGATCAAAGAGCCGAACAACTTTCGGTGGATGACTTCGTCATGCTTGCCACGGAAATTGCTAAATTTGCAAAAATTTGAGTCTGCGAATGAAGCCAACCAGGAATCCTCAAAATAAAAAGAGACCGGGAAAAAAGATTGCACCCACAAAGCAGGCTGCCAGTAAACCCGCCGCGGTCCCGCAACTTTCGCGTAAAGCCAAAGGTTATTTTGTTTTATCATTCTTTATTTTCGCGGTGTTGCTTTATGGCAACACGATCTTTAACGGTTTCGCAATCGACGATAATAACGTCACCAATAACGAACTGGTTAAAAAGGGATTCCGTGCGATCCCCGAAATTTTCGCTACCCGGTATAGCACCCAGCAGGGCAATATTGGCGCAACTTCTGCCGATTACCGGCCTGTAGTCAAAGCGACTTTCGCCATCGAATACCAGCTCTGGGGCGAAAAACCCGGTCGCAGCCACGCCGTAAACATCCTGATCTACTGGCTGGCTTCCGTCCTGGTCTTTTTCACACTTCGCCGCCTCTTTCAAAATTTTAACATCCTTTTTACCTTTCTGATTACCCTGGTGTTCATGGCCCATCCGGTTCATACCGAGGTGGTCGCCAGCCTCAAAAACCGCGATGAACTCCTGGCCTTCACCGCCGGGATTGGCGCCCTGTGGTTTATTCTCAACTACAGTGATACCCGGAAAACCATTCACCTTTTATACGCCTTCCTGATTTTCATTGCCGGCTATCTCAGCAAATCATCGATCCTGCCCTTCCTGCTGATCTATCCGCTGGCCCTCTATTTTTTCACAAAAATGCCGGTAAAGAAATTGATGCCGGTTTTTCTCATAATTCTGTTTGCCGTTCTTTTGGCGCAATATGTTCCGAAAATGTTCCTCGCTCCTTTTCAGCGGACTACCCACTATATCGAGAACCCCCTCTTCTTCGAAAAAAGCATTTGGCTGCGGCTGGGAACGGGATTTATTACCCTCTGGTTCTATCTGAAACTTCTGTTCTATCCCCAACCACTCCTTTATTACTATGGTTATAATATGATCCCGGTTACCAATCTTGCAAATTTTTGGGTATGGATCTCCCTCGCTATTCATGCAGCCCTTCTCTTCTTTGCCATCCGGAAATTCCGTGAAAAAAACATCCTCTCCTTCGCCATTTTCTATTATTTCATAGCCCTGTCAATGTATTCCAACTTCCTGAAACCGGTCGTAGGAATCGTCAGCGAACGTTTTGCCTTCAACGCTTCACTTGCGTTTAGCATTGCCCTGGTTTATCTGATCTTCATGATATTTAAAACGGACCCGCGCAGGCTTACCATCGAAATGGATTCCCGCCTCAAGATCCTGCTTGTGATCGTTTTGCTGATAATTCCCGGCACCGTTTTATCGATAACCAGGAACCGCAACTGGCGAAATACCTTTGTCCTTTACCGGCATGATATAAAATCACTCGAAAATTCAGCCAAAGCAAACCTCGACTATGCCGGCTACCTCATGGGTACCGTATACCAGGACCCGAACTTCCTGGGTAAGGGTTTGGTGAACCAACTAAAATATTTTTATATCACCCACCATTTTCGGAAAGCCCTTGAGCTTTATCCTGATAATTATCTGGCAAACAATGATCTGGGAACGGTATACCTGTTCATTGGAAAAAATTACGACTCTGCGGTTTACTTTCTGAAAAAAGCAATCGCGCTCGACTCCACTTTGCAACCTGCCTGGGTCAATCTCGGGATGGCCTATCGTTACCAGACACAGTACCAGAAAGCCATTGAATGTTATGAACATATTCTAAGGATGAATCCCCGCCAAGTGAAGGCAGTCTTTGCACTGGCCGATGTTTACAATGACCTGGGTGATTTCAACCGGGCGGTGAAAATGAATGAAGAAGTCATTAAAGCCTACCCCAACCTGGAAATGCCCTATGTGAACATCGGAAATTATTATATGCTGAAAACCGATACCGTTACGGCAGTGCGTTATTGGGAAAAGGCTGCCTCCATCAACCCCACCTACGAACTTTGTGTTCAGCTCAATTCACTCTATCAGATCCGGGGAGACCACGCAAAAGCAAATTATTATTACGATCTCGGGATGAGGATAATAAACCAAACCCGTCATTGAACCAAAGCTGAGGAATCCGGCCGGCAACCGGTATCGGTTGGACTGAATCTGTTCTGCTTTTCTTGCGGAATATAACGATGATGGCTGAGAAGATTTGACAGTTGTTATTACAGATGCCGGCGATAGCAACCGAAGCCCGGAAGTCATGAATGGTTTACTGGAATTACAGAAATGAAGGAAATTAATGTAGGTACACTATCGGATAAAATCAGAGCGACTGTTGAAAAGTACCCCGGGCATGGCATCGGGTTTATTGGTCCGGGGCAGGAGCAGACTTTTTTTTCATTTCCGGAATTGCTAAAGACCTCGGCAGGTTTCCTTCATGCCTTGCAACAACGCGGCATCGGGGCAGGCGATCAGGTGATTCTTTCGCTCGAAAAAGGGGAGGAGATCATCCCGGTTTTGTGGGCCTGCCTGCTGGGCGGCATTATTCCCGCATTGCTCCAGCCACCTGTATCCTTCACCGAATACAATCCCGCAGCGGAAAAAACGGAAAAAGTATTCCAAATCCTCAACGGGCCTTATGTGATCCGGTCGCATTACCATGCCGGCAGTTGGTCTGTAAGCCGGATACCTGTCGAACGACAGATCGAATTCCCCGAACTGTCGGGCGACCCGCAAAAGGCCCTGTTCCACCCGGGAAAGCCGGAAGATCTTGCCCTGATCCAATTCTCCTCGGGCAGTACCGGTGAACCCAAAGGCGTCAGGCTCTCGCACAGGAATATTCTTGCCAATATCGGCGACATTGTGAAGGGAATCCGGTTGGAACCCGACGATATTTCTGTGAACTGGATGCCCCTTTACCACGACATGGGTTTGGTGGGATTTCATCTGACACCTTCCGTTGTCGGGGTTAATCAGTACTTTGTCGACCCGGTCGATTTTGTGAAAAATCCATCTCTCTGGCTCGATTCACTGCACCGCTTTCGGTGTACCATTACCGCGTGTCCCAATTTCGGACAGTTCCTGATCAACCGGTACCTCTCCAGAAAGTCTGATCCGGATTGGAACTTCTCATCACTGCGGATCATCTTTAACGGCGCCGAACCGATCTCAGTTCCTGTCATGAAAGCATTTCTCGGACAACTGGCTCCCTTTGGCCTGAACCCGGCGGCTATGCTTCCTGCCTATGGACTGGCAGAAGCAACGCTTGCTGTAACCATTCCCGACATATTTCAGCCGGCGGAAGTCAGGACATTTTTACGTGAACCGATGTTACGACAGGGAATGGCTACCGAATATACGGGCGATGATCCAAACACCATCGAACTGGTTAACCTGGGGAAACCCCTCGATCATTGTGAACTTAAAATCACATCCGGTACCGGGCATTTTTTAGAAGAAAGCAAGGTCGGGAATGTGTGGATCCGTGGAAATAACGTGACTTCCGGATATTTCGGATCCCCTGAACACGATGACTCGCTCTTCTCCGGAACATGGATGAAAACCGGTGACCTGGGTTTTATTTCCCGGGGCGATCTCTTCATAACCGGCCGCTCTAAAGACATCATTTTTGTCAACGGGATCAACTATTATGCACACGATCTTGAAGATATTGCACTCCGGATGGAAGAAATAAAAACAGGGAAAATCATCATCACAGGGTCTTTCGACGAGTTACTCGGGCGTGACAAAGTACTGGTCTTCCTGGTGGGAAGCCCCAATGATGAAATGAGACTCTTATGCCGGAAGATCAAGAACCGGTTCTCTGAATTACTGGGATTGACAACCGACCTGTTCATTCCCATCCGGTCAGCTGATATTCCGCGCACCAGCAGTGGCAAGATTCAACGGTACAAGCTAACGGCCCGTTTTCATAAAGGCGGGTTTGAACATCTCATTCAAATCTGAAATCTTACCCGGTTTCAATTAAAGGCATTGCCATCCGGAGAATTATCGGAATTATAATCCTTTCACTGAACCTGACAGCAGTCTGCTCCCGGTATACATTTTGACAATGATACCCTCATCCAGGCAATAAACTCCGGGATTTTCGCGATTCTGTTGCCTGATTATAATGCTGTTAGAGTCATAATGCGCTGAACGATAAAAATGAAAACCATGAATAAACCATATATAACATATAGATATCTGAATTTTTGGCAGTCGCCCCTGACGATTCTACCTGCTGTACCACGGATGGCACTCCTTGTTGTTATGGTACTGAGCAGTTTTCTGCTTCAGGCCCAGAATGGCATCATCCGTGGCAAGGTCTTGAATTATAAAAACAATGAACCGGTCCCTTTTACCAACATTATCATCGATGGGAAACCCAATCAGGGAACAACCAGTGATTTGGACGGAAACTATACCTTGAATAACGTGGAGCCAGGCTATGTAAGGCTTGTAGCATCTTCTGTTGGATTTAAAAAGTATATCACCGAAGATTTTCTGGTCACCCGGGCCCATCCGGTAAATATCGACATCCTCCTGGATGAGCTCGTGGTCAATCTCGATGTTATTGAGGTTCGGCCCGATGTGATCACCCGGAAGGATGAAAGTCCGGTATCAATGCAAACGCTGACCATTCAGGAGATTGAACGCAGTCCGGGCTCGAACCGCGATATTTCAAGGGTTATCCAGTCGCTCCCGGGAGTCAGCTCAACTCCGGCTTTCCGGAACGACATCCTCATCCGCGGCGGCGGCCCAGGCGAAAACCGCTTTTACCTCGACGGGATTGAAATTCCATACATCAACCATTTTGCCACCCAGGGCGCTTCCGGAGGCCCGACCGGAATCATCAACGTTGACTTTATCCGCGATGTGCAACTCTACTCCAGTTCATTCCCAGCCAACCGCGGAAATGCGTTGAGCTCCGTAATGGAACTCAAACAAATCGACGGGAATAAAGAAAAGTTCGGTGGCAGGTTCTCCATCGGCTCCAGCGATATTGCGCTCACCATCAATACCCCCGTGACCAAAAACTCTTCGCTGGTCATGTCGGTCCGACGGTCGTACCTCCAGTTGCTGTTCTCGGTTCTCAAACTCCCGTTTTTGCCGACTTATAACGACTATCAGATTAAATATAAAATCGACTTTGATCAAAAGAACCAGTTGACGTTTATTTCCATCGGTGCGCTTGATAAATCAAAACTGAACACCGGGATCCAAAATCCGACCGAGGAACAACGGTACTTGTTGAATTCCTTAAGGGTATACGATCAATGGAGTTACGCGATCGGAATTGTTTACCGCCACTTTCGTAAAAACGGGTATGGCACCTGGGTGTTGAGTCGCAATATGCTCGACAATCAGCAGACCAAGTATAAAAACAATATTGAAGAACCTGACAGCCTGATTTTTAAATTTCGTTCACAGGAATCTGAAAATAAATTCAGATATGAGGGGTTCAATGAATTGGGAAACTGGAAGATCATGTATGGTGCCGGCCTGGAATACGCGAAGTACACAAACAGCACCTTTCAGAAAGTATTTGTGAAAGACAGCTTACGGACCCTGGATTACAATTCCACCCTGGGATTGTTTAAATGGAATATCAATGGCCAGGTGACAAAACCCTTTTTCAATGACAAATTGACACTTTCGGCCGGATTGAGCATGGATGCCAATAATTACAGTTCAGAGATGAACAACATGTTGCAGCAATTGTCGCCCAGAATATCCGCCTCCTGGAATTTTGCAAAAAACTGGTTTCTCAATGGTAACATTGCCCGTTATAATCAGCTCCCGGCCTATACCACGCTTGGCTTTCGCGATAACAAAGGGACCCTGGTAAACGATTCGCTTGGATTGAAATATATAAAAGCCGACCACTTCGTTCTGGGATTTGAATTTCTGCCCAGGCAAAATTCGAAAGTTTCACTTGAGGGGTTTTATAAAAAGTACAGCGATTACCCCTTTTCGTTGTTGGATTCTGTTTCACTTGCCAGCAAAGGGTCCAACTACGGCGCGACCGGCGACGAAGCAGTCACCTCAACCTCAAGCGGAAGAGCTTACGGGTTTGAACTCTATTACCGGGATGCCAATCTCTTTAAGTTCAACGTGATCTTGTCGTACACCTTTGTCCGAAGCGAATTCACCAATTATTATGGCCGTTATATTCCATCCTCATGGGACAATAAACATCTCCTTACGGTGACCGTCGGAAGAAAATTCAAATACAACTGGGAAATCGGCGTGAAATGGCGGTTTGTGGGCGGCGCTCCATACACGCCCTGGGATGAGAACAAATCAAGTCTTGTAACAGCCTGGGATGCCCAGGAAAGGGGGTATCTGAATTATGATGAATTCAATACGCTTCGATTGAAATCGTTCAACCAACTGGATCTCAGGATTGATAAAGGTTTTTACTTTAAAAAGTGGTCCTTCATGGTTTATCTTGACATCCAGAATATTCTGAACTTCAAGGCGCAGCAGGAGGATATTCTGGTCAACACTCAACCCGATGGTTCCGTGATCCGGTATACCGATCCGGAAGGAAATGAACGTTATACCCTGCGGACGATACCCAACACTTCAGGCACCATCCTGCCAGCCATCGGGATCATGTTTGATTTTTAACGGCCGGGGCCGTTTTTCATCATCCGCTCCTTCAGTTCTGCCACCATTTTCAGGTATTCCTTGTATTGTGTGGCATTCAATACGCCTTTCATCTCATTTTCACGCTGGCTTTGAATGGCCAGTGCATTCTTCTTCTGTATTGCGGGATCAGCGTTCTTTCGCACTTCATCCATTTTCTTTGCATACTTCAGGTTGATTGCTTCAACCTTGGTTTCCTGAGCAGAGGTAAGCTTCAACTGTTCCTTCATCCGGTCGGTCTGACGCTTCGCCCGCATCTCAGGAGTGGCGCCCCCGTGACCCTGGCCTCCGGATGGCGGTGGTCCGCCGTTGCCGCCTTTCTGTGCCGCGACTGTAGTGACCATCACGCTGAATAAAATAATAATCGTCATTTTCAGCATCATTCCGTATCGGATACTTTTGCTGATTGAATTGCCTGATTCGTTCTTCATGTTAAATTTTTGTCTTTAAATTCTAACGGAATTTATGGTCTGATTATTATTTCAGATTTATACTCAGGAAAAGCTGCGATATTTCGATTTTTTACAGGGTTTTCATGCCTTCAGATCGCTTTACTGATTAACGGGATGGTATCTTATACCTGTGCCTGTTTTTGAATCAGATCCGAAGTCTCTCAGGATTTCGATTACCCGTGATTTCCCTTGAGAAATATGTTTCTGTAATGCCGGTAGTTTAATGTCAACATAATGGTTGCGCTCATACTGCGGGTCCTGATAAGGGTTTTCAGAGCGCCGGTTGCAATCCGGAAGGGCGAAAAGATCTTTCTTTTGGCCTTCTCAATATGAAGCATCAACGCCTCCGAGGTCATCTCAGGATGGCGGATCGTGGGTTCAAAATAGTCATAATGTGCCCAGTCGCCGGGAAAGTCGGAAAAAAGCAACCGTTTGTCAGCAGTGACCTTATCCCAGAGTGCAGTTCCGGGCAGCGGTGTGAGAACCGAAGTCTGAAATGAGTCGGCCCCGCAGTGCATGGCAAACCGGGCCCGATCACGGATTGACGCGGAGGTGTCGGAATCCCAACCGAAAATCAGGCCGGCAATGACCCCGATCCCGTGATGTTGAATGGCTTCGAAAATCCTTTTGTAACTGTTGACCCCGCGCGTAAGGTTCAACTTTTTATTGGCTTCTATTAATTGTCCTTCCCCCTCGGCTTCAATGCCCAGAAAGATCATACGGCAACCGCTCCGGTAAGCCAGATCAAGCAGTATGGGATCGTCGGCGAAGTTAATGGACGACTGGGAAAGCCATATTTTTTTGATTCCGCGACGAAGAATACCTTCAAACAAGACCCGGGCCCGCTCCTTCGATTCGTTGTTGTGCCCGATGATGTTATCGTCGATAAAAAACACGTACTTCTGGGGGATCTCTTCCAGTTCATCCAGTACCTCTTCAACAGGTCTGAACCGGTAGTGCCGGCCGTTGAAAGCTGAAACGCTGCAAAAGGAACAATTCATCGGACAACCCCGCGTAGTCTGGATCCCCGCGCAAATATAACCCGGATGAAAAAGATCGCGCCGCGGTTTGGGTTGGAGGATCTCCCGGACCAGTGGACTTTTATAAATCCTTTTCAGATTGCCGGCCTCAAAATCCCTGATGACGGTCTCCCATACAGGCTCAGCTTCGCCCTGAACCACGCAGTCGACATATTGCATGCTCTCCTCAGGAACCATCGAGGCGTGGATGCCCCCCATGACCGTTGGAATACCCCGCTGTCGATAAATCGCGGCAATTTCATAAGCACGCGGGGCCTGACTGGTAAAGGCAGTGATCCCCATAAGGTCGGCTTCATAAAATCGGAAGGTCTTGAAATTCTCATCGAGGATCTTGATTTTCCAGTCGGAAGGAGTGAGGGCTGCAATAATTCCGAGACCCAATGGCTGGTTGCGGGTTTTCCTGTTTATATGAAATCCGGGCCGGAGTTGGTTGGCCGGATTGATGAGCACAAGGGTCTTTCTTTTCATCGTTTCAATCCATCAACCAGTTTTTGGGTCGCCTGATATTCCCGAAAGCCATGCTCCGGTAATTCCAGTTGCTCATGTACGACCAGTACGCGGTGATAAAGCTTCCCGTCCGCCACCAGCTTTTCAGCATCCGGCGTTTCAGAAATCCCGGTTCATACACTGTGTCGAAAGCCTTGAAGATATATTTCTGCATCTCTATTCGGTCCATCGTGGCAGGTTTAAAGACCAGCGACTCGTAACCGTAATGTTTCCAGTCGTCGGGAAAATTATTCAGAACCAGCATCCCTTCCCGTTGCATCCGTTCAAAAAGCCGGGTGCCGGGCAACGGGGTCAGCAACGTCGTTTGAATGGAATCGGCATGGCACCGACGGGTGAACGCCACACGATGGTCGATCCGCTCCGGGGTGTCGTTCTCCCACCCGAAAATGAAACCCGCGATGACGGCAATGCCATATTTGTGCATCTTATCGAACACATGATCATATGAATTTACACCCATCCGCAGGTTCAACCTCTTATTGGCGCCCGACAACTGATCTTCCTGCTCCGATTCGATGCCGATAAACAACATGCGGCATCCGCTTTTTGCCGCGTATTTCAACACATCCTCATTATCGGCAACATTCAGTGAGGCCTGGCCGATCCAATCTTTCCGGATCCCCCGGTCGATCATGGCCCGGAACAATTCGATCGCGCGTGCCTGGGCTTTGGCATTGTTCCCCACGATATTATCATCAAGGATAAAGATGTTTTTTTGCGGTATCTCAGCCATTTCGTCGATCACTTCGTCGATGGGCCGGTACCGGTAATGGCTGCCGTTGAATGCAGTGACCGAGCAGAAATCGCAATTCATCGGGCATCCGCGGGTGGTTTGGATGGAGGCGAAAATATAAGCAGGATGAAAGAGGTCGCGGCGGGGTCGGGGCGAACGGATCAGATCGGTCAGGATCCCCTTATAAACCGGCCGGAGCGTACCCGCTTCGAAATCGCGGATCACCTGCGGCCATACCGATTCCGCCTCACCGATTACCACGCTGTCGACGTACTTTGAAGCTTCATCCGGACACATGCTCACGTGAATCCCTCCGATGACGGTTTTTATACCTCTTTCCCGATAAATCTGCGCCAATTCGTACGCCCGTGAAACCGTCGAACTGAAAGCAGTGAAGCCGACGAAATCGGCCTCGTAATACCTGAAATCCCTGAAATTTTCATCGATGATCTTCACCTTCCAGTCGGAAGGGGTCAACGCCGCAATAATCCCCAGGCTCAACGGCTGATACCGCGTATCCTTGTTTACAATGAATCCGCTCCCGCTTTTATTGGCGGGATTGATCAGCAATAATGTCTTTTTTTTAGAATCCAAAATTTAAAATTAGGCAATAGGCAATGGGCAATAGTGAAAAAAATATTTAAAAATTTTCACATTCTCACATTCTCAAATCCTCAAATCCTCAAATCGTTTTCCAATTTCCAATTTCTGTTTTCCATTTTCCGTTTTCCATTTTCCATTTTCCATTGTCAATTGTCCATTGTCCGCTAGTACTTCCACTGTGAAGCCTTTTCAAGGCCCACACTCTGGTAGTTGAGATTCGAATTCCATGCCCAGACGGCGCTACGCAGACTGCGGGTATTCCACAGCGTCCGGATAAATTTTTTTCGGATAAAACGGTTGCTGCAGATTGTTTGATAGGCACGGTCGGTGGAAACGGCCAGTTCCCCGGGCGTCATCCTGCCCGGCTGAAAAACCACATCTGAAAAATGAAAGTGCTGCCAGTCAACCGGAAAATCATGGCAAAGCAGGCGTCCTGCTTCCTGCAGCCTGCCGAAAAGCCGGGTCCCCGGCAATGGAGTCAGGACACTGGCCTGCGTGACATCCACGCTGCTTGAGGCGATATATCGTGTACGGCGCTCCAGGGCGCTTGCATCGTCGCTGTCCATCCCGAAAATAAATGCTCCCAACACGACGATGCCATTCCGGTGAATGAGCCGGAAGGCTTTCTGATAGTTTTCAACACCAAGGCGAAGATTTACTTTTTTATTGGAATCTTCAAGCGCCTCATTATTTTCAGCCTCTATCCCCAGGAGCAACATGCGGCAACCGCTTCGGGCGGCGAGTTTCAGAATCCCGGGCTTTTCGGCAATATTGAGCGACGTCTGGGCAAACCACTCTTTGTTCAGCTTCCGGCGGATCATCCCTTCAAAGATGGCAGTGGCATGTTCCTCAGCAGCCCGGCTGTAACCGATAATGTTATCATCGACGAAGTAGATTATTTTATTCGGAACGGAGGCAATCTCCTCGACCACCGCCTCCGGATCGCGCAACCGGTAACGGTTCCCGTTGAAATGCGGAACGGAACAGAAATCACAATCCATCGGACAACCGCGCGAGGTCTGTATCGACGCGAACAGGTAGCCGGGATGGAAAAGGTCGTGACGGGCAGGCGGAATGTCCTTCAGGTCAGCCAAAGGCGCCTGGTATCTTTGTTTTAGTTCTCCCTTTGAAAAATCCTCCAGTACTTGTTTCCAGGAACCTTCCGCTTCGCCGATCACCACGGAATCGACGAATTGCAACGCTTCATCGGGCAAAGCTGAAGCATGAATACCACCCAGGATTACACGGGTACCTTTTGACCTGTACACTGAAGCAATCTCATAAGCCCGGTTTACCGAAGCAGTGACTGCGGTAATACCAACCAGATCAGCTTCCCGGTACCGAAATGCTTTGAAATTTTCATCCAGGATCCTGACCGACCAGTCAGACGGGGTCAGGGCAGCGAGAATCCCCAGCGCCAAAGGTACCTGCTTCGATTGCCTGCGCAACAAATAACCCTTGCGGTATTGATTTGCCGGATTGATAAGTAAAAGCCGTTTCTTCCCCTGCTCCATGCAGCAAAAATAACCATAAAAAAGGAACGGATACCTCTGAAACAATAAAGTTCTCCTTCCTTCACCAGTACGCCTGTTGCCAGTCCACAGTCCTTTGTTTGCCTGTCCGCTCTTCGTCAAACTCTTCGTCCAACTTGTTTTCTTTTCATCAAATTTTTTTACCTTTGCCCCCAAAATTTGGTGAACCTGAACATGGAAGAGTTTATTAAACAAATTGAAGCCGAGTTTGACGATCTGAAACCCGGAATTCTGAAACCTGAAAGTCATTTTCGTGAAGTTTTTGAATGGAATTCTATCAATGCCCTGATTCTGATTGCTATGGTGAAAACCGAATATGATGTTACCCTGACTGCCGACGACCTGATCAAATCAAAGACTGTTAACGATATCTACTCCTTAATCGAAACCAGAATAAGCAAGTAAATGGCTCTTTTTTCCCTTTCCGGGACGAAGGTCAGCGGTATTTCCGCTGCAGTTCCCCGCAACCTGGAGTCCAACATGGATTACCGCTGGATTACGAAAAAAGAAAGGGAATCCCTGATCAAAAATATCGGTGTCGAAACCCGTCGGGTTGCCCCGAAGGGTGTTACTACTTCCGATCTATGCGTTGCAGCCGCCGAACCCCTGCTCCGGGAATTGAACTGGGATCGCAGCGAAATCGAAATGCTGGTCTTTGTTTCACAGTCGCGCGACTACCTGGTGCCCACAACGGCCTGTATTATTCAGGACCGCTTGGGATTATCGCACTCCTGCCTTGCTTATGATATCGGACTGGGTTGTTCGGGTTACGTTTATGGTCTTTCGGCCGTCGCCGGAATGATGCAAACCGGCGCAGTCCGGAAAGCCTTGTTGATGGTAGGCGACATTTCCACCCTAACAACAAGCTACCGCGATAAAAGTACCTATCCGCTTTTCGGGGATGTCGGAACCGTGACGGCCCTCGAATATGACCCCGGGGCTCCTGCTATTCATTTTAACCTTCAGACCGATGGATCGGGATACCGTGCCATCATGATCAATGACGGAGCCGCCAGAAACGTGGTGACCCGGAAGTCGTTTATTATTAAAAAGAAAGGGCCGGGAATCTACCGTTCCCGCCTGCATCTGGAACTCGACGGTATCGAAGTGTTCAATTTTACCTTACGGGAAGTGGTGCCCAATATCAAAGCATTGCTTAATGCAAAAGAAATCAGCCTTTCCGATATCGATCATGTGGTTTTCCATCAGGCAAACCGGCTCATCAATGAAACCCTTCGTAAAATGCTGAAATTGCACCCCGAAAAAGTTCCTTACTCCATCCGGGAGTTCGGTAACACCAGCGGGGCTTCGGTTCCGCTCACCATGGTGGTGGCTCTTCGGGATCAACTCAGAAACCAAAGGCAAAAGCTGCTCCTTTCAACCTTCGGGGTAGGTCTTTCGTGGGGTTCGGCCATTATTGAAACAGACAGTATTACTGTTCCTGACCTGCTCGAAGTTTAACCGAAATCGGATACAGGATGGATGAATTTACACTGAACGGAAAAACCGTACTGGTAACCGGCGCCTCTTCCGGAATCGGGAAAGAGACCGCCCTGCTGATCCATCGCTACGGCGCACGGGTAATCCTTACCGGAAGGAACGCCGATCGTCTGGCAACCGTGATCAACCGGATAACCACACAGGCATCGGAACCTGAGCCATCAACAGGCAAACCGGCACTTTCGGATTCCTGTTTGGTCATACAGGCTGACCTGACCGTCGAATCCGAAATGGACCGGCTCATCAACGAACTTCCCAGACTTGACGGAATTGTGCACTGCGCGGGTATCGTAGGACCTTTGCCCGCCAAGTTTATCACCCAGCCCGACATCGACCGGATGTTTGCAATTAATTACCACGTTCCCGTAAACCTGACGGGCAAATTATTACGGAAAAAGAAAATTGCCGATCATGCCTCCCTCGTGTTTATGTCGACCATCGCCACACGGAATCCATATTTTGGCGGCGCCCTGTACAGCAGTTCAAAAGCCGCACTGGAAGCCTATTCCCGGACACTGGCCTTGGAAATGACGCCAAAGGGAATCCGATCCAATTTTATAATGGCCGGACTGGTTGATACGCCCATGATCGAAAATCCTTCGGAAAAGAATATGCAGGACGAAGCGCTTCAACGGTACCTGAAAAGGTATCCGTTGGGAATCGGGAAACCGCACGACGTCGCGGGATCCATTCTGTTCTTTCTTTCTGATGCCTCCCGATGGATCACCGGAACCTCCCTGATCCTTGGCGGAGAATAATACGTAAATCGTCAATCACAAATCGGTTTCCATGTCCGCTCCTCCAAAATTTTCAATAATCGTCCCGGTTTTTAACAGCCGGGATTCGCTTCGGGAACTATTTTCAGATATCCGCGAGGTCTTCGACCGGATGAACTCCACATTCGAAGTGATTTTCGTGGATGATTGCAGTCGTGACGATAGCTGGGAAGTCATTTCAACCCTGAAATCAGAATATCAGGATGTGATAAAAGGCATAAGACTGAGTAAAAATTTCGGACAGCATAACGCCACATTTTGCGGAATGACATTCGCCAGAGGCGAATTGATCCTTACCATCGACGATGACCTCCAGGTGCCCCCGGGCGAAATTCCCAAACTTATCGAAGTCCGGGAAGAGACCGGTTGTGATCTGGTTTATGGCCTGTACCACCGGAAAAAGCATTCCGGGATCCGCAACGCGGGCAGCAAATCGCTGAAGTCAGGAGCCAAAGCCCTGCATGGTTCCCCCGGCGAGGGATCTTCATTCCGGTTGATCCAAAGCGACCTTGTGAAGCAGGTGTTACAACACCGACAGAACTTTATTTTCCTTGATGAGATTTTTCACTGGTATACCGACGACATCCGGTTTGTTGAAGTGACACACCTTCCCCGTAAATACAAGCAATCGGGTTACTCCTTCGGAAAACTGGTAAAACTTTTAGCCAACCTCGTGCTTTATTACACCATGCTTCCGTTGAAATTCCTGGTTTACGGTGGCTTCCTGGTCTCCCTGATCACCTTCATTATCGGACTTCAGTTTATCATCAAGAAATTGGTCTACGATGTGCCACTGGGCTATACCTCCCTCATCGTGGCGGTCCTTTTTTCGACCAGCATCATTCTCTTCAGTTTGGGTGTCCTCGGCGAGTATCTGAGCCGGATCTATCAGATACATAACCGAAAACCACCCTATTCTATTAAAAAAGTCATCTGACATGTTTTATTCAAGATATGGTATCACTTTCCGGCTTCTGAAGGAATCCGACATAGAGTTGGTCCGAAATTGGCGGAATGATCCGGTGGTGGCCAATAATCATGAATTCAGGGAGTATATTACCTCCTGGATGCAAGCCGAATGGTTCGCTTCCATCAATAATATAAATAACCTCTACACAATCATTGAATACCAATCGGAAAAAATCGGGTTGATCAACATCAAAAATATTGACTGGGAAAAGAAAAGCTGTGAAGGCGGAATTTTTATTCCCTACCCGAAATACCACCAGTCTTTCCTGCCGGGCATCATCTCTTATATTACAACCGAAATCATCTTTTCAGTCTTCGATTGGAATGTCAGTTATGCGCGTGTACTGAAAGAAAATAAAAGCGTCAGGGGATTTGTCAGGATGCTTGGTTATGAACTTATGCCGGATCAGGAGGAGGTGGTGAACCAACAATATTGCGTTACCCGGGAGCAATTTGAAAAAAAAGCGCCAAAACTGCTGAAGGCCATGTCGGTTCTGGTCAGCGATACAGGTCCGGGAATTTTTGTTATTGAAAATGATGAATTTGAAAATGCCCTCGTTCTTGACTGGGAAACCCGGATAATCCGTAGTTCCCGAATGATCGGAATGAAGGAGGATGAGCTGGACAGGGTCTATTATTTCAACTGATTTTTTTCTTCCTTCCCGAAGTCCACGCGCCATATATCCGTGCCAGTTTTGTTATATTCAGCGCTGCCCTCCGGTTGCTGCGGTAGGGAAGATAGGTTCCCAGTATCATCAGCCGGAATAACAGGACGGTGTACAAGGCCATGGGCCGGGTCCTTAGATAGATCAGCGGATTAAATCCCCGGTACACCCTTCGGTAACGCAGTTCTCCTGCAAGGCGGCCCGCCAGTTGGTCCGCTGTTCTGATCTCCCGATAGGTTAATTCTTTGGTCCATAGCTCCATTCGACCGGTATTGATGGGATCCAACAAACTTTTATGGATTTTTTCGATCGCAGGATTTGAAAATGTGGATAGAATTTCCTCTTTTTTCTCATGGAATTGAAAAACACAGTCGGTGTATGGGATCCCCAGAAAAGAACAAAGTTTTTGAAAGGTTTCTTCGGGTTCAAGTACCAGGTCTTCATACCTGACCAGAAGGAACCGGTCGGGAAACCGGCGACTCATCTTTCGGAAAATATTGGTTATATAACGCCATCTCAATATCTGTAATGATAAAACCGGGGCTTCCAGGTGAACCCCTTCCAGGTTTCTGAGCGAAATATAATTATCGCGATAATCCCGCACGATGCAAATGAAACGGGCATCCGGGAATATGCGTTCCAACCTTCGCGTAAAGATAGAATACACCGGATTCTTGTCACCGATTAAAAGGATTTCCTCTTTCGGAAATACCGAATAGGCATGCTCATGCATCTTCATCAGGAAATCGTAAATGTTCCCTTTGTGGGCCAACCGGAGCAGGTCATCCGTGAAAGCGACCCGGTCGATCCGGAAGTTCTCGATCCTCCGGTTGTTGAAAACAGCAGGCCGAAAAAGATCATCGATAAACGAAAGAATCGTTTCTTCGCTCCAATCTGTCACCTTCCGATATTTTTGATATAGAGGTAAAAGGATCGGTAATTCGGGCGCCATTTTTACATTCGGGTGGGCGTCAAACAGGGTCTTCAGAAGGGTGGTGCCGGATCGTGGCCGGCCCAGAATGAAGAAGAGTGGTTTTGACATATTTGAAAATAGCGGGGTTTAAAACTATTATGTCGACAATACAGAAGTTGAAGAAATAAACGAATGTCGGTTATTTGCCGACGGAATGGATTAAACTGTTGTAAAAATAAGGAATTAAAAACCGTGATTACGCCCGCCTGGAAAAAAAGTGCCAGGCCCGCACCAGAACAAGAAGTTTTACCGACAGCCAGAGGCTGATCCTCGACGGGAGGTAGGAACCCCAGACGTACACCTTGAAAATCAGGTACCCGTAAATTGCCATTGGGCGCGATTTCAGGTACAGCAGGAGGTTAAAAGAAGGATCTTCCCGTTTATATCCGAAATGATCGGCGTACTTCCCTGCAATCTGGTCAGCCATCCTGACTTCGCCGGGGGAGAGCGCCTTCTTCCATAAATCCATTCTTCCGGTATTTACGGGATGCATCAGGCTGCCGTGAAACCTCTCGACCAACGGATTGTTGTATGCTTTATCGAGCTCCTCTTTTTTCTTATAAAACTCGAAAACCGACGGATCAAAGGGCAATGCAAGAAATTCACACAGCGTACGGACTGTTTTTTCCTGGGAAGTGACCAGATCCTCGTAGCGGATCACCATAAACCGGTCGGGATACTGTTTTTTGCAGTTGATAAAGAGCCGGGCAACATAGCGCCACCGGGCAATCTGCAGGGTGAGAATCGGAGCCTCCAGCTTCAGATCGGCAAGCTTGCGCATCGATACGAAATTATCGCGGTAATCGCGGACGATACAAATGAATTTCGCATCCGGGAATATTTTCAGAAACCGCCGGGTATAGATGGAATAGACGGGATTTTTATCACCGATCAGGAGGGTTTCCCCTTTCGGAAAGACAGAAAAACTATGTGCATTTACTCCTTTCAGAAAATCCTGGATTGTACCCTGTTCGCCGAGTTTCATCAGATCGGCCATGAAATTTTCACGGTCAAACTTGAGGTTTTCAAGGGTCCGGTGAATGAACACGTTGTGCCGGTAAATGAAATCGACAAACTCCAGGATCGTTTCCCGGTCCCACCGTGTGACTTTCCGGAAGCGTTGGTACAGGGGAAGCAGGATGGGAAATTCAGGTGGTATTTTGACATTTGGATGGGCGTCGAACAAGGTACTCAGCAGGGTTGTTCCCGAGCGTGGACGTCCCATGATGAAAAAAACAGGAGGCTGCAGGGTCGATGGTGAATTCATAAAGCCGGAATGCAAACGATCGTTAAGCGTCCGGTTGATCGGCATACCGGACTCTGCAAAGTTAATGATTCGGTTTAAAATCAGGAACCGGATCTTTCATGAATGTTTCGGGAAGCGGGAAAAGAAAAAAAGGGAGTTCTCTTAAATGTTTGGTTAAAAGGATCCGGTTCGGTCGATCATCGGCGAGTTAGGGGCAGTGTGTGGTTAGCAGCTAGATTCCTGAGTTAGCGAATAGGTTGTCCAGATAAATATTTGGAAAACTCCCTTGAATGATAAAATTATCGCGGCAAAGATAAATGTTCACTTGTACCTCATCAGATTTATTAGACCAGCACTTTTTTTTTACCGACGGAATAGGAGGATCAAACGACAACCGGTATTTTTCCCTTGTTATGGTACCGGTTTTTTTCGTCATCCAATAATTCATTAATAATCAGACTAAATAGAAGGTTTTAGAACCCTAATGGTGAACACCTAAACGCGACCGGATTCTGCTTTTCATTCCCCTGAAGAAATAAAAATCACTGCGGCGGTAAGAAAAGATTTCACGTACCGGCATCTTTACAAGGCGGGAGTAAATGATCACGAAGATGACGGATCCCAAAGCATAGCTGACATTGGTCGCCCAGGCGGCGCCGATGCCGCCGAATTTCGGGATCAGGAAGAGATTCAGAATAAAGTTGATGATCAGGGCGGGAACAAAAGTATAGATGGCAATCTGGGGTTTCCCCATGCCGGTAAGTCTGCTGTTCAGGATTCTGAATCCTACCAGGATCAGGATACCCGGAAGGACAACCTGGATCATGGCGACACTTGATGTATATTCGGCGCCGAAGATCAGCGGTACCAGGACCGGGGCAATGAAGAAAATTAACAACCCCGCGCCAAGTGCAATGAGAAAGGAAACTCTGAAAATGGAAGCAACCGTGCGGTGTATCAGTTGGTCATCCTGCGAGTTTGCGCTGCGACTAAGTATGATCGACTCGATGGCGTAAGGGATATGCCAAAGCTGTTCTGCAATCTGCATTGCCAGTGAATAGAAGCCAACCTGTTCGAGGGTCGACAGTTTCTTGAGCATCAGGATATCGAGCCGGTAGTTCAGTTGCATGATGAAAATCGCAATGGCATTGACAATCCCGAGTTTCACCATGCTCTTGATGATGTTTTCGTGGTATTTCCAGGTGATTTTATACCGGTATTCGATGATGATGATCCGGTAAACGTAAATCAGCATCAGCAGGTTGGCGATCGAAATGGCAATAAATGCCCCTAAGACCGATAGTTTCAGTACCCAGACGAAAAGGACCGTGAAAACCAGCGTAAGAAGCGTCGGTCCGGCATTCATGATACTGGCCCGACGGATGTCCTCCTTGCCGAGGAAAACACCCCCGGCGAATACATTCATAAGGAGTAAGGGAATGGTCAGCAAAACCACAGCGATGATCAGCGGGTCGAAGGGCTGGCTGTCGGAAAAGAAAAAAACAAACCCGCATATCAGGATGCTCAGAGAACTTGTGTACAGCAACAGTATGAACAATGCCGAAACAATTTCTTCCTCCGCGTACATTTTGTTCCCGATGTGATAAATGGCGCTTCTGCGTACTCCGAGCTGGGTGAAACCGATTACAATAATCGGAACGACGATAATGGAAGAATAAAGACCGAATCCTGCGGCTCCCAATGCACGCGAAAGAATGATACCGGCCAGGATGTTGGCGATGGTGACCGTAAGATTACTCCCGAGAATACTCAGGATGTCGTTGAAATAGGTTCTCTTTGCCAATAGGGTAAGAAAATGAGACTAAGGCCTTCGCTCCAAACAGTCAGCAAAATTAAGATAATTCGCCATTCTGAAAAATATCAGCGGCCTTTATTCGTGATTTGTGTAATTTCGCGCACACCGATTCAGTCAGAGGATCAGGATATGAAATCAATTCCCTTCAATAAGCCCTATATTCCGCTGGTATCATTCCACCACATGATCCGCTGTGCGCTCTCGGGAACCATCGCAGGTAACGGGACTTACACGAAAAAGTGCCATGGATTCTTTGAACACCGTTTTGGATTCAAAAAAGTACTCCTGACCACCTCCTGTTCCGACGCCCTCGAAATGGCAGCATTGCTCTGTGGAATCCAACCGGGTGACGAAGTGATCATGCCCTCTTTTACCTATATGTCGACGGCCAACGCCTTCCTTTTGCGGGGTGCCCGGATCGTTTTCGCTGATACCCTCAAAGAGGCGCCGAACATCGATCCCGATCAGATCGATAGGCTGATCACACCGCGTACCCGGGCGATTGTCGTTGTTCATTACAGTGGAATGGCATGCGATATGGATCGGATTCTGCAGATTGCCGAAAAGCACGACATCTTCGTAGTTGAAGATGCAGCCCATGCCATCGGCGGTTATTACCACGACCGGCCACTCGGCTCCCTGGGCCATCTGGGGACCTATTCATTTCACGAAACAAAAAATATCATCTCCGGCGAAGGCGGCCTGCTGCTTATAAATGATGACCGCTTTAAAAATCGCGCGGAGATCATCTGGGAAAAAGGAACCAACCGGGCCGCCTTCCAGCGGGGTGAAATCGCCCGGTATGGATGGGTCGATGTCGGCTCCTCCTTTCTCCCTTCCGATGCCGTCGCATCTTTTCTTTATACCCAGTTACAGCGTTTCGACCGGATCCAGGAAAAACGAAAAAAATTGTGGCACCTGTACCATGATCTCCTCGCACCACACGAAGCTTCCGGATGGATCAACCGACCGGTCATTTCCACCGATTCAACCGTTAATGGTAATATGTACTACATCACGGTCAACTCCTCTGAAATAAGGGATTCGCTGCTCGACTACCTTAAAAGGAATGGGATCAACGCGGTATTCCATTACCTTCCGCTCCATTCCAGCTCTTTTTTCAAGCCTTTTCACGACGGGCGCGACCTTCCGAATACCGACCGGTTTTCACGTTCCATCATCCGGCTGCCTTTTTTTAATTCATTGAAAAAAAGACACGTAAACTATATCGTAAAAACACTGTCTGACTTCTTCCGGCAACCCCGATAATTTTTCTTCTCACCATTTCACCATGCCACTGATCCGCCAGTCCAATAGTGCAGTGGTGCCTTGGTGCAGTGGTGAAAAAAGGACACCATTCCACCATTTCACCATTCCACCTTTTCACCATTCCACCAGTTTCAGGGTAGGAGGGTAGGAGGGTACGGGGGATCAAACTGGTTTGCTTATCCCCGGCCTGTAGTGAAAATGAACGATTATAAAATAACCAATGAGCAACAGATTGCTGATCCCGATAAGGGCTCTTTCGAACAGGAAGTCCGACAGGTCCCGGCCTAAAAGATCGGTGGAATTTCCGCCATAAAAAAAGATCAGGATCACGAAAAGGATGGAAGGTAGCCACTGTTTTCTCTGGATCAAAAAGACAAGGAGTACCATAATAACCGGGAGGGTACTGAGAAAATGCTCCGAATCTGTCTTCACCAGATCCGGAAGGATTGCAATCAGGAAAAACCATTCAGCCGTCATACTGGCCCTTGATACCAGGGTGTTGTCCATAGCCTCCCGTTCCCGCTTTCGGTTAAAATAATACAGCGCCGCATAAGCAAGTGCCCCCGCTGCAATGATCAGGTATTGGACGAAACCGGGAACTCCGGGATCAAAATAATACTGAATCATGTACATCAGCGAATTGTGTGACGGATAATTTGCATTATGGTCAAACACGGCACGATACCATTCGACATGAAGCTGTAAATCGCGGTTCAGTCCGACCAGCAAGGCCGGCAGCAGCGATGTAACAACGAGGGTCGCGGCAAAACCGCCCAGCGCTTTCCATTGTTTCCTGAAAATTAACGGAAGAATAAGGATCAGGAAAAAGGGTTTGGCCAAAACCACGATTCCGAAGAGGATACCGGCCCGCACAGGCTGCGACCGGAGGAGTGAACGGAGTGAAAGCGACAGCAGCAATAACAGAACCACCGTGATATTCCCCAGGTGAAGCTCCTTGACAAAATGGATCAGCACACAGATAAAAGCCAGTATGAAAAGCAGGTTTTCCTGCCGGATCCAACGGGCAAAATAGTGATCCCGGAGGATATCCCTGATTACAAAGGGAACGTAGATCATCACCGCCGCCAATGAAAAAAAATGAAGGATGCTTGCAATGGAATAGGGTAACAGACAATGGGGGATGAAGAAAATGAGGGTAGCGGGTGAGTACTTGTAAAAACCCGAACTCAGTCCGAAGGCTTCGCCATACACGGTAGTCCCATCCCACAACGCCCCGGCCGCGGAATAATAAACCTTGAAATCGTTGAGCCAGAAACGATGGTTGATGTTTTCGAAAATAAAATCGGTCAGCAACGCCAACCCGGCAATCACCATGAATTTCCAGAGATACTTGTCACTCTTTGTATCCGACATATCCATAATTTTACCGAAAGGATGTTCGTCGAATGTAAAAGTCAAAAACCAGGAACATCCCCATCGGGATCAACAGTCAATACGCTCATTCGCCACCTGCCATCACCGGTTCCATACCGGCAACCTTCCCGGCGTTACAGGCGCGCCAAGGTCTTCAAGCGATTTTTCAAGTTGCGGAAGTTCCACCTCCCCGATCTGTTTAACCTGTTCGTAAACGGGAGGAAACTCCGCTTCCAGAATCTTGTAGGCTTCGAGTTGGGTCCCCGTGGGATCACCGGTCGATGACCAACTGATCCAGGTGAGCTTACCCAATCTGGAATTCAGCGGTACCGGCGCTGGCGGATTCTCTTCATCGCTGGGCTTTCCGGTGTTACGCTCAAATTTCACATTTAAAATCTCATCCAGCTTTAGCTGAATGGCTCTGGCCTTGCTGATAAGGTCCGGACTGGCGCCAGGTGTACTGTTCAATGCCTGAAGAATGCTGAGAGCACGCGAATTCAGATCCCCGGCATATTGCTCGGTGCCCCTCATGACCCGGGTGAGCTCCGCAACTTTTTTATGAAATTCGTTCATGCCCTTGCGATCAACGGCAGGTATCGTCGTGTTATTCAGAACCACGGCGTTGAACCATACAGGACCCGCGACAGGCCTTGTCTCACCCGCGGCGGTCAGGGTAACCTTGACGCTGTATTTTCCGGGCATGGCCAGAACACCGCTTCCGTTGTCCGATAAAGGATTGTAAGAGTCAGAATGAACCGCCCTGGTCGACTGGTACCTCAGATCCCAGGTGATCCGGTTGATTCCTTTAGCCGGACTTTTCCGGATTACCCGGACCGGATTACCCGATTCATCTGAAATCTGGAAGGTCAGATGAGATCCGACCTCCTGCTTTTCCTCCCGCAATTCACCCTCCGTGGGTTGCGGAATGGGCTTGCCTGCCTTGAAAAGCTCTTTCTCTTTCTCAATCCGGGTCTCTTTCCTGGTTTTAGGAACCTCTTTGATATAATAGGTGAAGACCGCTCCGAAATCCGGATTTTTGGCAACATAAACTGCCGATCCCTGGGCCGACTTGGTATCGGTGGGCAGATACATCAGCGCATCTTTTACCGGGAAGAGATAACCCTGCTGATCGAGGATCTCCTTTTTCAGCATCCGGAGCGGCGTATAGTCGTCGAGAATGTAAAAACCACGGCCAAAGGTCGCCAGCACCAGGTCATTTTCACGTCGCTGGATGGCCATGTCCCTGACACTGACGTCGGGCAGACCCGACTTCAGCCGGATCCAGTTCTTCCCTCCGTCAACCGTTACAAAACATCCGAATTCGGTTCCCGCGAAGAGCAGATCGGGATCGGCAGCGTCCTGGATGATCGAGTGGACGGTTCCGTTCCCGGGCAGATTCCCGCTGATCGAAATCCAGGTCTTCCCTTTATCAGCGCTTTTCAGCAGATAAGGCTTGAAATCATCCCGGAGGATGTTGTCAAAAGCCGCAAAAACGATGTTCTCGTCAAAACGTGATGCGAAAATGTCGCTGACGTATGTGTTTTCAGGAACTCCGGGAAACCGGTCAACCTTTCGCCAGGTCCGGGCGTCCTCGGAAACCTGGATCAGACCGTCATCTGTGCCGGCAAAAAGCAGATTTTCCCGGAGAGGCGATTCTTCAAACGATACGATGGTGCCATACAGCGAAGTCGACACATCCTTCTGAACGGCCTGTGCACTCCAGTATTTTCCCATGACCGGCCAGGTATTGCGGTCAATGCCTGCAGTCAGATCATCGCTAATGACTTGCCACGAGTTTCCGCGGTCATCACTGCGGAATACTTTATTTGCTGTAGTGTAGAGCCTTGTATGAGAATGCGGACTCAGCAACAGCGGGGTATTCCAGTTCCACTTGTAACTATCTTCACCCTTGCCGGGTTCAGGCCTGATATCAACAGCCTCCTGGCTCCTTCGGTCATACCGCACCATCCCTCCATACTGGGATTCGGCATACACGATATTTGGATCCGTCGGATCGATCTGCGACCAGAAACCATCACCTCCGTTGGTCACGAACCAATCGTCAGACAACACACCGGCACCGGCCGTATTCCGCGAAGGACCTCCCATGCTGTTGTTGTCCTGTGTGCCGCCATAAACATAATAAAAGGGCAGGGAGTTGTCCACCTGAACCCGGTAAAACTGGGTCACAGGGAGGTTCGTTTTAAAAAGGTACTCTTTACCTGCATCGAAAGTCTCGTAAATGCCGCCATCACCGCCGATTAAAAAATGATCCGGATCCTGTGGGTCGATCCACATTGCATGATCATCGACATGGCGCTTGTTATTCCCGACCGACCGCCAGGTTTTTCCGCCGTCGACTGTGACCTGCGACACCGTCTCAACCGAATAGACTTTATCGGGATTTTTTGGGTCGCAGTAAATCTCATTATAATATTGTCCCTGCGCGGAATGACTACTCATCTTTTGCCAGGAGGCGCCCCTGTTGTTGCTTCTGTAAAAACCCGAGGCATCCGGTGTCGATTCGATGATGGCATAAAGCAGATCGGGATTAACCGGCGATATCGCCAGCCCGATCCCACCCATATCCGATCCCGGTAATCCGGAAGTGAGCTTTTCCCAGGTCTCTCCTGCATCGGTCGATTTATAAATCGCGGTTTCCGGCCCCCCGCCGATCTTGGTGAAGACATGCCGGCGCCGCTGCTCCGAAGTCGCGTACAGAACCCGGGAATCCCGGGGATCCATCACGATGTTGTTCACCCCGGTATTCTCGCTGATCTCCAGTACTTTCTTCCAACTCTTTCCGCCATCGGTCGTTTTGTACAATCCGCGTTCTCCGCCGGGCCCCCATACCGACCCTTCGGCCGCCACATACACCACGGCCGGGTTCCGGGGATCAATGACGATTCCTCCAATCTGGCGCGAGTCTTTCAATCCCATGTTTTTCCAGCTTTTCCCGCAGTCAGCGCTCCTGAATACCCCGTTCCCGTAGCCCAACGACCGCTGGTGGTTGTTCTCGCCCGTGCCGATCCATACCACACAGGGATTGGTCGGATCGATGACCACACATCCGATGGCATAACTGCCGTAATTATCGAAAACCGGCTCAAAGGTGGTCCCGTTGTTGACGGTTTTCCAAACATGACCGGAGGCAACCGCCACGTACCATTCGCTGTGATTGAAAGGATTTACCGCAAAGTCGGAGATCCGTCCGGAAGAGAAGGCCGGACCTATACTTCTGAATTTCAATCCGCCGACGAGCGCCGAATTATAGACCGAATCTTCCTTTGGCCCGGCCTTCTCTTTTTTATCCGCCTGCTGGTTCTTTTCTTTTATGGTAGCTCCTTCTTTTTTTCCGGGGGTGGTTGTTTTTGTGATTTTTCCCGGTCCGGAACCACTTTCATTTTGTGAAAAGCACGGGGTTCCAGAATAGAATATCAGCATTCCGGCGATCAGGAAGGGTAATAATAGTCTCATTTTCATGTTGTGATGGATTGTATGTTTTCGGGTGATGGCGTTATGATTCCTTTTTCGGTGATAATTCCGGTGATAAACCGTGCAGGGGTTACGTCAAAAGCCGGATTAAGAGCGGTTGATCCCGGTGAACACACCCGGATGGTCTCTTTCCTTCCGTCATCCGTCAAACCCTCCTGGAAGAGGATTTCCGATTCATCCCGGAACTCAATCGGGATTTGTGAACCGTCGGCACATGACGGATCAAAAGTTGAGGTAGGCGCTGCCACATAAAAGGGGATCCCGTACGCCCTGGCGGCAATGGCTTTTTCGAGGGTGCCTATTTTGTTGGCGACATCGCCGTTGGCCGCGACCCGGTCAGCGCCGACGATCATCAGATCCACCTTCCCGAGCGACATGAAGTAAGCTCCCGCGTTATCGGGTATGATGGCATGCGGGATTCCCTCATGGAACAGCTCCCAGGCCGTAAGCCGGGCTCCCTGTCCCCTCGGACGGGTCTCATCAACATATACAAAGAGGTTCTTGCCTTGCTGATGTGCATGATAGATAGGCGATAAGGCTGTTCCGTAATCGACAAAGGCAAGCCATCCTGCATTGCAGTGCGTTTCAATATTCATTTCGTTGCGGAGAAGCTGAGCTCCGTATTCGCCGATAAGCCGGGAATCACGGGCATCGGTATCGGCAATTTCAGTTGCTGAACGAATGGCCTCTTCCCTTGATACCAGTGCCGCCTGAAAAACCAGGTCGACGGCATGGAAGAGATTTCGCGCTGTCGGGCGGGTCGATTCAATGGTGGCCTTTGCTCGGGATAAAAAATCGTGGTATTCCGCTTCCGGAGCCACTGAAGCAGCCTGGGCCATGGCAAAACCCGCCAGCGCCCCGATCGCCCCGGCGCCCCTGACGTTCATGGAGCGAATTACCCGGCAACTCTCCTCAAAGGTGACCGATTGCCCGATTCGAAAGGAAAAAGGGAGCAGATTTTGTTCAATGTAATGGACGGAAGCGCCCTCCATCCATACTGTCCTGTAATGTTGGCCGTTGACTATCACCCGGTATCAGTGCACAATTAAAATCGTATCCTTTTTTGTCGATGGAGGAAAGGCGATCCGGAAACTTCCGAACAAAGTCTGACCTTGTATGTTGGCAAAACAATTTCCGAAGTATTTAAGGGGATAAAGTCGGGAGAATTTTACCTTTCCCACACCATCCGTCACAGCCCTGCGTACCAGCAGCCCCTTGTTCAGACTGTCCTGGTTGAGCGCCAGGTTTACATACGAACTGGTCAGGTATATTCCCTCCTGGGTCTGAACAGTCACGACAAGGGTACAGGAGTCCGCACCGGAATCCTCCCAGGCCGGAACCGGGGGCTGTTCCTCCTCTATTTTATTACAGGAAAACAGGATCAGCAGCAGAAGTGAACAAAAGAAAAAATAACCGGGAACTCCCTTCATCGGGTACTGTTATAATATTTTAAATCCCAGACTTACGACCCAGACGTTGTTTTTCGAATCAAATGAATAGTTCTCGATCTCTTTGATCAGTTGATTGAGGCCGACCTGGTAACGCAAATCCAGGGTAAATTTCCAGACATCAACCCCGGCGCCGGCCTGGATCGACCAGTTTACCGAACTTAAATCACCGCTGGTAATGGGACCGGTATCGGTTCCTCCCTCCGAAATGGTTTTGTTAACCACGAAAGAGGCAGCGGGACCGGCAAGAATCCTTACATTGACAAAATCACCCTTGAGGAGTTGAAATCCAACCAGAACGGGGACATCAATTGACCCGATCTTGACATTTTGTTTCCAGTTTGTGACATTGCTGGTAAATACACCCCCCTGCGTGGTGTAATACAATTCAGGCTGTACATAAAGGCGTTTACCGATCCGGGCAAAGGCGCCGATCTGGAAACCCGATTTAAAATTGGTTTTGATGGTGTCCATGTTGGTCGAAAGCTTGGATGCATTGTATCCGACCTTGATACCAACCGTGAATTGCCCGAACATCAGCTCAGCAGAAAGGAGCAGGATGACAAAGAGAAAGAATTTTTTCATGGTGAATTGTTATTTTTGAGCAAACAAAAATAAACAATTATTGATGAAAGTCAAACCTGGATTGTTGCCGTCGGTGAATGTTGACTTCAGGCAATCTTTTCAAATCCGGTGAAAGGTACCAGGGCAGCTGGGATCCGGATCCCCTCCGGTGTCTGGTTGTTCTCGAGAAGCGCGGCCACGATCCGGGGAAGCGCCAATGCACTTCCGTTCAGGGTGTGGGCCGGCCTGATTTTACCCGATTCATCTTTGAATCTGAGCTTCAGCCGGTTTGCCTGAAACGACTCAAAATTCGAGATGGAACTGACCTCCAGCCATCGCGATTGCCCCGCCGACCAAACTTCCATATCATAAGTAAAAGAAGAGGTGAAACTCATATCCCCGCCACATAATTTCAGGATCCGGAAGGGTAATTCGAGCTTCCGGAGTAGTCCGGTAACATAATCACGCATCTCTTCCAATACGTCGTAAGAGTGATCCGGATGGGCGATTTGTACGATTTCAACCTTGTCGAACTGATGCAGCCGGTTTAATCCTCTTACATCTTTCCCATAGGATCCGGCTTCCCTCCTGAAACAGGCTGAATAGGCCACGTTTTTCAGCGGAAGGTCCCGTTCGCGCAGGATGGAATCGCGGTAAATATTTGTCACCGGCACCTCGGCTGTGGGGATCAGGTAAAGATCATCGATCCCGGCATGATACATCTGACCGTCTTTGTCGGGAAGCTGGCCGGTGGCATACGCTGAGTCGGCATTGACCAGGTAGGGGGGCTGCACTTCAAGGTAACCGGCTCTGACGGCTTCATCCAAAAAAAAGTTGATCAGCGCGCGTTGCAGCCGCGCCCCTTTCCCCTTGTAAAGCGGGAATCCGGAACCGGTGATCTTGTTGCCCAAACCAAAATCGATAAGGTCATATTTCGCGGTCAGGTCCCAGTGGGGAAGCAAACCCGCCGGACCATCTTCCACACGACCTTCCTGCATTACCACGATGTTGTCCTCAGAACTTTTCCCGCCGGGAATGGAAGGATGGGGCAGATTGGGCACCCGGACCAACAAAGAATCCAGTTCCTGTTTGATGTGTTGCAGCGTTGCGTCAAGCTCCTTTGCCTGGTCACGTACCGCACCTGACTGTGCCTTTAACTGATTGGCCTCTTCGGTTTTCCCCGATTTAAAAAGGATACCGATCTCCTTCGCGATTGCATTGCCCCGCGCCTGAAGATCGTCAAGCTGCTTCTGCGTTTCACGACGGCGATCATCCAGCGCAACAACCTGTCTGATGATCTCGGTGCCGGCGAAATTCTTTATTGTAAGACGGTTTATGACCTCCTGGGCGTTTTCACGGATAAAGTTCAATGAGAGCATAAGTCTGAATTTTCGGGTTGGCTCAATTTAAATAATTAACATGTTATTTCTTTATTCATTCTGAAGGAGGGAACCAGGCAGCGGGGATTAAAAAAAAATCGGCATGGATTTTCCATACCGATTTATCCTTTTTTTCATATCGCGATGAAAAATCGCAAAATACCTGCTTATTGGGCTGCTTCTTCGAGCGGTGCAACGGAAACAAATGAACGTTCCTTTTTACCTTTCTTGAATTCGACAATGCCATCAACCAGCGCGTACAAGGTATGATCTTTACCCATCCCTACATTCAATCCGGGATTGTGAACGGTTCCCCGCTGCCTGATGATGATACTGCCTGATTTGGCCAACTGGCCGCCAAAAATTTTCACACCCAGACGTTTGCTGTGTGATTCACGGCCATTGCTCGAACTTCCTGCCCCTTTTTTGTGTGCCATAACAATCTGAAATATTGCGTTTAATCTATCTTTTTTCCTTTTGTTTCCGGTATAGCCATCCGGAACGGTATGGTGTTAACCTTCAATCTTTTCAGGAGTCGCCGTTTCAGCGGGTTCCTCTGTCCGGGCTTTTTTGGTCCGGCCCGATCCCTTCACGCCGATGTTCTCGATACGTATCTTGCTGAAATCCTGACGGTGCCCGGTCTCCTTCTGAAATCCCTTGCGGCGCTTCTTTTTAAAAACGACCACCTTGTCGCCCCGAACATGCTCCAGGATCTCGCCACTGATCTTGCTTCCTTCAACCATGGGCTTACCAACCGTTACCTTCCCGTCCTGATCAAGCAAAAGTACCTGGTCGAATTCCACCTTCGTACCCGGTTCACCTTCAAGCCGATGAACAAAAATCTCGTCGTTATTTTCAACCTTAAACTGCTGACCAGCTATTTCAACAATCGCGTACATGTGATAATATATTGATGTTCGTAAATTTGGGAGTGCAAAGTTATAATTTTTTTCTTAAATCCAAGGCCATCCCCGAAAAAAATATTCTTTTTCAGTAAATTTGTAACATAATCAGGATTTTAAACGTTCAAACATCGGATGAGTTTAAAAATCAACCTGCCGGTTATTACAGGATCCGGATTCAGGACAGGGTTGCCATGGGCGCTCCTGTTGTGTTTCCTGACCCTGTTTTCATTTGACCTGCAGGCTGCGGAGCTGATGGGTGTGGTCACCCGGGCCCCTTCCGGTGATCCGGTAATCGGCGCACGAATCGAAGTCAACGGCGCTTGGACATACTCCATAACCGGCGGCATCTATACCCTCCCGGTAACCCAGGCCGGCGCCTGGCCCATCCATTGTACCAAACCGGGTTTCCAGGACTTTACTACCGGCGCCATCTCTTTTCCTTCCGTCGGTACGGTCATACAAAATATCACCCTTCAGGAAAATCTGATTCCGCCTGCAAGCCTCTCCGCCGTTTTCGATTCCTCACTCCAAAAGGTCGACCTTTCCTGGCCTGCGCCTTCGGGACCCTATGAAATAATTTACGACGACGGGGTTCAGGATAACTTCACGGTATGGGCTACCCAGGGCAATATGAATGCGGTCAGATTCACGCCTCCGGCCTGGCCGCTGACCCTCGACGGGGGTATGATCCATATCGGTACCCTGAACAACTATCCGGCTGGCAGCAATCCTTTTGTCGACTTCCAGGTAATGATCTGTGATGCCAACGGTACCGGGGGCGCTCCCGGCTCCGTACTTGCAGGCCCTTTCACCGTGACCCCTTCAGTACCGGGATGGAACCAGTTTTCTTTGCCCGAGCCCCTGACCATAACCTCCGGATCCTTCTTCATCGTCATGATCCAGGGAGGGAATTCACCCAATGCTGCCGGTATTGCCGTCGATGAAACCACCCCGCAGTTCCGGAGTTATTCACGTTTCGTAACGGGTAGCGGCCCCTGGTTTCCTGCCGGCGGAAACTTCATGATGCGGGCCCGGTGTAACGGACCGGGCGGCCCGTATTTCATGAACGATGCCCCGGATACCTGGACCCATTTCAGCGTTTTCAGATTACGCCAGGGTGAGGAACAAAACCCCGCGGCATGGACTTTTCTCACCTCGACGGGGGTACTCACCTGCCAGGATTTATCCTGGCCTTCATTGCCCTGCGCACCCTACCGCTGGGTAATAAAAACCAATTACCCGGGAAACAATTCCTCTGCTGCACGGTTTTCGAACGTGATCGGAAAATGCTGGACCACCCCCGTCTCTTTTGTCATTGCATCGGGTTGTGTCGAACAGGGACCTGCCAATGCCTTGTTGAAACTTCAGAACCTGGCCCTCCCTGATACCGTTTACACTGCCATTGTCGATAGCTCCGGCGAGTTGATCTTCCCGCAGGTTTGGAAGGGGAACTACTCCCTGTCGGTGTCGAAATTTGCCTACGACTCCATCGTCCAGTCTGTTCAGGTAATGGCGCCGGTCGCCCTGAACCTGACCCTCTGGCATAAAAAAAATGCGCCCGAAAACCTCACGGTCAACGACAGCAACCTGCTTGCCCGGTGGGATGTTCCGAAATTCAGCAGGACCCTCTTTTCCGAGAACTGGAACAGCGGCTCCTTCACCGCGAACAACTGGACAGTCGAAGGCGGCGCCAACTGGGCAATTTCGACGGGAACGGGCAACCCGGCCCCTTCGGCATTTTTCAACCGATCGCCCCGACAGATTGGGTACAGCCAGACCCTTCTTTCCAAAACAATCAC
Source organism: Alphaproteobacteria bacterium (assembly GCA_009928665.1). Classification (GTDB taxonomy): domain Bacteria; phylum Bacteroidota; class Bacteroidia; order Bacteroidales; family FEN-979; genus CAIVAT01. Next base: position 69,628 of record SACF01000010.1, read on the forward strand.
CGGACAACGTTCAAAACTGCTTCAGCTCCGGTATGATATTTACCTCGACAATGCGGGAACCACCACCATGAATGCCATGGCAGTCGAGGTCTGGAACGGGCTTGCATGGAATGTCCTGAGGGTTCATACCAATAAAACGGGAGATATTCCCTGGAGTAGCGAAGAGATCGATATCTCCGAATACACCGACCAAAACTTTAACGTCAGATTCCGAGCCTATGGCGGCGACTCCTGGGATCTCAACGGATGGAACCTTGACAATATCAGTGTCGTCGCCTCCGAACCCGCACAGGAATTATCCAAGTGTATCCTGGGATATTATTTTTACCTGGGTAATGTCATAACCGGATACACCGACAAAAACGCCTATTTTATTCCTTCCGGACTTGTTCAATACGGCCAATCCTACCAGGCGTGTGTCACCGCGCTGTACAACAACGGTTATTCAAATCAGGTTTGTGTTCCCTTTACCTCGCATTACCTTCCTCCGGTGAAAAATATAAGGGGAAGCACCCTCGACGACCAGGCCCTGATCGAATGGGATCAGCCTGCCATAAGTACCGACAGCGGAATGGTGATGCCGCCCGGTCTTACCGGTTACCGGATTTACCGCGACGGTATCCCGGTAAATGATATCAACCACCCTGATACCTTGCACTTCACCGATCAGAGCCTGGAGCCGGGTCATTACCAATACGGTGTCAGCGCCATGTACGACCTTACTCCGTATGGTTTCCCCGGGATGAACGCCGAAACCATGCCCGACGGCCCTTTGCATCTGACCGTGAATTACGGAAGATTACTTCCTTTTTACGAATCATGGGATGCGGGAAGTTACTCCTTTAACGACTGGAGGTTCTCCCCGTCGCAGGGTAATTGGACCATCCAGACAGGAGAAGGATTCCCTGCCCCCTCCTCCTGTTTCAACTGGCAACCGCCAGACCTCAGTTACAGCTATGCCCTGGAAAGTCCGATCCTTAATGCCCTGGACCTTACCTGTGCCTCTATCTGGCTTGACTTTGACGTAAAGCTGAACAACCGCAATGCCACCGGTACGGAGAAGCTGATTGTGGAGGTCTTTTATAACAATGTCTGGAATCAGAAAATGGTAATTTCCAATGTTTCAACCTTTGATTGGACCAGCCACCATATTGAGATTTCAGCAGTCGAAGGCAAAGGATTCCGGATCAGATTCCGGGCTGCCGGAGAGAATTCGGTCGAACTGCTGAACTGGTTTGTCGATAATATTGCAGTCTACCCGGTTTGCTATCCGGCTACTGATCCGGCCGGTGAAGCATTCGACAACCTGGTACGGCTTACCTGGAGCCCGCCGGTATGTTATAGTGGCTCCCTCCTGAATGAAGGATTTGAAGAACCTGCATTTCCGCCTCAGAATTGGTCCATACAAACCACCAATACCGGGGCTTCGTGGTACCATGCGCCGGCATCCGCCACCCCCGGCGTCCATACCGGTGATTTTTCTGCGGGCATCGCGTGGGATTACAACCATCAGGATGAATGGATCATCGCACATAATGTACATATAAACGGGGATCTTACCTTTTGGAGTTACGCCTACCAGGGCTCCCTGCACCAGGATCACTACTTTGTCAAAATCTCGTCGGACCAGGGCGCCAGTTGGACGGTACTTATGGATATGTCGGCATTGCCGGTATACCCGGGAAGTTCGGGCATCAATGCATGGGGAACACCCTATCAGATCGATCTTTCCACTTACCAGGGGCTGACAGTAGACCTGGCCTGGCATGCGGTCGATGGCGACGGCAACGGACTCTGGTATCCATGGGCGATCGATGATTGTTCGATAGGCGCAGATGATCTGCTTCTGGCAAAACCCGGCCATCGGCCGGAGATCCTGACTGAAGACAGTACAGACCCGACCGATGCGCTTATCGGGTACGATATCTACCGGAGAGGGTACGGGAATACCGATTTTGAAAAGATTAATACCGTCCTGGTCCAGGATACCCTCTTTCTCGATCCGGATGTTCCTTACGGGGAGTACTATTATTTCATCAGGAGTCAGTTTCAGAATTGTGAAAAAACAACCGATTCCGATACCATCCAGGTCAGTGTGATCACCGGCACACCTGAGACTAAAATTCTGCCCCTGAAAGTTTTCCCCAACCCTGCCCGTGAAAGGGTGACGATACAAACGGAAGGTTCTCTGGGTAAGATTCAGCTCCTGAATCTGTCGGGTATCGTGACCGGAACCTGGGACGCCCGGGGACAAAGTTCATTAACAATTGATTTACAAGGAATAAGAAAAGGATTTTATTTTCTGTCGATTCTGTCGGATGATCATCGGTTACTTAAAAAAATATGCATTCAGTGAGAATATTTCTCCAAGGTTTAAAAAGGATGAAAAAAAAAATTAAAAATTTATCCGGAAGTTCAAAATTGTTTTTATCTTTGCCCTGAGTGATACGAATGCTTTTTTGTCTAAATAGCTGTAATTCAGCACAATAGGTATTGTGCTTATTATTATTTATATTAACGAAAAAAGACTTTATGCAGCAAGTTTCTTCCATTATATATATCAATAAGTTTATTGATACCCTATAATTTCAAATACTCATTCATTATTAACCAAAATTTCAAAATTATGAGAAATGTTACCAAAACGCTGAAAATGTTGGCTGCCTTTATGGTGTCAATGTTTGTCTTCGTTTCGTTCGGTTACGCGCAAATGACTACGCTGTTGACCGAAAGTTTCGAGGCTGGCACTGGAACTACCCCTCCGGCGGGTTGGGTCATTGAGCAGGTCACTGGTACCACTCCCGGTATCAGTTTCGTGACCACCTCTTCGAGCCCGACTGTCAGCGCTGCTTTTGATGGGACGACGTTTGTAAGATACAACTCGTACGGCATCTCAAGCGGCTCTACACGTCTGAAGAAAACCACTGCCATGTCAACCACCAACCAAGCCTTTATCATGGTGGATTTTGCCTGGTACGAAGATCCGGGTTATTCATCCAGCCAGGATCAGGTTGAAGTGCAATGGTCAACCGACGGAACTACCTGGAATTCTGCAGGTACCTATCCCCGTTACAATGCCACTGCAGGTTGGAAAGTTAAGTATTGCATGCTGCCCAGCGGCGCCAGCAACCAGGCCACCCTCTACGTCGGGTTCCTGTTCACCTCGGCCTACGGCAACAACTGCGCACTCGACTTCGCCCATGTAACGGCAGGTCCTCCTCCTCCTCCGGCCTTCGGAACGATCGGAACCGGTACCTCTACCTATGGGTATCCTTATTATACCTTCTACGAGGGTTCGCGTACCCAGATGATCTATACCGCTGCCGAACTGACCACTGCAGGAGTTCCTGCCGGCAACCTGACCAGCCTTGGATTTAATATCGCCTCCGCTTACCCGCAGGTAATGCAGAACTTCGCCGTCAAGATGGGACACACTACCCTCTCAACCCTTACCACCTGGGTTTCCTCCGGGTTGAGCACTGTATATCAGGTGAACTATGGCGTTCCCGGCACCGGCTGGCGCGATATCAACTTTACCACCCCATTTGTATGGAATGGTACCTCCAATGTGATCGTTGAAATCTGCTTCGGCGATAATGGATCGTACACCAGCAGTTCGACGGTTTACTCAACATCTGCTTCCGGAATGACATGGCATCAACATCTGGACAATTGGGCAGGTTGTACTGGCTCCTCCACCGGTGCCGTCCAATCCTATCGGCCCAATATCCGTTTTGGTATTCCCCCGATCACCCCGGGCGTTCTCATGGGTTATGTAAGGGATATCAATACCCTGGCGCCCATTTCCGGAGCCATCGTTGAGGTTGGCGCCAAAAGGGATACCTCCCGTTCGAGCGGTTTCTATATTATTTATAACCTGAATGCCGGTCCGGTTACAGCCAACTGCACTGCCGCTGGTTACATCACCGGCAGCGCTTCCGCCACCATCGTGAATGGCCAGGCTACCCTACAGGACATTCTGATGGCGCCGGGTCCGAAAGTGGGCGGCGTTGTTACCGACGGCTCCAACGGCAATCCGATTGTCGGAGCTACCATTGAGGTGGCCGGCACCGTTTATACCCTGAGTGTGGCAGGCGGTTCTTACCTTACTCCGCTGCTCTCAGTGTTTGGCGCGCAACCCCTTGTAATCGAAAAAACCGGTTACGATCCGTTCACTACCACAGTGAACCTTGTTCCTAACCAGACCTTCACCCAGGATGCAGTTTTGTTACCGACCGCCGTACAACCCGGTCCGTTCGTGGCTACCCTCAACGGAACCCCGGGAACCGCTGTCAACCTGAACTGGCAGACCCCGTCGAACCTTTATCAGCTCATCTATGATGATGGTATCCAGGACAACTTCGCCATCTGGGCAACAGCCAATAACCTCAATGCCATGAAATTCACCCCGCTGCAATGGCCGGTTAAACTGGTCGGCGGTAAGGTGAACGTCGGAACGGCTGCCAACTATCCGGCCAATGCTATTCCGCTCACTTCTTTCTGGATGTATATTTGTAAGGCTGACGGAGCCGGTGGCGTACCGGGAACCGTAATCGACAGTGTTGAAGTTATCCCCGGCGGATTTGGCTGGAATGATTTCGCTCTCGCAGTTCCCATCACCATTACTGCCGGTGACTTCTACCTCGTAATGAAACAGGGCGGAATTCCCCCGCATGCAGCAGGATTGGGTGTTGACCTAACTAATCCGCAGCTTCGCAGCTATTCGAAATTTGTAGCCGGAGGCACCCCCTGGATTCCTGCAGCAGGAAACTTCCAGATTCGTGCCATCGTTCAGGGTATTGGCGGCCCGTTGGATGCTTCAATAGCCGCGGCTAACAAGAACCTGATCGAAGCTTCGATGCCGGCCGGACTGATCTACGAAACCCCGGTTGCCAACCAGCAGGGTTACGAAGGTGTTGCTTCTGTTGAGGCCTATAACTGGTCGAACATGCAGAACAACATTGTAGCCCCGATGGTTACCAACCTTACTCCGTACACCGGACCGGTTTCTCCGAAATCAGATGTAGGCGTTGCCAATCCGAATTTCGTGGGTGGTGTTGTTTCTCTGCCCGATGCTGCGGCAGCTACCCTTTACGACAACGGCCCGATGGTGAACAGCCCGGGTACCGGCGCTGGCGGAGCTGACGAAAGCATGCTCGAAGGACCGATCAACAGCTACGGTATGAACATGGTTAATGCCACCTATCGTATTGCCGATGATTTTGCCGTAAGCGGCGGCGTTTGGAATGTCAGCTCACTCGAATTCTATGGCTACCAAACCGGTTCACCGACAACCTCATCCTTTACCGGCGCTTATGTACGGATCTTCCAGGGTACTCCCGGCGGAACCGTTACCACCGTTTGGGGTGACAACACAACCAACCGTCTGAGCAGCACCTCGTTCACCAATATCTACCGCGTCAGCGCTACCGGAAACACACAGCGTCCGATCATGAAGATCGTTGTGAATACCGCCGGTCTGACCCTGCAACCCGGTAGCTACTGGATTGAGTTCTCGGCAACCGGCAGCATCGCTTCCGGCCCGTGGTGCCCGCCCATAACAATCAGCAATACCCCGACAACGGGTAATGCGCTGGTTTATGTTGAATCAACGGCAACCTATGAGAACTTCGAAGTAGGCGCCTCCGCTCCTTACTACCAGCAGGGCGTTCCTTTCAAACTCTTCGGAACCGTTACCCCGATCACGACCAACATGACGTATCAGGTATGGCGTCTGCAACAGGGTCAGGAAGGTAACCAGTCGGCATGGACCTCGATCTATACCGGCGCCACCAACTCAACCGTTGACAACAGCTGGCCTTCCTTACCGAACGGTCCTTACCGTTGGGCAGTGAAAGCCATCTATTCACCTCCGGGACAGCGTCCTTCACCACCGACTTTCTCCAATGTGATTGGCAAAGGCTGGACTGCAAATGTTGACGTTTGCGTTACCCTCACCTGCGCCGCCAACGCGAAGGCCGGAACAACCGTGAAACTGACCAATGTTGATTATCCCGATACCACCTACACCAGGACCACCGATACTACAGGTTGTGTACATTTCGCCAACGTATGGAAAGGCAACTATACCCTTTCTGCACTCCGGTTCTCCTATCCGGACTATACCCAGAATGTGACCATCATGGGCGATGCTTCGTTCAACATTACCATGCTTCAGAATACGGCTCCGGTTACCAACCTCGCGGTTAATAACCAGTCGCTCCTTGCAACCTGGAGTCCTCCGAAATCGAAGACTTACATCATCGATGAACCGTTTACCAACCTTACTGCCAACCAGTGGGTTATCGACGGCGCTAACTGGTCGCTCTATACCGGTATAGGAAACCCGGCTCCATCTGTCATGTTCAGCTGGACACCTTCGGTTTCAAACTACAACCAGTATGTTACCAGTAAGACTCTTGCAGGCATCCATGCTCCTTATATGAAGGCACAATGGGATGTTATGCTCGACAATTACAGCAGCTCCGGTAACAATACCCTGGCTGTCGAAATTTGGAACGGAACCACCTGGCAGGTATTGAAGACTTACAGCAGCGCATCGGGAGCCAATATTCCCTGGACTACCGACGAAGCCGATATCTCAGCCTTCAGCAACTCAACCTTCAAACTCAGATTCCACGCCGCAGGTGATAACAGCTCCACCATCGACTACTGGTATTTTGATAATGTTAAGGTTTATGCTACCGATGTTTTGGTAGGCGGTAACCCCTGCGTGCTTGGTTACAACTTCTACCTGAATGGTGTACTGAGCGCCTTTACCCCAGATACCACTTATCAGATTCCGCCTAACCAGGTCGTTTACGGTGTGAACTATCACGCTTGCGTGCGGGCCGTTTATGGCAGCGGTTACAGCGCTGAGGTTTGTACCGACTTCATTTGTAAATTCCTCTATCCGGCACGCAACCTGTCGGGTGAAGGTGTTGAATGCTCTGCTTATCTGACCTGGGAAAAACCGCAAACAGCAGGTGATGGCCCGGGTATCGATCAAAGCCGTCCGGCTGCTACCGGAACCGGTCCTGCAAGTGAAACGGGTGTTGGCTCAAATGCCGGACTCGATATGAACTACAGGGTTGTTCCCGATGCAACAGGCGCAGTATTTGAAAGCGGTCCGTTCGTAAACAGCCCGGGCACGGGTGTCGGCGGCGCTGACGAAAGTTCACTCCAGAGTGGTATGACCCTCTACGGATCGAACTGGAACCAGTCGCTGAGCTATTCCATGGCCGATGACTTTGTCGTACCGGCCGGCGGATGGAGCCCGACCAAATTCTCCTTCTTCGGTTACCAGACCGGCGCTTCTACTTCAGGTACCTTTACCGGATGCTATTTCCGCCTCTATGACGGACCACCTAATGCCGGCGGAACAGTTGTTTGGGGTGACCTTACCACTAATAGGTTGACCACTGAAACATGGACCAATTGTTATCGTGTTAACACGATCGGCGGCGACAATCAACGCCCGATCATGCAACTGGATTGCAACATCAGCGGCATGAGCCTGAATCCGGGAACCTACTGGATTGAAGTCCAGACCACCGGTGCAGGATCATCAGGACCGTGGGCTAACCCGATCGTTATCAACGGTACATTCACAACCGGTAACGGTTTGCAATGGACCGGTTCAGCCTGGCAAACCTGGGTTGACGGTTCCTATCAGCAAGGTCTGCCATTCCGTATTGAATATCCGGGTGGCGGCGGCGGTGGCGAACCTGCCGGACTCATCGGTTACAACATTTACCGCAATGGTAATTTAGTCCACACCGTTGGTGGAAAAGATACCCTCTTCTGGTATGACTATAATCTGAATCCGGGTACTTACAACTATGATGTAATGGCCCTCTATGACCTGACCACCTATGGATTCCCGCCGCCTCCGTTAGGAGAATCATTAGGCAACACAGCCGGAATCCAGACCGTTAAGATCGAATGCGGACGTCCGTTACCGTTCTTCGAACCCTGGGATCAGGGACAGTTTGCTTACAATGACTGGTCATTCTCACCCGATCAGGGACATTGGACCATGAATACCGGTATCGGTAATCCTGCCCCATGCGCCGACTTTACCTGGCAACCTGCAACTCCTGATTACAGCAGTGCACTGGTTAGCCCGGTTATTGACGCATCTCCCTGGAACTGCGCCTCTATCTTCCTCGATTATGATCTGAAACTGATTGACCGCAACAGCACCGGCGATGAAAAACTGACCGTTGACATCTTCTATAACGGATCATGGCACCAGAAAGCCGAATACACCAACAATGGTTCGACTGAATGGTTACCGAAACACATCGATATCTCTGTTGTAAAAGGTAAATCGTTCCGTATCCGCTTTGTTGCCAATGGCGTGAACACTGCCGACATCCTCCACTGGTATGTTGACAACATCCACGCTTACGGCGTATGTAACAAAGCTAAATCGCTGGCAGCTACACAGTCGCACTTCACGACCAACCTCACCTGGGTTGCTCCTGAGTGTACCTCCGTTGTTCCGACGCAACTTGTGAAACTGTTCCAGTGGTCAGGCACTCCAGATAATGGATACTATCAGAGCTATAACAGGGCTTATGGTGTAGTTTATGACCTCGGTCCATATGCCGACGCAGCCTTGAACAAGATCGATTTCCACCATGCTTCATGGGGTACCACCGGTATCTGGCAGTATAACATCCACGTCGTTGACTGGGGTACCTATACTGAATTGGCTACCATTGGTCCGTTAACAACTACCGGCGACGACAAGTGGGAAAACAACGTTCCTCTCGGAAGTATCGGCGGCGTTGGCGGAAAGCATATTGGTATCATGCTCGAGCCGTTAAGCAACTCCTCAACTGATGCTTATCCTTGCTTCTCAGCCGATAATATCGGTCCGGATGGCGTTTCTGTTTTCGGTGACTTACCATCATACTCCTCATTCAGTACTTCAGGTATCGGCGACTTCCTCCAGAATCTGTGGATTGAAATTCCGTTAGGTGATGGTAATCAGCTGTTACAGCCAAGGAAGATCAATGTCAATGCGAATGCAACCGCTTCTACCACGAAGACCGGTGTATCCAACTATCCTGCTACAAACTTCCTGATGACCAACCAGTCATCATACGTCACCGCAACCGATGCAGCCGACAGCAGCATCGTGTTCGGATACGATGTATACCGTACTGCTGAATCCGGAATTCCGCCTTATGCCAAGTTGAATCCCGCTCCGCTCACGGTAACATCTTATACCGACACCTATCCTTCGACCTTAGTATCTGGTATCTTCAAGTATTATGTAACCACTATCTACAAGAATTCTGCAAATAACCAGACCCTTTGCGAATCTATTTCTGATACAATCCAGGTGGTATTCCCGGCCGTTGGTATCAATGAACTGAACAACAGTCAGATCATGGTTTACCCGAACCCGGCTACCGAAGTTGTATACGTGAAGAGCGATTACAGGATCAATACCATCGAGATCATGAATTATGTTGGTCAGACTGTTAACACCATCAGCAATGTTGATGTGAACAACGTGAAGATCAATGTAGCTACCCTGAAAGCCGGTGTGTACTTTGTAAAAGTCACCACCACCGAAGGCGTACGCTCCGTCAAGATCACGGTGACCCACTAATCCTTAACGGGAATGATAAAAAAGGCTGGCCGCAAGGCCGGCCTTTTTTTTTCCTAATTTTGCCAGATGATTTCCGTTTCCAATCTTTCAGTTCAATTTGGTGGAATGCCGCTGTTCGACCATGTATCGTTCATTATAAACGATAAGGATCGCATCGGTCTTGTTGGGAAAAACGGTGCGGGAAAATCGACTCTTTTAAAAATCATCAAAGGGCTCCAGCAGTCAGACGAAGGAGAAGTCATTATCCCCGACGGGGCCACCGTTGGATACTTACCTCAGGAAATGGAGCCACAAAGCAGGAAGACGGTGTTGCAGGAAACCATGACTGCTTTTTCTGAGGTTATGGAGCTGGAGCATCGGTTAAAGGAGTTGGAAGAGCAGATTGCCTTACGGAGCGATTACGAATCCGACGGGTATCATGACCTTATCCACCACCATTCGGATGCTCTGGAACGATACCACCTTCTGGGAGGACAGGCTGTTCAGGTCAATATTGAAAAGGTTCTTACGGGTCTCGGATTCGAGCGCGAGGAGTTTGACCGGGAACTCTCAACGTTCAGCAGCGGATGGCAGATGCGTGTCGAGATTGCCAAACTGCTCCTGCAGCAACACCATGTGATCCTGCTCGACGAGCCCACCAATCACCTCGATATTGAATCGATTCAATGGCTGGAGGGGTATCTCGAAACATTTAAAGGAGCCGTGGTACTGGTCTCACACGACCGCGCATTCCTTGACAACGTGACTAAAAGAACGGTTGAGATTTCATTGGGAAGGATCTTTGATTACAAAGCCAATTACTCTGATTACGTGCTGCTTCGTGAAGAACGGATGGAAAGCCAGCTTGCAACCCACAACAACCAGCAACGGCAGATCCGGCAGATCGAGCGCTTTATCGAGCGATTTCGTTCTAAAGCCACCAAGGCCAAACAGGTGCAGTCGCGCATTAAACTGCTCGGGAAAATCGATCTGGTCGAAGTTGATGCCATCGATGAATCAGGCATCCGTTTTCGTTTTCCGCCTGCCCCGCACTCCGGGAAGATCATTCTCGAAGCTAACCATCTGAACAAGGAGTACCCGCAGAAAAAGGTTCTCAACGATCTGAATTTTTCGGTAATAAAGAACGATCGGATTGCATTCGTTGGTAAGAACGGTGAGGGTAAAACCACCCTGGCAAAAGTGGTTACGGGGCAGGTAGAATTTGAAGGAGAACTGAAATTCGGGCACAATGTGGTAATTGGCTATTATGCCCAGGATCAGAGCGACTACCTCGATCCGGAAAAAACGGTGTTCCAGACCATCGATGATGTTGCCGTTGGTGATATTCGTCCACGGATCAAAGCCATACTGGGAGGGTTCCTGTTCAGCGGCGATGATATCGAAAAGAAGGTCAAGGTGCTTTCGGGAGGCGAAAAATCGAGGCTTTCACTCGCCAGGTTGTTGCTTACTCCTGCCAACCTCCTGATCCTCGATGAGCCTACCAACCACCTTGATATGCGTTCGAAAGATGTATTGAAAAACGCGTTGTTGCAGTATAACGGTACCCTGATCGTGGTTTCGCATGATAGGGACTTTTTACAGGGGCTGACCAACCGGGTATTCGAATTCCGGCATGGCGCCTTCAGGGAATACATCGGCGATATTTATGATTTCCTTGAGCAGCGCCGGTTGCAGTCGTTAAATGAGCTGGAACAGGTAAACCGGACTACCCCTGGCGAATCTCTCTCTGACGCGGTATCGGTGAATAAGCAAAACTGGGAACGCAGAAAGGAAAATGAAAAGGAGCTCCGCAAGATCCGGACTCAGATTTCGAAATGTGAAACGGAGATTGAACGGATCGAAGGCGAGATCAAAAAAAAGGAAGGGATGCTGGTCACCCCTGAAAAATTTCAGAAACAGATCCAGGACGGAAGTCTTTACCGGGAATATGAAACTTTAAAAGAGGCGCTGGGTCGGGCAATGAAGCATTGGGAAGATCTGAACTCCGAATTGGAGGGTCTTCAGCGTGATTGATTGCGTAAAGCCGGGATACAATCCGGATTTTCAGTACCCGACCTTGTCAAAACCAGCGTACAAGGGATGACTTACCGGTCGCGGGCAAGCATTTTATTCATGATCAGGATGAGCTCCGATGTCCTAAACGGATCGACCGACAAGGTCTTCAGGATCCCGACGGCCCTGTTGTGATGATATTCCACTTCGGTGGAGGTAAGATCATCGATCTTTAATTTTCGATACAGGTTTATGACTCGTTCCACTTTTTCGGTCTGAGCCACACCGGGATCATGTAACAGGCGCCGGAATAATTCGAGGTCGCTTCCACGGGCAATTTCAACGGCCTTTAAATAGAGAAAGGTTTTTTTGTTGGTAATTATATCTCCACCGATGGTTTTACCGAAAACCGTGACATCCCCGAATGCATCCAGATAATCGTCCTGAAGTTGGAATGCCAGTCCCAGCTCGATTCCGGCTTCATAAATGATTTCGGCATCGGTTGCGGAAGCGCCGGCAATAATGGCGCCCAATTTGAGGCTGCAGGCGATGAGAACCGCGGTTTTTAACCGGATCATCAGCATATAATCATCGATGGTAACAGCCTCCATGGTTTCAAAGTTCATATCATACTGCTGGCCTTCACACACCTTGCGGGCGGTGTCGTTAAAGAGGTCCAGAACACGGGGAAGCAGCACGGGATCGGTTTTTGCCACGTATTCGTAGGCGATCACGAACATGGTGTCGCCCGAAAGTATGGCTGTGTTGATATCCCACTGCGAATGCACGGTTGGTCTTCCCCTGCGCAGGGGAGCCTGGTCCATGATATCATCGTGAAGGAGTGTGAAATTGTGAAAAATTTCGAGCCCCATAGCGGGGAAGAGCGCCTGTTCCACGTCTCCGCCAAAAAGATCGGTTGCCATCAGGACCAGTATCGGACGGATCCTTTTTCCGCTCTGTTCCAGTGCGTAATTGATCGGAATATAGAGTTGTTCCGGGGGAAATAGAAATGTACTCGATTCAAAGGCGGATGTAATGCGTTGCCGGAGTGTCTGATAGGGTATCATCATAACTTTAACATCATGAAATCCTGAAGGGATCAGCAGGATACTGGTATGTTTTTCAGATTAGTCGGTCAGGTTAAGCAGGTATTGACCATAACCACTTTTCAGGAGTGGCTGGGCAATTTTGTTCAGTTGTTCCCGGTCGATGAATCTCATTCTGTAAGCGATCTCCTCAATACAGCCGATTTTCAATCCCTGCCGGTTCTGAACTACCTCAACAAACTGAGATGCCTGCAGCAGCGACTCAAAAGTACCGGTATCGAGCCAGGCGATTCCGCGGCTCAGAACGCCTACTTTCAGTTTGCCCGCCTCAAGGTACCACCGGTTCACGTCGGTGATCTCATATTCACCCCGTGCACTTGGTTTGATATTCCTGGCCACCTCGACAATGGAGTTGTCGTAAAAGTAAAGGCCAGGGACTGCAAAGTTTGATTTCGGCTGTTTCGGTTTTTCTTCGATGGAAAGCGCTTTAAAATGGTCATCGAATTCCACGACGCCGTAGCGTTCCGGATCGTGAACATGGTAGGCAAAGACTACACCGCCGTCAGGGTCATTATTTTCCTGGACAATTTGGGACAATCCGTTGCCATAAAAGATGTTATCGCCAAGGATGAGGGCGGCCTTATCCCTCCCGATAAATGATTCACCGATCACAAACGCCTGGGCGAGGCCATTCGGAATGACCTGTTCTTTATAGGTGAAACTGCACCCCAGCGATGCGCCGTCGCCGAGCAATTGTCGGAAGTGCGGCAGGTCGTGCGGTGTAGAAATTATCAGAATGTCGTTGATACCAGCCATCATCAAAACCGAAAGGGGGTAATAAATCATCGGTTTGTCATAAACCGGCATCAGTTGTTTGCTTACTGCCAGTGTGAGGGGATGTAGCCGTGTTCCGGCCCCTCCGGCCAGAATAATTCCTTTCATATCTGAATATTTTTTGATTTCATCGGGTACATGGTATATCCACCAAAAACATCCGTTTTTTGCCTGAACTTGATCCCAATGGATATTTCAGGTGGAGACGTTTAATGAAAAGGTAAAGGTAGTAAACAATCCAATACAGCCGAAATCAAAAACGGGACAAGTGCAACGCACTCGTTCTTTCAGTATAAAATCGGAAAAGATTTTATTGATTTCGCCCGGGTTATTCCTCTGAGGGATCATCGTCAATATTGACGATGGGTGGTCGTTCAAATGCCCTCGTTGTACTCCATTTATCCAGGGTAAGGAGCATGGATGGCAAAACGAACATATTCAGCAATCCCGCCACCAGCAGGGTGAAGGAGATCAAAAATCCCAGCGCCTGGGTGCCTCCGAAGGTCGATAGTACAAATATTCCGAATCCGAAAAACAGAACGGTCGAAGAGTATATCATACTGTACCCCGTTTCCTTCAGGGCCGATATCACCGATTCGGGAATGTTATGCCCGGTATGCCGGAGTTGGAGCCGGTAGCGTGACAGAAACTGGATGGAATTATCCACCGAGATTCCTAATGCGATGCTGAAAATCAAAATGGTGGAGGGTTTGATCGGGATCCCCGCAAAGCCCATCAGGGCTCCGGTCATAAGTTGCGGGATCAGATTGGGTATGAGGGATATGAGTATCATCCGCCACGAGGTGAACAGGAATGCAAGCAACAAGGCGATTACCACAACTGCAAGGGCAATGCTTTCCCAGAGATTACGGATCAGGAAATTGGTTTCTTTCAGAAAGACCACACTGCTGCCTGTTATCGTGACCTCGTACCGGGCGGTATCAAAAACTGAATCGATTTTTGGTCTCAGGCTTTTCTGGATGCTGTCGATCTTCGGGGTCCCGACATTGGCCATTTGTACGCTGACCCGCGTAACCCGGTAGGTGGTATCCAGAAAATTGTTCAGGATTGTCCGTTTATTGGCCTTAAAGGCCGGGATATAATCGGCCATGAAGGCAAGTTCGTTGGAATTCGGAAGGGCATAGTATTCCGGGTCACCGGCATAAAATGCCTGTTTGGCCGACTTGATGACTTCCACGATGGATAAGGGTTTCGAGAGTTCAGGATAGGTGGCCAGACTGTCCTGCAAACGATCGATTTTGTTCAGTGTGCCCAGGTTCATCACCCCTTTTTTCTTTTTGGTGTCGACCGTGATTTCAAGGGGCATGATGCCTTTGAAGTGTTTTTCGAAGAATAACAGGTCTTTGTAGATCGGATCCCGCTTTGAAATGTCGTCAACAATGGTACCCGTGGTCCGCAGCCGGAAAGCCCCGATGATCCCGATCAGGATCAGGATGCCCATGGCAAGATAAATCGGGTTGCGGTAATGCTGAACCCAGTAAACGGCTTTATCGATCAGCGACTTCGCGAGGCTGACTTCGATATGGCGCGTATATTTTCCTTTGGGCGGAGGCAGGAAGCTGAAAAAGATCGGCACCAGGGTAAGTGAAAGGGCGTAGATGACCATGATGCTGATGGCCGCGATCAGACCAAATTCGACCAGAAGTTTGTTGCTGGTGATGGTAAAGGCTGCAAAACCCGTTGCCGTGGCTGCATTGGTAAGCAGGTTCGCAACCCCGATCCGGTGGATCACGCGTGAAAGCGCCTTAGCCTGGTTGTGGTGGTGGCTGTACTCGTAATGGTATTTGTTCAGGATAAAAATACAGTTTTCGACAGCAATGACGATCACGAGCGGTGGGATGATGGAGGTAAGCATGGTGATTCTGTACCCGAAAAGCGCCATCATCCCGAGCGCCCAAATCACGCTCATGATCATGATCACCATTGGGAAGATCACTGCCTTGGTTGATCTGAAAAAGATAAAGAGGAAAAATGCCGAAACCATCAGGGCCAGGATCACGAACATGATTAGTTCGCGTTCCAGTTTTTTAGCAATAAGCGTTCGGATATACGGCAACCCGGAATAGTGAACCTCCGTTCCGGTTTGCGCCGAAAAACGGTCGACGGTGCTCTGGATTTCCCGTATCAGTCTTACGCGGTCTTTCGATTGGACAAGCTTCTTATCGAGGGTCAGGGCCATCAGATAAGCCGACGTTTCCGGGTTGTAGATGAACCCCCGGTAAAACGGGAGGGAATGGATAACCCCACGGATCGAATCCAGGTCAGCCTGTGATGCCGGTTTATGCGGAGTGATCGGAATGAACTCAAATTTCCGGAGCGAATCGTTTTTCACGAGGTTGTAAAGCCGGGTGATGGAGACAATTTCCGAGACGCCTTTAATCTTACGGAGTGAATCGGTGAGATCATAGATCCTGTTGAAATGCCGCAGCTGGAAAAAGGAAGTATCGCGGATCCCGATAAACATGATGGTTCCATCCTGACCGAACTGCCTGATAAAATTCTTATAGACCCGGTTGGTCGGATCTTTATCGGGCAGTACACTGGAACTTTCGTATTGCAATCTGACCTTTGTGGCCATATACCCCATGAAGAGGGTAAGGACGAGGATCACGGAAAGAATGGGTATTCTTTTTCGCAGAATCGCATTGGTCAGAAAATTCCACACGTTTCGTAATTTTGGAGTGCAAATGTACGAAAATCATGCAAAAAGTTCCTGCCACGAAGAATAAGATATTGTTGCTCGATCCTGTCCACCCGCTGATCCGGGTTCGATTTGAGGAATACGGTTATCAATGCGATTATTTTCCTGATCTGTCGGGGAATGATCTGCTCAAAATTGCCGGTGATTACAGCGGGATAATTGTAAGGAGTAAATTTACCGTTGACCGGAAATTTTTAGATGCAGCCACAAACCTTGAATTCATCGGCAGAGTGGGGGCAGGGATGGAGAATATTGATGTGGAATACGCCCGTAAAAGAGGCATCCGTTGTTACAATTCGCCGGAAGGGAACCGCGACGCGGTAGGAGAACACGCGGTCGGGATGCTTCTGGCATTATTGAATCACATGACACGGGCCGACCGGCAGGTTCGCCAGGGAGTCTGGAGCCGGGAAGAAAACCGGGGTGTTGAGATCATGGGTAAAACAATAGGAATCATCGGGTACGGAAATATGGGTAGCGCTTTTGCCCGGCGACTTAAAGGTTTTGAAGCCAAAGTCATTGCCTATGACAAATATAAAAAGCGCTTTTCGGATGTTTACGTAACTGAGGCGACCATGGAACAGATTTTTTCCGACACCGACATCCTCAGTCTTCATGTTCCGCTCACTCCCGAGACCCGATACCTGGTGGATCAGGATTATCTGAACCATTTTAAAAAGCCGGTATGGCTGGTAAATACTTCGCGCGGACAGGTTGTCAAAACCGCTGACCTCGTGAAAAATCTGAAATCGGGAAAGGTTCCTGGCGCCGCCCTTGACGTGCTGGAATTTGAAGATGCATCCTTCGGTTTTCTGAACAGTAAGGATCCCGATTTTGCTTTTCTTGCCGCCTCCGATCGTGTGATCCTGACACCCCACATTGCAGGCTGGACCCGGGAGTCGAATGAAAAACTGGCAAGGATTCTGGTTGAAAAAATTCAGAAAGGCGAACGATTGAAAAAATTATCCGGCGACTGATGCAAGGTGCAACGGCAGTCATCATTTGCAAATCGGCTCCGGTTCAGTACAAATTCAGATGCGGTAAGCCTTCCCTACATTTCACCAATTCAACATATTTTTTTAGCTTTGCCGGCAATCTATCTATTTTTCTATGAGACTGGAAAACAAGCTTTTCAAAGGAAAAACCCTTGCGATTTTATCTGGCGGGGGCGATACGCCTGCTATCAATTCAGGCATTGAAGCAATCCGGAACCGGGCATCATTGCTGGGTTTTAAAGTTTACGGTATCCTTCAGGGGTGGAAAGGCCTGCTGGGTGATGGCAATGTGGTGGATTTGACAAACCAGCCCTACGACGGCTATTATGGCGGTACCGCATTACGGTCAAGCCGCACCAACCCGTTCCCGTCGAAAAAGAATCCGGAAAGCCGTGTTCCGCAGGTTCTCCGGAATTTTGAACGGTACAAGATAGATGTGCTCGTTACCATTGGCGGCGACGATACCAACGGTGCCGCAAAAAGGCTTTTCGAGACGGAAGGCATTCCGGTAATCGGGTTCCCAAAGACCATTGACAACGATCTCCGTACCCGTACCATCCATCACTATCAGGGAAAGGATATCGAAGCGGTTCTCTGCCCCGGCTTTCCTTCGGCTGCCCGTTCGATCATGGAATTCACAGCCTCGCTCAAGACTACTGCCGAGTCGCATTCACGCATCATTGTCATGGAAGTCATGGGGCGGGATGCAGGCTGGCTTACGGGAACAGCCACCTTCGGGGGAGCAACCCTCGGACTGGTTCCCGAGTACCCGATTACCCGCGAACGAAAGGAGGTTTTCTTTGAAACGGTGAAAGAGACCTACATGAACTCCCGAAAAAAATGCCTGATCATCCCGGTTTCGGAAGGGATCCGCTGGTACGATGAGAAGACCGGAAAGGTGGATGTAGTTTATGCCAGTTCCGAATTGGATGAGTATGGCCATCCCCGCTTTGGCGGGGTGAGCGGCATCATCGCTTCTGAAATATCGGCCCGGTTGGGAATCGATTCACGCGCCCAGATTTCAGGCTATTATCCCCGTTCAGGTCACTGCAGGCATTACGACCGTAGGCTGACCACCACATTAGCAGATAAGGTGGTCGATCTGCTCCTACGGGAAGAGTACGGACAAATGCCGGTCATGAAAAAGATTGTTCCCTACGTGGAGCTTGAGGAGTTCAATACCACATCGATCGACATGGGAGCCGTAGGAAACAAACCGCTTTCCGATGATTATTACGACATCAGCAGGTTCTCATTTACAGATGCCTACCGGGATTTTCTGACAAATATCCTGGAAAAGCCCGAATTCAGCGAGTTCAGGTACGATTTCCCGGTTGTACTTCCGGAATAAAGGAATTCACTTCATTACCACCTGTAAGGTGTTCCTGCTTTTCTGTTCCAGCAGAACCTTCCGTCCGGAGGTGATTTCCCGAATAGTATCCGCATCATAATGACGTATGGTGCACAGGTCGACCCCTTCATTGTAACGCGTCGTGTAATGCTCACGCAATCGCTCCAGTAATGGCGGCAGTTTCCATGGATCCTGATCTACACAAAAAGAAAAACTGATCGCTGAATTCTGCATCACATTGACGCGCACCCTGCATTCGGTAAGCAGCCGGAAAATTTCACTCAGGTTCTCCTCCGCGATAAAAGAAAAATCATGCGGAGATAAGGAGATCAGTACCTGATTTAACTTCCGGATGATGATGGGGGTGCCGATGGTCCACGCACTGAGATCTTCGATGGTGGTTCCCTCCGATTGCGGATTTACAAATGATTTTACTTTCAGCGTGATGCCGGCATTTTCGAGCGGTTTGATGGTTTTCGGGTGGATGACGCTGGCCCCGTAATAGGTCAGCTCGATGGCTTCACGGTAAGATAAAGAAGGGAGCGTCACGGCATCCTTTTTCCATTTGGGATCGGCATTCATAACCCCCGGAACATCTTTCCAGATGGTCACTTCCCTGCTTTTGAGCGCGTAAGCAAAGACAGCGGCGGTGAAGTCGGAACCCTCCCTGCCAAGCGTTGTCGTGTTACCGGCCCGATCACTCCCCAGGAATCCCTGCGTCAGTGCAACACAACCCGTTCCTTCCTTTCGCTGAAAATAACTCTGAATCGTTTTTACAATAGCCCTTTCCGATACCTTCCAGTCAACCTTCGCATCCTGGTAAGTCGAATCGGTGCGGATCAGCTCCCTCACATCAAACAATTTTGATGGAATGCCTGCATCCATGAGGTAATGATGAACGATGGCCGTTGATATAAGTTCACCGTATCCGACAATCTGATCGTATTCGAAGCTATAACCCGGAGAAGATTTCAAGTACAGGTGGCCCCTTCGGATGTATCCCCGGAGCTGATCAAATAACGAGGTAACTGCTCCGTAAACCGGATGAACCGGGCTTGGAAACAGCTCAGCCATGATCTGAAAATGATAATCCCTGACCTTTTCGTAGAATTCGACCAATGCAACCGGGTCTTTTTCCATGAAATGCTGCAGCACCTGTTCCAGCGCGTTGGTGGTTTTCCCCATTGCTGACAGGATCACAACCATGGGCTGACCGTCGTATAATTTCAGGATTCTTCCTACATTTCTGACTCCTTCGGCATGGTTGACGGAAGCGCCTCCGAATTTAAAAATCTTGATCTCCATGCCGCAAAAATAATTAAAAACGGCGGGGTGTCCGGTTGAAATACCTAATTTTGTGCAAACCGATAACCAACTGCTTATGAAATTTAAAACGCTGACCGAATTTATCATCGAAAAGCAGGCCGATTATCCCCAGGCATCGGGTGAACTTTCCAGATTGCTGAATGATATTGGAATTGCCGCGAAATTTGTCAACCGGGAAGTCAACCGGGCCGGCCTTGGTGAGGTGATGGGTTATGCCGGTGAAGTCAATGTGCAGGGTGAGGACCAGAAAAAACTTGACGTGTATGCAAATGATCAGTTCATTGCAGCCCTCAAGTCGGGTGGTCAATGCTGTGCCATCGGATCCGAAGAGAATGAGGAGATCATCCTGCTTGACAGTGAAATATCGAAGCATGGGAAGTACGTGGTTGCTATTGATCCATTGGACGGATCTTCCAACATCGAATCCAACGTTTCAATCGGGACTCTTTTCTCGATTTACCGACGCCGCACCGTCAGGGGCCTTGCACAACTGGAGGATTTTCTCCAGCCGGGGCGAAACCTGGTTGCGGCGGGTTATGTTATTTACGGGTCTTCAACCATGCTTGTGTATACGACCGGAAACGGTGTCAATGGTTTTACCCTCGACCCGTCGGTAGGCCTGTTTATCCTGAGCCATCCCGACATGAGATATCCCGAAACAGGCGCTATCTATTCGATTAATGAAGCCAACTACCGCTCTTTTCCCGAAGGGGTTAAAAACTATATCCATTATTGCCAGGAGGAGGACCCGGCTACCAGACGGCCTTATTCGACCCGCTATATTGGTTCAATGGTCGCCGATATTCACCGGAATCTCATCCGGGGAGGGATTTTTCTCTACCCTGCCACGTCAAAAAACAGGCAGGGAAAACTTCGCTTGTTATATGAATGCAATCCGGTTGCTTTTTTAGCAGAACAAGCCGGCGGCAAAGCATCCGACGGGTTCCGCCGGATCCTCGATATTCAGCCTGTCAGGCTTCATGAACGTTCGCCCCTGTTTGCCGGTCCGTCGCCGATGGTTGAAATGGCTGAAGAGTTCATGCGACGCTATTCTTCAGATTTTAAAACTGATTAGACTTTTTTGGAACATCCTGCCATATTCCCGGGTTACGGGAACCATCCGGCTATCCGGGAGATCAGGGAACTGATTTCACGGGGGCGTTGCGGACCGGAATCCGAAACGGATGAGACCGGAGTAAAGAATATCCGGTTACATCTGGGCGGACTGGTCGGTTCGTCACGATCGTTGACTGTGGCGTCGGTCTTTGCAGAAGTTGCCGCCCCGCACCTGGTCCTCCTTTCAAACAAGGAAGAATCGGCCTATTTCTATAACGACCTCCGGCAGATAGCCGGCGACCGGGTCTTTTACTTTCCCTCCTCCTTCAAACGCGGTCTCCAGTCGGGCATCAAGGATAACCAGGGATTGCTTTCCCGTACCGAAGTGCTCAGCCTCCTGAACAGCCGGGTCAGGAAGTTCCTGATCGTGAGTTACCCGGAAGCCATCTCAGAGAAGGTGGTCAATAAAAAATATCTGGAGAAAAACACCCTCAAATTGTCGGTAGGGGAGCAGGTGAATATGGATTTTATTCTGGACCTCCTGGTGGAATACGAATTTGAACGGGCCGATTTTGTATTTGAACCGGGTCAGTTTGCACTGCGCGGTGGCTTGATCGACGTATTTTCCTTTAGCGGCGACCATCCTTATCGCATTGAATTCGGTGGCGATCAGGTTTCGACCATCCGCTCTTTTGACCCGTCCACGCAGCTTTCGATCGAAAAATTCAACGAGATCAGCATCATTCCTGATATCCGGGTGAACAGTTCCAGGAAGATCCTCTATGAATCGCTGCTTTCATTCCTGCCGCCCAAATCGCTGGTCTGGTTAGATGATACAGGGTTCATCGCCGATCAGATGAACAAACAGCCGGCGTCGGACCTGCTATTGACGGGCGATGACCTGTTGAAGAACCTGCTTCGCTTCTCCACGATTGAGTTTGGACAGAAATCTTTTTTTAAAACCGGACAACCGGTTCATTTTAATACCACACCGCAGCCCACCTTCCATAAAAACTTTGACCTGCTGATCGAAAATCTTGAACAGAACCTTCGGAACGGATACAGAAACTACCTGCTTACCGACAACCCCAAGCAGGCTGAGCGACTCCGGACGATTTTCGAGGATATTCGTTCAAAAACCCCACGCCTCAAGCGGGAAGGAGTGGATACAGATGCGGAACAGCACCCCGGTGAGCTAAACACGGAATCAGTGGCCGGTTCCGATCAGCCCTTCGCAAGCCTTCCGTTTTCGTTACATGAAGGTTTTATCGACAAGGATCTGAAAATTGCCTTTTACACCGATCACCAGATCTTTGAAAGGTACCACAAGTTTCAACTCCGCGATGGTTATGCAGCCAAAGAAGCCCTGTCGCTGAAAGAGTTGTACGATCTGAAGCCGGGGGATTTCGTCACCCATATCGATCATGGTATCGGCCGGTTCGACGGACTGGAGAAGATCGTCAATAACGGCAAGGAGCAGGAGGCGATCAGACTGATTTATAAGAATGATGACCTCCTTTATGTCAGCATTCATTCGTTGCACCGGATCTCGAAGTATATCGGGAAAGAAGGCACACCGCCGGTACTGAACCGCCTGGGTTCCGATGCCTGGAATAAGCTGAAGCATAAAACAAAGAGCAGCGTAAAGGATATCGCGGCCGAATTGATCCGGCTGTATGCCGAGCGCAGGGCATCACAGGGTGTCGCCTGTACTCCCGATACCTATCTGCAAACAGAACTGGAAGCTTCCTTTATCTATGAGGATACTCCCGACCAGGTCAAAGCAACTGCCGATGTGAAGCGTGATTTGGAAGCAACCTTCCCGATGGACCGCCTTATATGCGGGGATGTGGGTTTCGGGAAAACTGAAATAGCAGTCCGGGCCGCGTTTAAAATGATCGCTGAAAGCAAGCAGGTGGTAGTACTGGTACCAACTACGATTCTTGCCTTACAGCATTACAAAACTTTTTCGGAGCGGTTAAAGGACTTCCCCTGCAGGGTTGATTATCTGAACCGTTTCAGGTCGACCCGCGATCAGCACAAAATCCTTGATGATCTGGCGGCGGGAAAGATCGACATTTTGATCGGAACCCATCGTATATTAAGCAAAGACGTGGTTTTCAAAGATCTCGGACTGTTTATCATTGATGAAGAACAAAAGTTCGGAGTCGGGGCAAAAGAGAAGATCAAGCGCCTGAAGATCAATGTAGATACCCTGACTCTGACGGCTACGCCCATTCCCCGTACCCTGCAGTTCTCCCTGATGGGAGCGCGGGATCTGTCGGTGATCAACACCCCGCCGCCCAACCGCTATCCCGTTCAGACTGAGATCCATCCTTTTGGAGAGGAGGTCATCAAGGATGCCATCACCTTTGAGGTTTCCAGGGGAGGGCAGGTTTTCTTTGTCACCACCCGGGTATTGAACATCCTCGACATCGCCACCATGGTTCAGCGGATGGTGCCGGGAGTGAAAATCGCGGTGGCCCATGGGCAGATGGAGGGCCATAAGCTGGAGCGGGTGATGACCGATTTCATTGAAGGCGAATATGATGTTTTGATTGCAACGACCATTGTCGAATCGGGGCTCGACATTTCCAACGTCAACACCATCATAATCAACGATGCCCATCATTACGGGCTCAGCGACCTGCACCAGCTCCGGGGAAGGGTAGGGCGGTCGAACAAGAAGGCATTTTGCTACCTGTTGGCGCCTCCCATGTCGACATTGACCGACGAAGCCCGGAAACGCCTCCGGGCCATTGAAGAATTTTCGGAACTGGGAAGTGGATTCAACATCGCCATGCGCGACCTCGATATCCGCGGAGCAGGGAATATCCTGGGGGCAGAACAAAGCGGTTTTATCTCGGAAATCGGATATGAGATGTACCAGAAAATTCTGGATGAAGCTTTATTGGAGTTGAAGGAAACCGAATTTAAAGATCTCTTCATTTCGGAAGAACCCCGGTCATACGTAAGGGATTGCGTCATTGAGACAGACCTTGAAATCCTGATCCCCGACCATTATGTGACCCATATCACCGAAAGGCTGAATCTTTATAAAGAGCTTGATTCGATCGAGACCGAAGAGAGCCTGATGGGTTTTACCGACCGGCTGATCGACCGGTTCGGTCCGGTTCCGAAACAGACCCAGTCGCTCATCCATGCCATCCGGCTGCGGTGGGCCGCCCGCAGCGTTGGTTTTGAAAAGATAGTACTTCGTAACCGCAGGCTTACTGCTTATTTCATCAGCAATCCGGAATCTCCCTATTTTCAATCGGCCCAGTTTTCGGCAATCCTCGAATATCTGAAACACCAACCTCAGGCTTTACAGATGAAAGAGGAAAAAAACAGGCTCTTTATCATTTTCAGGGAGGTGACGGATATCCCCGAAGCGCTTGACAGAATCGAGCGACTTCGCGTTCAAAAAGTTACTAACAGTTGATAATTTACACCGCGGAGTCCCTTGACTTTTGCTATTTTTGCAGGTTCAGAAGTATCAACCAAAAAAATCACAATATGAAAAAACTGCTACTCTTTTTTGTGCTGTTAATGCCCACGGGCTATCTCTATTCCCAGAACTGTTCCGACATCTTTATTTCGGAATATGTTGAAGGATGGTACAACAACAAGGCTTTGGAACTTTATAATCCAACCAATGCATCGATCATACTTGATAATACCTACCGGCTGATCCGCTGGGATAACGGGAAAACAACCTCTGATCAGGATCCTTTATATGTATTGGGACTGACCGATACTATTCAGCCTTTTTCGGTGATGGTGATCGTTCAGGACACAACCAAACCCGGTCAGGATACGATGGTTTGGCTTGAATTGAGAAAGAAAGCGACTTGGCTGGCGCCCTATGATTATAACGGAACCACCCCGGGTGGAAATTGTGTGTTCTGGAATGGTGATGATGCCATTTCCCTTCAGAAACTGGTTAACGGAACCTGGACTGACATCGATATTTTCGGTGAAATCGGAGTCCGGCCGCTTGACTGGCAGGGGGGGACTACCGGCGCCTGGACAGACACGAAGCCATATTGGCGCGGGACTGGCGCATATTTAACTAAGGATCAAACTCTTATACGTCGACATAACATCAAGATCGGGATCGACCGGATCAGAATGTCGCATTACGGTGATTCGACCACAGGCATCTACCCGAACAGTTTTTATGCTTTTGCAGAATACGATTCAATGCCTGCAAATTATTTCGACAGCCTGGGAACGCATTGGTGCGATTGTAAAACTTCGCAATCGATCGTTGAGAATAAAATTAACAACTACCTGAATGTGCTTCCCAACCCGGTTACCAACGATCATTTTACTGTTGTTTCCGGCGCTCCGTTGATTTCGCTTGAGGTTGTTTCAGTTGTTGGTCAGCAGGTATATTTCAGCACTGTTTCGAGACAAAAAGAGGTAAAAGTACAGCTCGAGAATATGCCTTCGGGTATCTATTTTGTCAGGGCCATCACGATCGACCAACAAAAAATCATTAAAAAGATCATACTCCAATAATTCCTAATCGTAAAAGTGCATAGTTTCATAGGGGCGGCTGACAACGGCATGCCCCTATGTTGTGTCAAAATATCAACCAATCTTCCGATTATGACCAAGAGAATTACAATCTTCATCCTGATCTTTTGCATTCCGGTGATCCTTTTTGCACAAAAATCATTAATCAAAGGGGTCGTGACAGATGCCGGATCCGGAGAAACCCTGATCGGGGCTACTATCCTGTACGGTGAAAACAAAGGTGTTGTTACCGACATGGATGGCCGGTACTACCTGAGAGTCGATCCGGGAACTTATCACCTTAAAGTCTCTTACGTTGGGTACATTCCTCAGGAAATTGATATTACGGTCGTGAAGGGTGAGATCATTCAGAATTTTTCACTGAAAACGCCCACGCTTACTGAGGTTGAGGTGGTTGGCGACATCGCCAAGACCCGGGAAACCCCGGTAGCATTTTCGACTGTCAAACCGATTCAGTTACAGGAAGAACTTGCCAGCAGGGATATTCCGATGATCCTGAACAAGACACCCGGCGTATATGCCACCCAGTCGGGAGGAGGCGACGGGGATGCCCGTATCAATATCCGTGGCTTTAACCAGCGGAATCTTGCCGTTATGCTCGACGGAATCCCGGTGAATGATATGGAAAATGGATGGGTCTACTGGTCGAACTGGTTCGGACTGGATGCTGTCACCCGAAATATCCAAGTTCAACGCGGACTGGGCGCTTCAAAACTGGCGCTACCGTCGGTGGGCGGAACCATGAACATCATCACCAAAGGCATCGACGCGAAATTCGGCGCCATGGTCAAGCAGGAAGTCGGCAGCGATGGCTATCTCCGCACTTCCCTTGGGGTCACAACAGGTCAGCTGAAACATGGATGGGGGATCACAGTTGCAGGATCGTACAAACAGGGGAATGGCTGGGTTGATAACACCTGGACCAAAGGGTGGTTCGGATACATCAGGATTGATAAAAAGTTAGGCAGGCATACCCTGACTTTTTCGGCCATGGGCGCCCCACAGCAACATGCCCAAAGATCCTACATGAAGTCAATTATGACCTTTGATAAGGGTTATGCTGCAGATTTAGGCATTGATACAACCAGAGCCAATCCCAACTATGCGAGGACCTATGGAGTCAAATACAATCCCAATTGGGGATACCTGAACCGCTGGACCCGCGGGGAAAATGGCGAAAGAATATACAAGGATAATCCTGAAGATCTTTCACAGTCGCTGAATTACTATTTCAAACCCCAGCTGAGCCTCCGGGATTTCTGGCGCGTCAACGATAAACTGTACATTTCGACCATTTTGTACACATCTATCGGCAGCGGGGGCGGAACCTCCTTTTTCACCGGCGATAAATTCGGAACTCCGGGCGGATCGACCCCCTCGCTCGATACCTTGTACGGCTTGATCACCTGGCAAAAATACTACGATGCCAATATGACCGACAATCTGACCCCGGGCCGGTCCAGCAGCATTATCCGCAACAGTGTGAACAATCATTACTGGTATGGATTACTGTCAACCTTCACCTGGGAACTTAATTCAGAATGGACCTTTTCAGGTGGGATTGATCTCCGTACTTATCGGGGACAACATTACGGGGAGATACGTGATATGTTGGGAGGCGACTATTTTCTGAATAATTCCAATCAGAACAGGTACCTGTTTACCCATCTTTCGGAAGGCGATAAAATTTATTACCATAATGATGCAAAAGTAAGATGGGGCGGAATCTTTGCGCAAGCCGAGTGGAAAAGAGACAAATGGTCGGTTTTTCTAAATATCACATCCTCTCTGAGCGCCTATCAGCGCATCGATTATTTCCGTAAAAAGGATCTGGTAATCGATGAACAGAAATTCGTTGAAGCAGTTGGATATGGCGATATATTTTATTATAATGGAACGGAGAATCTCACGTATAATCTTACGGATCCGGTAAAGCCCTGGCAATCGAACGATACCGTTTTTGTGGTGAAACAAGTCGGTTCCACGCAGGATACGCTTTTTATTGTGAATCCTACTGCCTATACGATCGATTCAAAACAGGCTCTGTATACCCGCACCGGGTGGAAACTCTTCCCGGGATATACGATTAAAGGCGGAGCCAATTACAATATCGACAACCATAACAACATTTTCGTTAACCTGGGATATCTGACCAAAGCGCCCCGGTTCAGCAATGTTTTTTTCAATAACAACAGGGAAGTAGCCAATCCGAAAAATGAACAGATCATGGCTGTGGAGATGGGTTACAGCTATAATTCCAAGTCGATTGGTCTGAATGTAAACGGGTATCTTACCAAATGGAATAATAAACCGCTTGATTCAACCCCGACCTACACCGATCCGAAGGATAATGAATCTTATCCTTATAATGTAAATGGTATCAATGCATTCCATAAAGGGATTGAGATTGAATTCGGCTGGAAACCAATTCCCAGCCTGCAGTGGGATCAGGTTATTTCATGGGGTGACTGGCGGTGGACATCAGGTGGGAAAGCCTATGTCTATAAACCGGATGGCTCCCTGGTCGACAGTGTAGAATTCAATGCAAAGGGTGTACACGTGGGCGATGCAGCCCAGTTTCAACTCATGGAAAGCCTCCGTTGGGAAATCATCAAGTATCTCTATGTATCGGGAAGTGTGACCCTGTTCGCAAAGAACTATTCAAATATGGATCCCGGAACGCTGACTCCGCAATATATGGACGAAAACGGAAATCCTCCCGATTCGTGGCAGTTGCCGATGTATTACCTGGTTGATCTGAATGCCGGATACCGGATCGACCTGAAAAAATTCAAAATCGACATCAGAGCATCCGTGATCAATCTGCTTGACAGGATGTATATCTCTGATGCTAAAAATAATGATTCCTATTCCACGAAGACTACCGATTTTGATGCAAATTCTGCGGGTGTTTACTTTGGCACCGGAAGAACCTTTAACGCGTCGATCGCCCTCAGTTTTTAGATAAATGCAGTATAAACGCCATTTACGCTTGTTAACAGAAAATATCCTGTCCATGAAAAAATTCTTTTTTTTATTATTCGTCCTGGTTCTCACCGGGAATCACCTTTATTCACAAATGACCATTGCCGAAGCGAGAGCTTTGCCCGAAGGTTCTACCGTGACCATCCGCGGCGTGGTGACGAACGGTTCCGAACTCGGCATCATCCGCTACTTCCAGGATGCCACTGCCGGTATCGCGGCCTATGGGTCTAAAGTGACCGGCATCGAACGCGGCGACTCCGTCGTGGTGGTGGGCGTCACAAAAAACTACAACTACCTCCTCGAAATCGACCCGGTCACCTCCATAACGGCAATTGCACCCCGCCCGTTACCGACGCCCAAAACCATTACGCCCGGGCAGATGAGTGAACATTACGAGGGACAGCTTGTCACGATGGTCGATGTTACATTCTCAAATGCAGGAGGGGTTTTCTCGGGGAATACCAATTACAATGTAACCGGAAGCGGCCAGAGCTGCCAGGTGCGTGTGAATACCAGCTCCAATCTTGTCGGCCAGATCATCCCGGCCAGCCCGGTGACGTTGATTGGCTTATGTTCCCAGTTTTCATATACCAGCGCTACAAGTGGTTACCAATTGTTACTCCGCGACCGGAACGATGTTATCAGCGAAAGCGCCATTGCCTTTACCACGCCGCTCAAAATAAGCAATATCACTGCCTCTTGGTTCACCTTATCATGGAATACCAACATCGACGGTACAACGGAGCTTTTTTACGGGCGAACTCCCTCACTCGAATCAGGCCACCTGAATGTAATAGGAACGGGTTCGGCCCACACGATCAACCTATCAGGACTTAACCCCTCCGATCTGATCTATGTTCAGGCTTTCTCCGTCGCCGGCCAGGATACAGGATGGTCGGGACTGAAGACTTTCATTACCCAGTCGGTGTCGTCGGGAAGTATCAAAGCCTATTTTACCCGGCCCGTTGATACCACTGTCGCTACCGGCGAAAAAGCCATCCAGATTTACCGTGCCGTCGATGATACCTGCATCGCCTATATCGACCGTGCGAAATACTCGGTGGATGTGGCGATCTATAATTTCAACAACGAGGGATTATCGAGCATTGCCAATGCCCTGAACCGGGCCTATAACCGTGGACTTACGGTCAGGCTGGTGACTGACGGGGGAACCAACAATTCGGCAATTCCCGATCTGGTAGCCGGGATCGGTAAAATCGGACGACCCGTAACCGTAGGGATCATGCACGACAAATTTATGGTCATCGATGCCAACTCTACCAATCCGAACGATCCCATAGTCTGGACCGGCTCTTGCAACTGGACGGATCAGAATGTCAATACCGATGCCAACAATGTCCTTTTCATCCAGGATGCCAGCCTGGCCAAGGTTTACACCCTTGAATTCAACGAGATGTTTGGTTCGACCACCGCCACTCCCGATCCGGTAAATGCAAGGTTCGGTCCTGCCAAAACCGATAATACCCCGCACGACCTGGTTATCGGAGGAAAAAATGTTGAAGTCTATTTCAGTCCCAGTGATGGCGTTAATCAACAAATTGTCAACCATATCGCAACCGCGAACAGCGATCTCGAAATCGGCACCATGCTTATCACCCGGAAAATCATCAGCGATGCCATTATTGCCCGTAAGAACGCGGGAGTTAACACGAAAATGATTATCAGCAACCGTTCCACTTCCGATGCCTCGGTGGTCACAGATCTGGGGAATGCACTTGGAACCAATTTCAAGGAGTATCATGAACAGGGACTGCTGCACAGTAAAGCCATGATCATTGACCAGTCGGATCCGTTGTCAGATCCCTTCGTCTGGACGGGATCGCACAACTGGAGCGATGCCGCCAACGTGAGCAACGATGAAAATTCCATCGTCATATACGACGCCGGATTGTGTAACTTGTTTTACCAGGAGTTCAAGGAGCGTTTCGATCTGGCCATCCCCATCAGCGATCATCCGGTGCTTGACCTGGGTCCCGACCAGACCGTCTTTGGCGGTGACACCGTGACCCTGGATGCCGGGCAGTTCTCCACCTATGTTTGGTCAACCGGCGCACTTACACAAATAATCACGGTGGATTCGGCAGGTGTCGGTTATGGCACCAAAAAAATATATTGCCGCGTAACCGATACTTACGGCGTTCAATCCGATACCGTCAGGATTACCTTTAAACCACACGATGGAATTATGGAACGGCCGGGTACCTTATCGGCGCTGTCGCTTTACCCGAATCCGGCCGACGGACCATTTACCATCGCCTATAACTCGAAGGATTTGCAAACTGCGCACATTGAAATCATCGGGGTTGACGGCAGGTCAATCTGGAGCGCCAACGTAACGTCGCAACCCGGGAAAAATCTGGTTACGGTCACTTCAAAGCCGATTGCCGCCGGTGTTTATTTCGTGCGGGTACGGTGCGATGACAGTGTTCTGGGCACCCGACTGGTCATAAGATAAAACACGAAGGCGCCGGTAATACAATACCTTGAGGCAATTTTCGTTAAATTGATAGTAACATTTAAAATATCTGATTGTGTCTGATTGCCTGGTAATCATTCCAACCTTCAACGAAAAAGATAATATCGAGCGGATCATCCGGAAGGTATTTTCTTTATCCCGAAGCATGGATGTGCTGATCGTTGAGGATAATTCGCCTGATGGAACGGCTGGTATTGTGAAGTCCATGATGAATGAATTTTCCGGTCGGTTGTTCATTGAGGAAAGAAAGGGGAAGTTGGGATTGGGCACCGCTTACATCCACGGATTCCGTTGGGCTTTGGAACGGCATTATGAATATATTTTTGAAATGGATGCCGATTTTTCTCATAATCCCGATGACCTGCTGCGATTGTACGATGCCGCCAAAAATCAGGGAGGCGATCTGGTAATCGGATCCCGTTATATCACCGGGGTCAATGTGGTTAACTGGCCGATGGGAAGGGTGTTGATGTCATACTTCGCCTCGACGTATGTCCGTTTCGTTACGCGGATGCATGTGATGGATACTACCGCCGGTTTTAAATGTTATACCAGGAAAGTCCTCGAGACCATCGATCTGGATAAAATCCGCTTTACCGGTTATGCATTTCAGATCGAGATGAAATATACTGCCTGGAAGTTGGGATTCCGTATTCTCGAAGTGCCCATCATCTTTACCGACCGTACCCAGGGAGAGTCTAAAATGAGCAAAGGGATCTTTAAAGAGGCAGTGCTGGGTGTAATCAGCCTCAGGTGGAGAAGTATCATGGGAAAGATAAAACCTCAAAATGTCAGGGTATCCTGAAATTTACCCTAAACCATTATTATCGCATGCCAGAGGGTTATTTTATACATAACGCGCTGATTGTTAATGAAGGGAAACAGTTTTCCGGATCTGTTCTGATTCAGGATGGCTTGTTTAAGGAGGTCTTTGCCGGATTGCCGCCTGCCGATTTCATCCTGCCGCCTGGGATTAATTCAGTTGATGCACACAACCGCTATCTGTTTCCGGGGGTGATCGATGCCCATGTACATTTTCGGGAGCCCGGACTGACCCATAAGGCCGACATCAATACCGAAAGCCGCGCCGCTGTTGCAGGAGGAGTCACCTCTTATTTTGAGATGCCAAATACCGTTCCGAATGCCACCACCCTCGATATCCTGGAAGAAAAATTCGAGATTGCCCGAAACAAGTCGCTTGCCAATTTCTCATTTTTCTTGGGCGCAACCAATGATAATATCGCGGAAATAGAAAAGGCCGACCCGGCCCGGATCTGCGGTTTAAAGGTATTTATGGGCGCCTCAACGGGAAATATGCTGGTTGATGATGTGCAGGCCCTCGAACAGATATTTTCAAGGTCGCCCCTGATCATCGCGGTGCATGCCGAAGAAGAATCCATCATCAGGCATAATCTGGAAGATTACCTTGGAAAGTATGGAGCGCAGATTCCGGTTTCAGAACATCCCCTGATCCGCAGCGAAGAGGCCTGCTTTACTTCATCGGGAAAGGCAGTAGAACTTGCCCGTAAATTTAATGCCCGACTTCATCTGACGCATGTTTCAACAGCACGGGAGCTGGATTTACTCCGTAACGACATGCCTTTGAAGGATAAGAAGATCACCGGGGAGGTTACTGTTCATCA
Source organism: Alphaproteobacteria bacterium (assembly GCA_009928665.1). Taxonomy (GTDB): domain Bacteria; phylum Bacteroidota; class Bacteroidia; order Bacteroidales; family FEN-979; genus CAIVAT01. Next base: position 102,245 of record SACF01000010.1, read on the forward strand.
CTTGTGGTTCGACGACCGGGATTATTCCGACCTCGGCTCCCGGATCAAATGGAACCCGGCTATCAAAACCGCTCACGACCGGGAAGCGCTGTTACAGGGAGTTTTGGACGACCGGCTGGATCTGATCGCCACCGATCATGCCCCGCACCTTCACCATGAGAAAGAACATCCATATACATCTTGCCCTTCGGGGGGGCCAATGATCCAGCATGCCCTGGTGGCCATGCTCGGATTTCAGCAACTGGGAAAGATTTCCGTTGAGAAGATCATTGAAAAAATGTGCCACGCACCTGCTGTACGTTACCGTATCCAAAATCGCGGTTTCATACGACAGGGCTACTTTGCCGATTGTGTTTTGGTCGACTCGGATGATCCCTGGACGGTTTCGAAGGATAATATTCTGTACAAATGCGGGTGGTCGCCCATGGAGGGAGTTACCTTCAAATCGCGGGTTACCCACACATGGGTAAATGGAGGACTGGTATTTAACGAAGGTAAATTCAATGAAAATATGAAAGGTTTTCGGTTGACCTTCGATTATTGAAATTCTGAATCGGAACAGGCTTAAAAATAAAGAAGGACTGTTTTTTTTTGGTAAAACTGCATCTAAAACTATAACAATTAACGATTTAAAATGAAACAAAGACTACTTTTTTTTGTCGCATTAACATTAGTTCTGGCATCCTGCCGGTTCGAACATAAAGTGGTGGAGGAGACATACGCTGATGGTTCTCCTAAAAGGGTATGCATATACAAAGGGAGGGGAGAAGGTCGTGAACTGATCAAGGAGACAACCTATTATCCCAATAAACAGCCGCAAATGGAGGGTACCTATGTCAACGAGAAGCGAAACGGAAAATGGACCTATTGGTACGAAAACGGAAAAGTTTGGAGCGAAGGGATGTTTTTGAATGGCAAATCGGATGGGAAACGAGTGACCTATTTTGAGAACGGTAAAATCAGATATGAAGGATTTTATAAAGAAGACAACCGGGTTGGCAAATGGCGCTTTTTTGACGATAAAGGTCGTTTGTTGCAGGAAGTCGATTACTCAGCCCCACCGAAAGAAACCCGTTAAACCTGATGCTTGCCCGCCTGTTCCATGGTGCCGGGGCGCAATAGTGGAATGGTGAAATGGTGTGAGCAATCTCCTCCTGCCCGCTAATGAACTTGTCCGCTTGTCCACTGGGTCACTCCACCACCACGTACACCGGCAAATGGTCGCTGAATCCGCCAAAGTATTCCTTTGATCCTGCCGTCCGGTTTGGGATCATCTGACCTGATTTATTTTTATAAAGCATCCACTCCTTTTTGAAAATATAAGCATACGGTGGATGGATGACGGGATTGTGGCGTTTACCGGTTAAAAGATTCCCCGATACGATAATCTGGTCAAAGAGGTCCCAGTCTTTGTAAAACAAGGTTCCTTCACCCTTCGCGTAGTTCTCATAAGTCAGGTTATACAAGGAGGCCGGTTTGATCCGCTTTTCAATCTTCTGAGCTTTCAGGACTTCGGAGATGCTTTTGTTTACGGGCTCGTCATTGAAATCTCCCATCAGGATGATCCGTGCCTGAGGGTCGGCATGTTGTACGGAATCGATATATTGTTTCAAAAAGGTGGCATTCTCCACTCTTTTCGGTTCCGTCTTTTCAGCCGATCCTTCGCGCGACTTCCAATGGTTGATGAAAATATGGAATGTGTTGCGCTGCTGATCCAGAACTTTGATATAAAGTGCCGAACGGGTCTGGAACGAGGCCGCCAACGGAAGAGATTTGTAACCCGCCAGACTTAATTTTCCGGGGCGGTACAGCGCTGCCACATCGATTCCCCTCGGATCGTTCCCCTCCACGAGAATGGTTTGGTACCCGCCCCGCTGAAGTTCTTGAACCCTGATCAGATCTTCCAGAACTGTTTTGTTTTCAATTTCAGCAAGTCCGATAAATGCCGGCAGATCGGTGCTGTCGATGGCCGACAGCACTCGGGCGACCTGTTGAAGTTTGCGGTTGTATCTTTCTGATGTCCAGGCAACTTTAGATCCCGGTAAAAAATCCTCATCATTACGTGTGGGATCATCGATGGTATCGAAAATATTCTCCGTATTATAAAAAACAATTTTAAAGGATTTTGCATCTTGTTTCTGAGAGTAACCAATAAGACTGCATACGATCAGAAAGATCAGAAATAAGGGGAATGACTTCATCAGAGATTATTTAATTTATCAGATTATAAAAAGGGACACCATTGCTGATGTCCCTGTGCTTTATCCGTCAATTTACTTGTCATCTATAACCGTAGGGCTGATCCCGGATCAGTCAACCACGATGACAAGATACTTGGAATTTGCCCAGAAGGCCTTATAATCAAGGATCTGCAACGCCTGAATGACTTTTTTATCACCTGAGAATTTGTAGGAACTCGAAGGATGGTTCGAAAGGATCTTTGCTTTTTTACTCAGGATGGAGATCTCGGTCATTTTGCGAACGTCAATTTTAGTAAAGAGGTCCTTGTTAAAATCGGCCAGCAGTTCACCGCTCTTGATGATTCCGCTCTTCTTGAGCTCCTTGTTGGTGCCGATAACGTAATACGCGGTGTTCAACGCTTCATCCTGGGCAGCAATGGTTTGGTTCTGGCTGCTGATCTGGGACCCTTGTGACCGCACCGTGCGCGACAAAGTATCGATCTTCAGATTGGCTGTTTCAAATGCACTGTTCAGCTTGGCAAGTTTACCGCGGAGATCCTCTATTTCGGAAGCTTTTGCCGCAATGTCCTTCTGTAGCCTGTCAACCATTTTGTTGAGCTCATCAACTTTCATGTTGGCATTTTTCAGTTTCTTGGTGAGGGCCGACAGCGTCTCTTTATTTTTCTGCATCAGACTGTAGATCGTCTGGATATCATTCTTGATCTGTTCTTTTGCCGACAATTTTAATTCACCCCCGCGATCTGTGGTCAGGTTGATAATGTTCTCTTTTTGTTTGATGGTATCCAGCGTTCCCTGGATCTCGTTAATGGACCGGATGAATTCATTGATTGCTTCATCCTTTTGCATGGTTTGACTCAGGAGGCTGTCATTTTTAGCCTGCATGTCCTGGGCTTGTTTTTTGGCTTCACGGCCACAGGCAATGAAAACCGGGATTAATAAAAGTACAAGATACTTTTTCATTTTTAAGGTTTTAAAGTTGATGCAAAATTAATCAGAAAATTATAATATATAACTCTTCTTGATCGGGAACCCTTAACTTTACGGAAAAAATATCGTGCAAAAATCGAGGATCATTTTATTAAAACAAGGAAAAGATGCGGCTATCCGACGATTTCATCCCTGGATCTTTTCGGGAGCGATCGATCGGATCGAAGGCGCGCCGGGGGTCGGAGATATTGTCAGGATTGTAGATTCCAGCAGGAACTTTCTTGCATTAGGCCATTACCTGAAAGGTGACATTGCAGTAAAAATCTTTTCTTTTGAAGAGGTTACAGTCGACGATACCTACTGGTATGAACGTCTGAGACAATGTTACCGGCGAAGATGCAGCCTTGGAATTGCTGAACAGGAGCGCCAATCGGCTTACAGGTTGGTTTTTTCGGAGGGCGACGGACTGCCGGGTCTGGTCATCGATTATTACAACGGGGTTGCGGTAATTCAGGCTTCGTCGAAAGGCATGCAGAGTCTGTTGCCGGTTTTTACCGAAGGGTTGAAATCCATCTACGGTTCGAATTTGCTGGCGGTTTATGATAAAAGTGATGATAAAGAGGGTGGGATTCCTCCCGACCGGAGGTTTCTTTACGGGTCGAGCGAAAGGATTGCGATTCTGGAAAACGGGAACCAATTCTTTGTTGACTTTATCAACGGACAAAAAACAGGTTTTTATCTGGATCAGCGCCTCAACAGACTTTTTGCCCATTACTATGCAAAAGGACGGGTGGTGCTGAATGCCTTTTGTTATTCCGGGGCATTCTCGGTCTATGCCCTCCGGGGAGGAGCGAAATTGGTACATTCGGTGGATATTTCGAAAAAAGCGCTGGATTGGACTTCAGAACATGTGGTTCTGAATGGTTTTGATCCCTCCATTCATGAGACATTTGCTGCCGATGTAAAAGATTACCTGGTCACGACCAGGAACACGTACGATCTGATCATCCTCGATCCGCCGGCCTTTGCCAAAACCCATCGTGTTTCAAATAATGCTTTGCATGCCTACATTCATATCAATGCAGCCGCGATGAACAGGATCAATCAGGGCGGTTTACTCTTCACATTTTCTTGTTCACAGGCCATCTCGAGGGAGATGTTCCGTGCGGCAATACAATCGGCCGCAATCGAAACGGGCCGTCGGGTTACAGTTCTGCATCAGCTTGTACAGGGGCCCGATCATCCGGTGAATGCCTGCCACCCCGAAGGCGATTACCTCAAGGGCTTGATTTTGATGGTCGAATAATGAATTCCATATTATCTGAAATATACGGTAATCCGCTAAATTTGCCTTCCCTCCCAAATCATGATGATGGAATTACCAAAACCCGGTGAATTTGCCAATTGCTGGTCGCTTGATCCCAACGTTGTTTTTCTGAACCATGGATCCTTCGGAGCTTGTCCTGCCGCTATCCTGCAACGGCAGGACGCCTACCGCCGGCAACTTGAATCACAATCCATCAGATTTCTCATCCGGGAGATGGAACAGCAATTCAATACGACACGTGAAAAAATCGCTGCTTTTGTCAATGCACCCCTGGAGGATCTGGTCTTTGTTCAGAATGCCACCACCGCTGTGAATACCGTGTTCCGTTCGCTGAAATTCGACCGCGGCGATGAGATCGTCTATACAAACCATATTTACGCGGCGTGCAAACGGGTTCTCGATTATGTTGCAGAGACAACAGGAGCGGTACTTGTGGAGGCTTACTTCGGATTTCCGATCGATCATCCCGGGAAAATCACCGATGCAATTCTCGCGAAAATTTCACCGAAAACGAAAATAGTTCTGATCGACCATATTTCATCGGCTACTGCCCTGATCCATCCCGTGGAAGAAATTGTCGGTGCGCTAAACGAACGGGGGATCGATACCCTGATCGACGGAGCACACGCCCTTGGGAGCATACCACTTGATCTGCAGAAAATAAATGCAACCTATTATACCGCTAACTGTCATAAATGGCTGTGCGCTCCGAAGAGCTCGGCGATTTTGTATGTGCGATCTGATAAACAGGATGGAATCGTACCCGCGGTGATCAGTCACCCCGGTCATAAAGCCTCCTCTTTTACCGAGCGGTTTTACTGGCCCGGAACCTACGATCCCTCTGCAGTTTTAGCGGTGTCGGATACTCTCGGCTTCTTTTCTGAACTGCTGCCCGGCGGTTTTCCCGAAGCGATGCAAAAAAATCATGAACTGTGCATCGCCGCACGCAGCCTGCTCTGTGAACAACTGAACATCCCGAAGCCCTGTCCCGACGACATGATCGCCTCCATGGCAACCATCATGTTGCCTGTTCCGTCACCCGCTGTTGAAGTCGATTATAAAAGTATCGATCCGTTGCAGGAATCGATCTTCCGGAAATACCATATCGAGGCGCCGATCTGGAACTGGTCATTCCCGGTCAGACGTTTAACCCGGATTTCGGCACAACGCTATAATTCAATTGACCAGTACCGTTACCTGGCCGATGTTTTACAGAAAATTATCGAAGAAGAACAACCGGTCTTAAAAAAATGAAGGAGTATTTTTACCTTAATCCGGGAATTATTACTTTTACATTGAAAAAAACTAAATCCGATCCATATGAAAAAAATGTCATTTCTCTTGTTGGCGCTCATCCCGATGATGTTCCTGCCGGTCTCCTGTAAAAAGGACAAAGAAGTCACTTGCACCCTGGTCACCGCGACCACACAGCCGCCCGTCGATATGAATGTGACGTACAAGGCAGCGCAGACAGGCGACGGAACGATCTCTTCGCTTACTTATGTTACCATTACAGGCACTGTGACAGTAGCCAATCCGCAGCTTCCATGGGAAGTGACCGTAGCCGTAACCACCACCACCAATGTCTCGATTGCCGCGGCTGGGACGGTAAAAAACGGCAGTTTGAACATTTCCTATGATGGTAACAGCGGAGGAGCGACCATTCATGGAAGCGATTTCTGCTCACAGGAAACAAACTGAGCAGATCAGGTTGACAAATTATACCACTTCATAATAAGCGGGCGACAGAACCGTAATCCCGATCAGATCAAAATCTGATTGGGATTACGGTCGGATTTCATTTTTTTGTCAGATCTTCTTTTTGTCTTTCCAGTTCCACCATTTCAGCAGTTCCGGATCACGCTCCTCCGGCCTGGTCTCTGCGAAATAAATGGCGCAACGGAATGAATACAGCAGACATCTGTCCTGGACTACGCCTGCAAATTCATTTGAGCGTTCAAACAGATCCTCGGCGTTCCTGCCTTTAAGCATGTCGGCGCTCGTTATGCCTATATTCCATAAGTCATTGGCAATGGACTTTCCAATGCTTGGAATCTGCATTAATTCCTTGATGGAGGCTTCTTTTGACATCCGTGAACAGTCAATGCAGGCATAAATACAGGATCAAATTTAAAAAAATCAAGGAAGATTGACTAAGGAATGTTCGAATTGATGATGATCCCTTGCAAGTAAGCTTGCGGCCTCGTCGAAAAGAAAAATCCCGGTTGCTTTCGCAACAGGGATTTGTAGTAGCGGGGGAAGGATTACCTATGGTGATCCGTTGTGGAAGGGCTTTGCAACAAATCCCTCTGTTCGCTTTACTCACACGGTCTTTTTCTTTTCCCTTCAGCCATGCAAACAAGTTTGCCGCTGCCGTGAAAAGAAAAATCCCGGTTGCTTTCGCAACAGGGATTTGTAGTAGCGGGGGAAGCTATACAACCATAAAATATCATCATGTTAAAGGCAATGTAAATCAATTATTTATCATTTTTTGAGGTCAGTTATTTTCCTTTAAATAGTCTATATTTTGTTACTTTTTGTTACTATATCGTTACCCGGTAACAATTATGCTGTATCTTTGTGAAAACAAAGGAAAAGAAAAAACACTCAAAAGAAACAATATGGCAGTTTATCTCAGGAAAAAAAAGTTATCTGGAGGCAGGCAAAGTTATTACCTGGATATTTGGCACGGTGAAAAAAGGCATTATGAGTTTTTGAAATTATACATTTCAAAGGCCAGGAACCCGATTGAGAAACAGAGTAATGAAGCAATTAAAGAACTGGCAGAGAGTATAAGAGCAAAAAGAGAGTTAGATTTGGTTGCCTCTGACCATGATTACATACCAAAATTCAAAAGAGATACTGATTTTCTGGCATATTTTGAGGCCTTTAAAGATGCTTACAAAAACAAAGATGTTAGACTGGTAAAGGCTTCATTGAAATATTTTACCCTGTTTATTGCTGATGAGAAAATAAAGTACCTGCCTATTAAAAATTTGGATGAGAAGTTAACCAGGGATTTTAAAACCTACCTGGAGACAAAAGTACATGGTGAAACTATTTCAAATTACTTTACAAAATTCAGAGCGGCTATTCAGGCAGCGGTAAAGGACAAATTAATCTCAACCGATGTAACAAAAAATGTTAAAGTATCAAAAACTGGAGGCCTGAAAAAAGACATTTTGAGCCTGGATGAAATTGTTTCATTGTCAAAGGCCAGGTGTGGCAATGACCAGGTGAAACGGGCTTTTTTCTTTTCACTCAATACCGGCCTGAGATTTTGTGATGTGAAAGCGTTGCAATGGAAAAACATTGATCATGATAAAATCAGGTTCACTCAGGCAAAGACCAAAAACACCTCCTCAGCGGCTAACCTTACCGTTGACCTTAACCAGGCGGCCTTAAACATGATTGGGAAAAGAGGCAAACCAGATGAACGGGTATTTAAATTACCAAGCTCCACAGCCTGCAATAAGGATTTAAAGGCATGGGTTAAGGATGCAAAGATTGAAAAACATATTACCTGGCATTGTGCAAGGCATAGCATAGCAGTAAACCTTTTAGACAATGGAACTGATGTGAAAACGGTTGCCTCTATTTTGGGTCATTCTGGATTGAAACAAATTGATAAATATCTCAGGGTAATTGATGAGAGAAAAAAACAGGCAGTAAACCGGTTGCCAGAAATCACAATTTAATTTACACTAATGACAAATAGGTTAAAGAATCAAATCACACATTTGGAAATCATTAACAGTGATTTACAAATTGAGTTGCAAAAAGCAAAAGAAACCATAAAAGATTTAAGAATATTAACCACCCTCCAGAGGGATCGCTTAGAATTATTAGAAAATGAATCAGAGGTAATAAACAAAAAGCCTACATATTCAAATTCTTATTTGAGAATAATAAAATGAAAAAGGAAAAGGACAACCGGCCAGAGGTTAACCAGGATAACCAAACTGAGCCAGGGAAACCCAGAGTTGACCCTGAGAAGTATTACAAGGATTCTGGAATATTTGATCGCTTTAAAGACTTTGGAATAACTATCAGGTTCACTGATTCCCTGGAGGCAATGAAAAGGCAGCATGATACCGGCTGGGATGAATATTTGAAGCATTATAAAGAACAAGCTGAAAAATATGGTATCCATGTGGAGGAGGCGGATATTCAACTGGCCAGAAAAAACTATGTGGAATATGAGGTTAATGTGTTCACTGGATTATTAGCTGGGAGGAGCCCGGGAATAAATGAATTATTAGCCGGGAGCCTGGGAATAAATGAAAAAATTGAAATTCAGAAACATTTAAAAGACCTCAAAAAAGAACTTGACCGGCTGGCCGATGGAAAACAAAAAACCGGGCTGAAATACTTTACCTGGACTGGGAGCCCTGAGCAATTAGATGCTTTATATGAAAGGCTTAAGGAGAAGGAGGCTGGTTACATTGACCCTGAAACCGGTAAAGAGGCGTTTATAAAGATCTTTTCAGGCCGTGAAATAGATAATGACCTCCACCGGGTAACCTGGATTAAAAGAACCAGGAAAAGCAAATCAATTGCAAAAAATGCAGTTACTACCATGTTTGATTTATTGGCAAAAAACGGCAAAATTTCAAATAATGAAACCAAAAACAAGGCTGAATATTTCAGGAAATTGAACAATTGTTTTTGTGATCAGGCTGGAAATCCATTGAAGTTTGAATATAAAAACCTGAGTTATTCAAAAGATCATGGTAACCAGCTCAAGCAAATAATTACCTCCTTGTAATTCTCTGTTATTTTCTTTTTTTTTAGTTCATAGATCAGGCCTGACCTATGAGTTATTGACTCTGCCTTTCCGATGGCAATACCTTTGTTTTGCATTTTGCAAATGTTTAACAGAGTTGGCCAGCTCATTTGTTTCACTCTTAAAAAATAAACAGATGAGTAATGAATGTAACACGGCTGAAACCCTCAGCC
>SACF01000221.1 GCA_009928665.1 Alphaproteobacteria bacterium
TTTCCATCCAAACTCTCCTCAATGCAGTCCCATCTCTTCTCGGAACATTGGCTCCGGTTAAATCAAACAATAAGCTCCCAGGGTTTTCCCCAACAATATCCAAACCCTGTCCCCGTTTTGTATGGGGCTCTCTAAAAATAGATTGGGCTGACACAACCGGAGGGTTACCCGATTGGAACCTCTCACCAACATCCCTTCTTTGGAAGGTTGCCTTCGGAATCCATCCAAAATTTGGCGAAAATCCGAAACTCCCGCTTTATTTTCCAAAAAAGCAATGACTTCGCTTTCCTTCATATAGATTACGTTCCCTTGATCCAAGTATTGATGAATATTCATTTTTCTTCCCCTTGTCCCTTTATCCCTTAAAACTAAATAAAAAACGTCTTTTGGTACTGCCCAAAAGACGTTTTCTGACTCCTTCATGGAAAACCCGCCTCATGAGCAATGCAAACTTGCCTGCCCATGGCGGAATACCGCATCGAGGCAGACCCTAAGGTTTTCTGCTTCTCTTGTTTTGCTGTAAAACCATCTTTTCCATTCTAAGATTTCCTATCGTCATGTGTGTTTTTTTGAAATACTATGTATAATATGTTGTTGACTTTACCATGATACAGTAACAATGTCAAGAGAAAAGCCGAATTTTATGTCGATTTTTCCATATTTCCCAATGATAATCCGCCATTTTTTAGATATTTTCACAAATTATTGGCACTTCTCCATGGCTGCCCGAATGCGCTCCGGAATCATAACCAGGCGCTCCAAAGATAGGGCAGATACCGCCACCCGGATTCCCTTGCTTAAAGGAACCAGAAAAATCCCTTCTTTCATCAATTCATCCACTACCTTTTCCGGCTGGTCACAGGGTATGGAAGCAAAGAATCCCCCATCATACGGAATGATTTTCAAGCCACATTCATTGGCCCCTTTTTCAAAAGCTCGTCCCCTTTCCAATAGCATTTCTCGAAAACCGGCACGCTCTTCCTCTACTTTTTTCAACAGTTCCGGATTCTCATGAACCTTGCTAATCAGAGCCTGAGCCGCTCGAGTACAATTGGACCATGTTCCCCGGCAGGATTGTTCACAGACCTTCTTAAATTCTTCGGCAATTTCTTCACTGGAGGACAAGCCAATCATAGCGCCCCCTCTCATACCGTAGAGAGTATATCCCTTTGACATGCTATATCCCACAATCACTAAAATTCTTGCAGATAGACCATCCAGCTTCTTCAAGAACTGACGAACCTCACTGGGATCCCCGGCATAATCTAAATAGGCCGCATCCACAAACAAGGTGATGGTGTGTCCTTTTTCTGCTTCATGCGTCAATGTGGATACAATGCCGTCCCACTCCGTATCCGACACGGAAAATCCGGTGGGGTTATTAGCCGGTGTATTGAGCAAGATCACCACCTTCTCTTGTGTTTCCCCCAGCTCTGCCACCTTTTCCCGGAAAGATTCCTGATGAAATCCCAGATTCTCATCAAATAAGGTAAAGGTGGTAATGGTTCGGCCATGTTCCTGTGCAATGGTCTGATAAGGCCCCCAGAAC
>SACF01000222.1 GCA_009928665.1 Alphaproteobacteria bacterium
CCATCAGAAGCTCCGGGTCCTTTCGAAAATCGTAGGAACCGTTGCTGTCAATCAAAGTGGTCAAGTCTCCTCCCCCCGGAGCCTTGCCCTTCCCCCGATCTTTCACGTCCAAAAAAAACGCGCGTAAAAATTCCGGATGTAATGTACATTCCCCCCCAGACACGGTGACCCCCCGCACAAAAGGGGCATTGGCCAACACTCGATTCGTCACCTCCGCCGGTGTCATCCAAGTAAGAGAAACCGTCGGGTCCTTTAAATCGATGGTCTCCGGATTATGGCAGTAGGCACAATTGAAATTGCAACCTTGAAGAAATACGGCCGTGCGATTTCCACGGCCGTCGACAATGCTATGATTGAGAATCTTATGGACGGGAGCCTTGCAATCTTGATCCATGAATTATTCTTCCTCTATCTTTCTCACTTTTCTCTCTTCGATTTTGGATTTCTGGCGAGAAGTGAGGCCCAACACCACGGTGTCATTTAGTACGGCCTCTCCTTTTTCCAATGCATCCATATCGCTTCGTTTCACCAGATACCCGGTAATCCGAATGACGTCGCTGTCGCTGGAGTAGGTGGAAATGTATCGCATGCCAGAGTCAAATGCACCTTTAAATATATCCAACACCGCTTCCGGGTTTTTCGCCGCTGTAGAATCAAAGGGGAAAATATCCCCCGTACCTGACGGGAAGTATTTGTGGAACAGTGCCGCATGACGGATATGGTCGTACAAAGGAAGTTCGCTGCCAATGGCAATCCGGGTACCGGGACTAATGCCGGAATCTGCGTCGGTACCCACTTGGGCATGTAGCATGAATCGTCCCTTCCAGAAGGGACAGAGAGGATTTTCATGATGGTCCACTCTATCTTTTATGAAGTCCATAATTTCCAGGGCCAGATTGTCTGCCCCCACGTCATATCCGAACTTTCCGTCTTTCCCCTCTTTTTCCATCAAGGTATTGACGCACTCATTCATCCCTACCACTCCAAAAAGTCCATTGAACCGGTCCGGTTGAATAAAGCCCTCCTTCACCAGGAAATTGGTCTGGAAAAACGGTGTCTCCTTCACTAAAAATTCAATCTTTGCATCCATAAATGCCAGCATGGTATCAATAGCCCAAGGCAAAGCCCGGGTCATAAAGTCCTCTTTACCCTTGGCACCCTGTGCCACTCTGGCCAAAATCAATCGAGTCAATGTATAGGCACCACCGGCCACCGGCAACCCGTTATAGCAGCTGGCAATCCCGTAATGATCTCCCAGCTCTTCACGAAACAGAGAATCCTTGGCAAAACTGGGCTTGGCACAATCCAATGCAGTTTCGATGGCCAATGCACCCAATTCATCCGGGGTCACCCCGGGATCATATAGCAAAGTCAGGTTCGGTGTTGAATCTTGCAGCTCTCTTTCCGCCCGCAAAATCAAACGAATGGTTTTGCTGTCCTCCGGGCCGATATTTCCATGACAAAAGGAATCGAAAACCGTACGGTCAATGGTTCGCAAAAACATTTTGATCATTTGAAAAGAGGTTTCCTCTCCCCCGGTTTTT
>SACF01000011.1 GCA_009928665.1 Alphaproteobacteria bacterium
CATTTATACCGTAAGCGGAGTTGTTCGGATACCCAAGCAAAGCCACCTCGATTTCGGGTTTGTTGTTTCAGGGAAATGCAACAGGTACGCTTATTTGGAGGACAGCTGGGGCGACAAGGCTCATGTGCGTGTTTACATCAAACTTGTAAAGAATGCTTTGATCGACGACAAGTTTGTGAACTCCATTGCCAACCACCTTGGCCGATTCACCAGGCTGAAGGATAAACTTGTATTTCAACCGCTGACTGATATCCATCTGCACACCGATTACCAGACATACCTCTATGATAAAAACATCAGCAACTCCAAGTATGTATGGATCTTCTCCGGGTTGGCCCTGTTAATCATTCTCATGGCGGCACTGAATTTTTCGGTGTTGTCGGTGGCGCGGTCATCGGAGCGGTCAACAGAAATAGGCATCAAAAAAGTGTGTGGTGCCGAACGATCCGGTATAATCCTTCAGTTTATGGGCGAAGCGGTTTTACAAACCACGGCCGCCGCGCTGATAGCCCTCTTTCTGATCTGTTTGATCCTGCCCTGGTTCAATGCATTTACCGGGCAATCCCTCCCCCTGAATTATTCTTTCGGGCAAATGATCAGTATTCTGCTATTAACAGTTTTAGTTGGGATTGTTGCAGGTATTTATCCCTCCTTGTACCTGTCCTCCTTAAAAACCACCAGAATCTTCCGGGGCGGGAGCCAAACCGGGTCGAAGAGCAATTTTACCAGGTTACTGGTGGTGATACAGTTCAGCATCGCTGCCTTCTTCATCATTGTCACATCGTTCTTTATCAAGCAGCTAAATTATATCCAGGGGAAAGATCTGGGTTTCGACCGGAAAAATATCGTGGTCATTCCAACAGGTCTTTGGTATGAGAACAGATCTTTTAAGGATGAGTTGTTGAAGAATACCAACATCCTGGGAGTAACTGCAACCGCAAATGCTCCCATTGACTTCAACTGGCAGGTGAGACTTGCTATCGACCATGCCGGCCGTTCCGACAGCATCAGGGCCGCCATGATCTGGGCGGATGAGGACTTTGCTAAAACCTATAAATTGGTAATTGTAAAGGGACAATTCCTCCGGATGGATTTCGATGGATTCTGGAAAGCCCTGGAAGCTGATACCGGCCGAAAAACTTTGGGAGAGAAGCGTTTTTCCTTACCTGCAGTCATTAATGAAGCGGCTGAAAAAGCCTATGGGTATAAGAATCCTATCGGAGAGCGAATCGGGAACTATGTCATAGTCGGGGTAGTAAAGGACTTTCATTTCCGTCCGCTTCATTATCCAATCGGTCCACTGGTTTTGACCTACGATCCGCAAAACATCATGACAATGAATGTACGCATATCAGACAATAACCGGGCAGAGACCTTGAAATTCATTCGCGATGTTTACCGGAAACACCGGCATTCGAGAGGATTTTCCTACAGTTACTTCGACGACCTGCTGGCCCGGAAATACCAGGATGAGGTGAGGCTTCGCAACCTGACCCTGATATTTTCGGCCCTGGCGATCATCATCGCCATGCTTGGTATCCTGGGTATGGCTGTATTTTCCTGCAACCGCCGCACCAAAGAAATCGGGATCCGCAAAGCCAATGGCGCCTCCATATCCGAAATCCTGTTCATGCTGAACAAAGAGTTCCTGAAATGGGTGGTGGTGGCTTTTTTGATCGCCATACCGATAGCCTGGTATGCAATGTACCAATGGATCGGGAATTTTGCATACCGGACCGGACTCAGTTGGTGGGTGTTCTTGCTGGCAGCCTGTCTGACCCTGTTCACAGCCCTGATTGCGGTAAACTGGCATGCCTTCAGTGTGGCCCAAAGAAATCCTGTTGAGGCGCTGCGAGATGAATAGAATCATTCAATACTAATAATGTGACAGAATCAATATGACTGATACCGAAACTGATAAAAACTTAGTTACAGATGAATGATCTTAGGTTCATTTTCAGGATCCTGAAACGGAATCCGCTCTCTTTTTTCGTCAATGTCATTGGACTGAGTGTAGCATTAACCACCGTGATCTTTACCCTCACTTACATCCGGTATGAGTTGAGCTTTGACCGTCATTTCAAAACCAAAGACCGTGTGGTAAGACTTTATAGCCGGGTAACCGATAATACAAACACCCAGGTGTATGGTATTTCCCTGCGCAGCGCCTATTCCCAGCTTCCTGAAATGGTACCCGAAGTGGAAGCTGCCGTTCAGTTATATGGCGGCTGGCCGGCATCGGTTCAAACCAAAGAAACCAAGGCAGAGAAAGTCGGGATTTTTTATGCCGACCCTGAATTTTTCGAAGTTTTCGGACTTGGACTCCGCCTAGGTGATGAAAAAACCGCACTGGTTGGGGCTAAAAACGCTGTAATAACCACTTCTGTTGCAGAAAAGCTTTTCCATTCAACCAACTGCATTGGGAAATCTGTGGAAGCAGATGGAGAACAGGTGATGATCACCGGTGTTATGGATGAGATTCCCAAAAACTCGCACCTGAATTTCGGAATATTGATCTCCTTGCCAACACTTGATATGAGATGGTTGTCATCAAGCCTGGAATTTCAAACCTATTACCTGCTGAAACCCAATACCGACCGGGGAACAGCGAGCAATAAGATTGTAAAAGCAAATAACAGGCTCATGGAAGATTGGGCAAAGGCCTGGACTGCAAAAGTGCAATCCGGGGTAGAACCACTCACCAATCTTTACCTGAACTCAGAAGCAAGTTCATTCATCCCGATCCATGGCAGTACGAAACAAATCGTGATTGTGGGATTGATCGCGTTGTTTGTCCTGCTTACGGCATTGGCAAGTTATATCAATTTATTTATCATTCATGGCGAAAAACGCATTGTTGAAATATCAACGCGTACTATGTTCGGGGCATCTAAAGTCAACATCGCCAGACTGTTTTTTATGGAAACATTGATTGTGTTTCTTATTTCTGCTCTTTCAGCATTTCTGATTCTATATAAATCAATGCCCTACCTGGCAACCTTGTTTCAATCAAAAGTTGACGTTTCCGATTTGCTGTCGTTTGGCGGTATAATCTCATTTGTGATAGTACTGATCATACTTCTTGTGGTCACATCCGGATATCCTGTACTTTATCTTTCAAAAATGAAGTACGCTTTGGGATTGAGGGGAAAGATTTCGGGCAGCGGAAACAGTAATTGGCTATCGATCGCATCGGTATTTGTACAGTTCATGGTAGCCTCATTTTTTATTAGTTGCGTTGTTATTATTGTAGCACAATTATCTTATATGCACCAGGTGCCGTTGGGATTCGATAAGTATAATGTTATCACAATCAGCAATTGCACCGCTCCCATCTCAAAAAAGTACGAAAGCATTAAAACAGAATTATCGAAACTTCCATTTGTTACAGCCGTTTGCGGAGGCGAACATTTTATGGGCGGGGGATGTAGTGGCCAATCCATCAGGAATGTAACCGATGGGGAAAACAGCAACAAGGCGATCAACGAATACCGCGAAAAACCCGGATTTGGAGAACTCATGAAATTTGAGTTGATCGACGGTCGGTTTTTTCGCCAATCCATGGCAGACAGTCAGGCGGTAATTGTAAACGAATCAGCAGTCAAATTACTTGGATTAAAGCCAAAGGCCGGACAGACCATTATTTACAAGGACGAAAGGGTTGAGATTATTGGTGTAGTGAAGGATTTTTATTATACGTCCAATCCTGGCGACCCCGTTGAGCCTTTGGTCATTGCGAATTGTTTCTGGGGAACTCCGAATATTTACATCCGTAGTAACAATCCTTTGACAGGGAGCCAATTGATGCAGATAAAGACGATTTTCCATCGCTTTGATAATAATTACATTTTTAACTACAGTACATTGGCTGATATCTTTGATCGGATGTATAAGAAAGAAAACCAGCTTGCTCAAATGGTTTTCATCGGAGGAACCGAAGTGGTCATCATCAGCCTGCTCAGTTTACTCGCGCTGACTATTCTTAAAATCTCACGCCGTACGAAGGAGATCGGAATCAGGAAGGTGAATGGAAGCACGGTTTTTGAACTTATTTCCGGTTTGTTAAAGGAGACGATGATCATGGTCGCCGGAGCCATCCTCGTTGCTTCCCTGGCAGGTTACCTGGTAATGGACAGATGGCTTTCGGATTATGTAGCACGCATTCATCTCACACCGGGATATTTTTTATTCAGCGCCATGTTCGTTTTCATCATCGCCTTTGTTGCAACGATATGGCAGGCCTGGAGGGCGGCAACAAGCAATCCGGCAGAGGCGTTGAAATATGAATAAATAAGCATCACTTCATGCTCAGAAATTATTTTATAACAGCAATCCGGAACATCCTCAGGAACAAGACCTTTTCGTTGATAAACCTCACAGGACTGGCAGCAGGATTGGCCTGCTTCATCCTGATATTCCTCTGGGTGAGTGACGAATTGAGCTACGACCGGTTTTTCCCGAATGCCGGCAGGATATACTGCGTCAATTTCAAGGACGACAGAGAGGGGAAAAGCCTTACCCAGTGGAGGACTCCGCCTATCCTTTCGAAAGCCATGAAGTTCTCGTCAGGGTTATAGCCACCATCGTGACCACCGCCGATTGCATGATGCGCAGAGGCGATACCGTTTTAAGCAGGATATTCCTGGGATTCAGAAAACCGCGGAAAAAATATCAAATCCCCGGAACCGAGTTCTCAGGCGTTGTTGAATCGGTTGGTCAAAAAGTCAGCAAGCCCACACCCATGTTGAAAAAGGTCATAAAACGGGAAGCGTGGTGATTAGCGTCAACAATTGACCGGGATATGAAAAGACGTTACAAAAGGCTATTGAAAATTTGCCATTTACTTCTTTAAACCTCTTGATAAAATCAAATATTTATGAAAAACCTGATAGTTTTTATTCTTTTCCTTTTCATCTCGACGGTGATTTTCGGGCAGGTGATAAAAACGACAGATCAGGATTTATTGAATCATTATCCCCTTCCAATAGTGGATAAGCGTGTTGAACTCTTGAGCGTTACGTCCTGGTTCTGGTTAATCTTTACAACGGGGTGGTTGTTAAAAGTGCTTTGATGTTTGAAATAGCAGAATAAACATAGATCGGTAATCAACAATCGCATTATCTTCGTAAATAGAATTCAGGTTTGTAACAATCATGAATAGTTTATAATTTTAAGCTCTGAATGCTTTCAAAATCTTCATAAAAAATGTTTTAAATCTACAGGACATGAAAAAAATTCTTAATTATTTGATGGTTTCAGCCCTTGGAATCCTTTCCCTCACAGGCTGCCAGGAACGTAAACTTTTTGACGACACTGAAAAACAAGCTATCCGCGATACCATTATCAGTCTTAGCGACGAGGTGCTCGGTTATGCCCAGAACGCCAATACTGAAGGGACTTTTAAATATCTCAGCGAAGATTCTGCTGCAGTTTTTATTTCCGGCGGCATGGCGTATAACCGGGAAGAAATAATATCGAAATTTTCAAAAGAATACAACGCGGTTAAATCCCAGACAGTAGAACCTGTCGATACCCGGGTCATCGTATTTTCTCCAACCTCAGCAACCTGGATCTCGGTTTGTAAGCACCACATTGATTTCAAGGACGAGACAACTATGGATCAATTGCTGACCGAAACCTGGATCTGGCAACGCGAAGCCGCGGGCTGGAGGGTGATTCATTATCACGAAACCTACATGACCCTTCCTGACGCCTGTAAAAAGGCAACAGTCGAAAACGGCGTAAAAGAACTGGCTAAATCGCTGGAAGGGAAGACCCTCAAACCGGAGGATATGCCCGCGATTCTCACCAATTTTTTAAAGTTATACCCCGAAATTTATGGCTCCACCCTCGCTTTTGCACCGACTGCCGAAAACGGGAACGTTCATCGTGCAGCGCCGTACATCTATCGTTCCGGAAAAGAGTTCAAACAGGTCTCTCTGCCCGAATCGTATGATTACACCGTGAGCGAATGGTACGCAGTGCCGGTCGCAGCAAAAAAACCGGTATGGAGCAATCCCTATTTTGATGACGGTGGCGGACAAGTGGTGATGATCACTTACTCCCTGCCGGTATACGATAAAAACAATAACCTCCTCGGTGTTCTGACCGGTGATTTAGAGGTAAAATAAAAGGTGATGCAGATTAGATCTTCACGATCTTGTTGGTAACAACTTTGTTGTCGAAAGTGAACCGGAGATAATAGATCCCGGGGTTCAGATCTTTTGTCTGGCTGTTGATTTCACCGGTATGCAAGCCTTCTGCCTGGCTCTGGGTTTTCAAAAGCTTCGCTGAGATTTTTCCGGTAATGTCGAATAAATCGATCGATACCGACATGTCTTTCCTCAGATAGTAATTATAGGTCAACTTTTCATTGAAAGGATTCGGGTAGAGGATAACCGAAACATCCGATTGATCGGGCTTTTGCGTTGGGTCCAGTCCGGCGATCACTTCGGTTTCGACATGCTGGTTGACATTCAATGTGGCCTTACGGGTTGTTACCGGTGCTTGTCCGCCGATCTGGTAGTTAACAATGCTCAGGGTCAGCACAGGATACCGGTACCCGGCCGCGTACCAGAGATATCTTTCGGAATGAACTTCGGTTGAACCGCACATGTACCGTTCCATCCCGTTCCGGGCAACTTTAATCCGGAGGGTATTTTTAAGTACCCTGTCGGGAAGGATCAAAGTTCCGAAAGCGTCTCCATCCACGGTATATTCACCGGAATAATCGATACGCGTGGTTTCTTTAAAGGTGGAATAAGCGCTATAGGTATCGCCAATGTGGGAACCATACGTAAACGGGTAGTTCATTTTCCGGATCGGATCGGTATAAACAAGGGCGATCTCATTGTCATTGCTGATCATCCCAACCTCTTCAAATCCGTTCTCATCGGCATTGTAGAAATATTCATATCTACCCTCATTGAGTACCAGATTGTAAGCGCCCACACCGTTAAGAGCCTTGACCGGAACGGTACTTATCTGGCCTGCCGGCTTGGTTTCTGTATTCTGAAGCTTGGAAAAATCCCATATCAGATTTGCTCCCGAAGCCCCGGGTTCCATAAACTGGGTTTCCTGAACGGAGGCAGTCTCACCTGGAATCAATCCGTTATCTTTCTGATTCAGTGATATCTGTGCAAATAAACTCACCGCTGTCACTACTAAAATTGAGATCAGGAATATCTTTTTCATGGCTATATTTTTTACAAATATAAAGAAAAAAAACGGCGGGAACTCCTTTAACGAAGATTTAACAGGAGGGATCCGGCATCAGAACCGGATGAAATTTAAATTTCGAAAAAACGATTATTTTTACATCCGGTTTGAATTCAATGGATTTTCGCCTGATAACTATTGAAATCCGTTGATTCATATCAACAGTTAAAGAAATTATCAACATAAATCTGTTCATAAAAGTTTAACAGATGAAATATATCGGAGCACATGTAAGCGCCTCAGGCGGAGTCGAAAACGCACCATTGAATGCCCATGAAATCGGGGCAAAAGCTTTTGCCCTGTTCACCAAAAACCAGCGACAGTGGAAATCATCGCCCCTCACGAAGGATTCAATCCGAAACTTCAGGGAAAACTGTGATAAACACGGGTACAAACCTTTTCAAATTTTGCCCCACGACAGTTACCTGATCAACCTGGGACACCCGGAAGCCGATGGATTGGCCAAGTCGCGGGAAGCTTTCATTGATGAGATGTCGCGGTGCGAACAGCTTGGGCTCGACCGGCTGAATTTCCATCCCGGCGGATCGCTCGGAAAGATTTCGGATGAGGAGTGCTTAGAGCAGATTGCCGAATCGGTTAACATTGCCCTTGATAAAACCAGGGGGGTGATTGCCGTTCTTGAAAATACGGCGGGCCAGGGAAGTAATTTGGGGTATAAATTCGAACACCTGAGATACATTATCGACCGCGTGGAGGATAAATCACGCGTCGGCGTGTGTATCGACACCTGTCACTCGTTTGCGGCCGGCTATGACCTTTCGACGCCGGCAGGATTCACCCATACGTTCAGTGAATTTGACCGGATCATCGGGTTCCGGTATCTGAAAGGGATGCACCTGAATGATGCCAAAAAAGGGCTTAATAGCCGGGTCGACCGGCACGACAGTCTTGGAAAGGGAACCCTCGGGATGGAGGTTTTTAAACTCCTCATGCATGATCCCCGGTTTGATGATATGCCCCTGATCCTTGAGACACCCGATGAATCAATTTGGAAGGAAGAGATAAAACTGCTATACAGCTTTTGAATGGCTCTTTAACGCATTCAGGAAGCGCTACCTTACGGTTTTTGTCTTAATTTCTCCAGCAGTGCCTGAGATAGATCCCAGAGCTTTTTCCCATTCCCGGGATTGGATGCTTTTTCATCGATTTCTTTCCTGCTCATAAGAAAGAAATAGTCATAGGGTTTTCCTTTCTGATCGGGTGAAGCCGCTAAGTAAACAACCGGAATGGCAGCCCTGGCAGGCGATCGGAAAAAGATAGAAAATACCAGTTTGAGCAAAGGCTGAAAAATCAAAGGCGCCTCCCTTGCGATATTGGAATTCACCGGGCCCGGGCAAAGGGCAAAGACCGAGCCGCGAACCGCTTCATCAGCATTGATTCTCCTGGATAACTCGACAGAGAAGGTCGTAAGCAACAGCTTGTAATACCCGTAAAGTTCGATGGACTTTCCGATGGAATAATCGCGATAGATCCCGAATCCATCCCAGTCGAACTTATCAGGATTACGGTGGCTTTCGGAAGAGACCAAGACAATGCGCGAAGGCTCTGGTTTACAAGCGAAACAACCGTATTCGATCATTAGGTTTATAAAAACAAACTTTGAGAAATAGTTGACCATGAACATCTCTTCGAGACCCTGCGGGGTTTTTCTGCTTTTTTTAGGCACAATTCCCGCATTGCTGATGTAAATGTCGATCGGGCCCGCCTCATCGCGAATCTGTCGGGCCAGCTTTTCAATGCTTTCCAGATCCGAGAAATCGACCGGAAGCATTGTTACCCTTGGATTTCCGGATAGTTTTTTGATCAGCTCACCCTTCCCCGGGATCCCGCTGCGACAAGCCATGACCAGGCGGGCTCCGCGACGGGCAACATCAAGCGCCACTGCAAAGCCCAGTCCCGAGCTGGATCCGTCAACCAGAACAGTTTTTCCGTCAAGCCGATTCTCCGGTTTCAGGGTTCCCGCGGGCGGAAGTTTCCTGAACAGGTCGCGGATTCCTGTTAAGGTTGCAGTGAAAGGGTTGTTGTATTTCTTTGTTTTATGGTCGTTGATGTTTGTCATACAGTTTGGCTATAAAGTCCTGGTAGCGTTTCGTGTGCCGATCAATGTCCCCCTGAGTCAGATTGAAATCAGCGAGCGAATAATGGTGGGTTCCGTATTTTCGGTGTGGATGGCTTACCTCATGTTCCTGAAATCGTCGGATCAGATCGGGGGTCAGACCTCCGTCCAACTTATAAATCTTTGACATCTCTTCCATCGAACTGGAAATCAAATCATGGTACCAGAGGTCGGTGAATTTATTTCCATTTCCATCCTTTAACCGGTAATCCAGCGCTTTATCGAGCATATAACCTATTTTCCGCACCCAATGCCTTGCTATCTGTTCAGGATCAACCTTCTCACAAAACATCAGCGAGTTGTAGGTAAGCATGCTTAAATACGACGGAACAGATTCGTAGATGGTCCGGTGGGGCCAGATAAAGTGAACCTCTCCGAAATGCTTTTCAATCAAATCGGGAAACTCAAGATGATGCGGGGTTTTCAGTACCCACCTTTTAGCCGGATGGATCCACTGTAGAAATTTCATGATCTTCACCGCGTAGGCATAGGCATCCGACTGATCCGACCGCTCAAGCCAGGAAGCGTAGGTGGGCACCGGCATCATCGCTTCGGGGGTTGTGCTCATGAAACTAAGGTCAAGCATCAGGATGTCCTCTTCCGGTTGAAGAGCGTCGATGGGATGAACCGCGAAGAAACCGGGCGAAATCAGCCGTACCGCCCTGACTGATAAATTGGCCATTTTGATGCGGCGGTCACCGGGCTTTGGGTACACGGTGGATGGACTGTGTTGCCGGGCTCCGGAAAAGACCGGGGTTAAAAATTGGTCCTGGTACAAATTCAGATCGAGTGGCATGGGATTGATAACTTCCCAGCTTGGAATAACCCGGTGATCGGGATCGGCTGCGAGTAGCCGCTGCAATTTAGTGGTTCCGGTCCGTTGCAACCCTACAATGATCCATGCGGGATAGAGCGGCTGTTCCAGGATTTGCGGATATTTTTTAAAGTAATAGGCAGCCCGGAGCCTGATGCTGAGCAGACTGACATAGCGCTGGCGAGTAATAAACCTTCCGACCGGATGAAGATTGGCTTCATGGTTTATGGACCAAAGTAACCGGTCGAGGGGTTCATCATTAAAATCGGGGCCGAAATCCGACAATCCCGTTGTTTTTTTCGCAGTCCGGATCAAATCATCCTTATCAAGTTTCAGTTTTGTTCCCAGCGGATAGGTGGCTTTCCATCCCGCGTTTAAAAACCTGAACCAGAAAGGATTCTTTCGGAAATTTTCTTTAAGCAAGTCAACGTCGTACATCATTAAGAATCAAGAGTATCAATATAATCAGTAGTTAATATCAACAATTCAGAATTTCGAAATTCACCGGGGAGTTTTAACTAATTCGCAGAAAGGTTCCACCGGATTTTCGCCGGGGTGCAAGCGATACCAGCGCCAGAGCATAGTGCCTTCCCTGTGTCCGCAGGTATTGATCCAGTTGGGATGACCCGGATCGTTATGTGCCACAATTACACGCACCGATCCGTCGGGGTTCTGATGGGCGGTCGCCTTATTTATGCAGACGGTGAAATACCGGTAGTCGAGCGATTCCATCCAATAGTTGTTCAATTGGAAATTCCAGGAATCGCATTGCGGAGGCTTCACGGTAATTACCAGCGACTCATCGTCATCCAGCCTCCAATGGCTGTGATAGTAAAAAATACCGGGATCGCCTCCGGCTGCATCCGAAACTGCAGAGTCAAACATGGGCAGTTTATTGGTATGCTTTTGAAATCCGTTCGCCCATTTGGCAAAAAGCAGCGACGCGCCTGCAACAAACATCGAAGCTGTTTGTAAGCCTTTGTCAATTGCGGCAGGCGTGATGGGATCGGGATGTGTTCTTCCGTCGAGGTTTTCAATATGGATTTCGGCCGGTACTTCTTCAAAACGATTCAAAAAGGTCTGCCTTACAATCAAAAGAGAGGTACTGTCATCCGTCTTCAGCCAGTTTTTCCCCCGGGGCTCAGGGCTCAGGATAATCTCAAACGAGCCATCCGGTTCCGTCACCAGATCTTTACCCTCAAGAGATCCGCAGGGGGCCAGCCCGCCGGTGGTGCCATAATTCCCGTTGCGGGTAAAGAAACCGATATAGTCAACGGTATTTCTTTTGCCTTTTATCCTGTAACAATATTTTCCGGAGATCTGGGCGTTAAAATAGTGGTTATCGGGATTATCGGCGCCAAGTTTTATTGTTTCATGGGCAGTTCGACACAGTACCGGGAATGCCGGGTCTCCGTATTCGACAAAAGCTTCCAGTCCACCCCGGGTCAACCGGGTCAGATATCTCAACCCTTCAGCCTGATTGAAAGGGTCGGTGGGGGCTCCCGGATACATCAGGGAAGCGCCGGCGCTTTTCAGGTTATCACAGAACGCTTCCCAGGCTTTCCCCGAAACAACCCGCTGGTCGTGGATATCAGCCTCCGTTTTACCTGAAAGCGCCAGTCGGGCGCTTCGGAAAAATTTCAGGACTCGTAAAAAGAAAAAAAGCAAATGCTTCATAATTCAGCGAATTACGTAATATTGCGCGCAGAATCCCTGTTATTCCGGGCATCAAAGATAAAAAAATCATGCATGAACTCCTGAAAAGATATGGGGAATGGGCCCTGGTAGCCGGAGCCGCAGAGGGGATCGGGGAAGCGTTTACCATTCAACTTTTCCAGGCAGGTTTCAATGTAATCCTGGTCGATATCAATGCACAGGCGCTCAAGAACCTGGCAGAAAAACTGGAACCGGGATTTGCGATGATACCGCAACAACAGCCGGAATCGGGAAAGGAAGCAGGAATTGTATCGTCCGGAAAAATATCCGGTGAAGACCGGGCTACCGGGCCGGACCAGCTTAGGGGATCTGTGGATTCACGTATTAAAATCCTGTGCCTTGATCTCGCATCGACCGACGCAGCATCGGTTTGTATGGAAGCAATCCGTTCGGTACAGTGCCGGTTTCTGGTTTATGTGGCAGCTTTCAGTAAGGTGACCGCTTTTACCGACCTTGCCCCGGCAGAAGTCGACCGGTTTATTGAAACAAACAACCGGACTTTAATCCACCTGGTGCACCAGTTTGCAAACGAGCAACAAAACGGAATCCGGAGCGGTATCTTGCTGATCAGCTCTCTGGCCGGATTGATCGGTCCCCCGATGGTCGCAACCTACGCAGCTACAAAGGGGTTCATCATCCTGCTGGCCGAATCGCTGCACCAGGAAATGAAACAAAAAGGCATCGATGTAACAGCATGTTGTGCAGGAGTCACCGAAACTCCGATGTTTTTATCGACCCGTCCAAAGTATGGATTGTTCAAGCCCCAGATACAAAAACCGGAAGCCGTAGCTGACTTTGCGTTGAAAATGGTCGGTAGAAAAGCAATCTGTATTTCCGGTCGCAGCAACCGGGTTGCCTATTTCCTGCTCACCCGGATCCTGCCCCGGAAGATTTCCGGAAAGCTTGTTGCCCGCAATATGACCACGTTGTACCTGTAAGTATACTGAAACAATTATCTATTACTTATCCTTGTTTCCTTTTCCCCTTTTATAACTTCATACCCTCTTCCCTTCATTCCCTTTATAAAACGTATTGATTTCCGATAAATATTTGTTATATTTACCTGACTTTTCACCCCTTATTCTTTCACCTTAATATCATCCAAATCATGAAACCGTTCATTTACCTTTTTTTCACGATGCTCATGCTGGCATCGGCGGGACTTCAGGCTGCCGCCTGGAGCATACCGCACCAGGGATCCCGATCGGGATACACATTGTACCCACCTCAAAACCTTGCAGGCTCGGCGGTAGAATGCAGCAGCTACCTGTATTGGCAACTTCCGCAGCAACCCGGAGGAACCACGCCTCCCGGACTGGTCGGATATTATATCTACCGCGATGGGATTCAGTATTTCTACATCCCTGATGGTGCAACTGTCACCTATTATGACTACATGGTTGACCCCGGAACTTACACCTATTCGGTGACGGCAAGGTATGATCTGACAGCCTATGGGCAACCGGGACAGTTTGGCGAATCGGCGCCCGCGGGGCCTGTCACCATTTCTATTATCTGTGATATCGTTTTGCCTTTCCAGGAGTATTGGGACCAGGGCTCATTTTCTTTCAACGACTGGCAGTTCACACCTTCGCAGTTGAACTGGTCCGTTTCGACTTTCCTGGGTAATCCGCTGCCGACTGCCATGTTCTCCGGGTTTCCCGTCAACCAGAATTATACAAGCAGTATGTTCCCACATGTCCTGCCTGGCATACCCTGGAAATGCGGCAAAATGTACTTTGAATTTGATTATAAGCTGGATGATATTGCTGCCAATGGAACCGAACAATTAAGCGCTTTATACAAAATTGATAACGACTGGATCCAGGTATTCCAGGTAACCAATAATGGTTCCACCGGTTGGATTCACCAAAAGATTGATATCTCGATGGTTAACGGAAAATACTTTCGGGTTGCCTTCAAGGCCGGCGGGGTCAACAGTGCAAACATCTCCGGCTGGTTCGTCGACAACATCGTGGTATCCCACGAATGTGCCGGACCTTCAGCATGTGCATACACACAGTCGGCAAACACCATCATGCTCTCCTGGCAACCGCCTGCGTGCGACAGTCTGCAATATATTATGGGATATAATATTTACCGTACGCTCGAACCGAACATTCAGCCGCTCGTGAAACTGAATTCAGCTCCGGTTACCGCTACCCTATATCATGATGTACTGCCAACCTGGTATCCTTCAGGACAGTTCCTCTACCTGATAACCGCGATACAACAAGATCCTTATTCATTGAGCTTGCTTTGCGAAGCGCCCTGCGACACGCTGCATGTTGAATATATCACGGGGATTGACAAACACCCACCGGAGCACATTGCGATATACCCCAACCCCGCTTTTGACATCGTCAGCGTTGATTCGGATTTACCTGTCGAACAGTTTCAGATTTGCGATATCCAGGGCGCAGCGGTTCTTTCAGGGAAAGCAGTCCATCAATCACATTTGGTCATACCCATCTGTGAATTAAAAGCCGGGATGTACCTGCTTACCCTTAAGACTTCAGGGGAAACAAGGATTGTTAAGCTGGCTGTTACCGATTGATCAGTAATACAAGGTATTCAATCACGACGATCAAGCCCAGGTTCCATAACCGGCTTCTATCGTTCCTCTAAGGGAATATAACTTCCGGCAGGCTCAACAGTCTTGTACGCCGGCCGGATGATCCTCCTGCCGCTGATCATCTCTTCAAGCCGATGGGCGCACCATCCGCTGATACGTGAAATGGCAAACAGGGGGGTGTACAGTTCCTTGGGTATCTTCAGGCAATCATATACGAAACCGGAATAAAAATCGACATTCGGTGAAATCAATTTATCCTTGGAACCTTTGAATTCATAGAAAATCTCCGGTCCGATCCGTTCGATTGCCTCATAGAGCGCCATTTCGTCTTCCCTCCCCTTTTCCTTTGACAGCAACCGGGCCTTCTCTTTAAGCAGGAGCGCCCTTGGATCGGATACCGTGTACACCGCATGACCAAAGCCGTAGATCTTACCCGACCGGTCGTGTGCTTCTTTCCGGGTGATCCTCCTAAGATAATCGGCTACTTCATCGTCGTTGGCCCAGTTCTTCACGTTCGATTTTATATTGTCCATCATTTCGATGACCTGGAGATTGGCGCCTCCGTGCAACGGCCCTTTTAATGATCCGATTGCAGCAACAATAGCCGAATAGGTGTCGGTACCGCTCGAGCTGACCACCCGCGTTGTAAAAGTCGAATTGTTCCCTCCACTGTGCTCTGCATGGAGCACCAGACACAGGTCCAGCAGTTCGGCTTCAAGGTCGGTAAATTCATAACCCTTGAGCATATAC
This sequence comes from Alphaproteobacteria bacterium, assembly GCA_009928665.1. GTDB lineage: Bacteria > Bacteroidota > Bacteroidia > Bacteroidales > FEN-979 > CAIVAT01. Next base: position 15,211 of record SACF01000011.1, read on the forward strand.
AGGAAATTTTCGGCGGTCGTCAGTTTTTTATCGGGATAACGGACAGTTAGGGTATCGTAGAAAATCAAATGACGCATCGCATGGTAGGAATATACCGCTATGGTCGGGAATTTGGCGATCAGGCTGATCGATTGCCTAACGATATTGGAAATGGAGGTGTCGTCGGCTTGTTCATCCAGGGTATAGAGCGCCAGGATCGATCGTGCCAGCATGTTCATGATATCTTTCCCTTTCATGGTAAGGATCATATCGCGGTTGAAATTCTCGGGCAACGCGCGCATTTCAGCCATGCCATCGGAAAAAACACTGAGTTCCTCTTTATTAGGCAACCGACCAAAGAGAAGAAGAAAGACGGTCTCGTCAAATCCCGGTCGACCAGCGTCCTGACACCCGTGTACCAGGTCATTGATATCGATGCCGCGGTATATCAATTTTCCATCGACCGCCTGGAGAATTCCATCGATTTTTTCGTACCCGACAACGCTTCCCACCCTGGTCAGGCCGACAAGTACTCCGGTATGGTCAGCATTCCTGAGACCTCTTTTCACATCATACTGCTTGAACAGTGATTCATCAATTTTACAGGATTTCTCCGCCATGACGGCCAAATCCTGAAGGACACTATCTATAATCATAAGATTCTATTTTAGGGTTTGTAAATAATTAAGCGCGCTTCCGGCGTTAAACCACTTGATCTGCAAATCACTGTAAGTGTGGTTAAGGCTTATCACATCATGGGTTCCGTCGGTATGCCGGATTCTCAGTGTTAAGGGGACTCCGGGTGCAAAATGCTTTAGTCCCTCCAATTCGAAAATATCTTCCTCGCCAATTTTAAAATAATCCTCCGGTTGCGTAAAGGTAAGGGCAAGCATTCCCTGTTTCTTCAGGTTTGTTTCGTGGATCCTTGCAAATGATTTCACCAGCACAACCCGGACTCCCAGATACCGGGGCTCCATGGCAGCATGTTCACGCGAGGAGCCCTCTCCGTAATTCTCATCACCGACGATCAGCGAGGGAATCCCGTTCTGCTTATAAATGCGCGCAGTTTTCGAAACCTCGGCATAATCGCCTGTGACTGTATTTTTCACCAGGTTGGCCTGATCATTAAAGAAATTAACCGCTCCCATCAGCAGATTATCTGAAATGCGATCGAGGTGGCCGCGAAACCGCAACCACGGCCCGGCCATGCTGATGTGATCGGTGGTGCATTTCCCTTTTGCCTTGATCAGCAACCTCATACCCTTCAGGTCGTTCCCATCCCAGGGTTCAAATGGTTCGAGCAACTGCAGCCGTTCACTGCCCGGACTTATTGTTACCGAAATGGATGTACCATCGGAAGGAGGAGGCACATAGCCCGGATCATCCACTTCGAATCCCTTTACCGGCAATTTAAAGCCACGGGGTTCGTCGAGTTTTATCTCCTCCCCATTTGCATTGATAAGCTTATCAGTCACCGGATTAAAAGTGAGTGTGCCGGCCAGGATCATTGCTGTAACAATCTCAGGCGAGGCAATGAAGCTGTGGGTTCCGGCCAACCCGTCGTTTCGCCGGGCAAAGTTGCGGTTAAATGAGTTCAGGATGGAATTTTTCCGAAGGGGATCATCCATCGCCCGGGACCATTGGCCAATGCAGGGACCGCAGGCGTTTGCCATAATCACACCGCCGATACCGGTTAAAAGGTTGAGCAGGCCGTCGCGTTCGCAGGTAAACCTGACCTGCTCTGAACCGGGGGTGATGATGAAATCTGATTTTGTCTTGAGCCCCTTTTCCCCTGCCTGTTTCGCGATGGATGCAGCCCGGGCAATATCTTCATAGGATGAATTGGTACAGGATCCGATCAACCCTACCTCGAGCTTTTCAGGAAAACTGTTCTCCTTCACAAACTTACCAAACTGAGAGATCGGATGGGCTATATCGGGTGAATAGGGACCATTGATATGTGGCTCAATCGCCGACAGGTCGATCCGAATCACCTGATCGTAGTATAGTTCAGGATGTCCGGGAATTTCAGCATCAGGGGTCAGCATTCCTGAAAAGCGGTCGGCAAGCACTGCCACGTCTTCACGACCGGTTGCTTTCAGATACTCCCTCATTTCCTGGTCGTATGCAAATAATGAACAGGTTGCCCCCACTTCAGCGCCCATATTGCAGATGGTTCCTTTACCGGTCGCCGAAAGGGTGGATGCTCCCGATCCAAAGTATTCGATAATAAACCCGGTCCCCCCCTTCACGGTAAGGATTCCCGAAAGAATAAGAATTACATCCTTAGCCGAAGCCCAGCCGCTCAGCTTACCGGTTAGCTCGACTCCAAGTATCTTAGGCATCTTCAGCTCAAAAGGCATCCCCGACATCACATCGACCGCATCTGCCCCTCCAACGCCGATGGCAACCATTCCCAGCCCCCCGGCATTGGGAGTATGTGAATCGGTGCCGATCATCATCCCGCCGGGGAATGCATAATTTTCGAAAACAACCTGATGGATAATCCCGGCTCCCGGCTTCCAGAACCCGATCCCGTACTTTGCCGAAACCGACTCAAGAAACTTGTAAACCTCATCATTCTGCTGCTTCGCCCTGTTCAGGTCCGGTTTTACGCCCGATTGTGCCATAATCAGATGATCACAATGGACTGTCGAAGGCACCGCAGCAACCTTGCGTCCTGCGGTCATGAACTGCAATAGCGCCATCTGGGCCGTGGCATCCTGCATCGCTACCCGGTCGGGCAGAAAATTAACATAATCTTCGCCCTTTCGATAAGATTTTTCGGGTATTCCATCGAATAAATGTCCGTAAAGAATCTTCTCCGTCAGCGTCAATGGCCTCCCAAAGCGCTCCCTGACCATGGTAACGGCCCTTGCCATCTTGTCGTATATCTCATTTACCTGTTTAATATTCAGCAACATAAATAAAGTTTTTTAGAATCAGACTAAATCATATATTTAGAAGTTTAAATGTAATAGTTTTTTGAAAATATCATCATAAATTTATAAAAGTTTTTCCTTTAAAGAATCTGGTTTATGTCAGACCTGAGTTCCCTTATCGAATCATGGAAAAATACCGGTCAAGCCGATATCGACAGCCATCGTCTTTCGGTTGCCATCCTTGACCAATCAGAACACTTAATAAACCACGATCCTGACGGGAAAATTTCGAGAGAGGAGTGGCTTGAATTCCTCCACATAACAGGGAAGCCCCTGTATTTAATGGCGCTCGGAACCAGCCTGAACAGGTTACGTTGGGCAGAACTTGTTTTTAAAATCATCCGTGAAACCGATTACACCCTGCTCGATATGATGGAGCAGCGCGTTGCTGAACATCCGGGCCACATCCTTTTTAAGGATATGTCGACCACAGTGCCTGTCGAGTGGACCTATGATCAGATCTTTCGGTTGGTACGTGAAATTGCAGCATTTTTTCTCGACACCGGAAACCATTCCCCCAGGGTTGCTCTTTATACCGAAAATTGCCTGGAAGGCGCGTGTTGTGATCTGGCTTGCCTGATGTTTGACATTTTCGACGCACCGGTCAGTCCCCATTTCAAACAAGAAGTCCTGATTTCCATTTTTAACACCCTGAAAATCAACATTGCTCTTGCCGATACGCCGGAAAGAATCAACATTCTGAAAGCGGTACGGGAGCAAACCGAGGTCAGATTCTCTATTTTTTCATTACTACCGGGAAAACACGAAAATAATGAAGCGTTCTACCTGATCGAAGAGGCAAAAAAAATAACACTTGGGGATATTGAGAATATTCTTTCCCGACGAAGAAGAAGCTCAAACGATCATGTTGCAACGACCATGTTCACCTCCGGCAGCAGCGGACTTCCCAAGGGGGTATCCTTTTCGGTCTACAACATCGTTACCAAAAGATTTGCCCGCGCTGCTGCGCTTCCTGAAGTCGGTAATGTTACTTTTCTCTGTTATCTGCCCTTATACCATACCTTCGGGCGTTACCTTGAACTGACCGGTTCCATTTTCTGGCACGGAACTTATGTGTTTGCTGGAAATACCTCGGCAGAAACGCTGCTTGCACTTTTTCCAAAGGTAAATCCCACCGGATTCATCAGCATTCCGCTCAGGTGGCAGGAGTTGTATGAGCGTTGTCTTGAGAAGACCAGCTCCATCGAAAGCAAGGAACTGAAGGAGCGCGCAATACGGGATGTGATCGGATACCGGCTGCATTGGGGACTTTCTGCCGCCGGCTACCTGGATCCATCTGTCTTCAGGTTTTTCAATCAATACGGAATCCGTTTGAACAGTGGTTTCGGCATGACAGAGGCTACCGGCGGCATTACCATGACACCTCCGGGGGCCTATGTGGATGGTTCTGTCGGAATCCCGTTACCCGGCGTAATGACGCGGCTTACAGCCGACAAGGAACTGGAAATCAGTGGACATTATATCGGCCGTTACCTCGAAGCGGCTCCACCGGGAGGTATCATCCCCCGTCCCGAATCACCGGAAAAGGACTGGTGGCTCTCCACCGGTGATGTTTTTCGCATCTCCAGAAACGGATATTATGAAATCGTCGACCGGGTAAAAGACATTTATAAAAACAACCGGGGCCAAACGGTAGCGCCCCAGATCATCGAAAAAAAATTCAACCGGGTACCCGGAATAAAAAATGTCTTCCTGGTCGGCGATAACCGCCCCTACAATGTCCTTCTTATCGTGCCTGATAAATCCGGTTCGTTTTATGCCTCCCTCAAAGGGGGAAACCTGAAAGAATACTATCACCAGATTGTCATGGCTGCCAATGCTGATGTGGCCCCCTTTGAACGGGTTATCAATTTTGCCCTGGTCGACAGGGAATTCAGTATTGAGAAAGGAGAATTGACTGCAAAAAAATCGTACAACCGGAAGGTTATCGAATCCCATTTCAAAGAGGTCATTGAATCGCTGTATCAAAGTAATTTTGTGCACATTGAATGTCCCGATTTTTCTATTATTATTCCAAAATGGTTCTTCAGGGACCTTGGCATTCTCGAACAGGATATATGTTACCGGAAATCCGGACTGGTCAATAAAAGAAGCAATAAAACACTGATTGTTAAAAGATTAAAAAACGGACTGGTTCGGATAGGCGATTTCGGCTATCAGATTGAAGGGAAACAGATCGATCTCGGATTGATTTCACGACAACCGGCTCTCTGGTTAGGTAACCCGGGGATTATCGGATTCTGCCCGGTCAGGGAAGGCTGGGATCTCCCGATGGGAAATTTCTCTGCAACAATCCGGGTAATCAGATTTAAGCTGACCGTTCTCCCGGTAACTCCTGTTCTGAAATCCGTTCGCGACAGTCAGGTTGTTGCATCTAATAACCTGGTAATCAAATCATTTTTTATTGATTTTCAAACCGCATATGATTCCATTGAAGAACTGGGGAAAATGCTCTTGTCGGCTGAACCACGACTGGCCGGGTTACTCCGTTGCAGGCTTGAGGCCCTGGCATACCATCCAGATGAAGAGATCCGATGCCTTGCCTACCGCCTTATCCTGCTGAAAGCGCCCACTCCTGAAGATATCCGAAGCATGCCTTCCTTTATTGAATCGGGACTGACTTTTCTGAATGAAAGATCGATCAAGGAAATTGCGGTAAGCAACTTCGGGAAACACCGTCTGGATGCGTTAAAACAAAGGTTGTACTGGTATCGTACCCGTTTGATCTGGCCGGCTTCACCTAGGCACAGGAGGGCTTTCGGGGATGTGCTGTCGATGCTTTACAATTTCGCGCTGAAGCACCTCGATTATTATGTTCCGGTCAGAGCAGAATTATCAAGGTGGATCCTTCACAAAGAAGATCCCTTTCTCTCGCGGCTGGCTGAAAAATACTTTCACCAGCTTGCGGATGTTTTTGAAAGGACCATCGAGCAATCGACCGACCTGAATGCATACAAAGATCTGGATTCCAAGTTGGTTTTTGAACACGGTATCTCCGATGCCGAGAAAAAGCGTCTGCTTCATATTTTCGGCACGACAACCTTCCTCAAGGAAAGCGTCCTGCTTACCTTTAATGAGGAAGATTTTGAACTGAACAAGATCCCCAGGCAGGGAATCTGGATTCTGCGGTTGTTGGCATATAAGGAGTTTAAACACTACAGGTTGTCGATCAATACCGACACCGGTAAACATTTCGATCTCCATGTCGTGATGAGTGAAAATCCAAAGTTCCGTCCGAAACCTGAAACATTCTACTGGCTTGCTTCGCTGGCGGGGTTCCCCTACGGGCCTGCCGTGGCCTCTCAACTGGGAAGCAGCAGACCTGCGCTCGGAGTTTTATCCACGCAATATATCGGTGGGTTGACCGCCTGGGATAAAATAAGGGAACTGTCCGAAATTCATCGGTCGGCGGGATTTATCAACATCCATGCCTGGAAAAAGATCTTTGTCAGGGCCTTTACCGTAATCTTTAAGGCCTGGCATCACAGTGGTTTTCAGATCGTTCCTGGTTCAATATCGCCATCCAACGTCTCAATTCCGGAAATGGATTTCAGAGAAAGCGCAGTGATATTGTCTCTGGCAGGATGGTCTGCATACCGGAATACCTTGTCGCTGATTGCACCGATGTTACAGGATTATTACTGTAAAACAGCCTCCATTTATCCATGGTGCCGGTCACAGCTCGATGTCGCATGGATCTTTGACGCTTGTATCGAGGCCTTCGGCAAAGAGGATGCAATGACCTTTTTCGAGCAAATGAAAGTCGACCTGGAGCGCACGCCGCTGACCTGTTTTGATTCCACTGGATTGCTTTCACATCTGACAAAGTATATCGATACCTTTTCACACAGATACTATATACCGGTCGCGCTGACCAATGCGATCGATCAGTACCTTGAATGGTACCGGATGAATCCCCTCATTACCTATACAGCAAAGGAACAAACCATCATGGAGTTGCTGGAACTTTACCGGCTCCATGATCAGGGTGAATTTATCCGCTATTATTTTTTCAGATATACCTATTTCTCAGATGCGTCATTGGAGATCAGGGAACATTTCGACGCCTTGCTCCGGCAGATGGAACACCACCGCGAAGGACTTGCAATTCAGCTTCTCGAATTATCCGATCTGCAATCCCTTATCACGGATGAGGAGGATAAAATGGTCTTTGGAAAAATGGTATTTCCTAAATTTCAGAGCGAGCAATCCTTTGATTTTCTTAAAACCGGCGAGAATCCTTATGGCCATCTGGTGGTCCGATTTACTTTTCATGACCGGATGAACCGGAAATATATACTGCGTGAACCGGTCGAAGCAAGGGAAACGGGTCAGCTTTACCAGTTGTTTTTCCGGGAAAACTATCCCAAGGAGATCTCTGATAAAGACCACCAGTATATCCTTACAGATGAAAATGAAAATGTAATCGGAGGCATGACATTCCGCTTCCTGGATGAAAAAAATGTCCTGTTGGATGGGGTCGTTGTAATGTCATCTTTACAGGGACAGGGAATTGCATCAGGTATGATCACAAATTTTTTCAGCAGTATGGCATCCCGTGGGATTGAGACTGTCAAAGCCCATTTCCTGTTTGGAAATTACTATCTGAAACATTTTTTTGAAGTAGATAAAAAATGGGGGGCGTTGATCAAGCGACTGAACTGAACCCGGTTGATGAATTAAAGTAGTAATTTGACAAATCCAGAAATATGACTGAAGAATTGATTACCATGGTTAACGGGAAGCTTTATGTTCCCGACCATCCGATGATTCCCTTCATTGAAGGTGACGGAACAGGACCCGACATCTGGGCTGCAAGCGTCCGGGTTATGGATGCCGCAGTTAATAAAGCCTACCAGGGGAAAAGAAAAATTATCTGGAAAGAAGTCCTGGCAGGCGAAAAAGCCTTTGAAAAAACCGGTGAATGGCTTCCGCAGGTTACAATTGACACAATATTTCAGCATCTTGTCGCGATCAAAGGACCGCTAACTACACCGGTCGGCGGAGGCATTCGTTCGCTGAATGTTGCCCTGCGGCAAATTCTCGATCTTTATACCTGTTTAAGACCCGTCAGGTATTTCAAAGGGGTACCATCGCCAGTCATCCATCCGGAAACAACCGACATGGTGATCTTCCGGGAGAACTCGGAAGATATTTATGCCGGGATCGAATGGATGCAAGGGACTCCTGAATCGATGAAAATCCTGAAGTTCCTCCAAGAGGAGATGGGTGTCAAAATGATCCGGTTTCCTGATTCCTCTTCAATCGGGATTAAACCGGTTTCAAAAGAGGGTTCTGAACGGCTTATCCGCGCTGCTATCCTTTATGCCCTGGAGCATCACAAACCATCGGTGACCCTGGTACATAAAGGAAATATCATGAAGTATACAGAAGGGATGTTCAAAAAATGGGGATATGAACTTGCAGCACGTGAATTCAGGGAACATGTTTTCACCTGGGAGGATTTTGACCGAATCAAAGCGGATCATGGTGAGGCGGTTGCCAATTCCGAGTTAACAAGTGCCATTGACCGGGGCAAAATAATCATCAAGGACGTCATTGCAGATGCTTTTTTGCAGCAAATTCTGACGCGACCCTCCGAGTACAGTGTTATTGCCACACTGAACCTCAATGGCGATTATATCTCCGACGCCCTGGCAGCCATTGTAGGTGGTATCGGCATTGCCCCCGGTGCAAATATTAACTACATCACCGGTCATGCCGTCTTTGAAGCAACCCATGGAACAGCCCCTAAATATGCCGGAAAGGATCAGGTAAATCCGGGTTCGGTTATTCTCTCGGGAGCAATGATGCTCGATTACATCGGTTGGAATGAAGCGGCCCGTTTAATTGAAAAGGGAATCGAAGGCGCCATTGCAAAAAAACGTGTGACCTACGATTTTGAACGTCTTATGCAGGGGGCTACAAAACTGAAATGTTCTGAATTCGGTAGTGAGATCATTGCAAACATGGATTAAGAATGCCCATGTTTCGTCCTAAAAAAAAGAGACGGGCTTCGATCCCGTCTCTTTTTTCTTTCAGTTTTTAATAGAATGTCGGACACTCCATCGGTCCGCCTCCCCTGCGGCCTCCGGAGCCGGGAACAAAGCCTCCACCTCCGCCGCCGCCAAAGATCTGCAGCTTATCAAATTCAAGGATGATCCCGATTTCATGAGCTCCGCCTGTGCCATTGAAAGCACCCGTAACCTGTAAATCGTAGCTGTACATGAATTTGATATTCATATCCTCATAAAAACGGTAACGATAGCCTGCCACAAGCGCGACGACATTATTTACGACGCCGGTCATGGTAGTCTTATACCAGGCGCCTAAATAAACGTTGAATTTGAGTAAATTCAAACCGACCTGCAACGAGTTCAGGCTCCCCTGGTTCTGATACAATCCGCCGATGTTGATCTTGAGTGGTTCGTCACTGGCACGGTACATGGCTGACGACGATCCGCCCTGGCCCGCTGTAAATACCAGGTCAATCTGTCCGACCCATTTACGGGGATAGGGTGATGCTCCGGTTGAGAGAAAACTTACATCGGGGGCAAAGATATGATCCACGGCAAAACCAAGATTTCCATTAATCGTTCCCTGCGGATTTATGAACTGTAACACACCACCGGCAGCGAAATCAGGAACTACCCGTTTGCCCGCGTCAGAGGGAATAACGGCAGTTGTCTGATAAACATTCCCATCGTATGGACTCAATTGATCGGCAAAGACCAGTGCATCCCAGTTGATCCGCCGCTGCATCACCCCGGCTTTGATACCAAGCTGACTGATCATGAAGCTGGTTATCGGGATCCTGACCCCGATGGTCAGAGCAGCCCCAAAGTTGTTAACCAGTCCCGCTCCCGGGGTATCCTGGTTGATCATGATTCCGAGTCCGCCTGATCCTGGCAAGTTACGATCTCCGAGATCGGCCGAGAAAAAATAGGACTTGTAAGGAATCGGCAGGGTGGGCCATTGATCCCGAAACAAAAATCTTGCCCTGATCCCGGTATTGATCCCGGTATACGCCGGGTTATAGTAAGTCGGTGTGCTGAAATACTGAGAGTAATTCATATCGGGCTGGCTCATAGCCACCGGTAATAAAACAGAACAACACAGCAGAACCAGGATCGTTGATATATATCGCTTTTTCATTTAGAATATTGTTAGCAATTAGCGGATTAATGTTACAGTTCCCATAGTCTTGTATTCACCCTGACCAATGTCGCCTCCGGTCCACGGCGTGTCATCAACGAAGGTTGCAGTGATTTTCCACATGTAGTTGCCCTGTGGCATCAACTTGCCTTCATAAGTACCATCCCATCCCTCAACCGGTCTTCCTTTATCATCCAGTTTGGTTGATTCCCATAACTGATGACCCCAGAGGTCAAATACCGCAACGTGATAAAAACCTTGTTTCAGATTGATCCCGATGGGTTGGAACAACCGGACGCTTAAATTGGTACTGGTCGGCAGGAACGCGTTGGGAACATACAACCCCTTCAATAGGAGCCGGTATTCATAGAATGTGGTATCGGTACATTCAAATTCATTGGTGGCGATGAGTTTGATAATATAGACGCCATCTTCAGTATAGGTTGCCACGGGATTTTCCTCGGATGAATACTTTTGATTACCGAAATCCCAGAAATAACTCTTCGCATCGGCCGACACGTTGTTAAGTTTGATCTGTCCCTGTTTCCCATTATATCCTGAAACTACCGTAAATGCACTCAACGGCGTGACATTTACACGCACCGTTGAATCAACGGTATCAGCACACCCGTAAGTATCCATGACGATCATATTTACAGAGTAGTCACCCGTCTTTTCATAGATGTATTCCGGATCTTTCAGATTAGAGGTATCCGACAACGATGCAGGATCTCCGAAGGACCACCTCCAGGAACCCAACGGAGCATCAGCCTCAACCGTAAGATCATTGAAATAAGTAGGATCGCCTGCACAGGCAGCTGTGTTATCGAATGCTGCTGAAGGAAGCCGGTAAACGCGGGTCTCTTTGCTTAATGAATCCTCACATCCGTATTTATTCATGACCACAAGTTTGACATTGTAAATACCTGCAGTGTCGTATTTATGTGGTGGGTTCTTGACATTGGCAGTATCTGTCGGATTTGTGCTGAAATTCCAGTGCCACCATGTATTGGGTTCCCCGAAGGTATTGGAGGTGTCTCTGAACAGTGTGATCTGGTTCAAACAAATCGAAGGATTGGAGAAATAGGTGACCGGGGTCGGGCGAATCCGGATTGCTTTGACCATACTTTCTGTAATCGGTGTACCATTTATTGTCGCATTGATCTCTAACCTTACCTGGTAGAGCCCACTGTCGGCATAGGTATGATAAACCACAGGAGTATAGGTGGTATAGGTGGTTTCGTTCCCGTCATCCCAAATCCATTTCCACTGATTGATCCTTGCAACCGGCAACGAACTGTCGCCGAAAGCAATTTCATACCGGGCACATAACGTGTCTTTTACCGTGAATACAGCCTGGATACACGGGAATCGCTGAACGGTCCTGGTAATGCTGTCGATACACCCATTGCTGTTGGTTATCACAAGGGTAACCTGGTACAGACCGGGGTCTACATAAAGGTGTGATTTATTTCCCGGTCCGGGCGCAAGAATGGTAGTATCGCCGCCATCCCCCCAGATCCATTTCCAACTCGCTATACTACCGGTTCCCGGGTTAGCGGTTGAATCAAAGAACTGGATGGTACTGTCGCATGGAGTCGACACAAATCCAAACATCGGATCCGGCGCTTCATACACCTGAACTTCCTTATAAACGCTGTCGACACAGTTATCGGTATTGTAAGCTTTGAATTTCACGATATAGGTTCCGGGACCGGAGAAGGTGTGGGTCGGTCGGTACAAGGTAGAATTGTTGGCCTGTCCGCTCGAGGGATCTCCGAAGTTCCACGATACCGAATACAAACTGTCGCCGGGAGTCATGTTAACGGGAGTGAAATGTGTAATGTAACCTTCACACACATCGTCGTTTGAGAAGGAGAATGTGAATCCCGGTTTGACAAAAACGCTGTCGACAACCGTATCCCTGCAACCGTAAGTATCGGTAACGATGAGCGATACCGCATATTTTTGGTTGGTCAACGGGAAAGTATAGGTCGGATTGGGCAGATTGGAGAAGGCTCCCGGTTCAAAGATCCATTGGCGTTCGACAATTGCCGCAGCGGTTGCAGTCGACAGATCCTGGAAGGTGACCTTTCCTGCAGGACAGAAGAGGCTCATATAAGAGTATTGTGCAACCGGAACCTGGCGGGCAATGACCGGAATTGTAACAGAATCGGTACATCCTGTAAGGTTGGTCACGACCAGTTTCACGTCATAAGTACCGGGAGTTGAATAGAGATATCGGGGGTTCTGGATGTTAGCCGTACCGGTACCATCTCCGAAGTCCCAGAACCAGCCTATAACCTGACTGCCCGGTGCAATCGAAAAATCGGTAAATTGTGTCGAATCATTGATACAGGCGGCCTCGTACTGGAACATTGCAGTCGGCTTTGGATAGGCAACCACCTGTACTACCGTGTCTTCGAAGCACCCATGTGAGTTGGTCGCCTGCAAGGTCACTGCATAGGTTCCTGTTGTAAGATAGGTATGCGTCGGATGCTGCAGGGTTGAGAAATTATTGGACCCGCTTGAAGGATCTCCGAAGTCCCATGACCATGCCGTGACCGTGCCCGATGGCGATGTAGAAGCATCGGTGAATTGAGTCGGGCTCCCGACACAGGCTGTATCGGCTGAGAAAATGGCAACCGGCACAGGGTTAACTGAAACGGGCTTCCGAATGCTGTCGATACATCCGTTTGCGTTGGTCACCTGCAGGAATACATTGTAGGTTCCTCCTGCGGTAAAAGCGTGCATCGGGTTTTGCGTGTTGGATGTATTATTGATTCCGGAGGCAGGATCGTCGAAGTTCCAGCTCCAGATCGTGAGGGCCGGTCCACTGTTGATTTGCGACAAGTCGGTGAATTGAACCGCGGTCATTGCGCACACATTGGTGCCAGCAATGAAATTCGCCAGGGGCCGGAAACCTATCTGCACCTGGCTCTGTTTCTGAGCTGTGCAGGAATCGCTGGTGGTTATGGTCAGAGTGACATTATAATTTCCTCCTGCTGCGAATGAATGTTTCACATTGGGATTCACCGGGAAATTGATCGTTACGGGTGGCGTGCCATCCCCAAAATCCCATTGCCACCTTTGAATCGATCCGTGAGGCGTTGAGGAGATATCTGAAAACTGAACCGAATCCTGCGCGCAATTGGGTGAGGAATAGGTAAAGTTGGCGACCGGTTTTCCTAAAACCACTACCGACTTCGTGGTATCCTTGGTACAACCTTGTGAAGTCGTCACGGTTAATTTTGCCAGGAAGTTTCCCGGAGTGCCATAAAGATGAGTCGGATTATTGGTTGAAGAGGTCTGTCCGTCGCCGAACTCCCACAAACGACCAACAATCGGACCGGGTGTGGCGGTGGATTGGTCGGTAAAGGAGGTCAGCGAACCCAGGCAAACGGTGTCGGTGATGAAATCGGCAATGGGCCTTGAATTAACACTCAATGATTGAACCAGTGTGTCACGACATCCGTTTCCGTTGACCACTATTAAGGTGACACTGAAATCGGGAGGCGATGGATGTGAGAAATAATGGGTCGGATGTTGGACGGTCGCAGTGTTATTATTTCCTGAGGCAGGATCGCCGAAATCCCAGTTCCAAACCTGGATAGCGCCTCCGCCATTGGTTTGTGACTGATCGGTGAACTGAACAGGTTGTTGCTCGCATGCAGAACCGCTCCAGGAGAAATAGGCATCGGGTTTCGGAACACTTGTTATCGTTTTGATAACGAAAGAGGTACAACCCGACGTGGTGGTAACCGTGAGTTTTACATTGTGAATGGTGGCCGAACCGGCAAAGGTATGAACAACATTGGGGTTGGCAGGTAAATTGATTACAACCGGAAGGGTCCCGTCATCAAAATCCCATACCCAGGTGTTGATTAAAGCAGTGTATCCGTTCGGAACAGTCGACTGGTTTGTAAAGCTAACAGGCGATCCGACACAACTGGAAGGTGAAAAGGTAAACTGTGCAATGGGCTTCGGATCAATGGCCACCGGTTTGGTAACCGAGTGAATACATCCGTTGGAGTTCACGATGGTCAGGGTAACGTTGAAGTTACCGTAAGTCGCGAATGTATGTTGAGGCGATTGCTGGTTTGAGGTGCCACCGTCGCCGAAATTCCAGGAATAGGATGAAATGCCGAGTGCATTGGCAATGGAAAGATCGACAAATTGAATGGCGCTGCCTTCACAATGGGTGGTAACGGTCGAGGTTCCAAAATCGGCGACTGGTAACTGGTTAATAGTAACTGTTTTGGAAGTATCTTTATAACAGCCGTTCGTACTGGTAACACGCAGGCTGACTACAAATGGACCGGTACCACTGAAAATATGGAAAGGATTTTGCAGGGTAGAGGTATTGCTGCCCGAGAGCGGATCTCCGAAATCCCAGTTCCAGGTTTGTAAACCACCTCCGCCGTTTGTCGACGATTCATCATTGAACTGAACCGTTTGTCCGATACAGAGGGTATTGGAATAGCTGAAATTGGAAACCGGCGCCGGAATACTGTTAACGATGTGTTCTTTATAGGCAGTACAACCATTGGTTGTCGTCACAGTAAGGCGAACTGTATGTGAGGTGACATTACCGGCAAAAATATGTGTAACGTCAGGCGAGTCGGGATAATTAATGGTAATGGGAAGGGTGCCGTCGCCAAAATCCCATACCCACTGATTTATATACCCGGAGAAACCGGATATTGTGAAGGATTTATTAATAAATGAAACCGGGCTTCCTAAACAACTGCTTGCGGTATATGTGAATTCGGCGATGGGTTTGGGATTGACAGTAACCGGTTTTGTGACCGAATGAATACATCCGTTCGAATTGGTAACGGTAAGTGTAACCTGGTATATACCATAGGTAGAATAGGTATGCTGTGGTGAGGGTTGAATGGAGGTGCCTCCATCGCCGAAACTCCAGAGATAGGAATTGATTGCGGCAGCATTGGCTTGTGAATCGTCGATAAATTGGATCGGGCCCTGTTCACAAGTATTGGAGGCGGTTGCAACATGAAAATCTGCAACTGGCAATTCGTTTACGGTCACCGAAGTTCCATAGGTGTTGAAACAGCCATTGGTTGTTGTAACAGTAAGTGAAACCGTGTAAGGACCGGCAAGCTGGTAAACATGCGAGGGATTCTGAAGTGTAGAGGTTCCGCCGTCGCCAAAGGTCCAGGCCCAGGATGTCACTGCTCCGGTTGCCGTCGTCGGGACTGTTTTATCCATAAACTGGATCGACTGCGGAGTCATACATTGTGGCGAGAGCGGTTCAATTTCAAAAAAGGCAACCGGAGCCGGTTTCAGTGTCACCGATTTAGTTATCTCATTCACACAACCATAGTTGGTAGTTACCCTTAGTCTGACCGACCAGGTATATTGACCGGCGATCATGGGAAATGTATGAAAGACGGTACCACTGTTTGTGACAACCTGCGGATCGGGTATGCTTCCGTCACCCCAGAACCATTCCCACTGAACAATGTAATCATTTAACAGTCCACCGCCCGGTAATGACAGATCAGTAAACATTACTGGTTGTCCTTCACAGGTATTGGTGGTAAATGAGAAGTCGGGTAACGGCAAGGGATTGATATACACCTGTTTTGAAACGGTATTCCGGCATCCATCAAGGTCGGTTATGATCAAAAGCACGGTTTTCCAACCGGGGGTAAGATAGGCGTGCGATACACTGCTCAGGTATGGTCCGCTTTGCGAGGTGTTGTCGCCATAATCCCAGTACCAGTTTGAGACTTGTAACGGATCGGGAATGATGGCCGGATCATAATCAAAGTAAGTCAGTACCGGAAGCGCTGTAGTGGAAAGGCAACCCACATTTGCATTGGGATTACTGTTTACAATGAAGTTGACCGGCGGTAAGGCTTTGATGCTGATAACTTTAATAATAATGGATTCACAGTTGTTATCGCTGCTTGTCACGGTAAGCTTCACATTGAAGGAAGTCCGGATGGGATCCACGAAAATATGGCTGCAATTCTTGGTGTAGGCCACATTGTTCAGACTCGATGCCGGATCATCAAATTCCCATTTCCAGGCTATGATCTGAGCGTTCGAGCTCCCGATCGGGGGTGTGCTTTGGTCGAAGAAAAACACCTCCTGCCCTTTACAACCCGGCAAGGGTGGTCCGCCCACAGGAAGTTGGTTAATATTATTCCAGGTAAAGTTGGCAATTGCCGTATCATAGATGGTAACGTAATCGATATAATCAACTACCACATTAGGAGTTCCGGCAAGGGTGATCACATGCCGGACAGCCTTTGTACCGTAGCTTTTAAACGAGTGGGTATCCACTGCCGGCATCGGAACAGGCGGGACAAAGGTATGTTTAACGGTATAAGGCGCCGTAAGGGAAGGATCGGGTGGATATCCTTCATCCTGATACTGCCATTCCTCTGATACAATGGTTCCCATAACGGGATCCGGAACAAATCTGACCTCCTTGTCAAGGCAGGCATCATAGGGAATCGGATGGAAGGTAGGCACAGGCGGTGTAAAGGAGATCATGTCGGTATAGGTTCTGTAACACCCGTCGGTACTGGTACAAGTCATTTCCACATTGTAACTTCCCGGGCTGGTATACATGTGTACCGGATTCTTACCAAATCCGGATTGACCGTCTCCAAAATCCCACACAAGGTTATTACCTACCTGCGCAGGTAAAGTATTGTCGGTGAATTGAATTTCAAGTGGTAAAGTAGTATTGGCCCAAGTAAAGCCGACGGCCGGGTCGGGTGAAAATTCCGGCAAAGGATGTACATAAATGGTATTATCGATCTTGGTGTCAGAACAGCCGTTATCATTGGTAACCGTCAGAGTAACAGTTTTTAATCCGGGAGTAGTATAGGTATGCGAAGGGCTGGAAGAGGGGGCGCCTTCACCGAAATCCCAGATTCTTGAAACGATCGCGCTGCCACCATTTTGCTGGCTCACATCATAAAATGTGACGGGGATGTCAACACAGGTCACTCCGTAGTTGAAGTTAGCGAGCGGAGAAGGGATCACACTGACATACAGGCCAAAGATGGAAGATACACAACCATTCGCATTCGTCACCTGAAGGGTGACATGCTTGGAACCGGCATCCGCGTAAAGGTGGAAAATCTGTGAAGGCGGTGGGGTTGGCGGTATGGCATTGAGATCATAGATGGTTGTAGTGTTGTCGCCCCATATCCATTCCCATTTCACGATGGATCCTCCTTCCACTGCAGGGGTCGAGAGGTCATGAAAAAATGTGGGTTCTCCGACACACCCGGCATCATTCGAAAATAAGGCAACCGGAACGGAATTCGGCACCGAAATATTAATGGAGGTAGTTGCAACACAACCGATTGTATTTTCAAGTCGTAAAGTGACTGTATAGGGAGTCCCGGGAGAAGTGGGGTAGGCGTGGGTGGTCGTCATCTGTGGAGGCGTGCTACCGGTTTTTTCATAATGAGCCGTAGTACCGTCGCCGAAATCCCAGTCAACATACCTGAAAGACTCTGTGGTGGGCATCAGCGTTGCGATACTGGCGCTGGCATCAAAATGAAATTCGCCATAGGTACAATTCGGAACGGTGGGCGTGGCAAGATTGGGTACCGGTTTGTATTTATCGGGATCGACATACACGTAATCGGTAATTTCATCAGTCCAGGTAGTGGTGCCGACAACTTTTGAAACCGTATAAAGCACTTCATAAGTAATTCCCGAGGTAGTCGGAAAAGTTATCTGGGTATTCCGGGCAGTTCCCGAAGGTGTCCATGGGTTACCCGAATTATATTCCCGCCATTTCCATTCATAGGTTATAGTCGGATCGACCGGGGGAAATTGACCGTCGCCGGTGCCCGTAAAATCAACCACATTGTAAAAACATCCATGAGCCACATCAAACTCATAATAAAAATATGCCGCCAGCATCGGACGTACGGTTACACTAAGAGGTGTTGCCGCCACGGCAGTACAGGTATTCCCCGAGATTCCTTCGGTAAGTTCAATCACATAATTGCCCGGATTCGACCAGGTTTGACTCAGTACATTGGTACTTGAGGTATTGATGATCGTGTTACCCGGCAATTGCTTTACAACCCATGAGTAGGTATGACCGGGCACACTCGGGGTTGTATAAACAACAGAATTCGACGCACTGGCGCCCACAACACCAGGACCTGTAATCCGTGGCTGTGTATCAGGACATTGAGCAAATATCCCGGGGGTTGCTGCCAACAGCAAAGTGAACAGTAAATAGCAGCGAAGGAATCGATGGAACATAGTAATGGTATTTGTTGACGTGAACAATGTGTTTGATTATACTGTTATGTACGACAAAAGTTTCATTCGAATGGTTGCCTGAGAAATGAAAATCATGCAGGAAATCTTTTAATCAAGGTAAAAACTACAAATTTAATATATTCTTAATAATTATCAACAACACAGGCAACCCTAACAAATGAAATTTTGTCATTGAATAATTAAACGAAATATTTTATTATTGAACGAAACCTTTTACTTTTGCATTTATCAATCTGATCTTATGAAAAATTCCATCATCATCCTGATCTCCCTCCTGGCAACTATCTTGATCTCAGGTTGCAGTAAAAATACTACTGAGGATCCCTGCGACGGGAAAGGCACCATCAATGTTGAGAATAAACTTGATTCGGCAATTTCCGTGAAAATTGTGCAGACCCACAGTACCGTTACGTTGGAAAAAGATTACACCCGCCCCTTTTCACTAACCGGCAATCAGCCTTATACCCTCACTATCGACGGTCCGAACTACCATATCGATTGTACGCTGATGATCTTGCCCTGTGATAATAAACTGATGGTTATTACAAAGCCATAATTCCTTTACCGGTCGAATCTGATTTTACTGAAATAAAATACAAACCTTTTGCCATCCTGTTGGCGTGATATATTCTTTATCTCCTGATAACCGGAACTGAGGAAGAAGTGGTCGTACCAATGCTCGGTTCTCCCTTTGGCCTCTGACATTAATTTATCGGCGGGTTGCAGCAGTTCAAGGCTTGAAAAATCAAGCGATTCAATGGTTTCATCTTTTCGTATAATCTTCGAGTATATCTTACCATCTGACTGATAGCCTATAACCAATTCGGGACCCGACGAAAAAAGAAATACTCGGGATTTAAGTTCCGTCGAAACAATATTTCTGATTTCAATGGTATTATCCCATAATAATTTGCCCTCAGGATTAAAAGAAACCACAACTGCATTCAAAAACCGGTATCCTTCGAAAACTGAATAGGTATTGGTATAGGGTCGACCGTAATAATCAAAATCGGTAAAACTTTCCGTCCTGAACTGTGGTGTAAAGACCTCAGCCAGCAACAGATACTCATCATCGATCTTTTTTATTTCATGCAGAAAAATTGAATAATCTAGGGAAAATTCACTGATTGGTTTATTGTTGCGGGAGGCTTTCTTTTTCAGATTGGCAATATCCTGTTCACCGACAAGCGATCCGGAATGATTCAATTCAAGAAAATTAATGAAATTCAGATTTTTCTGATTCCCGTTTATAAACCCGGTAGAGAAAAAGCCGCTGGATTCATCCGATACAATTTTCTTTTGTGATTGTTTCGCCGCGCCCTGGCCGAAGGTCCCAAGTACCAGCTCGTTCCCTCCCGGCGAAATGGCAGTCAGGTGGGTCAGTAGTCGCTCACCCTGCTGGGTTCCGATCAAATACTCCTTTTTTATTGTACCCGAAGTGTCGTACCTCACCAGGTAATATTCAGTGCTTTTCCGCGTTACGGTCCGGCTGACAATCGCGTCGAGAAAAAGAGAAGAACTGTCGGTCTTCATCCACCTGAGCTGGATCACATCACCCTGTCCGAGTGGGAAAGTCTGCGACCTTGCAGATCCGGGTACGATGGTCCGGATGAATCCTGCCCCTCCCGGAATGTTTATCCCGATCCATGCCCGACCGTTTTGAACCTGGAAGGAGACAACCTCTTCCTGATCGTTCATCATTCCTCCCGTAAGCAGGAACAAATCCTTTTCAGGCACAATCTGCAGGATCGAAAAACCTGTGGTGATTCCCTTTTTTTTTCCTGAAAAAGCAAACAACAGTGCAAGGGTGTCATGGGTTAAAGATTCCGCTTCGAAATCCATATTGGTACTTAAAGGGATCGCTTTCACCCACTGACGTCGAAGGTTGGTATCGTAATATGAAAAATACCAATTTATAGCTGAATCTCCTTTGGTTTCAAGGCTTTTGTAAAACAGGATGACTCCGTGTTTGCCCACGGATAACACCCGGTAGGTCTCATTGGCCGATTGTGCCGGGATCTCAACCCTGAGGGGTCTATCCTCCTGCATGATCATCTCCGATTGAGCCTGTACCCATATCGGAAGGATACACCAGGCCAGGATAAGCACTGTAATCCGGCTTATCGCGGGAGCCAGGTCTAATCCGCTAAATGGGGTCGTTTTTCTAAATTTGGAGGCTCTCATGTAGGTGGAAATGTCCCGATACAAAAATAAAAAAAAAGGTCGCCCGAAGTGAACGACCTTTCAAACTTTAAGAAGTGAAATCAGTGTTTAATAAGTTTTTTAACAGAATGGGACTTCAGCGTGGGATCTGTCACCTGTACAAAATAGATGCCGGCCGGAAGGTTACTCAGGTCGATCTGGCATTCATTACGACTGGTTGTAGTCTCCAGCAGTGACGCGCCGACAACTGAAATCAACCGGATCGTCCTTTCCTGATTTCCGTTGAATCGAATTTTACACCAGTTTTCAGCAGGATTCGGGGAAAGGGTGAATTCATTTGATTGAACGGAGGGATCTTTCATCCCGATGATCAGATCGCCTGTAATCACGATGTCGTCAAGCTCCCAGGTTGATGATTCGGTCGTGTTGGAGACGTACTTGAAGCCAATGTAAACCTGTTCGCCTGATACATTGTTCACGTTAACGCTACCCGATGGAGTCCAAACCCAATTGCCGGCCGACCACGTCGCATTCAGTTCAGTCCACGAAAAGTCATTCGGATTGGTAACACCGTCATAATCATTAGAGATCATGGCTTTCAAGGCGGGTCCGTTATATTTATAAGCCGACTGGAAGGTCAGGATCTCGTTGGTATAATCATTAAAATTCATAGCCGGTGAAATGAGCCAGTCCTCGTTTTCATTAGAAGCGCCGGCATATCCGCTCATTTTGGCACAAGGGGTTCCACCAACGCCGTGATTGGTATCAATGTTCCATACTTCGGCGCCCAGGATATTTTTCAGGATCCAGTTGCCGAAAGTACGGTCGGTGAAGTGAATACTGTCGATGATCACGGTGTTTGGCGTTGTATCGGTGATAAAGGGTGCAGTTCCGTCGGTCTTGTAATCGATAAGGGCCCCGGAATTTGTATAGGGGAAAATTTTAAAATAATAGGTGGTGTTTGCCGGTAGATTACCGAAAACCGCGTGCTGCACACCCTGCAGAACATTCAGGGCGCCATGTCCATCTGCCAGATTCGGATCGTCACCTACGGGTGTACCATCAACGGGGTTAATAATATCGTTGGCATTGCTTGCCAGGATCAGATAGGCTGCAGGAAGCTGGGCGCCGGTTGCATCCAACCATGAAAGGTTCATGGTAAAAGGTGATCCAACCGAAGCAAACTGGGTCGGGTAGTTGGTGGGTTCCGGGATCGGGCCACCGCTGTAAGAGGTCCAAATGAAATTATCGATGGTCACCTGACCTGAGGAGGTACTGTCGGCCTGTTTGATCTTCAGCACAAAATCACCCGGTGTGTTAACGACGATCGGGCCTGAGTTGTAGAGAAGGCCTTGCTGGCTGGAGGTAAAATTACCCACCAGCAGCCCGTTAATGTAAATATTCAGGTTCACAGCGGTTGTGAAGGGTTGTTTGTAATCGAATGAAAGGGTTCCGCAGCCATTGTGTAATGTACCTGAAATGACGCTTGAAGTAGGATTTCGACCCTTCCCAAGGGTAGGCGACGGGGCAACGATTACCGAATCTCCCCGGCACTGGGTATAGGTCCATGTAGAACCATCCTGACCGATGAAAGTACCGTTATGATAGGCATTCTGGGTCTCAGGATAGTTATTGAAATTTTCATTTCCCTGACCAAACAGTGTGATCAAAGGAGCGATTAAAAATAACAGTGTGAATAATTGTTTCATAAGAATAGAATTTAAAAATGGAAATTAAAGAATGATAACTTTTTGAACGGTTGTCTTGCCTGAATTCTGATCGGTCACCCTGATAAAATAGAGGCCGGATGGAAGTTCAGGCAGTTCGACATGAAGCGATTTATTATTGGTTGAAAAACTGGCTGACAATACTCCGATTTCCGTAATTACCTCTACAGTGTAAGCATCGTTATTTAAGAAATCAATGGTGAAATGCCCGTCAGATGAAGGATTGGGATGAACTGAGAACGCAGGTGTTTGTAAGGTTTGACCGGTACTGCTGGGTCCGACCTGGATAAATCCCGGTTTGTATTTGATACTATGTCCGGCATTGTTGGTCACAGTCAAGGTAACGTCGTAAGACCCCAGGATGTTGTAAAGGATAGGTGGTGGCGATTGGCCATTGAATGTTTCAGGGATACCCCTTTCAAATTCCCAGAACCAGTTTTCGGTATTGGTCGAAGAGGCATCGGTGAATATCACACTTTGACCCAGAACAATGGTGGAATCGCTGACCGTAAAGTTGGCGATGGGAGCATAAGAACATCCCTCAAGTGGAGATGCCCAAAGGGAGTCGCCCGATGGAGTCAGCGCCTGGAACTCAATCGCGTGACGCCAGTTTGCAGGATCGGTATTATTCAGGTCGGGATTGCAGAATTCCAATGTGGGTCCTCTGCCGTTGGCCATTGTATCCCATGGAAGAATGGGCAAATAGTAAACGGAATCAATCACGAAACCATACGGATCCTTAAGAACGATGGCTTCGCCCTGGTTCGACAATGCACCCCCCGCATTCCATTGCAGGGCGGTCACCCCATAGGTATTCTGGATCCATTGGGCGCTTTTTGCAAGTAAAACATAGCTCTGGGGATTCACAGTCATATTGGGAAAGCTGTATTCAATCCCTTTGGTAAACTGGAAATTCTGTAGATTCCATGGAGTCGCATCATTGTTATAAATTTCAATGAACTCAAGAGAGTCGGTTCCGCCAAGGGGTGACCGGTAATTTATTTCAGTCATGACCAATTTTGCATTCGTTGGTCCGACAACATGGATATAAGCATTTTTGCATAAGGTTTGCTGGCCCCATTGGTTTGTGGCAGTAAGGCAAACCGTGAAATCGCCTGCATAATCATACGTGATCCCTGTGGGATTTTTCAATGTGGAGGTGGCAGGAACACCGCCCATAAAGGACCAGCTCCACGAATCGGGACAGAAATCGGTGGAGTCGAAGAAGTTAATGGACTCCCCGACCATGAGGTTCACTTTACTGGCTGCAAAATCGGGTTGCGGAGCCATGACTTCACAAAGGGTACTAAAGGTAATGTCAGCGCCATATCCCGTACCGGCTGTAGTAGTGGCATAAGCCCTCAGATGATAGGTGGTATTGGGAAGCAGTCCGGTTATATTGCTGGTGAATGTCCCTAAGGTACCTGGTTCAACGGTGTGGGGGCCTGCGATGGTAGGATTTGCGGCGGTGCTCCAGCAAAGTCCCCGTGCTGTGATAGTTCCGCCGCCACTTCCGGTTACATCCCCGCTTCCGGTAGCAGTATTAAAAGTAATATTTGTAACCGTGGCTCCCGTTATTACTGTTGGAACAGTAGGACCTGCCGGGGTCAAAGGAGTGTCGGTGTTTGTCAGGATGACGACATCCCGTCGTAAGGCGGTTGTGGTGTTCGCCCCTCCCGGCCAGATACCCGTTGCACTGGTATTGAAAGCATAAACCGTATTGTCCGGATTCCGCGACTCAACACGTCTGACCCCGTTCGGATTGTTGGCGCCGATCGGGATTACGGCCGGATAATCACCGGCAGCACTGGTTCCGGCCTGCATGTAAATATCGTTGATCGCAACAGGTAATTCAGCGTTGTTCGATTGTGTCGGGGATGCCGGCCTGATCATGTAGGAAAACAACGGATCACCGGTTCCTGCAACATTGTCAAACATCAGCATGTACTTTCCATGGGATTGTGCAAGACAACTTCCTTTAACGAAACAACCATCATCGGTAGTGGCCGGGGTTCGCGGTGTTACTGCAATGTCGAGTGCAGTCAGGATTTTTGTACCGATAAAAAGCGGGGCTGAGGGCATGGTTCCGCCGGAAACTACCCAACCCATTCGGATGTTATGTTGCTGACCTGCATCAAATCGCGAACCATTGCCAGTGGGTTGTATGAAAACCCAGAAAGGGCCACTGCTCCCGGTGGCATCGGTGGTGAAATAGGATAACAGGTTCGTGGTCCCTGTAAAAGTGGTACCGTTCCAAGAATTACCCGCGCCGTAAACATTAACGGCATCAGTGACCAATGCAACCGCAGTTTTTATATCATAAGCCGTATTGGGCGTAAGTCCATCCACTTTCAGGCAAACAGCCAAGGCCGTTCTGGCAGTGTTTGCAGATGAGGCGGTTTTACTTCCGAAATATTTGGGAACTACCAGTTCAGTAACAGTCTGACCGAATCCGGTGGCAGCCAGTACCATTAGCAAAAAAACCAGTCTGGATCGTGTAACACGTTGTTTCATATATAAATAATTTTATGTTTCATAGATCACAAAGAACATCCACAATTATCATCTGCAATTTGCATAAACCTGATATCAATGGATATTTCATAAAAATTTTAAGCGTACCGTTCAATTTGGTACTAATCTACAAAAATGGTAATTTTTTTTGAATTTTCTGCATCAACTTATTAACAAAAACGGAAAAAAAGGCATGCTTGATTTCATTACAAAAAGCAACCTGCAGGATTACTCCAGGCGTCATCGGGAATATAATGAAAAGGGCGGTTCATCAGACCGCCCTCCCAAAATTAACTGTTGTTTTACAAAATCAGCTTTTATTTATCCTTGACCTCTTCAAAATCGACATCCGTCACTTCATCGTTTCCGGACCCTTTTGAACCCGGTTGCCCCGTGTTTGGGTCCTGATTCGGACTGCCTTGTGGCCCGGATTGTGAGGCATTCTTGTACATCTCTTCACTGGCCGTTTGCCAAATAGAATTCAGGTTAGCGATGGCCCGGTCGATACCTGCAAAATCCCTGTTTTTATGAGCGTTTTTCAGCTCATTTAAGGCATTTTCGATGGTCGCTTTCTTGTCGGGCGGAATTTTATCACCAAATTCCTTCAGTTGCTTTTCCGTTTGGAATATCAAGCTGTCGGCCTGGTTGAGTTTGTCGATTTCCTCCTTTATTTTCTTGTCGGCATCGGCATTTTGCTGTGCTTCATCTTTCATTCTGCGGATATCATCATCGGATAATCCGGATGAAGCCTCGATCCGGATCTGCTGTGATTTTCCGGTGGCCTTGTCCTTTGCCGTTACATGAAGGATACCGTTTGCATCGATGTCGAAAGTAACTTCAATCTGGGGGATTCCTCTTGGTGCAGGTGGAATCCCGTCGAGATGAAATCTGCCGATACTCTTGTTTTGATTGGCCATGGGGCGTTCACCCTGCAATACATGTATCTCGACAGAGGTCTGACTATCGGCAGCCGTTGAGAATACTTCGGATTTTCGTGTAGGTATGGTTGTGTTGGCCTCAATCAGGCGGGTCATAACACTTCCAAGGGTTTCGATACCCAGGGATAAGGGAGTCACATCGAGCAACAGTACATCCTTGACCTCACCGGTGAGGACGCCTCCCTGGATGGCAGCGCCGATTGCAACCACTTCGTCGGGGTTTACTCCTTTGGATGGCTCTTTGCCAAAGAGTTCCCTGACCAGCTTCTGAACTGCCGGAATCCGGGTGGATCCCCCGACAAGAATTACTTCATCGATGTCGGATGGTTTCATACCGGCATCCTGTAACGCTTTCTGACAGGGCGGGATGGTCGATTGCATCAGGTTGTCGATAAGCTGTTCGAACTTGGCACGGGTCAGCTTTTTGACAAGATGCTTGGGAACTCCGTCAACCGGCATGATATAAGGCAGATTTATTTCGGTTTCCATGGAACTGGAAAGCTCTATTTTAGCTTTTTCGGAAGCCTCTTTCAATCGTTGTAATGCCATGGGATCCTTGCGCAGGTCGAGACCTTCATCTTTCTGAAATTCATCAGCCAGCCAGTCAATGACTTTGTGGTCAAAATCATCGCCACCCAGATGCGTATTCCCGTTGGTGGATTTGACTTCAAAAACTCCTTCTCCCAATTCAAGGATAGAGATATCGAATGTTCCGCCTCCCAGGTCGAAAACCGCAACTTTCAGATCCTTGTTCTTTTTATCAAGGCCATAAGCCAGTGCAGCGGCTGTAGGTTCGTTGATGATCCTCTTAACCTGTAACCCGGCTATTTCGCCGGCTTCCTTGGTTGCCTGGCGCTGTGAATCGCTGAAGTACGCCGGTACCGTGATTACAGCTTCCCGGATCTCCTGCCCCAGATAGTCTTCTGCGGTTTTCTTCATCTTCTGAAGCACCATTGCTGAGATCTCCTGCGGAGAATACAGTTTTCCGGAAATATTGACGCGGGGTGTGTTATTATCGCCTTTTGAGACCACATAGGGAACCCTTTTGATCTCAGTCTGGACCTGGTCCCAGGTCTCACCCATAAAACGTTTTATGGAAAAAACCGTGTTTTTTGGATTTGTGATGGCTTGCCGCTTGGCCGGATCGCCCACTTTTCTTTCACCGCTCTCGGTAAAACCGACAACCGACGGTGTTGTACGTCTTCCTTCGCTGTTCGGGATAACGACAGGTTCATTGCCTTCCATTACAGCCACACAGGAGTTGGTGGTTCCAAGATCAATACCAATAATTTTACCCATTTTAATGATCTCCTTTCAAAGTAAACATTTAGTTCTTCTCAAATTTTGGCCATGGTGGTCAATGATTGTGCCAAAAGTAATTTTATGTCATAAAGATGACAAAAAGACAGAATGGAAAATTTTTGAAGTGTACCGCCCTCCGGATTGGCGACCCGGATACATTAAAATCCCAGATCCTTTGTATATTGATTAACTTTCAGCTCGGCTTTTGTCGGACTACTGATCTCCATATTATTATTTGATTTGATATACCGGGCAGAAAAAATTCCAATGCCATTGTTGATGTTGGAATAGGCAGGTCTTTCCTGGACCAGTGACAGGGAGGGTTCTGTCACTTCCATGTAGGTATTCAGTGCGGATGCAGCCACGGTAAAGATAAAATCGCAATGGTGGGCGCTGCGGCCGGCAAGAGAAGTGTCGACCTTAATTTTTGATCCAACGACCGAATAAAATGCATCACCGGGAAAAAAATAATCAAAGGATGTCATCTGGTTATCGGCCGCCAGAACATTGTTGAATACCAGCCAGTCGATGTATTTCATGACCGGGTTGGCCGGATCGGTTTTCTTGGCTTCCTGATACCAGAATCTGATAACAAGCTGATAGCGTTTACCTACCTTTGATGGGGTCCATTTAACTTCAAAGGTATACCCGGGGATAAAACTGGCAATCTGAGGTCTTTCGATAGTAAAATCACCTACCAATTCGGTCTCGGCAGTGACCTCTTTACCCGTATTCTTATTTTTAATGAACAATTTATAGAGGCTGTTTTCATTCAACGGGGCAGTCGTATAATACATCAGTTGATCCGGGTAATAGAAAATGGAATCCCCGGCCTGTTTGTTATGGATTGTAACCGTATCACAAAGGAATGAGTTTACCAGGGTGGTTCCGTTATATTCGTCGAGCCGAACTTCGAGTTTGTCGGGATAATTGCTTGAGTCAGGTATCTTTGCGAACTGCATGGCATCGCCCGGGCCCAGAAAGGCCTTGGTTATTTTGATAAAGGTGGTATCCTGTGTCTGATCGAGGAGGCCATAAACCACAGTGACATCTTTCCAATCGGCATTGACATTCAGTTCTTTGTTGCAGGAAAAAAGCACCGGAACCAGGGTGACGAGTAAAAGGAGAATTTTCGAGTAACGCATTGGTCAGAAATTAAGTACTTGGCAAAAGTACATAAAATATTTCGTAGTTTTGCTAACTAATCTACAAATATGGCACTGTCAAAATCATTCCGGGATGTGACCAAGGTCACAACACATATTCTTCAGGAGATGAAATTGCAGGGTGAGAAGATTGCCATGCTGACCGCCTACGATTATTCGTTTGCAAGAATCCTTGACAGTACGGGAATTGATGTCATTCTGGTCGGGGATTCAGCTTCAAACGTGATGGCAGGTCACACATCTACCTTACCCATCACCCTCAATGAGATGATTTACCACGGCGCATCTGTGGTCAGGGCGGTAAAAAGAGCGCTGGTAGTTGTTGATCTTCCGTTTGGCACCTATCAGGGGAATTCAAAAGAGGCGCTGAATTCATCGATCCGCATCATGAAGGAGACGGGAGCTGATGCAGTGAAACTGGAAGGAGGCAGAGAAGTTCTGGAGTCGGTTGACCGCATTCTCTCTGCCGGGATACCGGTAATGGGACATCTGGGGCTGACTCCGCAATCGATTCACAAATTCGGCACCTATGTGGTCAGGGCTACCGGCGACGACGAAGCGGCAAAACTGATCGAAGACGCCCATATTCTCGAAAAAGCAGGCTGTTTCGGTATCGTTCTGGAGAAAATTCCGGCCGTGTTGGGTAAAAAAGTCACCGCGGAGATAAAAATTCCCATTATCGGGATCGGAGCCGGAAGATGGGTAGATGGCCAGGTTCTGGTACTGCATGATATGCTCGGGATCACCATGGAATTCTCCCCCCGGTTTCTGCGCCGTTATCATAACCTGTCGGAAGAAGTCCGCGGAGCCGTGAATACCTATATCCAGGATGTGAAAACCCTTGACTTTCCAAATGAGAAAGAGCAGTATTGACCAGGATATCCTGTTTGAAGATAACCACCTGATCATATTTAATAAACGGCCATCCGACATCGTGCAGGGGGATAAGACCGGTGATGAACCGCTGAGTGAACAGATTAAACGGTACCTGAAAGTAAAGTACCATAAGCCCGGTGAAGTATTTTTAGGAGTGGTGCACCGCCTGGACCGTCCGGTTAGCGGCGCATTGATTTTTGCAAGAACTTCAAAAGCCCTCACACGACTCAACACGATGTTGCGTGACGGAGCGATTCAGAAGACTTATTGGGCAGTTGTCGGGAAGAGGCCTCCGGAGCCGGAGGGCCACCTGAAACAGTTTATTCAACGAAATGAACAGCAGAACAAATCCTACATTTTCGACTACCCGGCAAAAGATGCACAGACCGCGGAGCTCCGATATAAAATAGCCGGCATCAGCGACAGGTTTTTTCTTCTTGAAATACAATTAATTACGGGTCGACATCATCAAATAAGGGCACAGTTGGCCGCTATAGGGTGCCCCGTTAAAGGCGATCTTAAATATGGGTACCCGCGATCAAATCCGGGTGGTTTTATACATCTCCATTCCCGAACCATTCATTTTTTTCATCCGGTAACAAAGAGCCCGATGATAATTCATGCGAATCCCCCCTCCGATCCTTTATGGAATTATTTTTTGATGCAACATAAAGGTTCTGCCGGCGATGAGTAACATTCATGCAGAACACGACTCAACACTGGAAATTCAAAGCCTTCAAAGGCCCTTGACGGAGTATTCCCCTACCCTCTTCACATCGCAACAGCTCCGGCCCGAATCTTTCAGAACTGTTCCCTTTACAAAAAATCCTCCCGATTGGATCCTTGGTGTGATCCTGATCTGTCTGATCCTGATCGCATGGACTCACGTTTTTTATTCCAACCGCATCCGGTTAATGTTTAAAGCACCGTTTTCCCAGCGAAATGTCAACCAATTACTCCGGGACGGGGATATAATGACGGAACGATTTACCCTGACTTACAGCGCCGTCTATATTCTGACCTTTTCCCTCCTTCTTTTTGAAATCAATCGAATTCTGGTCGGATTCCGTTTCACCCACCTGAATGATCTGACCATCTTTGGCATCCTGAATTTATTTGTCATCGGATATTATGTAATGAAAATGTGTGTAATCTGGTTTCTTGGATCTGTTTTCAAGACCCGGGAAACCACCCTGAACTATCAGTTGAATCTGATGATCCTTTCCATGATAACGGGACCCGTACTCCTGGTATTCCTTATTCCTTTTCTTTTCATTCCTGATATTAAACTCCTCTATATGAGCATAATGGCAGTAGGAATATTGTTGTTGTTTAGGTTTGTGAGAGGTTTTTTTATTGGAATGTCGCTGACCAAATTTTCGTATTTATTTTTATTTGTGTATCTTTGCAGCCTCGAAATTTTACCGGTTTTAATACTCGTAAAAATCATATTGATCTTTTAGGTGATCTGTTATTGCAAGGGTTTCGGGATGTTGAACATTAATACTGTAGTGCTTTGAAAATTAAGAATATTCTGGTTTCCCAACCTCAGCCGACCGATTTTGAAAAATCACCCTACGGCGAAATTGCACGGAAATTCAATGTTAATATTACATTTCGGAAGTTCTTTATGATTGAAGGGATCCCCGCCAGGGATTTTCGCAAGGACCGAATTAACATCCTGGATTACTCTTCCGTAATATTTACATCGCGGAATGCTGTGGATCATTTCTTCCGAATCTGTAAGGAGATGCGTGTTGAAGTCCCGGAAACAATGAAGTATTTCAGTATTTCGGAATCCACCGCCTATTATTTACAGAAATATGTTCAGTTTCGCAAACGAAAGATCTTTCACAGCAAAGAGAACTATGCCAACCTGATCGAACTTATCAAGAAACACAAGACCGATAAATTTTTATTACCCTGTTCTGACATTCACAAGCAGGAAATCCCAAAAATGCTGGAAGAAAATAAGATCCAGTACAAAAAGGCAATTATTTACAAGACCCTTGCGAGCGACCTTTCCGACCTCGATATCAATCATTATGATCTTCTCATTTTTTTCAGCCCTTCCGGGATAAAATCTCTTTTCAAGAATTTTCCCGATTTTGTCCAGGGTGAAATCGCCATCGGTGCATTTGGAAATTCGACCCATAAAGCGGTCAGGGATGCGGGATTAAATCTGAATGTGGAGGCTCCCTCCCAGAACGCTCCTTCGATGACCCTCGCGATTGAGCAATTTTTGCAGGCAGAAGCCCGGAAAAAATAGCGGCTTCAGGTTTTCACCGGAAATCCCGCTGACAGTATGAGGTACACCTTCTCCAGGAGAGAACGATTGGGAAGCAGGTCAGCAATCGATCGTTTGTTTGATCAGGGTTCAATGTTTCATGTAAGGCCATTCAGGGTGATCTGGTTGCCCGTCCCGGAAATACAGGTACCGGTTCAGCTATTGATAACCGTTCCAAAATCGTGTTTCAAGTCAGCCGTGAAGCGAAATCTGGTTAAGCGCCGCATTAAAGAGGCCTACCGTCAAAACAAAGACATCCTGAATGATTTTTGTGTGGGATCATCCCGTCATTTGCATGTATGCGTGTTATACGCTTCCAAAGAAATAGAACCTTCCCCGGTGATCCGCGAAAAAATAATTTTAATTTTACACCGTTTAATTAAAGAAAATGAAAAGGTTACTCAGTAGTTTTTTCATTTTTCTGATTCGTTTTTATCAGGCAGCGCTTTCACCTTACCTGATGCCTTCGTGCCGGTTCACGCCGACTTGTTCGGTTTACGGTATCGAAGCCATTAGAAAACACGGGCCTTTCAGGGGAACCTGGCTGACCCTGAAAAGGATCGGTCGATGCCATCCCTGGGGCGGAAGCGGATACGACCCGGTTCCTTGAAAAGCAGGAACGTAATGTAGCAGGCCGGTGAACCGGTTTACTTTTAAAACAGCTAATTTTTGAAAATATGCAGTGTTTGAAGTTTGAATTTTTCCTGAGGACCGTCAGGCGGTCTGTAGCTTTCGCTGTCCTGTTGATTTGGGCCGCCGTTTCTGCAATTGCTCAGGCTCCTGATCAGCAGGGTTTTGAGATCATGAAAAACCTGGATATTTTTTCCAACACGATCAAGGAACTAGATCTGGATTATGTGGATAAAATCAATCCGGGTGAACTGACCCAGACCGGGATTGAGGCGATGCTCGAATCGCTGGATCCTTACACCAATTTCATTCCGGAATCGCAGGTCGAAGACTACAAGTTCATCACCACTGGGCAATACGGTGGTATTGGCGCACTGATCCACCAGCAGGGCAATGCCGTTGTCATCTCCGAGCCCTATGAAGGATCTCCTGCCCACAAAGCGGGCCTGAAAGCCGGTGACCGGATCATTGAACTGAACGGGAAGCCCACGGCCGGAAAATCATACGAAGATGTCAGCTCCATTCTTAAAGGTCAGTCGGGTTCTATGGTTCACCTCCGGATTCAACGGGAAGGGGAACCGGGAATCATCGAAAAAAATATCACAAGAGAGATCATCAAAATCGACAACATTCCCTTTTCCGGGATGGTATCGGAAGGGATAGGCTATATCAAACTTACTGGGTTCACCCAGAATGCCGGGAAAGAGGTGAAACAAGCATTTATGAAGCTGCGGGAAGGAAACAAGCTTCAGGATATCATTATCGATCTGCGGGGAAATGGTGGCGGCCTGCTCAATGAAGCGGTCGATATTGCCAACCTTTTTGTCGAAAGAGGCCAGGAGATTGTCAGCACGAAAGGAAAAATGGCCGATAAAAACAGGACCCATTTCACCATGAACCCTCCCGTCGATCTGAACATTCCGGTGGTGGTGCTGGTTGACCGGCAAAGCGCCTCAGCCAGTGAAATTCTTGCCGGATCCCTGCAGGACCTCGACCGGGGTGTGATCGTGGGTCAGCGTACCTTCGGAAAAGGGCTGGTTCAAAACGTCGTACCGTTGAGTTATAACGCGCAAATCAAGATTACCGTTGCAAAATATTATATTCCAAGCGGACGTTGTATCCAGGCCATCGACTACGAGCATAAAAAGAAAGACGGCTCTTTTGGAAAAATCCCCGATTCCCTGAT
Organism: Alphaproteobacteria bacterium; assembly: GCA_009928665.1. Taxonomy (GTDB): domain Bacteria; phylum Bacteroidota; class Bacteroidia; order Bacteroidales; family FEN-979; genus CAIVAT01. The sequence continues at coordinate 48,389 of SACF01000011.1, forward strand.
CAGGGCATTCAAAACCCGGAATGGCCGGACAGTATATGATGGGGGTGGAATACAGCCAGATCTTTTGACCGAACCCCGTAAATTCAGCAATGTTGCATTGTCGCTCTATTCAAAATACCTGATCTTTGATTTTGCAACCCGGTTTGAACGGGAACATCCCGCCATTCCCCCGGCCGGTGAATTTGAAATTTCCGATACCGTTTACAATCAGTTCCTCGATTATATCAAGGATAAGGATTACAGCTATACCACCCGGAGTGAACGGGCCCTGGAACAGCTTAAATCAGAGGCGGTCAGGGATCATTGTTTTGATTCCATTACAGGCGAATACAACCACCTGAAAGAACGAATGGCCGAGAATAAAAAAGAGGATCTGAAAAGATACCGTGATCAGATCAAGGAATTGCTTAAAATGGAGATTGTTACACGATACTACTTCCAGAAAGGAAAAATCGAAGCCTCCCTGAAACAGGATAAAGAGCTTAGCGAGGCAATCGGATTATTAAAAGAGAAGGAAAAGTATACCGCGATTCTGGCAGGAAAGTACCATAATCCCAAGCCCGAAATACCCATCAGGAATGATGAAGAAGATGATAACCCCTTAGAATAGCAAATCATGAAAGAACATTCATCGGGGTTCACCTATCAGGAATTCGATTCACCAGGCTCGCTTTCCAACACGGACCGTGAATTAATTGAAACGGCAAAGAGGGCTGCAGAGAGCTCGTATGCCCCCTATTCAAAATATCACGTGGGAGCTGCCCTCCGATTGGTTAATGGCATGGTTATCACGGGAAGCAATCAGGAAAATGCCTCCTTCCCCGTGGGTTCATGCGCCGAACGGGTCGCTCTATTCGCCGCCATGGCTTCTTACCCGGATATCTCCATCGAATCGATTGCCATAACGGCACATGCCGAAGATTTCACCGTCGATTCGCCTGTAACTCCCTGCGGCATATGCCGGCAGGCTATCCTCGAATATGAACTCAGGTCGGGTCGGAAAATCCGGATCATCATGGCCGGTGAGACCGGACCGGTTTACATCGTCGGGAGTATCGGCGACCTTTTGCCCCTCTCCTTCAGCGCCTCAGAATTGAGAAAGTAATGAGCATTATAGAAAACCAATAAACAGAAAGCGGATGCGAAGAATCACACTACTCATTTTAACAGGCCTGTTTTTAGTTCTCACTTCTATGAGAAGCGACAAACCGGCATACAAAATTTATAACGGGAAAGGGAATCGTGCCGATTACCAGGACATCCTTGATGCTGCGAAGAAATCCGATATTATTTTCTTCGGTGAAATCCATAACAACCCGATCTGTCATTGGCTTGAGCTGGAACTGACCCGTGATCTTTTCAACGCCAAAAAGGGAAACCTGATCCTCGGGGCGGAGATGTTTGAAGCCGATAACCAGCTTTTAATCAATGAATACATCTCAAAAATGATCCGGAAAAAAGATTTCGAATCGGAGGCGAAACTCTGGAGTAACTATAAAACGGATTATGCTCCCATCATTGATTTTGCAAGGGAAAAAGGGATAAAGGTCGTTGCAACCAATATTCCCCGCAGGTATGCCGCGCTGGTTAATTTGAAAGGTTTTGAAGGCCTCGACAGTATCAATGCCCAGCAACGGGGGCTCATCGCCTCCCTGCCGATCAAATACATCGATACCCTTGAATGTTATGCTTCCATTTCAAAGAACATCGGCGATGCAATGCCGGCCCATCAGACGGCCAACCTGGGCAAGGCACAGGCCATCAAGGACGCTACCATGTCACACTTCCTCATGAAAAATGCCTTTACCGAAAAAGCCATCCTTCATTTCAACGGCGCTTATCACAGCGACAACTACCAGGGGATTGTATGGTATGCGCAGCAAGCCATCCGCAAGACCAGTTATGAGGTGAAACTGCTGACCATTACCTGTCTGGAACAGGCTGATATCGATACCATTTCAAAAAAAGATGCCAAAAAGGCCGATTACATTATCGTAATACCCGCCTCCATGACCAAAGGGAACTAGGATCCGTCTGATACCCGGTTATTTTTCTTTCTCCATCTTGAGCCAGCTTCGGAATATCTGAGGTCAGGCAAAAGTATAATAGGCATTGATCAGAAAATTCCACAAGGTAACAACGATCGTTGCCACAAGTTTAGAGAGGTAGAAATTGACCCTGAATTTTCCGGTCAGCGCCCATATGATAAGGAGGTTGATAAGCAACCCGATTAGCGCAATGATGAAAAAACGCGTAAATTCCAGCGCTATATTGGGATTGGAACTTTGAAAAGTCCAGATTCGGTTCATCAGATAATTGGAAGAGGCTGCCATCACGAAGCCGCAGGAATTGGCGATGTACTTTTGGATCTTCAGGTATTCTTTGCAGATGAAAGTGATTCCAAAATCAACAAAGACACCCGAAAATCCTACAATGCAGAATTTTATGAATTTGAGGATGAAAACTTCGGTAAAAAAAGAATCCATGTTACAGTTGTATGATGAGAACCTCGTTTTTACCCTCCCGGACCACTTCAACGTTTACAGTCATCCCGTGTTTGAGCTTTTGTAATCGTGACATATATTCATAAATATTGCCTACCGGCAGACCGTTGATCGCGGTGATGATATCTCCCTTCAGCAATCCTCCCCGGTCAGCCGGACCACCTTTCGTCACCCCGTCAATACGAAGTCCTTTTTTCTCTGTGCCTGCAAAATCGGGCATGATTCCCAATGTGACCTTAAGCCGCCGGCCGGTCCTGACACTGCCCTCCTTTTTACCCGATTCCCGGAAAGTGAGCGCATGCTCCTGTTGCGCAACCAGATTTATTAAAGAACAGGCAAAATCTTCGATTTGTCTCTCTGAACCGAAATCAAGTTTTTCGGTATCGTCAAACGGGGTGTGGTAATCCGTGTGAACACCGGTATTGAAATAAAACACCGGAATATTGGAGGAATAGAAGGCAGCATGATCGGAGGGGCCGTATCCATCGGGGGCATGAACCACCTTGAACGGCAAACCGGATTCCAGTAACGTTAACAGCGAGTCAGCTTCAGCCGAGGTTCCGGTGCCGCTTACGGAAATAGAATTCTTCTCCTTGTCGAACCTTCCGACCATATCAAAGTTGAACATCGTTTTGATATTTTTGATCCCGACCGGTGGATGGTTTACAAAGAACTTGGAGCCCAGTAAACCGATCTCTTCACCGCTGAAAGCAATAAAAATAATGTTTCGTTTCACGCGGCCTTTTTGTGTTCCGAAATGTTTTGCAAGCGCCATCACCATAGCTGTACCTGAGGCATTGTCATCCGCGCCATTGTGAATAGCAACAGTATCTGGCATTCGCGACCCCGATCCGGGTCCGCCAAAACCAAGATGATCATAATGCCCTCCGACTACCAGGTAATCCTGTTTCAGAACTGGATCTGCACCTTCGAGCAGGGCCACGACATTGGCCGTGCGTTCCCGCTTCTGAACAACATCGGCAGCGGCATCGATCATTAATCCGGTTGCGAAACTGTGTGGCATCTTTCGGCCGACCAGTGTTCGTTCGAGGCTGTCGACGGTCACGCCGGTTTGTTTCAGCATTTTATTGGCCAGTTCCCGGGTGATACTGATGACCGGGATTCCCGCGGTCACTTCATTATTTTCAACCACCAGAGACATGGGTTTGTCCTCTTTTTCCAGTCCGGCAGGAGTCACCACGAAAATTCCAGCTGCGCCGCGATCCTTTGCAGTCAATACCTTACTCCTGATGTCACTATACGGGATGAATCTGCTTTCCGGGTTATCAAGATCGGGATCAGCCCTGAAAACCATAATCCATTTGCCCTTGACATCCAAACCCTGGTAGTCGTTCCATTTCAGGCTATCGAGATCGATATCGAATCCGTACCCGGCAAAAACCAACTCCGCGTTCACCGATGCCGAAGAAGAAAACGAGAGGGGCATAAATTCTTTTTTCAGATTGGCCTGAAATCCTTCAAAAGCAATACTGTTTTTCATTCCCAGTTCAACGTTCGTCACAATTTCAAACCATTGAAATCCATCCTCACACATCATTGTTAGCCCGGCTTTACGAAAATGATCACGGATAAAATTCGCTGCCGTCATCATCTCTGGAGAGCCGGGTTTCCGGCCTTTCAGGGAGTCCGAAGCAAGAAACGTTACATATTCCCTGAGCTCATCTGAGCCGGTTGATACCTTCTGGGCATTTAAAATGCCTGTCGAGGTTAACAGACAAAACAGAAAAAAGAGTCTTATCCACTGCATACAATTACACTTGAGTTAAATTTCATTCAGGTGTCACGATTCATCGATCGCCTGTCACCGTTTCCTTGATAACTCCGCCACCAAGCACCAGATCATCCTGGTAAAAAACTGCACTTTGACCCGGTGCAGTCGCGTCGTTCGGTTGAAAAAAAGTCACACGGACCTGGCCATTGTCGAGGGGTTTAATCCTGGCCATGTGTTCTTTCTGTGCCGATCTGATCCTGACATTACACTCCGTTTCATGTTCTAATTGTGAAACAGCAATCCAGTTAAGATCTTCCACTAAAAAAGTGGTGTTATAGGTTTCCCGGCGTGTTCCGACAATCACCCGGTTGGCAGCTTTGTCAAGATTTAACACGTAAAGTGGCTCAGGATAGGCAATTCCAAGTCCTTTCCGCTGACCGATCGTATAGTTCCAGATCCCCTTATGGTGTCCCAGAATATTTCCATCGGAATCGACAATATCACCCGGGTTTTCATTAGTATTTAAAAGGTCTTTATAATCACCTCCGTAAAAATCCTGGCTCTCTTCCAGATCCGGAGCCGTAATGCCGGCCTTCCTTGAAAACTCCCTGATTTCATCCTTGAAAAATCCGCCCACCGGAAAAATAACTGTACTGAGCTGTTCCTGTGAAAGCCGGTAAATAAAGTAAGTCTGATCTTTTTTAGGATCCACCCCTTTTTTCAGGATAAACCTTTTGATAGGCTCGACGAATTCAACACGGGCATAGTGACCCGTGGCAAAATAATCAAATGAGATTCCGCTTTTTCGGGCCATTTCAGGAAGCAATCCGAATTTTATCAACTGGTTGCATTGTACGCAGGGATTAGGCGTCCGGCCCGCCAGGTATTCGCTTCTGAAATAGGCAAGCACCGCCTGTTTATATTCGTCCGCACAATTAAAAACGTGATGGGGGATCTTCAGTTTATCAGCTACTTCTCTTGCTTCACGGATCTCTTCTTCCTCGTCAGCGCCATAACAGGCATGCTTCCCGGTCGATTGGTAGCGGCCATCCCAGAGCGCCATGGTAACCCCGATCACATCGTAACCCTGTTGCAAGAGCAACCAGGCCGCAACTGAAGAGTCAACACCTCCGCTTAAACCGACAATTGCTGTTTTTTTTTTCAAAAAATCTCAGATCTGTATGAAAATAGAAAATCGGAAACCATCGTTTCGGCTGTAAAGTTACGATTATTTTAATTGTACGAGCTTGCTGGTCAAGGTTCCCTGCACAGTGGTCAACAGGAAAATTCACGAGGATTCATTTTCACCTAAAACAGAAAATGAAAGGGATTGGCAATTTTTTCTTATCTTTAAAGAAAGCGAAGATTGCAAAAGTAAAGCGAAAAACAAAACGGTTGGTTTTTCCGACAGATACGAGTTTAGGACGGACATATACAAATTTCTATTTGTGTAGTTAAAGTCACACGTATATATTTGCATCAAAACTTTAAAACCCACGGTTTATGCGATCAATCAAAATTTATTCACTGTTCCTGACCATGCTCATGGTCTTTGTTTTTACATCCTGTCATAAAGAACCTTCCACGGATCCAACCTATATTAAAAAAATGGAAGATCTGAAGGTTCCGGAATCCTTTGACTGGGAGACTTCAAGAATTATCAACCTCTCCCTGGCTGTCGACATGCCATCACAGATTGGACTTTTATCGAAGATCACGGTTTACAACGGGAATCCGTTGGATGGCGGGAGTACCCTGATCGTTGGATCGGCCGGTTACAATTTCCCATTTGTGTCGAGACTCAGAATCCCGACTGCTTTAAAGGAGCTGTACTTTGAAATGAAATCGGGCGACGGCACCGTTCAGATTACAAACATAGTAGTGGCTGAAACCATGACCTATACCTTTAAAGAGACCAAAAAAGGCGGGTTCAAGTCGCACAATACGGCAGCCGACCCGACCTGCGGCACCGGTTGTGACGGAAATCCCACCGGTGGATCCTTCACCATCAGTAACGGAAAGACTTACTGTATCACTACTTCCTACAGTGGCAGCATTTCGATCACCGACGGCACCCTGAAGATTTGCGGGACCTTTAACGGAACGATCAACATGGCGCCGAAAGGAAATAGTGATGTTTATCTGATCATCACCGACGGGGGAAATGCCTCCATTGGTTCGCTGAGTATGGATAAAAACTGCCTGATCACGGTATACTCCAATTCAACTGCTACCATCGGCTCCTTCAACCTGAACCAGACTGCCCGGGTGGTTAATTACGGAACCATGACCATCAATTCTAATTTCAATCCCAACGACCTGGTTCAGAACTTCGGAACCATGACCATTAACGGGGTTTACAACATGAACGGCAGCAAAAGCGAATTGCTGAACACGGGTACGCTGAACATCAACAATGGTCAATGGAATGTGATCAACGAGGTAACCAACGAAGGTTTAATCGAGGTTTCAGGCGATATCAACTTCAACCAGAGCCTTGTTTACAACGAATGCGCCATCATCAGCCATCAGAGCATCAACTTCAACAACGTAACTTACACTTCCGATGCCGGGTTTATAAGGGCATATACAGGTGCAACCGTTAACGGCGGAGCTAACCTTACTTTGAAAAACAAATCAATGCTGATGTGTGCCGACCTGATCGTGAATAACGACGTAATCGGCCAGGGCAGCACCAGCGTGATCAAAGCAACCAGCACCGTTCGCATAAACGGAAATAAATATATTAACGGACCCCTTGAAATGCTCACTCCCAACGGAACCCTGGTGAATGGATCATATCCAGATAATTTTAAAAACGGAGCCACACTCAAATCCATTGCAAACACAACGGTTATTATACCGATATCGGCCTGTAACCCTGTTGGAAACCAGCCTGAAAATCCTCCCACGGATGACCGTGACGGGGATGGAGTACCCGATAATCTCGACGATTATCCCGATGATCCGACCCGCGCCTACAACAACTACTGGCCGGCAAAAGACCAGTTTGGTTCCCTCGCTTTCGAAGATTTATGGCCATCCCGTGGTGATTATGACATGAACGACCAGGTAATTGATTGCAATTACTGGTACATTACCAATGCCCAGAATAAAGTGGTTGACGTGAAACCGACTTTCTATGTTCGCGCCGTCGGTGCTTACCTGCAGAATGGTTTCGGCTGGCAGTTCGACGGAGTACTTCCTCAGGCTGTTGAATCCGTGACCGGTATCGATCTTCGTTTCGGATACATCAGTCTGGCTGCAAACGGGGTGGAAAATAACCAGGAAAAGGCAGTTGTGATTGGATGGGATAACGCTGAAAATGTGATCAACCGCGTTGGCGGATCCTTCTACAACACAGAAAATGACGGGTTTTACGGAATTTCCGATACCATAAAAATTATCCTCCATTTCGGCACACCACAGGATCAGGCTGCTGTCGGACAACCTCCTTACAATCCGTTTATTATTAAAGATATGCAGCGCAGCGTCGAGGTTCATTTACCGGACCATGTTCCTACTTCACTCTTCGATACCAGCTTATTCGGAACCGGCGATGATGCCTCAGATCCTGCAACCGGCAGGTACTACAAGACCAAAGACAACAATCTGCCCTGGGCCATCTGTATACCCAAGAAATTTGACTACACCTGGGAACTGGTACAAATTGTTTACGGACACCTTAAATTCGGAACCTGGGCAGAATCAGGCGGAACGTTGTATCCCGACTGGTATGAAAATCTGAGCGGATATCGTGATCCGGCTCAAATTTATACCAAACCGGCTAAATAATCTTTTGTTTTCTGTGGGTTTGAAAGAGGGCGGCTCAAAAGGCCGCTCTTTTTTTTGGTTTTACCGGATTTACAAAAAACCATTAATTACATCCATTTACTTATTATATGATTACAAAAACAAACTATTAATTGTTTTATGTTTGGGGAAACAGTATTTTTGCTCTACTTAAAATTTTCCCTATGAAAAAGCGTATTGGAATCCTTACCCTTGGTATTTGGGTGGTAACTGCCGTATTGATGATCCTTCCGACCGGTTGTCGGAAAAAAATCAATGAGGATCCTTTTATTCCTCAACACTTTACGGAACTAAAGGTTGCCTCCAACTTCCAATTTGATAACTTTATCAACCTCGACGTGACCATATCAGTCTCAAATCCCGGTGATCAGACCCTCTTTGTAATCCAGATTTTTCAGGGAGATCCGGCCCTTGATGGGAAACTTATTGCGACCGGTGCGACCGTCAATTTCCAGTACAAAACAGCTTTAAGAGTTCCATCGAGGTTGAAAGAGCTGTATGTTGGGAAAATCTCAGCCACCGGAAACAATGAATTTGTCGCCGTACCGATTTCCGGTGACAAACTGACCTACCAGTTCGGGTCCCTGAAGTCGCCCACGGCAGCTTTAGGGAATGATTGTGAAACCGGTACGCCCATCAATAGCTCGGGAACATACACCATCAATTCGGGACAGACCTATGTTGTCAAACAGGGAAAGAACATAAATCCACTGAAAGTGACCATAAACACCGGGGGCACTTTAAGGATTTGCGGAATCGCAAATATCACCACCCTCAGCGGGTCTGGTATGCTGGTCATCTCACCTTCAGGCACTGCCACGATCCCGGCCAGTAATACCTATGCGGATATCGACAATTTCGGTTCCCTCAATTTTGCCCAGTCGGGATCGAACAAGACTTTTAATATCATGGATGGGGCCATCGTCCAGAATTACGGCACGTTGACATTCAGCAATAATTTAAATGTCAAAGGATTGTTGATCAACAATTACCATCTGACCTGCGTGGGGGATGCGCAAACCCAGGTCGGTGGTATCATAAAGAACTATTGTCAAATGTACGTGACCAGCACCAAGAGTACAGCTATGAAGATTGTTACCGGAAGCGTTGCCAACCCCGGTTTGGTAAATGGTCCCAACGCATATCTGAAAGTGACGGGAGAGATAAGTTTCAGTGGTCAGGGTTATGGAAGTTTCGGGTTGCAAAGCCTGATCGAGACGGGTACTTTTAAAATCGAGGGAAATATTGCCGGTCCGTCGTCCCAGGGATCTCAGATCCATGCCACCGGCTCGGGTAAAAGTCAGACATCCGGAAGTTGTGTCTTAACCGGATACATCGATTTGTGGTCGACCAATTTTAACCCGCAGAATGGCAATTATGGCCCGAATGTGACCAAACATACCACCGGTATTGTGATCCCGGTTCAGGACTGCAGCGCTCCGATCAAGCCCGCCATTACCAGTTCGCTGAACGCTGCAGGTACTGTAGGAGTACCGATAACACCCTATGTGATTACCGCCACGGGAACTGACCCGATTACCTATTCTGCAACCAATCTGCCTGCCGGACTGACTTTTAATCCTGCAACACACACCATCAGCGGTACTCCGACAGCAGCGGGAGTGACCAATATCACCCTGGTGGCTGATAATATGGTCGGAACCGATACAAAGATCCTGGTGTTTTCGGTCATTACACCCGCCTATCCCCCGGTTATTACCAGTTCGTTGTCGGCCAAGACAACCGTAAATCAATCGTTCAGCTATGAGATTACCGCAGAGGGTACAACCCCGATAACCTTTGATGCCACGAACCTGCCTTCAGGTCTCACCTTTGATCCCGCAACCCATAAAATCACGGGAATCCCGACCGTTGCAGGCACTTTCAACATTCCACTCTCAGCTTCAAACAATGCCGGTACCGATAACAAGACCCTTGTCCTGACCATCGGTACGCCGCCCTCCATTATCAGCGGACTCACCGCAGCCGGAACGGTCGGACAACAGTTTGAAACTTATACGATTGTAGCAACCGGAACAGATCCTAAGACCTATAACGCGACTGGCTTGCCTCCGGGTCTGTTTTTTGATCCGGTGACCCATAAGATCAACGGAACACCTATTCAAACCGGCGTTTTCGATGTGACTCTGACGGCAGACAATGAATATGGAAATGACACTCAGATACTGAAAATCACCATCCAGGAAGGCATTCAGGCTCCAACCATCACGAGTGAACTGACTGCCTCCGGTACAAAGAATCAACCCTTCAGCTATACAGTTACCGCAACCGGAACAGAACCCATTACCTACCAGGCCACCAACCTGCCCGCCGGATTATCATTCGACCCGTCCACTCAGGTAATCAGCGGCATTCCGACAGCAGCGGGAATTACCAATGTCACGCTTACAGCAACCAACAGCGCCGGTACCGATACCAAAGTTCTTGTAATCACCATCGTGTCGCCATCCATTATCGACACCGACGGCGACGGGGTTCCCGACGATCTGGATGCTTATCCCACGGATCCAACCCGCGCCTTCAATTCCTATTATCCCAACGAAATCGATTTTGCCACCTACACCTTTGAAGACCTGTGGCCTGCTTACGGTGATTACGACTGTAATGACCTGGTGATGAACTTCAACTATAAAATTGTCACCAATGCACAAAACAAAGTGGTTGACCTCATTGCCAAGTTTAAAATCAAAGCTGCCGGGGCATCTTATGACAATGGATTTGGCGTTGCTTTAAGCACCCCGCCATCCAATGTTGAAAGCGTAACCGGTTGTATCAAAGTTGGTAATGCTGTTCATTTTGATCCAAAGGGATTTGAAAGCGGCCATACCCTCAACACCGTAATAATTCCGGTTGATGCCGTGAATACCCTGCTGGGTGGCGCTATTATCAATACCGTACATGGGGGATATACGGTCCAGACACAGGTTCAAACCGTGACGGTCCATCTTTCGAACCCGCAAGAGAGCATCGGAACCCCTCCGTATAACCCGTTTATCTTTGTGAATCAGGATCGTGGTAAGGAGGTTCATTTAAAGGACCACCCGCCGACCGAGCTGGCAAACACCATCTATTTCGGTTCTGAAGATGACGGATCGGATCCATCACAGAATTTCTACTACCGTTCAAAGACCAGCCTGCCCTGGGCCATGGAAGTCCCAATCGACTTTGAGTACCCGATCGAAAAGGCTGATATTGTACAAACCTATCTGCATTTTGCAGCCTGGGCACAATCATCAGGCGTCCAGTATCCCGATTGGTATATGAACAAAGAAGGATACCGGAACGCTGCAAATATCTATTAAGACATACTTGCGCGTGGATTTTTAAATCCTGGCACGGGTTATCATTTATTAACTCCTGTGATATCCAAATATCTGTCGCGGATCATCTGGTTTGATTATGATCTCTTAAAAAGAATACCAAGATGAGGTAAAGCGCTGTGATCAGCACTCCGATTCCGGAGATGAGGAACATCGCGGCAGGACCAATTGCAAACCAAAGGAACCCTGCAAGTGTGCTCGATATCATCGTGCAGATGCTGGCTGCGCTGTTATAAAAACCGATCGCTGTCGCAGTATCTGATTTCGCCGCCAGATTCGAGATCAACGCCTTTGAAATACCTTCGGTACAAGCTGCATAAATTCCATAAAGAAAAAAGAGTATCCCGAACATCCATAACGCGGTGACAAATCCCATCAGGGAATAAACGATCGCGAAGATCAGTAAACCGGCAATCAGCATGGTTTTTAATCCGATCCTATCCGCCAGAATCCCGATCGGATATGAAAACAACGCGTATACCAGGTTATAGAAGATATAAACCCCGATCATCATCGTGTCGGAAAGATGCTGTTCCTTGAGTGCGAGTAAAAGAAATGCGTCGGAACTGTTGAAGAGGGTGAAAACCAGCAATCCGGCAACCAGATATCGGAAGGCTGGTGCGCTCTTTTTCCAGTACCGGAGATAGGAAAAGAAACCCGGTTTCTCCTTCAGATCAGAGCGTGATCGGTCGGAATGGGTGTTTGCCTTTTTATCCTTCAGAAAAAAAGTCAGTAAAATCGCTATTAAACCGGGAAAGAAAGCGATTAAAAACAATACCTGATAAGCTCCTGGGTTGAACCAGAGGTAAACCAGCGCAAGTAGGGGTCCGATGGCTGCACCGACCGTATCCATGGAACGGTGAAATCCAAATACCTTACCTTTGTGTTCCTTTGTTGTTTCATCACTGAGCAGGGCGTCGCGGGCGCTTGTCCGGATACCCTTTCCGAACCGGTCGAGGGTGCGGGCAAAGAAGATCCACAATGGGAATGTAAATAAAGCCATCATGGGTTTCGACAGGGCGCTTAACGAATATCCGCCACGGATGAATGGTACCCGCTTTTGCAAAGTATCCGACAATTTTCCGAAGTAACCCTTGCTGATCCCGGCAGTAGCTTCAGCAACGCCTTCGAGAATCCCGATCATTAAAACCGAAAAACCAATGGATTTTAGATAAACAGGCATTACCGGGTAGAGCATTTCACTGGCAATATCGGTGAAGAGACTCACAAAAGAGACCAGGTAGATGGCGCGTGTGAAGATTTTTCCGGAAGAACTCATAATAATTGGCAATTTTTCGGGATCCGTTTTACAACTCCTACTCTTTCAAATATTCCCTGGCTGCACTACTCAGTTTATTGTTCCAGTGTTTGCCTGCAGTTTCTGCATTTGCAATAGTAACCGGATCCTTATAGCTTAACCGTTTCAGGGTCCTGAATGCGTTGATCCTCGTTTCGAACTCATATCGCGGCCCGGTGTAACCGATCAGTTCTTTCAGATGTTCTTTCTCCCCCTGTGAAATGGCAATGGCAAGCCATCTCATTCTGATATTTTTTCCCCTCCAGCCTTCCATCTCTTTCGTTAGTCCTAAATAGTAGGCTGTATTTTCAGGAAAAGAGCTGCACAGCGCATCAAGAGCAAGTTCTACGTTCAGATAACTTGAATCAACGAGCATGACTTCGACCGATGTTTGTAACAAGTCGGGGATCCTTTTTAGATTCTGCAACGCCGATTTCCTCACATTGGCATCGGGATCGCGAAGAGCCCTGCGAAAAACTTCGGTAACTTCCGGGGTATTGACATCCGACAACTGCTTGAGAATTTCCGACTTGATCAGCCAGAAACGTTCCTTATAAAAGCTATTGATCAGATGCCGGGCTTTGATTTCGACTGTCACATCGCGCAAATCGATCCAGGCATCATACCGGTCGATCATGTTTTTTGCTTTCGTTGCCTGTGCAAGCAATCGGTCGATCGGCCTTTGATAGGTCAGCTTTTTAAGGATTTTCCGGTTCGGGTCGAAGATTAGGAAGTCAATCTCCTTGTTTTCGCGATTGGGTAAGAAAAACTCATGATAAGATTTTTCGACCCAGGCTTTTACCGAATCCTTTGAGCCATCTTTAAAATAAACTTCCCAGGTAACCGGCATTTTAAAGAGTCCTTTCAGTTCATTCGCTTCCTGAATCTGCCACACTTGTAACCTGACCATCGTATGACCGGTGGAATCGGTGATGACCGAATCGGCGACCTTGTACCGGGGTTCTCCTCCCCTCAGGATCCATTGATCGATAAACCAGTTAAAGGGTTTACCTGTCGCTTCATAGAGACAGCGCGTAAAATCGTTGGTTTCGGCGCTTCCAAATCCGAATTTTTTTAAATAATGACGGATAGATTTTTGAAAACCCTCCTCGCCCATCACATCCCGCAGCATGTCGAGCACCAGGGATCCTTTTTGATAGATCCGCTGCACTCCGCCCTGACTTCCGCCAACGGGGTAATCATTGATTTTTGAAGCCTCGAATGCCGCTGTAATCTCATCATTCCTGATATTCTGATAATAATCCTCACCGTAAATGGATCTTTCGAAAATTTTGGCATAGTACGTTCCGAAACTTTCGGTAAGCCATACATCCCGGTTGACAAAATGGCTGACATAATTACCGAACCACTGGTGGGCAAGTTCATGGGCATTAACATTGACATAATTGCGTTGCCACCAGGCCCGGGGATCGATCAGCATGTAATCGCCGAAAACCGTACTGGTAGTGGTCTCCATCCCACCATACATATAATCGATAACCGGCGCTTCCCGATAAACCGGGTAGGGATAGTTGACTCCCATTTCCTTCTCAAAGAAATCGAACATCTTTTCAGTATATTTATAGGTAACCGGAACGCGATCGGCCATCCCGTTATAGTACCAGAATTCAAGCGGTACTCCTCTTTCGGTCTTGCTTTGTACAAAATCGTAATCTCCGATCACCAGGGCGGTAGAGAAAAAGGGATGGTTGCGGGTCATGGCATAATGCCAGGTTTTTGTGCCGTCGCTGTTTTCCAGTACACCGACCCGTTCACCATTGGAGAAAACTTTATAATTCCGGTCGAATGTCACATACAGATCAACAGTGATGCGACCCTCCATGTAAGGAAGCCATCCGTGCGGCCTGTGAGCCCAGATTTGCTTTCGTTTTCCCTGTTCCTCCGGAGTCCACCCGATAAAATAGATCAGTCCGGCCATTGGACGTGCTTTGTAAACGATAGAGATTACGGGATCACCCTGCCTCTTTTGATTTTCTGGCTGAATAACTTCCCTGTCTATGGTTGATCCTGCCGGAACAAATTCGTAATGTTGGTCTAATCCCAACATCCGGGTTTCAACAACCAATAAATTTCCGGACTGGTGAAACGAGACTTCGTGCTGATTAATTTTAACCGACATGATTTCGAATGAAGGCGTGACAAAGACGATGGAATCGACCGGTTGACGGTTGGGAACGAAAGTAAAATCGGCCTGGCCGAATACAAGGTTTTCCTCCGGTTTAAAATGGACCTGTGCCGTAAGATGCCGTATGGTGACCGGCAGGTCGGGAGGCAGTGATGCAGGATCCTGGTAACAGGTTTGGGTTTTAAGTTGGGCCTCTGTGTGTTTTGTAAGAAACAGGGTACCTGAAATAAGGAAGATCAAAAAAAAGATTTTCCGGGGGATCCACGCTGTTTGGGCTTTCCGGTAAGCCAGTCGGTTACCTGTTCGGATCAACCCATCGATATTAATTTTATGCGATTCTCTGAATGCGGGATGCCTCATGGATATAGAATTTTAGTATGTTTGTGCCACAGTGCCAAAAGTAGCCAAAGTTATGAGAAAAATATCGATCCGCTGGAAACTTGTACTGTACTTCGTATTTCCGTTTGTCATCGCCTTGTTCTTTATCAATTTTATCTCATTTCATTGGCTGGGTATGCTCACCAGCAACCTTGACAACACCGTGTATCACCCTTCCCTGCTCAGCTATTTTTTTATTCCAGTTTCCAGTCTGGTTCTGGCCCTGATCTTTTTCAGCATTATCCTGTTCATGTCGAAACGGGTAACCAAACCCCTGAATAAATTGAAGGACGCGGCGGTAAGCCTGGGTGAAGGACGGTATTCAACGGATCTGAAGGTGACCACGCGGGACGAGATCGGAATGTTAACGGAGTCGTTCAATATCATGGCCCACCAGATCAGGGAAAAGACCAAAGAATTACAATTGGAACGGTTTGGGCGGATGCGTTCGGTGATCGATGCGGAAGAGATGGAACGGCAGCGGCTTTCACGGGAACTTCATGACGGGATCGGTCAGCTCTTAATCGCCATCAAATTGAGACTTGAAGGACTTCTTTACCAGGACACCAAAGAAATCAAAAATTCCATCCAGGAACTGAAGAAGTACCTTGATCAGATCATCGATGAGGTACGCCGGATTTCCAACAATCTGATGCCTTCGGTGCTTGAAGCGTTTGGTCTGGTCATTGCATTCAGAAATCTATTCCTTGATACGGAAGAGTTGAGCGGTCTGAAAATCCATTTTGAAGCCAAAGGTGATTTTGAGAAAGTCGATAAGAAGGTCAAGACATACATTTACCGACTGACCCAGGAAGCGCTCAGTAACATTGTCAAACATGCGGAAGCACAGCGCGTATGGATCACCCTGAACCGGGATACCGGGAATCTTGTACTGACCATCCGTGACGATGGGAAGGGGTTCAGGACCGATATTGCAGGTAAAGAGGGAGGGAATGGCATTCACAACATGCGGGAACGCGCCAGTCTCCTGGAAGGACAAATTGAGATCATCTCATTTCCAGGGAAAGGAACTACGATCACAGTTGAAGCACCAATCATAATACCCCATGCAGATCAGAATTTTCCTCGTGGATGACCATCAGTTGGTCCGCGACGGCATCAAAGCATTGCTGATGAGTTCTCCTGAAATATCGATTCTGGGGGAAGCATCAACCGGAAAAGAATGTTTTGAAAAGATAACACTGGAACAGCCCGATATTCTTATTCTCGACATCTCCCTGCCCGATACGACCGGCATTGAAATAACCAGAAAAGTGACTGAACTTTATCCCTCCATGAAGGTACTGATCCTTTCGATGTACACCAACGAGGATTTCATTTTCAATGCTGTAAAAGCTGGCGCCAGGGGGTATCTTCCAAAAAACACCTCCCGCGAGGAACTCCTTGAGGCGCTGCATGCTATCTACGAGGGCGAAGAATTTTTTGCCGATTCGATAGCCAGAGTCCTTCTGAAAAGCTATGTCAGAAAAGCCAAAGAAGACGATTCAATTGACCAGGGCGGACCTGTACAGTTGACCTCCCGGGAGATTGAAATTTTGAAACTCTTTGCTGAGGGTTTTATCAACAAGGAGATCAGCGAAAAACTGGACATCAGCATCCGAACGGTTGAGACGCATAAAAACCATATCATGAAAAAACTTGAGTTGAAATCAACCGTTGAACTGATTAAATACGCAATTCGAAACAAGATTGTTGAACTATGATGAAATCCGGGTATTATCTGATTGCGTTTCTCTTCTTTTCTCATTGGGCAAATGCCCAACAGGGTGGCTTCGACCAAAAGGCCGTTGATTCCGTGTCGGGCGATTCCATTCTGATCGGATATGTAACCCGCGACAGTTTGCAAGGTTCGGTTTTTTGCTCCTGGTTCAGTAAAAATTACAGGGAATACCATCCCGATCAGGATGTTTTAAGTGAACTGATGACCCATTCCGATCTGTGGAGATCCATAAGAATCACGGTGATTATGGCGACCTGGTCGGGCCAAAGCAGGATACAAATAGCCGGGTTTTTCAAGTTTCTTGATAACCTTCAATGCTATGGAAAATGTACCATCATCGCCCTCGACCGGAAACTGCGTGCCGGACCGGTCCCTATCGGGGAATTGAAAATCACCCAGATCCCGACAATTATTTTTTTTCGAAAAGGGATGGAGATCGGGCGGATTACGGGAACTCCGAAAATCACCCTCGAAGAAGATTTTTATAAAATCGTTAAGACAGAACGATAAGATTCCATCTGCATTTCAGGATGGATCATGTTCGAGCAAAACACTCAGTATGAAACATTTCAAAACCATAATTGAAACAAAAAAGTATCTCTCCAGGATGAAAAAAGAGGGCAAAACCATTGGTTTTGTTCCAACCATGGGAGCCCTGCATGCCGGCCACCTGAACCTCATCAAACGATCGAAAGATGAGAACGATTTGACCGTTTCTAGCATTTTTGTCAACCCGATCCAGTTTAACAACCGGGAGGACCTGGAACGCTATCCAAGGAACCTGGGCACAGATGCAAACCTGCTTGCCCATGAGGGCTGCGATGTTCTTTTCGCACCTGAAACAGGAGAAATGTATCCGGACGGAGAGGCTGCCGGTTTCGATCCCGAATTTGGATTGCTCGACAAAGTGATGGAAGGAAAATTCCGTCCGGGACACTTTAAAGGGGTGGCCATTGTAGTCAGGAAACTTTTTGAGATTGTCGGGCCTGACAGGGCTTATTTCGGAAAGAAAGATTACCAGCAACTGGCCATCATCCGGGCCATGGTAAAGATGCTGGAACTTCCTGTTCTCATCGTTCCCTGTGAAACGGTCAGAGAGTCCGACGGACTTGCAATGAGTTCGCGGAATATGCGATTGACCATAGCCGAGCGGAATCAGGCGCCAAGAATATACAAGGTGCTTTGTAAAGTAAAAGAAAAAAAAGGGAAAGTGCCGATCTGGGAGCTGAAAGAATGGGCGGTCAAAAAGATCCAGGAGGATTCAGATCTCCGGGTGGAGTATTTTGAGATTGCCGACTGCGACACTTTGATGCCGCTGGAAAGCTGGAATCTCCGGCAACAATCAGTGGCACTCACTGCAGTCTATCTTGGCGATGTCAGATTGATCGACAATCTGGAACTTTTTTCGTAATTTTGCAGCATGATGCAAATCCAGGTTCTGAAATCAAAGATACATCGTGCTACTGTCACGGATGCCAATATCAATTATGTGGGCAGCATCACTATTGATGAAGCATTGATGGAAGCCGCCAATATGGTTGAATACGAGAAAGTCCAAGTCCTGAATATCAATAACGGAGAAAGGATTGAGACCTATATCATCAAGGGTGAACGCAATTCCGGTACCATCTGCCTGAATGGTGCAGCTGCAAGAAAATTCCTGCCCAATGATGTGGTAATCATTGTTTCCTATGGCATCGTTCCTGTTGATGAAGCAAAAAATTTCAAGCCCTATTTAGTTTTTCCCGATGCCGGCAACAAAATTTCTTAAGGCATAAAAAACCTAGTAATGGCTCCAAATCAGGTCGAGGATGCCCCCCGGGGAAATAAAATTGCAACCGTCGTAAAGTTTGTTCTCTTCCTGGGACTGGGTATCTTCATCATCTGGTTATCCCTCAGGGGACTTACCACAGCTGAAAAAGACCAGATTCTCCATTCCTTCAGGATCGCAAATTATAACTGGGTTATTCTTACGGTTTTTCTCGGGATCTTCAGTCATATCCTGCGGGCCCTGAGGTGGAAGTTGCTCCTCGAACCCATGAATTATCACCCTGCAGTAAAAAATATCTTCTATGCCGTAATGGTCGGATATTTTGCCAATCTTGCCTTCCCCAGACTTGGCGAAGTGACCCGTTGCGGAATCCTGAACCGGTACGAAAAAATACCCTTTAACAAATCATTTGGTACAGTCATCACGGAACGTGCCATTGATATGATCATGTTTTTCCTGCTGTTCATAATCATGATCGCGACACAGGCCGCAACAATCGGACACTACATGAGTACCAATATCTATCCGAAGTTTGCCGATAAATTCCATAACCAGTCCTTCAGCTATATTTTCCTGGTTGTCACGGTAGTTTCGGTTTTGTTTGCAGGATTCCTGATCTATATTTTCAGGAAAAAAATTGCATCATCCGGTCTGTTTGTAAAAGTAAAACAACTGATCACCGGATTCTGGGATGGTTTGAAATCGCTAAGCCAGATTAAAAATCCCGGATTGTTCGTTTTTTATTCTGTTTCAATTTGGGCGTTGTATTACTTCATGCTCTTCCTGATCTTTCTGTGTTTCAACGAAACCAGCGCCTTAGGATTGGGGTCAGGTCTATCTGCCCTGGTGCTTGGCAGTGTGGGAATCATGGTGACTCCCGGAGGCATAGGGTTGTATCCGGCGATCATACAGGAAACACTAATGTTGTACGGTGTGACAAAACCGATCGGTCTTGCCCTCGGTTGGATTGCCTGGACTGCCCAAACGGGAATGATCCTGGTAGTCGGCGGATTGTCGTTGCTTTTATTATCCTTTAACAAACAACCCAATGGAAAACCTTAATTTCGTTAGAGAGAAGATTTTTACCTGGGACCGTCTTCAGAAAAGGATCGCGTTGTGGCGGTTCAAAGGAAAAAAGATCGTATTTACCAATGGTTGTTTTGATATCCTCCATCTCGGACACATCGAATATCTGTCCAAATCAAGGGATCTGGGTGACGTTCTTGTCGTGGGATTGAATTCCGACGAATCGGTCCGCTGTATAAAAGGCCCACACCGTCCGGTGAACAACCAGGATGCCCGATCAATCACACTCGCAGCGCTATCATTCGTTGATGCCGTGATCCTTTTCGGAGAAGACACTCCGTTGAACCTGATCCGTCAAATTCAACCGGATATACTTGTAAAAGGTAAGGATTACGAAGGAAAAGAAATCGTCGGAACCGACGTGGTGAAAGCCGGGGGAGGGATCGTTGCTACCATCGAGCTTACCAAAGGATTCTCCACCACCGGGATCATCGACAAATCTAATCTTTAATTTATGATCCTTCCGGTCTGGCGGAACGTTTGCCAAACCCGGATCTTACAGATCAGTTTCGCATATCAATATGCATCATCTTTGGAAAGGTCCAATAACTTTTAAAAAATTCAATAACCGCTAATCCAAATCAGGTGTCTAAGCCGAAAACCGCATTTTTTTGTCAGTCATGTGGTGCGCAACACAGCAAATGGATGGGAAAGTGCACCTCCTGCGGCGAATGGAATACACTCGTCGAAGAGGTGATCATGCGCGAAGAAAAAGGTACCATCAGATCCTCATTCAGGGACTTTAAAAAAGCTGTTCCGGTCAAAATCTCCGAGATCACCATAGCCCATGATCCCCGTCTCAACACGCATAACCAGGAACTGAACAGGGTTCTGGGTGGTGGACTGGTCCCTGGCTCTCTGACCCTCATCGGAGGCGAACCCGGTATCGGGAAATCGACCCTGATGTTGCAGGTTGCATTACAATGCAGGGATCATAAAACGCTGTATATAAGTGGTGAAGAGAGCGAACAACAGATCCGGATGCGTGCCGAACGCCTTGGAATTTCAAACGATAATTGTTTTATACTTACTGAAACCAACACCCAATCGATCTTTCAGCATCTGTCGGACCTTCGTCCGGCCATTCTGGTCATTGATTCGATCCAGACCCTGCAGACCGATATCATTGAATCCTCGGCAGGCAGTGTTTCCCAGATCAGGGAAACGGCCGCCGAACTTCAGAAATATTCAAAAATGACCGGGATACCGGTTTTCCTGATCGGTCACATCACCAAGGATGGTAATCTGGCCGGACCCAAAATTCTGGAACACATGGTTGATACCGTTCTTCAATTCGAGGGTGACCGGAATTACGGGTATCGGATCCTGCGATCTCTAAAGAACCGGTTTGGTTCGACCTCCGAACTTGGCATATATGAAATGACCGACAAAGGTCTTCGGGAAGTATCAAATCCTTCCGAAATCCTGTTAAGTCAACGGGATGATGATATCAGCGGAATCGCCATTGCAGCCATGATGGAAGGCCAGCGTCCGATGCTGATCGAAACACAGGCATTGGTAAGTTCGGCAGTTTACGGGACTCCGCAACGGGCTTCAAACGGATTCGATGTCAGGAGGCTGAATATGCTTCTTGCAGTGCTCGAAAAGCGGTGTGGATTTAAACTCGGACACAAGGATGTATTCCTCAATATTGCCGGAGGGATTAAAGCCGATGATCCGGCCATTGACCTGGCAGTTGTTGCAGCCGTGCTTTCCTCCAACCAGGATATTTTCATCGATCCAAAAACCTGCTTTGCGGCTGAGGTTGGGTTAAGCGGTGAGATCCGGCCTATCAACCGCGTTGAACAGCGCATTTCCGAGGCAGATAAACTGGGATTCAGCAAGATCCTGATCTCCCGATATAACACCAAAGGGCTGGACTTTAACAGATATGCCATTAAAATTATCACGGTTGCAGCAATCGTGGATGTTTACAGGAATCTCTTCAAATAATCGGAATAAAAATCCGTTAACCCATCAGCTCAATTATTTGACCGACTGTTTGAGTAATCATGAGAACAAGAAAATTCAACGACGAACGGGAGTGCATTGAGATCATTAAACGGTGCCAGTGGTGCCATGTGGCAATGGTGGACTCCGAAAACAATCCTTATGTCATCCCCATGAATTTCGGGTTCGACGGCCATACCATTTACCTTCATGGTTCAGCACATGGAAAGAAAATAGATACCCTGAAATCCAATCCCAGGGTCTGTATTCATTTCAGCACCGACCATGTGCTTCGATACCAGAGTGAGCAGGTGGCCTGCTCCTGGAGTATGAAATACAGATCGGTGCTGTGTTATGGCAAGGTTGCCTGGATTGAGGATACCGGCGAAAAGGTCAACGCCCTGAATATCATCATGGCTCAATATACCAACCGGGAATTCAACTATAATCCGCCCTCAATAAAGGAGGTCTGTGTCATGAAGATCAAAGTCGATCGTTATGAAGGCAGGATTTTCGGATACTAATTCCCGGATAAAATGACCAAAGAACCGCATATTATCATCGTAGGAGGTGGTTTTGGAGGAATAACCCTGATTCAACAGCTCAAAAACAAGCCCTTCAGGATTACCCTGATCGATAAATACAACCACCACAATTTTCAGCCACTCATGTACCAGGTGGCAACCTGCGGATTGTCGGCAACTTCAATTGCTTCACCATTCCGGAGAATGTTTAAAGGATTCCGAAATTTCACGTTTCGTCTGGCAGAGGTTCAAACGATCCATCCCGATAAAAAAGAGATTGAAACCACGGTCGGTACCTTTAATTATGATTACCTGGTGATCGCTACCGGTTCGAAAACAAATTTCTATAACAACGATCATCTTTCAAGATACAGTCTGGTCATGAAATCGGTCGATGATGCCCTGACCATCAGAAACACCTTACTGGAGCAATTCGAAATTGCCACCATGTATTCCTCACCGGAAGAAAAGAAGATCATCCTCAACTTCGTGATCATCGGAGGAGGAGCAACGGGCGTGGAACTGGCGGGAGCGCTGGCCGAATTCAAATCCCATATTATCCGTCACGATTATCCCGAGATTGATCCTTCGTTGATGAATATCCACCTGATCGAAGCAGGAACCCGGTTGTTACCGGCAATGTCGGAGGGAGCTTCCATCAAAGCCATTTCTTTCCTGCAAAAGATGGGGGTTAAAGTCTGGCTCAGCACCCGGGTTCGGGATTACGACGGTGTGAATGTAACCCTGACCGATGATACGGTGTTGCGATCTGCATTTTTTATCTGGTCTGCCGGAGTTGAAGGCGCCGTTATTTCAGGGTTACAGGAAACATCGATGGCAGGAAACAGAATTTCGGCTAATCCAATGAACCAGGTGAAGGGACATGAGGATATTTTTGCCATCGGTGATGTTGCTGCAATGATCTCGCCAACATGGCCGAAAGGGCATCCCATGCTTGCCTTCCCTGCCATGCAGCAAGGGAAAAACCTGGCCACCAACCTGATCCGGAAATCACAGGGGAAATCAATGAAACCGTTTCATTATCTCGATCTTGGATCCCTTGCGACTGTCGGACGGCACAAAGCAGTGGCCGATCTGCCATTTCTAAAAACACAGGGATCCTTTGCCTGGTTCCTATGGATGGGCCTGCATCTAATGCGGATCACGGGGTTTCGCAACAGGCTCAAAGCGCTTTCCGACTGGATATGGAATTATTTTACCTATGCTTACACCTACCGGATCATCACACGTCCATCCTGCAAGGGAAAATAAGCGAACAAGGGAACGGGATCAATCGATCCGGAAGATCACCCCGATATTGGCGTAAGTGACATTGAATCCCACTTCACCATTTATTCCGAAATATTTATTGAAATAGTAAGAGCCTCCGAAGAAAATTCCAAAATACGGAAAAACAGGCGTCGAACCGTGATTCCCCGGGTGATCATCGTGGGTATAATAAGAAAATCCGATCCCAAGCGGAAGGCCTGCATAGGTATCCAATCCTTCGACATCCCATCCATAATGATAAGCGCCACGGGCACCGAGAAAGAAATTGGCCCAGCGTTCCTTCCAATCATTGTTGAAATTATGAGAAAAGAAACTGAAGGCTGTTTCTCCGCCAAGCGTTATCACACCCGGACCGAGATCCCATAACCCGGCTTCATAAACGACTTTTTCGGCAGGACCGAAACCGATCCCGTTGCCAAATGGATGGGTTCCCGGGCCACAACCCACACTCAAAGTCCAGGTACCCACCTTCACCGGATCAAGGGGCCCCTTTGGAAAGGCCGCCTGGGTAGTGGGAACCATTGTGAATGTCATCAGGATCAGGACAAATGCCGATTTTTTCATATTCCTCTGATTTTTGGATCAACCGTAAACCGGAATATATAACGATGATTGGAGGGCTTTTGTTATTATTATGCGGGGTTTTTCCGTTGATCCCTGTTCCGGATACTGATGGGATAACGGCGGATGGCTTTGTTACAGACCCATCCAAAACCCCATCCGATAATCGATCCCATCATCCATCCCATCAGAATATCACCGGGATAATGCACGCCCAGATAAATTCTGGTAAAGGACATGAAAACTGACCAGCAAACCACCACCGGGATGATAAATCTGTACTTTTTATGAAGAAGCTGTATGAGGTAAAGTGCAGTGGCCATTGTCGTGGAGGCATGTGCTGAATAAAAACCATATTTTCCGCCCGTGTACCCGTTAACCAGATGCACGTTAACCAGTCCAGGTTCATGGGAAGGACGCAACCGTTCAATTCCTTCTTTAAAAAGGTTAGCAAGCTGATCGCTGACGGTTATCATCAAAGCTGCAAAGATGAGTATCCAAATGGTATTCCATCCCCATCTTCTGATTACCAGAAAAAACAGGAAAAGAAAGAAAGGTGTCCAGAGGAGCGATTTACTGCCCCAGAACATGACTGGATCCAAAAAGGTGCAGTGAAGGCCGTTCAGGAATAAAAACAGAGACTGATCGGCTGATTGTATGATATCGAAAACTGAAGAGAAAGCATCCATTTCACAATCCGTTTTCCGATACCAGTTCCTCCCAGAGTAGCTGCTTTAACCTTGCCAGGCCTTTTTTCCCGTGTGAGGAGATAAAGACACAAGGCACAGGAGGGAGATCTTTTTTAAGTTCCGTTATGATTTCTTCATCAGCTAAATCCGATTTTGTTATGGCAAGCACGCGGGCTTTGTCTAACAACTCCGGATTATATTGTCTGAGTTCATTGAGTAACACATGGTATTCCTCCCGGATATCCCGCGAATCAACGGGAATCATAAATAAAAGCACCGAGTTTCGTTCAATATGTCGAAGAAACCTCAGGCCGAGACCTTTACCCTCGTGCGCCCCTTCGATGATCCCGGGTATATCGGCCATGATAAAGGATCTCTGGTCGTGATAACGCACGATACCGAGTTGAGGAACAAGAGTAGTAAACGGGTAATCGGCAATCTGGGGTTTTGCGGCTGAGATGACCGAAAGCAGGGTTGATTTCCCTGCGTTCGGAAAACCGACCAATCCGACATCGGCCAATAATTTTAATTCCAGAATTTTCCACGATTCGACACCCGGTTCTCCGGGTTGTGCGAATTTCGGAGCCTGCCTGACCGCTGTTTTGAAATGATCATTTCCCAGTCCGCCCCGCCCGCCTGGCACCAAAATATGGGTTTGTCCGTCAAAAGTGATCTCACAATGTACCTCACCGGTTTCGGCATCCCTGGCAACGGTTCCCAAAGGAACCTCTACGATGATATCTTTGCCGTTGGCGCCGTGTTTCAGTTGCTTGGATCCGGCTTCCCCATGATCAGCCCGGAGGTGTTTGGTAAACTTCAAATGTAGTAATGTCCAGAGCTGTTTGTTCCCTTTGAGGATGATATGTCCGCCCCTGCCCCCGTCGCCACCGTCGGGCCCTCCGTGCGGGTTGGTACGGGTTCGCATGAAATGCTTTGATCCTGCCCCTCCGTTGCCTGAAGCGCAAAAGATCTTAACATAATCGACAAAGTTGGATTCGGCCATAGAAAATGAAACAACGAAACTTTGAAATTTTACTCCCCGTGGCCTATCGCTTTACAGAGCTCCTGAAAGATGTCGTCGATCGTCCCGATACCCTTAACGTTCATGAACAATCCCTTTTCCTGGTAATAATCAATAAGCGGTTTAGTATGATGGTGATACTGAACCAGCCTGTTTTTGATCACCTCCTCGGTATCATCTTTCCGTCCTTGTTCCTGAGCCCTTTTCAGTAAACGGGCAACCAACTCCTCTTCATTGACTTCAAGGGCAAGTACCATGGAAACTTTGTGTCCTAACCGATCCAGCATCGCGTCAAGTTCGACTGCCTGGTTCAGGGTCCGGGGAAATCCGTCAAGAACAAATCCCGCGGTTGCTTTGTTGCTCACGAACACCGACTCCATGATTTCAATGAGTAAACTGTCGGAAACAAGATGACCTGCTTCCATTACGGCCTTTACCTTCAATCCCAGGGAGGTTCCTTGCTTTACTTCAGCACGGAGAATATCGCCGGTAGAAACATGTTTCCACCCGAATTTTTCTGCAATCTTAACAGCCTGAGTACCTTTGCCGGCGCCCGGTGGACCAAATAATATCAAATTAAACATATATCTGTAAATTAAAAATCAAACAAACAATCAAACAAGCTCCCGATTCTCCGACCCGATAATCCATCAACTCACCACCTGGTAAACATCCGGCAAATTTCGACCGTATCCGTTATAGTCTAACCCGTACCCGACAATGAATTTATTCGGAATTTCCAATCCGAGGTAATCGATCGGGAAATCCTTCACAAATGCCTCCGACTTGAAACAAAAACAAGCCACTTTGACATCGGCCGGATCCTTCGAGCGAACATCCTGGAGAATCTTATCCATTGTGATCCCGGTATCCACAATATCTTCCACGATAATGATATGGCGGCCTCTGATATCTTCGGTCATGCCAATCAGTTCCTTCACGTTCGAAGTGGTCGCAGTACCTGAATAAGAGGCGAATTTTACAAATGTGATCTCGCAGGGTATGGTAAGTTTCCGCATGAGATCGGAGGCAAAGATGAACGAACCATTAAGGATGGCGATCAG
Source organism: Alphaproteobacteria bacterium (assembly GCA_009928665.1). Taxonomy (GTDB): domain Bacteria; phylum Bacteroidota; class Bacteroidia; order Bacteroidales; family FEN-979; genus CAIVAT01. The sequence continues at coordinate 75,297 of SACF01000011.1, forward strand.
AAGGGGATTCTTTCCGATATAATCCCTGTTGATATCATCCGCTACTGTTTTCACTGCGATATCAATTTCATCTTTTTCGATGAATTTCTCAAAAACAAGCTCGCGTACCTGAACCTTTGTCATGCTCCCGGATTTAATTCTCTGCAAAAGTAGTTAATAAATCACTATTTTTGCCTTAAACCTTAAAACCGACACTTCGATGAAACCCAGGGTCAGTATAATCATGGGAAGCACTTCCGATCTACCGGTGATGGAAGCTGCCGCAAAATTTCTCAATGAAATGGAGGTCCCGTTCGAAATCAATGCACTTTCGGCTCACCGGACACCGGAAAAAGTTGAAGAATTTGCACGAAATGCATGCGCCCGTGGTGTCGGCGTCATCATCGCTGCTGCAGGTATGGCCGCCCATCTTCCAGGCGTAATTGCTGCAATGACCACCCTTCCGGTAATCGGGGTTCCGATTAAATCCTCACTGGAAGGATTGGATGCACTGCTGGCAATCGTTCAGATGCCGCCGGGTATACCCGTGGCAACCGTCGGCATCAACGGAGCACAGAATGCGGCAATCCTTGCTGTGGAAATTCTTGCAACCGGCGACCAGACACTTCAAGAGAAATTGGCGCGTTTTAAAGAAGATCTGAAGAAAAAGATCGTCAAGGCCAACGAAGAACTTGCAGCTGTAAAATTCCCTTTTAAGGTTAACTGATCCGGTCCCTCATTTTTTCCTGATTATCATCAAGCCATCTCTGAAGGGCAACAGCAGATGATCCACCCTTTCGTCGTGTGTCACAAATTCGTTGAAACGAATAATCCCCTCCGTATCCTTATCATTCTTTACTGAATGACCGATTACTTTAGAATCCCAGAGTACATTGTCGGCAAGAATAAACCCACCGGGTCTGACCCTTGGAAACACCAGTTGGTAATAATCGAGATACCCCGATTTATTTGCATCGATAAACACCAGATCCCAAATCTCATCCAACCCGGGAATGATTCTGAGGGCATCACCCAGGTGCAATCTGATGCGGGATTCCATCCCCGCTTTGTGAATTGCCCGGTTTATGATCTCTTCAAATTCCGGATTTACCTCGATGGTATGAACCAACCCTTCAGGGTTGGAGCAGCCCAGCGCCAGACTGATTGCCGAATAGCCGGTAAAAGCCCCGATCTCCAATATCCTGCTGGGATTCAGCATGGCTGATAGCATCCGCAAGAGGGTTCCCTGAAGGTGACCCGAAAGCATTTGCGGATAAACCTGGGTCAGATGTGTTTCACGCGCGATTTCAGCCAAAAACCCGGGTTCCGGTGTGGTATGTCGCTCAGCGTATTCTTCTATTTCCTGAGGGATCATGCTCCATCAGGAGATTAATTGAAACTGTAGGAAACGAGTTCAGTCCTTTCGGTTATGTTGTTAGATCCTGTCGATGCATCGTATTTCTCAAGCAGGATCATGCCAACACCGGGAGAAAAATATTCGCTGTACACTTCCCCCGACGGATAGGTGGTATTGTAACGGTAACAATAAAATGTCCCTGCAGAAACCGTCACCTTTGTACTGATTGACGCAACCGTAACAACCACTCCATCCACCGTTTGATAACGGTAATTCTCAGTGGAGGGATACCGGTAATACAGGGACTCGACCCCCTGAGGAAACGTAGGATTGGTGATAAAAAACCAAAGACCATCCCCACGATCCTTGCAGATCATCCGGGTATTTTGATCATAGGTAAGTATGAACCAGTTTTCGTTACTGCCGATGGTCGTATCCTTTTCCACAAGATTGTCATGATTGAGTACGATGGTATCGTTGATCGTTGTGCGATAATGCCAATTATAGCCGATTTTCAACGGCAATATCTGGAAAACATTCGCAATTGGAGTTTCGCTTTTTTTACAACTGCCCAGCACAATTATCGTAAGGGCCATCACAAATGCTAATTTTTTTTTCATGGGAACCGTGAATTTATGAATTGACAGCGATAAAGATATAAAAATTGTCAATACTCTTAAAAGATTTCAAACACACCATCGACCATCGAAATAATACTCCTGCTGTCGTTAAAGAAATCGCGGCCGTTTAACTGAATCAAGATCATTGTTTTTATTTAAAAATATCGTTTCGGGGGGAATAAAAAGGAGGTTGGTCGATAATGTTTCCGTATTCATCTGTCAGAAAATATGTTTGCATATTGAAAAACCTAAACTTTGATTTATGCACAAGACCTGTTTTCTGATTTTAGCGCTGATGATATTTTCAGGCAACCCGGTCAGTTCCCAGACCTATGGTGATTATACTCTTTATAGTGTGCAAAACGGCACGAAGGCTTATCTGATCAAAATGGATGGCACTACCTATCATACCTTCAACTTTGCATCCAACTCGAAAATCGGATATTCTTCGTACCTGCTCCCGAACCGGGTGCTTTTGAGTACGATACTTAAGCAAAATCCTTATTTTGGTGGTGGTGGTGTTTGCGGGGGCGTTCAAAAGATCGATTGGAATAATAACGTGGTATGGGATTTTACCTATTCCACCTCACAGTATTGTTCTCATCACGACATCTGCCCGATGCCAAATGGAAATGTTCTGCTGATCGCTTATGAAGTTAAAAGCTCCACAGAGGTGACCCAGGCAGGATGCACCAAAAACATTACCATGTGGCCCGACAAGATCGTAGAAATCCAGCCTTCGGGAACAACTGGAGGGACTGTGGTCTGGGAATGGCATGTATGGGACCACCTGTGCCAGAACGCAAACGCCTCCAAGGACAACTATGTAACCTCCATTGTCGACCACCCTGAATTGCTGAACATCAATTACCAGGCTAACCAGGACTGGATGCATGCCAATGGCATCGATTACAACGCGGAGCTCGATCAGATTACCTTTTCATCCCACAATTTAAACGAGATCTATGTGATCGATCACAGTACAACCACTGCTGAGGCTGCGGGTCATACCGGTGGTAACTCGGGTAAGGGTGGTGATTTCCTTTACCGATGGGGAAATCCGGCAGCCTACCAGGCATCCGGAACCACCATATTCAATATCGTCCATGATGCACACTGGGTTCCCTCCAATTGCCCCAGAGCAGGATATCTTGTGGGTTTTAACAATCGTGGCGGATCCGGAGGCAAAACGTGCATCGACTTGATCGACCCACCTTACGATGGTTACAATTACACAATAAATATCGGATCGGCATTTGCTCCCTCAACTTACACCTGGAGGCATACGTATAGCGGCAATGCCATTCAGGACCTGGGAAATTCGCAACAATTGCCCAACGGAAATACCCTTATTTGCATATCAGGAGCCCGTTACATATATGAAATCGATTCAAATCAAACCACAGTCTGGTCAAAGACTGTTTCCGGCGCAAGCGCTCATGCCTACCGTTATACAGCCTGCTTTGTCGATGGTATGACGGTGCCTTCCATTTCTTTATCGGGAACCAGCCTGATCTCGAGCGAGGCGCCGGGATACCAATGGTACATGAATGGCGACTCTGTGCCTGGCGCAACCAATCAGACGTTTGACCCGCCTCTGAGCGCATCTTTTCAGGTCAGGACCAACGACGGCAACGGATGCTATTCGGCACTTTCGGAAGCATATAACTACATCGCTTCCTCCTCGCCGGAGCAATCAGAAGAATCGCTCATAATCTACCCGAATCCTTCGACAGGGACGATCAACCTATCGGGAACTTTTCTTGATAACCGGCTTTTCACAGTGATTGTTTCAGATATGACCGGGAAACCGTTACTGCAGATTGATAACAACAGTTCCATCGATTTGTCATTATTGAAAAATGGCATCTATTTCCTGAAAATCAAATTGACGACAGGAAATGTTCTTATTAAAAAAATAATTCTTTCACGATAAAAATCGAAAAAATGAAAACAACGGTCTTTTCTTTTCTTTTCTCATTATTCCTGCTGTCAGGATCTTTACTATCGGCTCAGACATTCACCAACTATACGACTTCCAATGGATTACCCTCCGACAATGTGCTCTGTGTCACGACTGATAACAATTCCATGACATGGGTCGGAACTCAGAATGGCATTGCACGCTTTGATGGAGAATCATGGGTTACCTATACAAAAGAAAACGGTTTACTTGACAATTATATCAATTGTATTGCCGCCGATAAGAACAATCACATCTGGGCAGGTACTGATTACGGTGTCAACGTATTCGACGGAACACAATGGAGTTCCTACACGGTTGCCGACGGATTAATTGATGATATGGTCACCTGTCTTGGAGCAGCTTCCGATGGCAGTATCTGGATCGGCACCAACAGCGGTGCTTCACATTTTAATGGGTCGACCTGGCAAAACTATACCACAGGAAATGGATTACCGGTCAATATGATTAGTGTCATTAAAAGTGATTCTGACGGCAATATCTGGTTCGGGACATGGCTTGGCGGACTGGCTAAATTTGACGGAACCACTTTTATAACCTTCACGACGGCCGACAGCCTTGTCGATAACAATATCAGCGCCATTGCTTTTGACGGAAACGGCAATGCCTGGATCGGGACTTATCTCGGAATTTCCGAATTAACGAAAACAGGGCAGTGGGTGGCGAACTTCAGGACGTCATCGGTTACCCTGCCCCTGTACGTTAAAGATCTTTCATTCGATTCAAAGGATGTTTTGTGGATAGGAGTGTATGACGATTATACGCATGCCGGAGGGATTATTAAAAAGAGTGACCTAACCTGGACTGCTTTTACTGCTGCTGATGGCCTTGTTAATAATATGGTACAGAAACTTGCCATTGATGCGGAGGATATTATTTGGATTGCCACTGGTAGCGGTGTATCCAGGCTAAAGGACCAAAACTCCGGGATCGGGTCTGAGGCCGTCGATGCAATAACCCTGTTCCCGAACCCCGTCAGCAATACTTTATACCTGAAAGGATCCCGCCTTCCTGATGAAATCATCCTCTTTGATGTTACCGGGAAATACATGCTCCGACAGACAGGAGAAACTTGTAACAGCAAACTGGACCTCAGTTCTCTGAAGCCGGGTCTCTATTTTCTTAGCATGGTGGTCAACTCAGTGAAAATCACGAAAAAAGTCATGGTACAGTGAATAAAACATTCGCCCTGGTTTTTACATTCGTACTCATCAACGTTACTTTGGTGCAAGCTCAGCGTGATTTCTATGACACCGAAACAGTAAGAGAAATCCGGATAACATTCACGGAAAAAGGTTGGCGTCATATTCTCGACAGCCTGTTTCAATATGCAGGTGATGATGGACGGTTGACCGGCACTGTCACGATCGATGGTTCTGTTTTACACCAGGTTGGCATCAGGTACAAAGGTTACAGCTCTTATAATCCGGATGTGGTGAAGAATCCATTCAACCTGGATCTGGATTACCACCTGAAAAATCAGAATTACCAGGGATTTACAAAGATTAAGCTCAGCAATGTCATCCATGACCCTTCCTTTGTAAGGGAAGTGCTTGCCTATGAAATAGCAGGTACCTATTTACCGTCACCCCGTGCAAATTACGCCAATCTATATATTAATGATACACTTATCGGATTATACACTAATGTCGAAGCCATAACGCGGACGTTCAGCGAAACTCACTTTGGAACCTCCGATGCGACTCTGATTAAAGGAGAACCCGCTAAACTTCAATATCCTTTCGGAGAAAATGCAAATCTGGCTTACACCCACGGCGATGATTCAGCCGGTTATCAGCCGTTCTACAAGCTGGAATCGGAATATGGATGGTCCGACCTTTTCAATCTGATAAAATCATTGGACAGTTCCGGTGGCAGCGTAGCACGAGCGCTTGACATCGACCGGGCCTTGTGGATGCATGCTTTCAATTTTGTTTTTCTCAACCTGGACAGCTATATCGGGTATGCCCAGAACTACTACCTGTGCCAGGATATGTATGGCATTTTTAATCCCGTTTTGTGGGATCTGAACATGTCGTTCGGAAGCTTCAGGGAATCTGATGGATCCTATCATTTTCAGGGATTGTCGATACCTCAGTTGAAAATCCTGGATCCTTTGGAACACCTGTCATTCGCGGTCTCACCCAGGCCGTTAATGACCAGTCTTTTCAGCAATGACACACTCCGCAAGATGTATCTGGCTCATATGCGTACCATGTTAAATGAGCAAGTCAGGAACAATCGATATTTTGAACGGGGCCGGGAGCTTCAAAACCTCATGGCAGAACATGTTTACAACGACCCAAACAAGTTTTATTCGGATTCCGATTTTGTTTCGAACCTGACCGTTACCGTTGGCGGGACCGGCAGTATGATCGAATATCCGGGAATAAAAGACCTGATGCAGGCGCGGTTGAACTATCTTGATACGATAGAAGGATTTAACGGGGAGCCGGTCATTACTGAAGTCACCCATACTCCTGAAAATCCTGTTAAGGGGAAATCAGTTTGGATCCATGCAAACCTTACCAGGGCTGCGATGTCATTCGTCGGTTACCGGGAGAAAACCGGTGCCGTTTTCGAAAAAATCCTTTTTTTTGACGATGGTCAGCATCAGGACGGCGATCCGGATGATGGACTTTACGGGACGGAAATTCCGGTCAGGGGTAATATTACCGATTTTTATATTTACGCTGAGAATGACAGTGCAGGGGCATTCTCACCAGAAAGAGCTGCGTATGAGTATTATACCATCTACCCGGTTCCCGAAGCGGGTACCTTCGCGATCAATGAAATAAAGTGTGTTCCTTCTGATCAGGGAGACTCCGGAGGATGGGTCGAACTGGTGAACATCCTTGATGAACCCGTCAGTCTCGCCGGGCTTCATCTTACAGACGATCTGTCGGACCCTTTAAAATGGGCCTTTCCGGATACTCTGATACAACCTAAAACTTACTTAATCCTGCGACCATCGGATGAATCTGCCCTGGGATTGCATTTTAATTTTACCCTTTCAGCATCCGGCAGTACATTATTTATGTCGAATGGTCTGCAACAGGTTATTGACTCGGTGACTTATGGACAGCAGATCAAAGAGAAGAGCGTCGGGCGGTTTCCAAATGGGTATGGATCCTTCACTTTTATGGCACCCACCTTCTCGCGGTTGAATCAGGTGGGGACCACTCCCTCCATTAATTTTCTGGTATTTCCCAACCCGGCATACAATCTCATAAATATAGAGCTGTACAATATGAAGGCACCTTATTCCATTGAAATTTTCAACGAATTCGGACAAAAAGTCTTCAACCTGCAACGATATATCACGGGTGAAACGATCCCGGTGAGCATGGAGTCCGTTGATGTTTCGAATTACCGTCGGGGGATTTACCTTATCAAGGTCACGAATGGCTGTCAAAGTTCGCTGAAAAAAATAATCCTTATCTGAAATGAAAACAAACCTGAAAAAAATGAAAATTCCCGTGTCCGGATTCCTGTATGGTTGGCTTCTGATGCTTTTAGCCGGAGTAATCCTTTCTGGCTGTGAAAAGGAACCGGGCCGGGGGGGAAAAGCTACCATTTACGGAAAAGTTTATGTAAAGGACTACAATGCTACCATGACCGTTCTGGAACAGGAATATTACGGCCCTGATATCTGGGTCTACATAATCTATGGTGATGATCGTGACTATGGTGACAGAATCCGGACAGCTTATGATGGAACCTACGAATTCAAATACCTCCGTGAAGGCACTTACCATGTTTATGCTTATTCCAAGGATTCAACGCTGCAATCAGTCGCCGAGATCCCGGTGATCAGGGATGTTGTAGTTCCAAATAAAAAACAGGATATTGAAATCCCGGAAATTGTCATATTCAAATAATTTTTCATGAGAACAAACGTGTTAGTACTGCTGTGCATGCTTACCCTTGTAGGCGCCCAGGCCCAAAACAAAAAGGAACGGAAGAAAAACAACATACAGTCCATTACCGAATGGGAGACGACTCTTGAAAACGGAAAACCATCCACCCGTAAAACATCTTACAGGGAATTTACCCGCCTGGGCTTGTGTACCCTTAATATTGAGTACAATTCACAAGGCATTGAAGTACTGAGGCAGACTACCCGGTATGACAAATTCAACAATAAGCTGGAGGAGATTGAATTCGACAGTGAAAAGAAAAAATATAAACATCAGATATCGAAATACAATGCCTTCAACGATAAAACGGAAGAAACGGAATTAAACCCTTCCGGCGTTGTCCTGAAAAAAACAGTCATGATCTACGATGCCTCAGGAACTAAGGTTAAAGAGATGATATATAACGGAACAGGCACCTTAATCAGGACAAATCATTTCACCTATAACAGCAAAAAGTTAAAAACAGGAAAAAAATCACTCTCCGCCGGTAACGCGATGGAATCTGAAAAAAAGTGGGATTATGTCTACTATTGATGAAATCATTTCCGGTTTTTATCCCATATCGCTGGACCAGATGGACGAGGTTAAACTGATGGACCGGATAGATCAAAAATATGTGTTTCATTCCTCCGGACTTCCTGAAATTATCGGATCCATGAAACAGGATTATTTTGTATTTGAAATAAATGATACCAGAAACTGTGGTTACGAAAACCAATACCTCGACACTCCTGATCGCAGGATGTATACATTGCATCAAAACGGAAAATTAAACCGGCACAAGATCCGGTACCGAAAATATTGCGAATCGAACATTGAATTTTTCGAAATTAAATTCAAATCCAATAAGGGACGTACTTTAAAAAACAGAATTAAACTGAAAGAAAATGCCCCGGCAATGGAACGCATGAAGGAACAATTGCTCTCCCAATTTTCCCCCTACACCCTTTCCATGCTTTGCCCGGCGTTGGATGTCAGTTTTAAAAGGATAACGTTGGTTAATAAAAATCTGACCGATCGGCTGACCCTCGACACAGACCTGAAATTCCGAATCCGGGAACAGGAATACAAAACTCCTGGATTGGTCATTGCCGAAATAAAACAGGGACGGTCAAAAAAATCCTCTTTTACAATGGTGATGCATGCCCATCACATCAATCCCTTTCCCGTCAGTAAATATTGCCTGGGGGTTTCGTTGCTCGAGCCTGACGTAAAAAAAAATAATTACAAAATGAAAGTTCTCGGAATTCAGAAAATAATCAAAAAATGAAAAATAAAATCTTCCTCTGTTTATTGATGTCATGGTTCCTGATGGCCCTTACTCCGGCCGGTTTTGCTATCACATCTGAAAAGAGCTCCGATCAGACTGAGGTTTCGATCGAGAGCGATCCCAACCTTACCGATGTTTCGTCAGAAAAAGACAAGAAAACAGATAAAAAGAAAGATAAAGATGTAATCGATATTGATGCGGTTTTTTTTATCAGCCTTGCCATCAACATAATCACCGTTTTATTGATCATTTGCTTAATCTATTATCCGAATTATAAAAAAATGGATTACATCTTCACCTACATCATTTTTAACCTGGTGATCTTTGTACTTACGTTTGTTCTGAATAAAGTAAAAATATCCATGGGTGCTGCATTCGGATTGTTTGCAGTGTTTTCCATGCTGCGTTACCGGAGTGCCGGAATATCGCTGAAAGACATGAGTTACCTGTTCGTGTTTATCGGGATCGGTCTGATAAGCGCCATTCAACTGGAATATTATGAACTCGGGATCCTTCATGGTGTGATTTTCATTGGGATATATCTGCTTGACGGAAACCTGATTTTTAAACGCGAATTATCAAAAAATGTACAGTACGAGGTCATTGAAAAAATAAAACCGGAAAATCAGCAGGAATTGATCGAGGACCTTTGTATACGCACCGGGCTTAAGATTCACAGGATCACGATCAATAAAATCAATTTTCTGAAAGACACCGCCACCATCAGGATTTACTATTATGAGTAATTTCCGATTTTTACCGGTCTGTTTGGCTTCACTTTTCTGCCTCATGTTTTTACCCGGCATGTCCCAGCAGAAGGATGCATGCCTTTGGATCAGCGTAAATCTGGAAAAAAAATTAACCCCGGCCTGGTCATTGCTCTTCACGGAGGAATTGAGAATGAATGAAAATATCACAGAAGTCGGCGAAGTTTTCAGCGATATCGGTTTTGAATACCGGATCAGTAAAAAATGGAAGGCGGCTTTATTTTACAGGTTCTCGAATCAACGTAGAATTGATGATTCATACAAAACAAAACACAGGTACTATGCAGACCTGACCTATAAAGAAAAAATAGCTCGTTTTTCCATCATTCTCCGGGGAAGATTTCAGTCGCAATATTCAGAAATAAATTCCTCTGAGGAGGGTCATGTTCCATCCAACCACCTGAATGGAAAAATCACTCTGAAATATAATTTGAATAAGAAAATTAAACCCTATCTTGCTTCGGAATTCTTTTTCAGATTGAACAAAATGGTGTATGGCTCGTTTGATCAATTGCGGGTTACGGCCGGTATCGAATATTCGGTTAACCGCAGAAATCAGCTTGATCTTTTTTACCGGATCAATAAAGAGTACAATGTAAAAAGTCCGGAAACGGATTTTATCTGTGGGGTGAGTTATTATTTTATTTTTTAAACCATGAGCAGTTTTACACATAAAGAAAAAATATTGAATGTCCTTATGCACATTTTCGTGTGGATATTCCTTTTCGTTCTGCCATCTTATTTTCTGTATCTCGAATCGAGTGATGACCGTAATTTTCTTCTGATCGGGATGATTCAGACCATTCTTTTCGGTTTTATTTTCTACATGAACTACTTTTTGTTAATCCCGTACCTATTTTTCAGAAAAAAAAGAATTGTCTATTTTCTTTCATCTGCGATTATAGTTTTAATCTCAATCCTGGGAATGGAATTGATGATGAGTTCGTACCATCGCAGACCGATGGGTGAAATCAGAAAAACCGAAACCGGCGTACCGCCTCCGGGTCAACCAGGCCAGGGTCCCCGTATTGAACCTGACAGGTACAGAGGCCCCCGGATGATCGAAAGAGGTTCCGATCGTGGAAAAAGACCATTAAAAGGATGGCCGGTCTACAATTTTCTCTTGACCTCCGTCATCCTTACAGGATTCAGTGTCGGATTAAGATACTCAGAAAAATTTGCACAACAGGAACGGTTGAACAAGGAGGTCGAAAAAGCGCGGTTGAATTCTGAACTGGCATTTTTAAAAAACCAGATCAATCCGCATTTTTTCTTCAATACGTTGAATAACATTTATTCATTGGTTCAGATCAATCTCAAAGACGGACAAAAAGCCATTCTGCAATTATCCAAATTGATGCGCTACCTTCTTTATGAAACGGAAAAAGGGAATATCCGGATCAGCCAGGAAATTGAGTTTATGAACAATTATATTGAACTCATGAAGCTCCGAATCTCAAAAAGCGTTTCTCTGAAAATTAATTTTCCCGAAGATTATCCGGATGTCTTTATTCCTCCTCTTATCTTTCTTCCCTTCATAGAAAATGCCTTTAAACATGGGATCAGTTATAAGAATCCTTCTTTTATCGACATTGATTTGGAAATCTCACGGCAGGAAATAAAGTTCAGATGTCTTAACAGTCAGGGAAAAGGAACAGAGGAAATCTTCCGTTCCGAACCCGGTATCGGCCTGGAAAATGTAAAGAAAAGGCTTGCTTTACTGTACCCGATGAAACATGACCTGAAGCTTAATTCATCGGCTGAAAGCTTTGAAGTACTTTTGTCCATTACTCTTGACGAAAACATAACAGGATGATCCGCACGATAGCAATCGATGATGAGCCTCTGGCGCTTCAATTGGTTTCGGGGTACATAAAAAACACCTCATTTTTAACCTTCTGCGGTGGTTTTGAAAACGCTTTATCAGCCCTGGAATTTCTGGAGCAACAACCGGTCGATCTGATTTACCTCGATATTCAGATGCCCGATCTCATTGGGACCGATTTCGTGAGAAATATGCCATCTGGTCCAAAGATCGTATTTGCTACAGCGTATGAGAAATTTGCCCTGGAGGGATACAAACTCGAGGCGGTTGATTATCTTTTAAAACCCTTTGGTTACGATGAATTTCTCGTTTCCGCGCAAAAGGCTAAAAGACTCATCGATATGGAAATTCTGAAGGCCGGCAAAATCGAAAGTAACGACCGATTTCTCTTCCTGAACTCCGAATACAAGGTCATCCGAATCAATTTTGACGATATCATTTACATCGAAGGTCTGAAGGATTACGTCAAGGTGTTCCTGAAAAATCAACCCAAACCCATCCTCACGATTAATTCATTAAAAACGCTTGAATCGAAATTACCGGCCTCAAGGTTCATGCGGGTACACCGGTCATTCATCGTAAATCTCGACCGGGTGGAAACGATCGAACGGAACAGGATCGTTTTCGGCAGGGTTTATATTCCGGTAAGTGAGCAATACAAGGAAAAATTCTCCCGGTTCATTGATGAGAACTTCCTATGATCTGAAAGTTAGTATACTCAGGCCCGATGCATCGAACACCTGATTTGCAATCTCCATCACCTCTGCAGCCGTGGTTCGCCGGATCAACTCCATGAGCAATTCGGGCGGATCATATTCATTTTTAAGCAGAAAGTTCTTACCCATTGCAAGCATGGCCGACAAATTTGATTCCTGCGCAATGGCCAGTTGCCCTATCAACTGCTTCTGAATGGTATGAAACTGTATGGGTGTCAACCGCGTTTCCCTGAGCTTTTTCAATTCTTTAAAGACAATGGCAAGCGCCTTGTCGAAATGGACCGGATCTGTTCCGAAATAGATGCTAACAATTCCGGAATCGGAATAAGCAGTATAATTCGATTCGTTATGATAGGTCAATCCATTTCTTTCGCGTAAGGCCAGTGAGAGTCTTGAATTCAAAATAGGCCCACCCAGCATATTATTCAGCAGCGCCATGGGGATCCGGCGGGTGTCGGAAAAGCAGTAGGCCGGGCCGCCAATGACGCAGTGAACCTGAGACGTTTTCTTTCTGTTAACGTTGCGGAATTTCGAGTAGGAGCTAAATGGATGTCGGGGGACCATGTTCCCGCGATCGGGATTCCGCATAAAGTACTTCATAACCCTTTTCGTCAGTGAGGCGAAATCAATATTCCCGACAGAAGCAATGACTACCTGTTCCATACGGTAATTGCGGTGAATAAAATCAAACACCGCTTTCCGGTCGATCTGTTTAAGACTGCTTTTAGTGCCAAGAATATTTTTACCCAACGGATGACCGGTAAACACCAGATCCTCGAAATCGTCAAATATTTGTTCTGCCGGATTATCCTTACAGGCTTTTATTTCATCCAGTACTACCTGTTTTTCCTTTTCAAGTTCTTTTTCAGGAAATATAGCGTTGAAGAAGAGATCATGAAACAGCTCAAGGGTGCGGTCGTAATACTCCGAAAGAAAGGTGGCATATATACATGTCTCTTCTTTGGTGGTAAATGCGTTCAGGTCGGCTCCGATATTTTCAAGTCGATTGAGGACCTGGAAAACATTCCGTTTTTTGGTGCCTTTAAAAATCGTGTGTTCAATAAAATGGGCAATCCCGTGCTCATGTTCCAATTCATCGCGGGTACCGGCATTGATAAAAAGTCCGCAATGCGCTACTTTTGCCTGAACAGGATAATGAACCAGACGTATACCGTTCGGTAGGGTCAACGACGTTAAAGCCATCTTTTATTTGCGGCTTTCAATCAGAATCTCAAGAAGTTTAATCCCGGCTTCTGAAATAACGGTTCCCGGGCCGAAAATAGCAATTGCTCCGGATTGGTAAAGGAATTCATAATCCTGTGGTGGGATAACTCCTCCCACAATTACCAGAATATCTTCGCGGCCAAGTTTTTTTAATTCTGCTATTACTTGTGGAACCAGTGTTTTATGCCCTGCCGCAAGGCTGGAAACCCCTAAAATGTGAACATCATTCTCGACAGCCTGGCGGGCGGCTTCGGCCGGGGTTTGAAACAGAGGACCAATGTCAACGTCAAAGCCAATATCCGCATAACCTGTAGCAACAACTTTTGCTCCGCGGTCGTGCCCGTCCTGTCCCATTTTTGCTATCATGATACGAGGCCGGCGACCTTCCAGCTCTGCAAAGCGGTCGGCCAGTTCCCGTGCTTTTTGAAAAGCCCCGTTATCTTTTGATTCAGAGGAGTAAACTCCTGAAATACTTCTGATCACAGCTTTATACCTCCCGTAAACTTTTTCAAGTGCAAATGATATTTCACCCAGAGAAGCTCTTTTGCGTGCGGCATCAATGGAAAGTTCCAGCAAATTCCCTGTACCCGATTCGGCAGCATGAGTCAGTGCATCGAGTGCAGCCCGGACTTCTTCAATATTTCTGGTCTCACGGAGCTGTTTCAGGCGGTTGACCTGGGCTTCACGAACAGCGGCGTTGTCGACATCGAGGATTTCAATGGGATCTTCCTTTTCAAGGCGGTTCTTATTTACGCCGATGATTTTATCTTTACCCGAATCAATACGGGCCTGCTTACGTGCCGAAGCTTCCTCGATTCTCATTTTCGGGATACCGGTTTCGATTGCCTTTGCCATACCGCCCAGTTCTTCGACTTCTTCGATAAGGGCCCATGCTTTATGGGCAATTTCGTGGGTAAGCGATTCAACATAGAAGGAACCGGCCCAGGGATCAAGAGAACGACAAATTTGCGTCTCTTCTTGTAAATACAATTGGGTATTCCGTGCAATCCGGGCTGAAAAATCGGTAGGCAGGGCTATTGCTTCGTCGAGTGAATTGGTATGCAATGATTGCGTATGTCCCAGCGCGGCAGCAAGCGCTTCGACACAGGTCCGGGCTACATTGTTGAAGGGATCCTGTTCGGTCAGACTCCATCCTGAGGTCTGTGTATGGGTCCGCAATGCCATCGATTTGGGATTTTTGGGATTGAACTGCCTGACAATCTTTGCCCACAACAATCTTGCAGCCCGCATCTTTGCAATTTCCATGAAATGATTCATCCCGGAAGCCCAGAAAAATGAAAGCCTGGGTGCAAAAGTATCAATGTCCATCCCGGCATTGATCCCTGCCCTGAGATATTCCAATCCATCTGCAAGCGTATAAGCCAGCTCAATGTCGGCGGTTGCACCTGCCTCCTGCATATGATAACCACTGATCGAGATGGAGTTGAATTTCGGCATATTTTTCGAAGTGAATTCGAATATGTCCGCAATGATCTTCATCGAAGGAATAGGCGGATAAATATAGGTATTCCGAACCATGAACTCTTTCAGGATATCATTTTGAATGGTCCCTGTCAGCTTTGCCATCGGAACCCCTTGTTCCTCGGCTGCAACAATATAAAAAGCAAGGATGGGGAGTACCGCCCCGTTCATGGTCATCGATACCGACATGATATCCAACGGAATCTGATCAAAAAGGATCTTCATGTCAAGAATCGAATCAATGGCAACCCCTGCTTTCCCGACATCACCAACCACGCGTTCATGATCCGAATCATATCCGCGGTGTGTCGCAAGGTCAAAAGCTACTGATAATCCCTTCTGCCCTGCCTTCAGGTTGCGGCGGTAAAAAGCATTCGATTCTTCGGCAGTCGAGAAACCGGCATATTGCCTGATGGTCCACGGACTCATAACATACATTGTGGAATAAGGTCCACGCAGAAAAGGCGGAATACCCGCGGCGAAATTTAAATGTTCCATCTCCTTCAGATCATCGCTGCCGTAAACCGGCTTAACCAGGATCTGTTCCGGGGTTCTCCATTCCTTCTGAATTCCTTCTTCTGCCTCCCAGTCGGCAAACGATTTCCCCTGAATTTTTTTTTCTATTTCAACGTTTTTAAAATCTGGTCTCATTTTTTGTTCAGTATATGGTAGTTAAAAAGATATTCCGAATACCAGGAAAAGCGCTTCCGATTGCGGATTGGCAATAAGCGAAGCCTGTACCGGGAAGGAGTAAGCAGGGGTTATCGGGATTGATTTCTTCACCGTTAACCCGATATTGGTTACTCCGGCATAAGGCCCATACCAACTGCTGCCAAAGGGAATACCGCCGATAAAAGGGATTAAATCTGTATCAATCTTTTTTATGTTGAAGGTATACCCGATCTCAAAATAGGTCGAAAAATTATTCCTGGTGCCCTGCCCGTAAATCCCCGTGGAATCTTTGCCTTTATCATCGCCATAGAAGATGGTTCCAGCCGTTACCCGTAATGGAAATTTCTCGGTGCCGTCAAACGACAAACAGGCTTCAAACGTATGACCGGTTGTGGAATTTTTATAATCGAAATACTTATTCCCGTCATTCGGATTGAGTCCGTTCTGTGTAAAATAATCATAGAGCAACAACGTAAACCATTTATAGGTATAAGAAATATAAAGATCTACCTCTGAATAATTGCCTGCATCCACAACAGTCGTATCATCAATCTGAATCGAATGTTTTGAAAAGGCATAAGATCCCCAGGCCCCGATACTCAAACCTTTCCAGGAAAAATTGATGTTGGGTTGTACCGCCGGTGAATTGCCATAATCGTATCCCCTCCAGATATATCTGCTGAACAGATCCGCTCCCAAATTCAGATCCACACCCTGATTTTCTTTTTCTGCTTCAATGTCACTGAATACCCGCTCATCCTGTGCGATGACTATAACAGGGGCAAAAAGAGCCAGGATCAAAAAAAGTCGAATTATCCGCATGGTACTGTATTAAATTGATAAAGCCCGCGCAAGTTCCGTTTGTCTGAAAGGCTTGCTGATATAATCATCCATACCTGCCTCCAGGCATCTGTTCTTATCTTCAGTTGTAGAATGTGCCGTCAGGGCAACAATTTTCAGATGAGGGTGCACCGATGCCCCTGAATCCTGTTCAGCTTCCATTTTCCGGATGGTTTTGGTCGCCTCAATACCATCCATTTCCGGCATTTCCAAATCCATCAACACCAGATCATACTGCTTCGTCCTGGCCTTTTCGACGGCCTGCAGCCCGTTCTCGACCACATCTACCTGGTGACCAAAAGTTTCAAGTGTTTTTGAAGCCACTTTCTGATTGATCTTATTATCTTCAGCAAGCAGGATCTTCAAGTGTTTCTTTGTTCTGAATTTTAACCTGTTGGCATACTTATCTATAACCCGGATCAATTCCTCTGGCTGAAAAGGCTTTGCAACATAATCATCCATTCCTGCCCGAAGAAACCGCTCACGGTCGCCTTCAATCGCATAGGCCGTAAAAGCTACAATTGCTGTAGGGGGGCGTTCAGGATTTGATTTTTCAATTAAACGGAATTGTTCGGTGGCTTGCAGGCCATCCATTACCGGCATCCGTATATCCATAAGTACGATCTGGTACTCCTTTTCCGAGAACATTTTTACAGCGATTTCGCCATTGGCAGCTATATCAATGTGTTTGTACCCGTCGCGTTCAAGTGCAGTTTGTGCTACTTTCTGACTGATATAGTTATCTTCGACCAGAAGAATTGACAACGATTTTGCAAGGGTTTGTCTTTTTTCAGCATGGATCCGGTCAATTTCTGTCTTATCTATCGTATCGAAATTGGCGGTGAACCAGAATGTGGAACCCTGTCCCTCTTCACTGATCACTCCGATCTCACCCCCCATCAGTGCTGACAGGTCTTTCGAAATCTTTAGTCCCAATCCCGTCCCTCCGTAATTTCGTGTTGTGGATGTGTCGGCCTGAGAAAACTCCCTGAACAGCTTCTCCTTTCCCTTTTCCGAAATCCCGATACCAGTATCCTTCACCTGACAACGGATCTTTTGGATTTTTTCATCCGATGAAACCAGTTCCAGCCCGATCGTAACAGAACCTTCACTGGTAAATTTGATCGCGTTGTTTGTAAGGTTGATAACGATTTGTTTGAAACGGACCGGGTCTCCCTTAACCATCTCAGGAACATCGGGAGAAACAGTAAAAAACAGTTTCAGTCCTTTGATTTCTGCCCGCATGTGTAAGAGTTTGGTGACCTCTTCAATCTGTTGAGGCAGATTAAACGGGATGTTTTCAAGTTCCACCTGACCCGCTTCAATCTTCGAAAAGTCAAGGACATCATTGATAATCGACAGCAGGTTGTTCCCCGAAATCTCGATGATGTCAAGATACTCCCTTTGTTCATCATTCAGCGAGGTATCCTTGAGAATATTCACCATTCCGATGACCCCGTTCATGGGAGTCCGGATCTCATGGCTCATACTGGCGAGAAAGATTGATTTGGCACGGCTTTCATGAATGGCTATCTCCTTGGCTTTCTGAAGTTCGACTTCGATGGATCTTCGTTCCGAAATCTCCTTCTCAAGCTGTTCTGTTCTCATTTTAACGATGTCCTCCAAATGCTTCTTGTAACCTTCAAGCTTGGATTCGACAAGTTTACGCTCATCCACTTCATTTTCGAGCATGGTTGTGTTTCGTTTGTAGAACCTGTTCAGAACGATTAAAAATGGAACGAAAAGGACGAAAAAGAACAATGCCCGGAGGACGACCATCTTGAAACTTCTCCAGATCTGCTGGTTTACGAATGAAATATCCATATCAGCTCCGGCAAGATAGTGGTTTCCTTTTGCAGTCGTCTCTCTGATCAACCCGCTGCGGAATTCACCCCAACGGTCTTTGGATGTTTCAAATGTCGGGCTTTCCTTAATGAAAGTCTGTTTTAATTCCGGTGTTGCTTCAGGATACTCTTCCCAGTAATAAGGTAAATCCTTTTTCCTGAAATCCTCATCCTTCGCACTGGAAGAAGTAAAATAAACTTTTCCGTCCCGTAAGATGCCGGTATATAGGTACGAAAGATTGTTCAGCTTCACATAATTGGAAAGCATTCGAATATTTCGCATATTTTCTGAATCGCTTACCGAAGTGGAGTCTATCGTCCGATCGTGAAAATCATCAGCAACGATATACTTAATATTTTTGGCAGCATGAAGCAACTTTGCATCGATATCGACAAGTATCTTTTGACGTTCAGAATAACTTACGAAAATGGCATACAAGATAACACCCACAAAATAGATGATCATGGGTATCAGAAAAGGGCGAACGGATAATTTCGTGTTCATGGTCGTGAAGGGGCTTCAGATACTTAACAAACGATGCAACTCGCTAATTTCAACGGGTTTGTTCATGTAAAAATCCATCCCCGCTTCAAAGAATTTGGACCGGTCATCCTCAAAAGCGTTGGCAGTGATTGCAATGATCTTTACCCTTTTCTGACCGGGCATAGTCCTTTCTGATTCAATCTTTCTGATCTCCATAGTGGCCGTAATACCATCCATTACCGGCATCATAATGTCCATCAGGATAGCATCATAGGAATGCAGAGCGAACTTTTCCACCGCTATGGCCCCGTTCGCAGCGGAATCAACCGTATAGCCGGCTCTGATAAGAGCTGCCGTAATCAACCTGAGGTTGATGGCATTATCTTCGGCGACCAGTATGGATAACGGTTTTTTTTCTGTATTTGAGATATCTGAATCTGACTGCATAGTGTCGGATTTTTCAAGTTCACAAAATTCATTCTTTTATTTTCAATAAAAGCTGAAACCTGCTCAAGGTCTCAAGAAGATTGGATCTCACATGAATAAAGTCATCAATCCCTGCCGACCTGAAAGCATCAACCAAATCCTTGGGATACCCTGCAACAACCACTAGTATCTCCTTGTTCTTTTGTTTAATCAGCCGTGCTATTTCCGGAACGATTTCAGCGTATTCCTCATCAGAACTGCAAATAACAACAATTTCGGCTTTTGTGTCAAGCGCTGCAGTTACCCCCTCCGCAATAGCAGTGAATCCGGGGTTGTCGATGATCTCATACCCGGCACATCCAAAAAAATTGGATGCAAAACCAGCACGCGCCCGGAGCATTGCCAGGTTCCCCATGGTAAATAAAAAGACTGCGGGTCTTTTGTGCCCTTCGGCAACATAAGCTTCCGTGGCCAATCGGATTTGCTCAAAACCTGAACCTCCCCTGAATCGTGTAAGTTTGGGATAAGTCGAAGGCTCCGTTCTTCCCGGCTCTTCTTCAGTTTCCTGGTTTCCGCCCATGTTCTCGAGTACATTTGGATACTGATTGGTACCCAGCAAAATGATTCTCTTTTGGGCAATGTCAGCCTCTTTCTGCTGCCTGCTTCGGGAAACTTCCTCCTGAATATATCCCGATTTGATACATTCAAGTATTCCTCCCCTGGCTTCGGTCTCCTTGAATAACTTCCAGGCATGATGTGCAATGGAATGGGTCAGGTTTTCAATGTAATAGGATCCTGCAGCCGGATCAACGACTTTGTCAAAATATGATTCCTCTTTCAATACCAGCTGCTGATTCCTTGCAATCCTGTATGAAAATTCCGAAGGTTCCCGGTAATTTTTATCAAATGGATCCAAGGTTACAGAATCAGCATTCCCCAGAACAGCCGACATTCCTTCGGTGGTGGTCCTTAGCATGTTGACATAGGGGTCATAGAGCGTTTTATTCCAACGGGCTGTTTGGGCATGGAGAAAAAGTTGATAAGACTCCTGTCGGGATGCCGGATACTGTTCGAGGATCCGCGTCCACAACAACCGCGCAGCCCGGAGCTTGGCAATCTCCATAAAATAATTGGGACCGACTGCAAAGGAGATCTGGAGATGCGGTGCCACAGCATCAACATGAAATCCTTTCGCGGTAAGTCCGACAAGGTATTCATTGGCTGCTGCCATACTGAAAGCCAGTTCCTGTACAAGATTTGCTCCCGCATCCTGAAAATAATGCCCGTTAACAGTGATCGCCTTAAAGTGCGGAAGCCTCTTTAAAACAGTATGAATCAGATACTCTGCCTCCTCAACATTATGGGTCCAGTTTATATAATAATCACCATGAAGCAACAGATAACTGATCGGATCAAAATTGATCGACCCCCTGATATGATCTCCCCCGTCGCCCCTGTGATTAACCTCATAAATAAAGAGCTCCAGTGAAAGCGGATAAGAACGGCTTGTGGTAAAATTAACAGCAGCCTTAGAGAAATCAAGACCCTGCAATAATTCACTCATCTGCTTGTGGGTGGTTATACCGGAAACATTGAGGCCTACTGAGTTCACTCCCCTTTGAAGAGCACCCAAAGCCTGTTCATTGGCCTTCAAGTGCTCTGTAGAAGAAAAATCCTGCCTGATGATCCATTTGTTGTCGCGTATCCGATGACCTCTTACATAAGGATCATGATCCGGAAGGGCAGTTAAATATTCCAACCCTGTAAGGTCCTCGGCACGATAATAAGGTCTGACCTCAAATCCTTCATCGGTTTTCCATACCAGCTTCTTCTTGTAGTCAGCTCCTTTGAGGTCAGCAGTGATTTTTTCTTCCCAAACTTCCGTCGGAACAGGCTGGAATTCATCAAATAACCTCTTTTCATTCAATTGATCCATAGTGTTTCAGATTTTTTAGAATCTCAACGGGATAATATTTTTCGAAATCCCCTCGAATAGTATGGCAAAGATAAAGAATTCCATAACTTTACTAAAAAAAACCTATGATCGCAACAATAAGCGGAGCAGGAGGCTTCATCGGTCAGACGCTGACGCGAAAATTGAGGGACAAGGGATGGGCCATAAGGATTATCGACAGAGAGCGTCTAAGCCTGCCCGAAAATATCTTTTCGAAGGAGATGATCGAGGGTTCTGATGTGATTATTAATCTGGCCGGCGCCCCGATTTCCAAAAAATGGACCCCGGGATATAAAAAAGAGATACTGGAAAGCCGGATAAATACTACAAAAAAAATCGCAGCAGGAATCCGGACGGCTACCCTTAAACCCACCATATTCATTTCGGCATCGGCTACCGGAATTTATGCATCAACCGGTGAACACACCGAATCGACCGGCACATTCGGAAATTCATTCCTGACCGAAGTGTGCCGGCAATGGGAAGAAGCTGCTTTAGCGTGTAATGATTTGACCAGGGTCGTTATCCTCCGGCTCGGTGTTGTTCTGGGTTCCGGAGGGGGCATGCTTGGCGGAGTGGAAGGATTATTCAGGTTCGGTTTGGGAGGCAGACTCGGAAACGGACGGCAGTCCTTCTCATTCATACACATCAACGATCTTGTAGATGCAATCCTGTTCACGATTGAAAATTCCTCCATCCATGGAATTGTGAATGCAGTGTCGCCTTTTCCGACTACCAATGCCGATTTTACCGACAAAATGGGGAAGGTCATGAAACAACCTGCCTGGATCAGTGTTCCTGCATTTGCATTGAAATTGTGGTTCGGCGAAGGAGCGCAGGTTTTTCTGGAAGGTCAGCGGGTATTACCCGAAAAGCTGCAGGAAGCAGGTTTCCGGTTCAGGTTTCCAACTCTGCAAAACGCGCTTATGCACATCTACCGCTAACGAATTACCATCTCATTGATCAATCTCTTGCATCCGCCTATTTTGTCGATGATGAAAAGGCAATAACGAATGTCCAGCGTGATATTTCTGCACATAGCCGGATCGTACATCAGATCACTGGCCGTACCCTCCCAGTTGCGGTCGAAATTGAGGCCAATCAACTCTCCATACGCGTTCAGAACCGGGCTTCCGGAATTTCCTCCCGATGTGTGATTGGTAGCGGTAAAGGCGACATGCATGGTCCCGTCGCGATCGGCATAACGGCCGAAATCCTGCTCCCTGTATAATTTTTTAAGTCGTGCATCAACCCGGTAATCATACACCGTTGAATCTTCCTTTTCAAGGACCCCGGCCAGGGTTGTGAATCCACTATACTGAACCCCGTCGGCAGGCGTGAAACCATCCACCTTCCCAAAGGCGACTCTCAGTGTGGAATTTGCATCCGGATAGAATGTTTTTTCCTGATGCATATCCATCAGCCCCTTCATATAACACCGTTGCAAACTATCTAATTTCGAAACAAGGGTATTGATCCTTGGCTGGATTTTCCTGTCATTGCATTCGTAAAATCCTGACATCAACCTGAAGATCTGATCCTTTTCGATCCTGCTGACCTGTTTAGCCTGATAGTGGTCGAGAAATCCCATTAACCGGCTGCTATCGGAAAAAATAGAGATTCGCATGTTCCGTTCTGCAAAGTCCTTGTAATTTCTATCTTTTAAGAATTTATCCGTGTTGAAAATATCGGGTAAATATTCCGATTCCATACCGGCTGCGATTTCAGGCAACATTAACTGCATCACCCTGATATCAATCTCCACATCGTAATTTTTAAAGAAATCCGTGGCTGATTTTTTCAAACCGGCAATCAACTTTTCCAATTTTTCCCGGTTGGCCTCCTTTTCTTTGCTGATTTTTACCAGTTCCCTGAAACCAGCAACAAATTTTACAATTTCAATACCCTGGCCTCCCTCAGAGAAATAGATAAAGGCTTTTTGTAGATTATGGTAATCCCGGTAAACAGCATGAAATGCATTGAGTAATTCACCATATTTGATTTTAGTGCCGGCCGTTGAATCGGCCCATGCCTGAAATCTTTGTTCCTCTTGTCTCTTTCGCGACACGGCATTTAGTTTCCTGATTCCCCGTGTTTCTCCAATCATCTTCTTCCAGTAGTTGGCAATTCCGGCAGCCTTTCCGGTATATTTAATCCTGAGCAGGCGGCTTTCGTCCATGGCCTGATCCATGATGTCAAGCCTGATTTGGCGTAATTTGATCCTGAGCGGGTTCTCCTTGTTGGCAATCTGATCGACCCCGTCGGAGATCAGGTATTCCCGGGTTGATCCGGGATAACCATATACAAAAGTGAAATCATCCTTTTGAAAGCCCTTTATGGAAACCGGTAAAAAACGGCGGGGTTGATACGGCCTGTTTTCGTTTGAGAACTCAGCTGGTTCGTTATCTTTTCCTGCATATACCCTGAAAATAGAAAAATCACCTGTATGCCTCGGCCACATCCAATTATCGGTGTCACCGCCGAATTTTCCAATACTCACGGGCGGGGCGCCTACCAGTCTTACATCTTTAAACACCTCATTGACAAACAAATAATATTGATTCCCATAATAGAATGATCGCACCTTTGCATCGAAATGCGTGCCCTGTTTCGCCGCTTTCTCAATTCCTGCAATATTTTTCCCAATAATTTGATTCCGTACCAGTTGATTCATGGTCTCATCCACTCCCGATAATACCTGTTGCGTTACCTCCTCCATTCTTACCAGCAGGGTGACGCTGAGTCCCGGACAGGGCAACTCCTCTTCAAGTGAATGTGCCCAAAATCCATCATTCAGATAATCATGGTTTATTGAGCTTAATCTCTGGATGGAACCCAGTCCGCAATGATGGTTCGTAAGGATCAAACCCTCGGGAGAGACAAATTCGGCAGTACATCCACCTCCAAATTGTACAATGGCATCTTTCAGGCTAGAATGGTTGACACTGTATATATCAGCTGCCGTAAGCTTTAAACCCAGGTCCTGCATTCGTTGAATATTCATCCTTTCGATTAACATCGGCACCCACATGCCTTCTTCCGGGGCTCCAAATGATGTTAATGAGAACAGCATAACCGCTATAAAGACACTTCTTTTCATATTAATATTATTGCATTTTAAATTCCAGATAACCAATACTTTTCCCCGATTCAAGCCAAATAGTTTCATAGTAGGTTCTGATTTCCGTTACTTCGCCTGTTATTCCGGAGTGGTAAATATCTTCAGTGGCAAAAATCAATCGATGGCCGGCTTTTTTAATTACCCCGAGTGTATAGGTAAAAAAGAACGGGTCGTCAGTTTTCAAACGGATCAGTCCGCCGGGTTCCAGAACCTTTGCATATTTTTCAAGAAAGACCGGTGATGTCAAACGTTTCCTTTCTTTTCCTTTCTGCGGATCGGGAAAAGTGATCCAGATTTCTGAAATCTCAGACGATGAAAATAAACGTTCAATGTGGTCGACACGGGCCCGGATAAAACCGGTATTTCTAAGTCGCTTTTCTTCAACGGTTTTACACCCCCGCCAAAGTCTTGCACCTTTCCAGTCGATGCCGATGAAATTCTGTTCCGGATGCTTCTCAGCAAGACCTACCGTGTATTCACCTTTACCGCAACCCAGTTCGAGAATGATCGGATTTCCGTTTCTGAAAAAATCCCGCTTCCAGGAACCGCGTAAGGGGAAACCGGTCTGTAATTCCTGATAAGTCGGTTGAAATAAATGCGGGAAAAGCAAATTCTCCCGGAAATGAACCAGCTTTTTCTTTGCCACAATGCTGCTATTTTTTAAGCAGCCAGGCTCCGGAGAAATCTCCTGCCCGGGCAGTGGCAAGAAGCTGTGAAGCCTCTTCCAATTGAGAAAATGTTCCTATAGTCACGCGGTACAATCCCGATTTCGAACGGTCATATATCGATGCGGTTGTTCCATTATCCTGAAGTTCCCTGATAAGTTTTTCAGCATTGCGTTTTTCTTTAAACGCACCAATAATGATAATGTAACGGCCACTCTGGTCAATGGTATTGGCCGTTGCTTCCTCTGTCAGCTTGTCACCGGAGGTAGTGATAATGGAATTATCCTGATCCGGGGCGTCAACATTTCCCGAACCCGAAACCGGTTCATTTTGGAGATTGGGGTCGGTGTCAGCAGGCAGGTCAGAAAGGGTTGTGCTTTGGAATGCCGAAGGAGTCGCTTCGAACGGGAAGGGCTCGGAAGGCAGGTTTTCCGGAGCCTCCTTTTTATCAACCAAGGCAGTGGAAGAAAACCTGGAGAATACAGAGCTGAGAATCCCGGCGTCATTGGCAGGATCAGGCGATTTTGCCCGATAGTGACTGAATCCGATAATGGCTGCCGCACCGATCGGTACCGCCAGAACAGCAGCCCATTTAAGAGTTCTTGATATATGAATTTCAGCAGTCTTACCCTTTTCCTTTCCTGGTTTCCCTGCAGCCGGACGATGTCCTGACAGCCCGTTCCTGACAATCGGTGGCGAGATAAAGGAGGTCAGACCAAAGGCATCGGGCAACAGATTGGTTGTTTTGTCCTGTTCAAACTGGATAATTCCTTCGCGGCCGGAGAAAAGCCGTCCAATTCCCTGAATGACAACAGTTTTTCCGGCTTTAATCTGATTCATGGATTCGGTCGTGAAATCCTGAATCAATCGTGCTGCTTCCTCATAGGAAATTCCAAACGTCGAAGCCACCATACTGGCAAGCAAACCATCGTTCTGCTTCAAATTGATATTGAACAGTAGCTTTTTCGATGGAGGTTGAAAGGCATGATGTACGGGATCGATGCGAGCCGGAGAATAGTTTCCGATGATACCACCGAATCCCGGAATGATCACGCAATCATGTAGTGCAAGCAGGGATGATATACAAATTCTGATATCCATACTTCCTTTGATTTCAGTTTGTAAAGATAAGCCTTTAATGACTTGGCGATCAGAGCTTGTTAGTAATTTTTAATAAATCGGAAGGATCATCGATTGCAATGCTTTCATATTCTGTCTGATAGGTTAGGATCGGGTATCCGTTTTCAAGCCATCTCAATTGCTCAAGCATTTCAGTTCGTTCAAGCATGGTAGTAGGAAGCGTGACGATCTCCCGGAGAATTTGAGACTGATAAGCATAGATTCCGATATGTTTAAAATAGGTTGCGGCCGTCATCCAGTCGGAAGTACTGCAATTTCTGGCAAAAGGGATGGGTGAACGGCTGAATAGCAGCGCATATCCCTTTTTGTCGACAGCAACTTTAACCACATTTGGATTGTGAATATCGTCCTGATTTTCAATCTTTTTGATAAGTGTGGCTATCACGGGACGATCGCCCTCCAGTCCCTTTATTAACTGACCAATTTGTTGTGGTGCAAGAAAAGGTTCATCCCCCTGAATATTGATCAGATAATCAAATTCTTCTCCCCCGGCAATAAGACGATCCGCAACCTCGCTGCATCTTTCGGTTCCGCTCAGGTGATGGCTGCCGGTCATCATTACGGCTCCTCCAAAATTCCTTACGTGACCTGCAATGGTCTCATGATCGGTAGCAACAATAATTTTATAAAGTCCGGAACATTTCAAAGCCTGTTCGAATACCCTTTGAATCATCGATTTCCCGTTTATGACCGTTAAAGGTTTTCCTGGAAACCGGGTTGAGGCATATCGGGCCGGAATTACACCAACTATTTTCATTTTTCAGTAATTTCTTCAAAAGGAGCCATCCGGGTTAACAAATGTTTAACTATCGCATCCGGGTTTTAAGGGCTGTGGCTTCCATGGAATCAAAAAAGACCGTGAAGCTGTGCGTTCACCTGATCAATAACAGATCCGAGGTCTTCGGGACGCTCACTGAATTTTACAGTATCGACATCGACGATCAGGAGCTTCCCCAGCTTATAATTTTCAATCCAATCCTCATACATTTCATTGAGGTTCTTCAGATAATCCAGCCGGATCGCATTTTCATAGTCCCTGCCCCTTTTCTGAATCTGATTGACCAGAGTAGGGACGCTTGCCCTTAAATAGATGAGCAGATCCGGTGGCTGAATAAAAGTGCTCATGAGATCAAAAAGCGACCGGTAATTTTCAAAATCGCGGGTGCTCATGAGATTCATGGAATGCAGGTTGGGTGCAAAAATATAGGCATCCTCATAGATGGTTCGGTCTTGCACTACTGTTACGTTCGACTTTCGGATTTTGACAACCTGGCGGAACCGGCTGTTCAAAAAATAGATCTGCAGGTTGAACGACCACCGTTGCATATCTTCATAAAAACTGTTCAGATAGGGATTGGTGTCGACATCCTCAAAGTGAGGTTCCCAGTTGAAATGTTTGGCCAGCAGGCTGGTAAGCGTTGTTTTTCCGGAACCTATATTCCCGGCTATTGCGATGTGCATGGATTTGAATTTACGATCAAAATTATAAAAAGGAAAGGTCAGCCCGACACAATCTTCAGAATTTCATTGATATATTTTCGGTCATTTGACAATCGTGGGACTTTATGTTGTCCGCCCAATTTCCCGTTGGCTTTCAACCATGAATAAAAGGTCAATTTCGGAACAATGATAATTTGTGGCTCCTCCAGCATCAGCGAGTTGTAACGTTTCGCTTCATAATCACTGTTGAGCGATTTCAGCGCTGTGTCAAGCGTACTCGTGAAGA
Organism: Alphaproteobacteria bacterium; assembly: GCA_009928665.1. Taxonomy (GTDB): domain Bacteria; phylum Bacteroidota; class Bacteroidia; order Bacteroidales; family FEN-979; genus CAIVAT01. The sequence goes on from SACF01000011.1 coordinate 103,313, forward strand.
ATGCAATATCCTCCGGAGGTCTCTCGAATTCAATCACCCACTGATGTGCCCCTTTCTGATTTTCCGAAAGATATACCGGCGCTGCAGTATACTCAGTAACAATGGCATTGCTTCGTTCGCAGGCAATGGAAAGAGCTTTTTCAGCATTGTCGATGATGACCTCCTCCCCGAAAGCATTAATAAAATTCCTGGTCCTGCCTGAGATCCGGATCCGGAACGGATCCAGAGAAGTGAAATACACGGTATCCCCAATCAGGTATCTCCACAAACCCGCATTGGTCGTAATTACCATTGCATAGTTGGTATTTAATTTCACTTCATCGAGCCCGATGGCAACCGGATTTTCACGATCGAGCTGGTCTGTTGGAATAAATTCATAATATATTCCATAGTCCAGCATGAGCAACATGTCGTCGGTCAGATTTCGGTCCTGGATTCCAAAAAAACCTTCGGAAGCGTTGTATGTTTCCAGATAATTTACTTTTTCCGACGGCAGAATAAACTTAAACTGTTCCCGATAAGGTGCAAAGTTGACCCCTCCATGAATAAAAAGTTCGAAATTCGGCCAGATTTCGAGGAGGTGGGATTTTCGGGTAATCTCTAAAACCCGTTTAAACAATAAAAGGGTCCAGGAAGGCACCCCTGAAATATTGGTCACATCATGCTGAATGGTGGCTCTGGCCATTTTTTCAATTTTTGTCTCCCACTCATCCATTAATGCTATTGAAAGATCGGGCGTACGCATAAACTCAACCCATCCGGGCAGGTTCTGGATAAGAATGGCCGACAAATCTCCCTGGTAATAAATATCATTGTTGATCTCGGTGATCTGATGAGAGCCACCCATCGCAATGGCTTTACCGTCGAACAATTTCGTTTCGGGATTATTGTTGCAATAAAACGACAACATATCCTTCCCCCCTTTATAATGGCACTCTTCGAGGGCTTCGTTGCTAACCGGAATAAACTTGCTCTTATCATTGGTGGTTCCGGATGATTTGGCAAACCACTTGATTTCCGACGGCCAAAGAATATTCTGCTCACCGTGACGAAGCCGGTCAACCGAAGCTTTTAGCGATTCATAATCCTGCAAGGGGACCCGCTGCCTGAATTGTTCGGCTGTCTGAATCGATTTATAATCAAATTTTTTTCCCCATTCTGTTCCCCGGGCAACCGTGAGGAGCTTCCTCAACCACTCATGCTGAACCTCTTGGGGATACTTCATAAATAACCCGATCTGATGAATCCGCTTTTTCATCACCCAGGATATCACTGAATTGATCAATGCCATATCGGACTTGCTGTTTTTTTTTCAAAAATACAACTTAACTGTACATGCTTTCTGGATGGGACAAAAAAGAAATCCGGGAAAAATTATGTTAAGTTTTTTTAATATTAATCATTGAAAAAACTGAAAAATGTTGTATGTTTGCAGACCCTAACATATGATCCTTATTGTTTGGGTCATCAAAAGGAATAAATTTCTGAATTATTTACTCAACATCCTACAAGTTCAATGAAGATTTTAGTACTAAACTGCGGTAGTTCATCGATAAAATATCAGCTTATCGAAATCTCCCATGAGGCTGATCTGAAAGCAAAAGGACTTCTCGATCGTGTCGGCCTGAATTCAAGTGAATTGACTCACCAGGTTACAGGAAAAGAAAAATTAAAAATCTCACAGGAAGTTCCGGATCATCAGGTTGGAATTAATCTGATCCTGAAAACCTTGAAAGACCCGGTTCATGGGGTAATAAAGGACGAAAAAGAGATTGTCGCCGTCGGACACAGGGTAGCACATGGCGGTGAAAATTTTAAAGCCAGCGTGCTCATCACTGAAAATGTAAAAAAAGATATTGAAAAATGTATCGAACTGGCTCCGTTGCATAACCCTGCAAACCTCAAGGGAATTCTTTCCATCGAAGCAATTTTGCCTGATGTGCCCCAGGTTGCGGTTTTCGACACCTCGTTCCATCAAACCATGCCCGCATTCTCTTATCTGTACGCGATTCCCTATGAATACTATGAAAAATATAAGATCCGCAGGTACGGTTTTCATGGAACTTCCCATAAATATGTTGCTCACAAAGCCTGCCGTTACCTTGGAAAGGAGATCAGCAACATCAATATCATTACATGCCACCTTGGGAATGGGTCCTCTGTTGCTGCAATCTCAAAGGGTTTTTCGGTCGACACCTCCATGGGCTTTACACCACTTGAAGGATTGATGATGGGAACCCGCAGCGGAGACGTGGATCCCGGTGTGTTACTGTTTATTGCAGAAAAGGAAAATCTGACCATTGCCGATACCAATGCCATGTTCAACAAAAAGAGCGGGGTATGCGGTATCTCTGGCATTTCATTCGATATGCGCGATGTGGAGCAGGCTGCCGCCAATGGAAACCGGCGTGCAGAGATGGCCCTCGACATGTATGCTTACCGTGTCAAAAAATATATTGGCGCCTATGCCGCGGCAATGGGTGGTGTTGATCTTATTGTATTTACCGGCGGTATTGGAGAAAACGACACGGAAACCCGGCGCCGGATACTGGAAGGATTGGAATTTCTGGGTATTCAATTCGATCCTGAAAGAAATTCATCCCGCGGGAAAGAGGCAATACTTACCAAACCGGGATCTCCGGTAGTTGCCATGGTAATGCCAACAAATGAAGAACTGGTAATTGCTATCGATACTTTTAATATCGTTACCGATCATTTTTTTAAAAATACCCCATCAGGCACCGAAACCGTTGCCATTGATAATTTCAATCTGAACCCGGGAAGTGAATCAAACGCCTAATTCGAAATAATATGGCCCCAATTAGTTTGTATATTGTCGAGGATGAGCTAATCATTGCTCATGACTTGAAAGCAAAATTAACCGGACTTGGTTATGAAGTCCTCGGTATCGACACCAAGGGAGAAAATGCCGTAGAGAACATTGCAAACCTGCAGGAAAACAAAAAAGAACCAGATATCGTGATCATGGATGTCAGACTTGCCGGTAAAATGGATGGCATTGAAGCAGCCCGGATCCTTACCGAAAATTATAACTGCGGAATCATATTTCTGACCTCTCTGAATAAAAACGAGGTATTCAATAAATCGTTTTCACTCAAGCCCTATGCCTACCTGTTCAAACCCGTGGATATCGATCAGATCAGGGCCGCTATTGAAGTCGCCAATTATCAGCGCAATCTTGAAATCACCAACGAACGGATCATCTCTGAACTGAAAAATGAGATCGAACAACGTAAAAAGATCGAAAAGGAACGCAATCAGCGATTACAGGAACGAATCAAAGCCGAACAAAAAGTCAATCAGCTCCTCAAGCAAAAACATAATATGGAGCTTGACCTGATAAACCGGGAGCTGGCAACATCCTCGATTTTTATCTCTCAAAAAAATAAAATCATTGGCTTAATCAAAAAAGATATTAACCGGCTTCTGAGAAATGATAAGATCATATCAAAAACTGAAATAGGGAAAGTGCTCAAAACCATCGATGAAAATATCAAATTCGACAACGACTGGTACCGGATCAAAGCCCATTTCGAGAAAATTCATCCTGGATTTTTTGACCGGTTGCGTAAGGCCCATCCAAACCTCACACCGAACGATCATAAACTCACGGCTTTGTTACGTATGAACCTGAATACGAAAGAGATTTCGCATATTCTGAAGATCACTGCCCCCAGCACTGAAATTTCCCGAATCCGTCTGCGAAAAAAACTTAACCTCCCCAAAGGAACGAATCTCACACAGTTCATTTGTGAGATATAAAAAAAAGCGGCAAATGCCGCTTTTTTTTATAACCTTTCAGCCAATTCGTCGCTGATTGCCAAGGTATGAAAGACGTTTTGAACATCCTCATCCTCCTCAAGAATATCGATCAGTTTTAAAACCTTCCGGGTGGCCTCTTCATCAAGTGTCGTTGTATTCTTTGGAAGACGCTGAAGCGCCGCACTTTCAGGTTCAATTTTCAGGGATTCCAGCTTTTTGATCATGCTCCCGAAATCCTCCATGGCAGTAATGATAGTGAAAACATCATCCTCAAGGGTGATATCTTCTGCGCCGGCATCGATCAGTTCCATTTCAAATTCATCCCGGTCAATCTCACCCTTTGGAACAACAAAAACACCCTTCCGGTCAAAAAGGTAGTTGAGCATTCCGTTTTGCCCCAATTCACCCCCATGCTTGTTAAAATGTGAACGTATATTGCTTACGGTCCGTTGAAGATTGTCGGTGGTACATTCCACGAAAATTGCAATACCCTGAGGGCCCTTCCCTTCATAGGTGGTTTCAATCAGGGCGGCAGCATCTTTGTCAGTTCCTTTGTTAATAGCCCTTTGAATATTATCTTTGGGCATCGATGCTCCCTTGGCATTGGCGATGGCCAGACGCAACCGCGGATTGCCATCAGGATCCGCTCCTCCCTCTTTGACGGCAATAGTAATATCTTTGATGATCTTGGAGAAAATCTTTGATCGCTTCGCATCCAGCGCTCCCTTTTTGCGTTTGATCGTTGACCATTTATTGTGACCCGACATACGTTTTTTGATTAAAATTAAACTTCGTAAAAATAATAAAAAAAAGTACCGTATCGAAACGATTGGTAATTTTGGGGACGCAAACTTACAAAAATCCTGCGTTCAGGTGTACCGACACAAAATTTTATGTACTGTTTTTCTCGCTGTAACATTATTGTTATTAATCCGGTGTGCCAACCCGGTTACCCCCGAAGGAGGAAAAAAAGACACCTCTCCGCCCACTGTCGTGGCCTGCGACCCTCCCAACCACACGATCAGATTTTCTGAAAACAGTTTTACCCTGCAGTTTGATGAATTTATCACACTGAAAAATCAGGCAACAGAGGTATACTTCTCACCACCACTTAAAACCATTCCTGATTTCCGTCTCAGGGGGAAGTCCCTTGTAGTGAAATTCGACGACACACTGGTTCCGGGAGTTACCTATTCGGTCAATTTCGGGAAGGCCATTGCCGATCTGACTGAAGGCAATCCCTTGTCAGAATTCAGTTATGTTTTTTCGACCGGAGATTATATTGACAGCCTGTCACTTCGGGGAAACGTCGTCTCGGCATTCAATCTTCAACCTCAGAAAGATGTATTTGTCGGACTTTACCTGAATAATAACGATACCCTGCACCTCGATTCACTGCCCCTTCACGTCCTTCCCTATTATCTTTCCAAAACAGATGAAAATGGGATTTTTCGGTTCAGTAACCTCCAAAACCAACCCTATAAGGTTTTTGCCATAGCCGATCAGAATGGCGATCTGATTTTTAATCAACCCTCTGAAAAAATAGCCTTTTCCGACAGCCTGGTATCTCCCTACTTTTTTGCAAAACCCGTTGTCGCGCCTGGGGTAAGAGACAGCATTGATTCTCTGAAGAGATCCATTACACCGCTTTCAATTAAAGTCACTGATTCTATCCGTCATACTGATTCCACCCGTCGCGCTGATTCCATCAGTCAGAACCTGAAACTTTACCCTCCTTGTTCTTTGTTCCTTTATGAGGAGACTGATTCGATTCAACGGTTACTGAAAGCCGATTTCATCAAATCAGGTGAAATTTTACTTCTTTTCAGGTTCCCGGTAAAGTCGCTCCGGGTCGTACCACTGAGTTTTGACTCGACACACCCATGGTGCCTGAAAGAATATTCATTGAAAAAAGACTCTGTGACTTTATGGCTTACAAAACCGGGATCCGACACCCTGAAGATACTGCTTGACGCTGATACTACGGTAATGGATACGCTAACCCTGGAACTGACCAAAAAAACGGGCACTAAAAAACCACAGGCGCCTGATAAATCTGAATCACTTTCTGTAGCGCCTGCATTTAAAAACTCTTCATTCAATCAATTCAGGGATGATCTTCAACTTGTTTGTTCCTATCCCTTAATCAGATGGGATTTTTCGGGAATTTTACTGATAAGTGACAAAGATACCATACATCCCGGAATCCAGCTGGCAGATACCCTGCATCGACGGTTAATCCTAAACCACAAGTGGGAAGAAGAAAAACGTTATCGAATTCTGATCCCGGATTCAGCATTCACTGCAATTCAAAACAAAAGTCACGACACCATCAGGATCGAGTTCAGTACCAAGGCAGAAAAGGATTTCGGCAACCTGACCCTTTCTCTGAATTTCGAAAAATCGGAAGGATCCTATATCATTCAATTATGGAATGAAAATGAGTCGGCAATTGCCGGGGAAATGTACACCCAAGGTACCGGTAAGATGACCTTTTCGTATCTCCTTCCGGGTAAATATAAAATTAAAGCCATTGTCGACCGCAATAAAAATGGCAAATGGGATTCAGGCCGGTATCGACAAAAAATGCAACCGGAAAAAGTATTTTACTATCCGAAAACGATTGAAATCAGATCCAACTGGGATGATGACGAAACCTGGGATTATTCCACGGAGCATTGATTGATGCATTCAATCACAGTCGAAAGGGCCTGTACCCGGACTGAGTAATGGATCATCTTCCCATCCCGTTTTGATTCAAGTAATCCCTTGCTTTTAAGTATGTTCAGGTGGTGCGATGCTGCAGCCTGTTCAATTCCCAAACGTTCGTATATTTCCGTAACGGTAAGCCGCTTGTTTTCAGTGAGTAACTCAATCATGGCAATTCTCATCGGATGGGCCATTGCACGTAATCTGCTGGCTGCTTTTTCCAGCTTCTGAATGTCAAGAACATTTTTCTTCTTCATAAAAATACTATGGTTAAATTTTTCACTGCAAAGATAAAAAAATATAATTAAACGATATATCTAAATATCTCAAATCATTTATCAAAAAGTGAAATAATTGAAAATCTATTACCGTCAAAGAGACCTTTGTCGCTCAACTTCAACTCGGGAATTACCAACAATGCCATAAATGACAAGGTCATAAAAGGCGCTGTCAGCTGACTTCCCATTTGTTTTGCGTACTGGTGTATTTCATGGTACGACCCTGCAACTTCAAAACCATCGCGGGTAGTCATGATACCCGCGACAGGTAATGGTAAAATAATTTTAGTACTACCATTTACAGCCGAAATACCACCTTTTCTGGTGATTACCATATTGATTGCCTCAGCCAGTGACAGGTCATCCACGCCTACTGCGACAATGTTATGGCTATCATGTGCGACCGACGATGCTATGGCGCCATTTCTCAATCCGAATCCCTTGATAAACCCAATGGAAACAGGGGCCTTCCGGTACCTGTTTACCACAGCAAGCTTCAGGATATCCCTGGCTGTATCGCTGACTACCTCCGAATTTTCTACACGCGGCATACATTCCAGTCTGCGTGTGACAAGCTGCCTGTCGATCGCTTCCATTACCTTGATTTGTGTCCCGGTATACTGGACCCGGAGATCTTGCTCAGATATGATTCCAATGTTAAAATTGTTTGGCTCCATTTCCGGTACCGGAACTATCAGGGTTGAACCATTTTCTGCAACTTTAACTCCGTTGATCCAGGTTGAAAGAATGTTCAGGTTCTGTAGATTGTCAACAACGATGAAATCCGCAGGATCAGCGACCTGTAACAAACCAATGTCCAGATTAAAATGCCGCACAGGGTTTAATGTACAAGCCCTCAGTACGTTCATGGTATCGCATCCCAGTTCAATGGCTTTTTTCACGACCTGATTGATATGTCCTTCCGCGAGGTCATCGGGGTGTTTGTCATCAGAGCAAAACATGATCATTTCAGGCGCCTCATCAATCAAAGAAAATAATGCATCGAAATTTTTGGCGGCACTTCCTTCACGTATCAGAACATGCATGCCCAGTCCTATCTTCTCCCGGGCTTCATCAAGGGTGAAGCATTCATGATCGGTAGTTATTCCCGCCCGTATGTAAGTCGCGAGATCCGCTCCCGTTAATCCCGGGGCATGTCCGTCGACCGGCTTATGCAGAATTTTTGCCTGCTCAATTTTTTCCATAACCTCCGGATCTTTGAAAAGTACTCCGGGAAAATTCATCATCTCGGAAAGATATTTTATTTCAGGCATCTTCAGAAGATCGCCGACCTCCACGACACCCAGATGC
>SACF01000223.1 GCA_009928665.1 Alphaproteobacteria bacterium
GGAATCGTTGGAAATACCGAATATTAGAAAAGGACTCGTGATGATACAAGTAGGATTTAAGAGCGATAAAGGACTGAAACGAGGGAACAATGAAGACGCCTGTTTTGTAATGCCAAAAGAGGGCGTTTTCATTATTGCAGATGGTGTGGGCGGTGGCGCTTCAGGTGAAATTGCGTCCAGAACCACCGTATCCATGATTGCAGAGTATGTAAGAAGCAATCCTCCTTTGGGAATAACCGATGTGGCCACAGCCAAAGCATATTTTCTGCCATGCCTTCAGGAAATCAATGATAAGATTTTTGAGATGGCGGCGAGATATGTGGAGAACCAGGGGATGGCTACCACTGTGGTTATCGGTCACGTGAATGGAAAACGGGGATACTTTGCCAACATTGGGGACAGCCGGGCTTACGTTTTTCGAAAGGGACGATTGCGCCAAATTACGGAAGATCATAGCTATGTCAATGATTTGGTTCGAACAGGAGTGATTTCAGAGGAAGATGCGCAAACCCATGCTAAGAAGAATATGATTACCAAGGCATTGGGAGGAGATCCCGTGTGTGAACCGGATTTTTACCAAGCAAACTTGGAGAATGGTGACGTGATTTTGTTATGTACGGACGGTCTGTATGGGGAAGTGGAAGAAGAGGCCATGATTTCCATTTTGTCCTCCGGAGAGTCCATGACTCAGGTTTGTCATGAGTTGGTGAAAAAGGCAAATCAACGGGGCGGACATGATAACATCACCGTAATCTGTATTAAAGTGTAAGGGGGATCGTGTTTCATGAGCAGCAGAATTCTTGCCGGAAGATATGAATTATTAGAGCGAATTGGAGATGGGGGAATGGCCGTGGTGTATAAAGCACGATGCCGTCTCTTAAACCGATATGTGGCCATTAAAATCTTGAAGCCGGAGTTTATCAAGGACTTAAAGTTTATTGATAATTTTAAGAGGGAGTCTCAGGCGGCTGCCAGTCTTTCTCATCCCAATATTGTCAACATTTTCGATGTTGGAAAAGAAGGGAATATCCATTACATTGTGATGGAACTGGTGGAAGGCCAGGTATTGAGCGAACTCATTAAGAATAAAGGACCAATGGAGTGGCGTCAAGCGGTGGAAATTATGAAACAAATGGCTTCCGCCCTCAGCTTGGCTCATAAGAATCACATCATCCATCGAGATGTAAAGCCTCAAAACATTTTAATCACGGAAGATGGGGTGCCTAAGTTGGCGGATTTTGGCATTGCCAAGGCAGTCAATGCATCCACCCTGGTGGGTGCCACCGGTACGGTAATGGGTTCGGTTCATTATTTTTCTCCGGAACAAGCCCGTGGTGGCTATGTGGATGAAAAATCCGACATCTATTCCTTGGGCATTGTTTTATATGAACTATTGACGGGTCGTGTTCCCTTTGATGGGGAGAACCCGGTCAACGTGGCTTTGATGCATATCAATGAAGAAATGACCCCACCCAGTCAGCTGGTGAACGGTATTCCGCCTCAGCTGGAGCAGGTAGTGATGAAGGCTACCAAGAAGTAT
>SACF01000224.1 GCA_009928665.1 Alphaproteobacteria bacterium
ATAATCGGCCGGAACGGTACTGCCATGCAACCGGCAGACGGATCCCGTGCAACAAAGTATCGGAAGCGGACTGCCAGAAATACCGGGGGGCGAAATGACGCAGACACTCATGAACTCGTTGTTCGGGGTCGAGCTGAAATTCCCTGGGAAAGTAGATGTCAAAACATTCTCAAAAGATTTTGACACAGGCGTCAAATCAGGTTTTTGGATGATCAAGACTGAATCATCTCCTGTTCACCGATGGAGGGGGATTGATATGAAAAACGATTGGCTCGTGCTCATGATTGGTGTGAATGGTGATTGGGGGTACATCACCATACCAACTGCGGACCTCAAGGACATGACCGAAGACAAGCTGCGGAAACTCTATTGCGACATTGCGAAACGCCTTGGGGCGATTGATGTTTTTTTCAATGGAGAAAGTATCCTGATAGGGGGGGCCAAAGTATGACCCTTAAGGAATATCAGGTCGACATACGCGCCACCCTTACCGTAAACGCTGAAAACGCTCATGAAGCGAATGAATTGGCATTGGATTACAGCAGTGATTTAGAATATCCAGGTCTGTTCGATATTCATACTATTGATGACCCAATTCTCCATGAGGAAAAATCATGACAAAAAAATATGCCGGCTCTCTTGTTGGGAGGTGAGATGAGATGATCCTCACTGGAGACTGCCGGGAAATCCTGCCGACGCTGGAAGCTGAATCAATCGATTGCTGCGTCACCAGCCCTCCTTATTGGGGTCTGCGTAATTATGGCATGGATAATCAGATAGGAGATGAAGAAACACTCGATCAATACATCCAAACATTGGTAGATACATTCAGGGAGGTTCGCCGCGTTCTCAAGCCTGAGGGTACCTTCTGGCTGAACCTTGGAGACAGATATGCCAAATCAACTCCATGTGGGAATGGCGACCCTACCATAGGAAGAAAACCAAACGGCGCCCGCATACCTAGGCCAAAGGAAATGCCATTCCTGGATAAATGCCTCATGCTCATACCATCTCGTGTGGCCATCGCTTTGATGGACGACGGATGGATACTCCGAAATGAAATCATCTGGGCAAAAACGAATCCGATGCCAGAATCGGTTAAGGATAGGCTGTCATGTTCGCACGAGAATATATTTTTCATCACAAAACAATCAAAGGGATATTATTTCGATGCAGAATCCATAGCTGAAAACTGTTCGGAATCATCAGTAAAAAGATATGATCAGGATATTGAGCATCAAAAAGGTAGCGATAGACAACCGGGGAAATCTAACGGACCGATGAAAGCAGCATTACCGAGATACGGGGGGAAGAAATACACTGAAAATCCAGATATATTCTTCAGAACAAAATCTGGAAACACGTACGACTCAAAACCAAAAAGAAATAAACGCGATGTATGGACATTCAGCACTGCAAGATTTTCAGGCAATCATTTCGCAACATACCCCGAAGCTCTTGTCAAACCGTGCATACTCGCCGGTTGTCCCATCGGTGGAGTTGTCCTAGATCCCTTTTCCGGATCGGGAACC
>SACF01000225.1 GCA_009928665.1 Alphaproteobacteria bacterium
CTCGAATCTCACGGATTAATTGAGCTGCCGGGGGAATGTCCAGACCCATAGAGGCCAAATAATCCCCTTGCTGAAATACCTCCCCGGGTGTGCCGGATAACACCAAACGGCCTTTTTCCATCACCAGAACCTGATCCGCATGGGCAGCAATATCCGCCATGTTGTGGGACACCAGAATAATAATTCCTTGGGTTTTCCCATGGATTCTTTGTATCATATCCAACACATCTTTATGGCCTTTGGGATCCAACCCCGCAGTGGGTTCATCCAGTATTAAAACTTTGGGCCGCATGGCCAATACGCCGGCGATTGCCACACGCCGTTTCTGGCCACCGGATAATTCAAAGGGGGAAACTTCTCCGATTTCCGCCAAATCCATTCCTACAAATTGCAGCGCTTCCGCTACCCTTTCGTGAATCTCTTCGGGGGAAAGCCCTAAGTTGCCAGGGCCGAAAGCCACATCTTTTTCTACCGTTTCTTCAAACAACTGATATTCCGGGTATTGAAAAACCAACCCGATATTCTTGCGAATCTCCCGCATAGAGCCGTTGCTCTTGGTAATATCCGCACCATCTATGGCAATACTTCCTTCATTGGGCTTCAGCAATCCATTCAAATGTTGAACCAAGGTAGATTTGCCAGAACCGGTATGGCCGATAATCCCCACAAACGTATTATCCGAAATGGAGAAACTTACGTCCTTTACTGCTACCTGTTGGTGAGGAAGTCCTTCACTATATATGTGAGTTAAGTTCTTTACTTCGATTGACATACAAAATCCACCATTTCATCCATTGTAATAATGTCCATGGGCACGGAAAGCCCCCGTTGCCTGAGGCAATGGGCAATTTCCACTGCCAGTGGTACGTCCAAACACATCTCTCTAATTTCTTCGGCATGGCAAAAAATCTCCCGGGGAGTTCCTTGTAACGCAATTTTTCCACCATCCATTACGTACACATAATCCGCTTGGGCCGCTTCGTCCATGAAATGAGTAATAAGCACCACGGTGATGCCCTCCTTGTTCAAACCATCGATAATGGTCATCACATCCTTCCGTCCGGAAGGATCCAACATGGCCGTAGGCTCATCAAAAATAATGACCTCCGGCTTCATGGCCACCACACCGGCTATGGCAATCCGTTGTTTTTGACCCCCGGATAAGAGGTGGGGACCCATCTTTCGACATTCCAACATATTAACAGAACGAAGAGCCTCATCTACTCTTTTACGAATTTCAGATGGTTCAATCCCCAAATTCTCCGGACCAAATGCCACATCATCTTCCACAATGGAAGAAACCAACTGATTGTCTGGATTCTGAAAAACCATTCCCGCACTCTGCCGAATTTCCCAAAGCCACTCCGACACCTTGGTATCCATTCCTTTAACATAAACCGCACCGCTTGTGGGAAGAAGCAGTGCGTTAATATTTTTTGCCAGAGTGGATTTTCCAGACCCGTTGCGCCCGATGACGGCTGTGAAGCTTCCCTTCTCGATGGTTACGCTTACATCATCAACCGCCCTTTT
>SACF01000226.1 GCA_009928665.1 Alphaproteobacteria bacterium
AAAGGTTTCTATGCACCATTTGAGCATAGACGCGAGCGATTAAGCCGAATATCTTCTATAAACTCCGGTGACGCGGAAGGAAATGAAGAGAATAAGGTTAAGTCAGGGGCGCGTTAAACCCCAGGGAGATGAATATGAAAAATATTCAAACCCGCATCGCTAGGGCAATCGACACCACACGTCGTATCGTGCCCGGTTATTTTGAGAAGACTGTCGCAGGACGTCTTCCCAAAACCGGGGCCGGTTCGATCGTCGTGGGGTTCGAAAGTGCCGAAGAGCTGGAAAAAGCTCTCATCAACGCCAATTGGGAAGCATATTCCCATCCGGCGCTGATGGTTGGAACCGAGGCCTTCGTAACGAAGGACATTCGGGGACAGCTTGGTGTGATCGAACTCGTCGATCTGCCCGCTGACGCTGTCGTCACCCTCGACGATCGCAAGAACACCGGTAAGGTGTCCTGCGTGGTTGCGGGTGTTCGCGGTCAAGATGTTGACTTCATGGTCATCATCCTTGGTCCCGAGCAGGGTGAAGAGGTGGTATTCACCTTTCATCCGGGCGATCCTGTCAATCCGTCGCAAATCCAGGTTGAGCCTGGTATGCACGGCCGACAGGTAGTTATCTCCGAGGCCCTTGGTATGGGTCTTGAGATGGCTAAGATCGTTTAGAAATAAACGGTCGGCATCGGCAAGTGGAAGCCTGGAGAAGGTTAAGCGACCTTCGCACAGTAGCCACTATAAAAATAGGCAGATTGGTTGGATATGAAAAAACCAACCTAACTTTTTCCATCAGTATCTCAAAGCAGATACGCCCCAAATCGGGAAAAAGGACAGTCCGGAGCATGGTTTCAAGTCAAGTCCATGCGAGTTTGCTTCGATAATGCAAACATTGTTTTACGGGCAAAAGATTAAGTTCATCTCTTGCCCCTTTTATCAAAATTATAAAGTTGTTTGTGGTTTTGTAGAAGTAATCATTCTTTGAAATAAAACTTCGCAAAATATTTGATCATAAAACACTTATTATCAAATATCTTGTGAAGTTCAAGCAAGAGTCGTGCCGACGAAATCGGATCCAATTGCAGCGACAGAAAGGAGGTTTTTTGTCAGCTACGATTTGGTGTACAACCGGGTTACGCAAGGGAACCGATGTCGGTAAGGGAGACATCGTTTCCTGTTGCGGGAAGACCATGAGGGATTTTTTCGACCAAATCGGTCGAGAAGATCGTACCAACAGATTCTTTTGGTACGCAAGTGCCAAGGTTTCTGTGGTGCGGAAGATCCTCGGGATCTCTTCCCACCCGGAGAAGGATTTCCTGCTCAATCAGATCAAGAATCTGAAAGGGCGGGATGAAATTTCTGTAGGATAGAAATTTCAAACTCCTAGTCGGCGCCCCTCCTGACCCGACGAAAAATAAGAGGGTGGTCGAGACACTATAAAAGGTGAAAGTGTCTCAAGAGGTTTGATGCAACCTTGGAAAATGTATCGATAGGCTTTGGGAATGCCTTTTTGTTTAAAAAAATTCC
>SACF01000227.1 GCA_009928665.1 Alphaproteobacteria bacterium
ACCGTGGATGCGTTGCGCCCCATTCGTGAAAGGTATGAAGCCATTCGCCATTCCCAGGAGCTATTGGATTATTTGAAGGACGGTGCGGAAAGAGCAGATGAAGTGGCCCAGCGAACCATGGCCCGGGTACGGGAGAATTTTGGGCTGGGCTCTCGATAAACAGAAATGGGAAAAACGGAAAATATGGAAGGCAGCCTGTCGGCTGTCTTTTTTCGTAAAGGGTCCTGTAATAGGTGCATGAAAAGGGGGATCAATAAGGCCACGATCTTTCCGCCGTTGTGCCTTGTTTTAGTAGCGGAAAGGGTGGGTTTTATGGTATATTAGAACCATGAAAATCATAAAAAACATGGCCCCCTTTTGGAAATTGAAGCGGGCATTAAACGAACTGGCACCCTATGAAAAAGAAATCCTTGAAAAACGAAAGCAAGGAGATTTGGAAGGTGAGCGGCAGGCTATTTTAAACTGTTGTCGTCATTGGAGCGACCATATGGTAAAAACTTACCGTATGGATGTTCAAATCACGGGGAAGGAATTTCTGCCTGAAAAGGGTCCTGTAGTATTTGTAGGAAATCACCAGGGCTATGCGGATATTATTGTCTGTCTTTATGTATTGGATCGATTTCAAACCGGATTTGTGGCGAAATCTTCGTTAGCCAGAATCCCTTTTTATGGGAAGTGGATTGAAAATATTCGAAGTGTCTACATAAAAAGGGAGGATAGTCGTGCCTCGTTAAAGGCCATTCAGGAGGGCATTGAACTTTTGGAACAGGGCTTTTCTCTGATTATATTTCCCGAAGGAACCCGAAGCCGCAAAAAAGAAATGGGGGCGTTTCGAAAGGGGCCTCTTCGCTTGGCCACCAAACCGGAGGTTCCCATCATACCCTTTACCATTGACGGAAGCTACCGAGTGTACGAAGAGACCGGTATTCTCACCAGTGGAGTACCCATTCGGTTTACGATTCACCCACCCATAGAGACCAAGGGCTTGTCTCGAAGCCAAATCAAAGAGCTGGACAACCGGGTGGAAGATTTGGTGAGGAGCGGGCTATAGCGATGGTTGAAATGGTTCGGTTCATTTTATACAATAGAGGTAAGGCAAGTGGTTTTTAAAAGACATTTTAAGAGGAGGAAGGCATGAGTAAGGAACCAACATTGGTGATTATGGCGGCAGGGATGGGTAGCCGATACGGGGGCTTAAAACAAATGGACCCCATTACAGAAGAAGGCGAAATCATTTTAGACTTTTCTTTGTATGATGCCGTAATGGCTGGATTCAAGAAAGTCGTTTTTATTATTAAAAAAGAAATTGAAGAGGATTTTATCCAGTTGGTGGAAGGTCGTTCCGACCAACATATTGAAGTGGCATATGCATTCCAGGAGCTGGATGATTTGCCGGAAGGATTCGTTCTTCCCTTTGAGAGGGAAAAGCCATGGGGCACCAGCCATGCCGTATTGGCGGCAAAAGATGTGGTGGATGGCCCATTCTGTGTGATCAATTCCGATGACTATTATGGACCGG
>SACF01000228.1 GCA_009928665.1 Alphaproteobacteria bacterium
AATAGGATCGATGGTGGGTAAATGGGTTGAAAAGAAATCTGGCATCAGCGGAGTCCAAACTTGGGCAAAGCTGGAAGGTATCACCTCCTCAATAAGCAGACGAGACATAATGCTGCTCGAAAGCTCAAAAGATTTTAGAAAAGTGCGCGATGTCGGGGTATTCAAAACACCTGGCGAAATAATGAATGAGGATACTAAAATTGCAACAACCGGGCTGGGAGTGCAGTCTATAACCGTGGCAACTGATGTTGAATTTTATGAGGGAACATATGGGGGTTATTCTTTATATCCACATATTGGAAAACATATATACATATCGCCAGAAGGCAGAATCGGGTTATTTGTTTGTATGCAATATGGGGGTACTTTATTTCCGGTGGGAGTATATATCTATTCGGATGATGGCGGCAAAACATGGACCTGGTATAGAATTGATTCGTCAACTGGCAACACACAGACACAGGGATCGTTTTGCGCAGATGCATACGGAAATCTTCATTTCGTATGGAGAGAAGAGTTTGGTACCACTGACAATAGGATAAAATATCGAAAATATAATGCCACGACAAAAACATTTGGGAGTGTCCAAACGATAAGTACAGCAACCGGGGTTAGAACAATATGCCCAATGATTCAACCCACTCCCATGGGCGACTCTGTCGAAATAATGTGGGAAAGCACCGGATATGCATCAGACGTTGACTATCCCCAGCTTCTTCTACGCGGGGTAAATGCGGATGAAACATTGGGAACGCTTTACCAATTGACCACAGATGGATCTATAACTCATCGATATATTTATCATTCATTTGATTACGATTCGCAGGGATATCGTCATATAATGGCCATAGCTAAATGTGATACCGTCAATCCGGATCTCGGCAATCTTTGGTACATTCGGCAAACATCTGACGGATGGCAACCCAAAGTAGCATTGAATACGGATGCCGGTGATGTAAACGCGCTGCATTACATGTCAAATATTTTAATCAATAAACATGATGAAGTCTATTGCGCATATGATATCGGGCCATTTGATGCTGTCAGCAAGCGTCCATTATATATTAAACAAATAAAAAATGGTGTAATCGGACCAAGAGTAACTGTGGAAGCAGGTAACCCGAGTCCTGGCGGAACTTATCCAAATATTCAGGTAGATTCCGATGGCCGAATCTGCGTAGTGTATGCCAGCAATACAGCTCCTGATACATATTCCTTGCGATCTTTAAATCGGGCTTTAACCGAAGTTGGAACCAGAATCGTCATCTACACGGTAGCAGCTGGCGATGAAATGTCCTATTTCCACATCCCTTGGAGCATACCACCCAATGTCCAGGGAGTCAATCCAAATGTCCCATTGCAGGGAATGACCATGGTGATGGCCAAACATAACTCTGCAACCCCTGAAAAGGTGGACATACAGATTCATCATACTGGAAATAGCGTGTTCGGTGCACCCGCGACACCGAGCAAAATATTGACAAAATCGTACAACATTAGAGGTATAGCCAGTAGAACT
>SACF01000229.1 GCA_009928665.1 Alphaproteobacteria bacterium
CATCCATGAGATCCGGCAGGAAGGTTTCAACATCAAACCCACCTTCAAAGGAGCTGATTCCATCCTGACAGGGATCGATGTTTTAAAAAGGTACCCGATCAGGATTACCAAGCGGTCCGTCAACCTGGTCCGGGAGTTTAAGAATTACAAGTGGAAAGAGGACGCGGCCGGAAATCCGCTGAATGTGCCGGTAGACCGGTTCAACCATGGGATCGACGGAATCCGCTATGCCTGCCTGGGGCGTTTGTTCATGGGGAACCGTCTGATCAAGACATCCAGGCATCATTGCTAAACCCGGCGTTACAGAAATCATAATCTTACAATTTCATACATTATTGATTGCTATTGGTAATAAGCAATGAATAAGTTTGAAATAAATTGAAAACCTTATGCGCCTTAACCGAAGTAAAATTTTGAGCGCAAGGCTGCGGGTCATTTTTTTTACCATATACAAAAGGCCGGCATACTGACAGAGGCTGGCAGAACAATAAAAAATGAAAAAAAAATGACAGCACCCAACGGGCATGGCCTTGAGCTCAAAAATTTTACGAGGTAACTTTGCATAACGGTTTGCAAATTATGAAACTTGTGAAGGATTCTGACACGATGAACGAATGGCCGGCGGACCAGCTGCCACTCGCTTTACCCGAAATGCGACACATTTGCGAAGTACTGAAGCAGGTTAGGCAGAATAAGGTTTTTATGAGCAAATGATGTTGCATGAGCGGTGAAGTGTGTGGCAATAGTGGTTGGCATACGGGAACAGGATATGCCTGCCCGGGTGCGTTCTTTAGCACCGGGGCAGGGGTGGAGAAAGGATTGCTTACAATTGGTACTCGCTGCAATGGGAAATTTACGCGTGCCAGTAATCACATTTGCAGCGTGTGCCAAAACAGGGCTGGCGAACCGAGAAAGCCAGGTAAACCAACCGGCGTTATTTCTACAACGCGGGTTGGTAGTGTTGATGGCTGGAGTAACATCTGCCACGTTATGATGTGCGAAGAATGAGCAGGAAATAATGTGGTAGAAGCAGGCTGGAATACTTGATAACCTTGCTGACATTAACCTGCCACGCTCTACAGTGGCTGGTTGATGGTGAAGATGGCTGGCGTTGCTGCTCAAACTTCATAAAAGGCAATGCATTTACCGGTGCCGGCATCAGGAAAAGGACGGAAGTAACTCATTAAAGTAGCTTTTATGGAAGGTGAGCGGAGCGCTCATGACATGCACCGCTGGAATACGGTACTGATTTGGATTAATGAAAATGGTGCATGGCAAGGGTGCGTAGCGAACTCTGGAATAACAAGCTAACTTTAATGGGTTACAAATCGAGGTAAAAATGCGTTGCCGTTACTCGTCATACTGAATTGCGATAAAAGCCTGATTAGCATTCACGGGCAACTTGCTGTACCCGAATGGAGGTGGTTGCCGCACTTCAGGCAATCCACCGTAATAAGTGGTGCAGTATGTTGACCAGACAGGATTGCATACGGAATATATC
>SACF01000044.1 GCA_009928665.1 Alphaproteobacteria bacterium
CAAAAAATTCGAGTTATGAGTCTCCCCCCGGACCCCCCTCGTTTAACAACAACACTTATCTTTGTAATAAATACTGTCCAGCCGCACTAGACCATCTCACATGCATTATGAAAAAGTACTTACCCTTGTTATTACTGCTTTTTGCTACCTTAAATGTAACAAATGCTCAAACCAAACATGTAATAATTGAAGAGCTTACAGGCACCTGGTGCCAGTGGTGTTCCGGCGGGACACATTATATGGATTCACTGGCATCTGTATATCCCAATGTGATTGGAATAGCTATTCACACCGGGGATGTAATGGAAAACGAAGATTATGCTGCCGCCAGCGGACTTTTAAGTGCTCCGTCAGCAAATATCGACAGGGGCGGACAGGGAACCGGGATTAGCCAATGGTTTTATTGGGTTTCATCCGCATTTGCAGAAACACCGAAAGCTGATATTGAAGTTTTCACAAATTTCGATCAGGTTACCCGTTTACTGACGGCAAGAGTAAAAGCAACATTTTTCACCTCCGCAAGCGGGAACTACCGACTTTCTGCCATTGTTACCGAAGACGGGGTGACCGGACCGGCGCCGCAATATAACCAGACAAACATCTATAGTGGCGGGGGTCATGGATATATGGGAGGTTTTGAGCTTTTACCTTCAACTATACCTGCGAATATGATTGCTTACAACCACGTCGGAAGAGCACTGCTGGGAGGATACAACGGACAGACAGGCAGTGTACCTTCCAGTGTTGCAGCCGGCGATACGGTCAGCTATACTTTTACCTGCACAATTCCGGCAAACTGGGATGAAAACTATATTCGGGTTGCCGGCTTGCTCATAGCCCCAGATAACACCCTCGACAATGCCGGAAGAAGCACCTATCTGGATGGAAGCAATAATGCAACACCCTTATTTATGTCTTCTCCGGTTACTACCGGCTTTGAAGGAACGCTCTATTCATGCGACATTTATGCAAGTGATCCTGACGACCAAAACCTGACACTCACCGCCATCAACCTGCCTTCCTGGTTAACATTATCAGCTGCAACAACGGTGGGAATGATCCATACAAAAGCAACACTTACCGGTACCCCTGTGTTATCAGGAAACTATCCGGTAGAAATTGTGGTTAGTGACGGATTAAAATCAGACACTTTATCCTTTACCATTGTGGTTGAATCGGCGTTGCCTGGAACCTGGCAACTGGTTGGCGATGCGGGATTTGCTGCTGCAGAATACAACCTGGGAATTGAAGCTGATATGAATGGCACCCTGTATACTTTAATTTCGAATAACTATGTCTGTAATGTTTATCAAAAGACCCCTTTCGGAAACTGGACAAACTATGGTAATCTGAATGAACAGGGATCCATGGGACGCATACGGATCGGCTCTGACGGGCTTACCCCTTATGTGGCTTTTTCGAAGGAGGGTCCCGTTAAGGTGAAAAAATACGTATCGGGTGCATGGGTGCAAATCGGCACGTCACCCGCAAGCGGTGTTCAGATTGGCTTTGATCTGGATAGCGCTGACGTCCCTTACGTCGCATTGGAGGATTTCGGATCCAATTATAAAGGGGTTTGTTATAAATATAATGGAAGCACATGGGAAAAGTTAGGGGGAACTGCATATTCAGGAAGCAACTACGGCGTGTGGAATGATTTGCGAGTAAACAAATCGACCGGCGATGTGTATGTGCTTTGGAACAATTTCAACGGGAATTTAGCTCACGTAAGTAAATGGAATGGGAATTCATGGACGCTGCTTGGGGGCTCCGCAGTTTCAAATGATCCGGTTAGTTACAGCCAGAATCTTATCGTCGACGAGTACACAGACGATGTGTATGTTGTTATTGCCAGTGGAACAGGTAGCAGCAACGGCGTTCTGAATGCCTATAAGTACGAAGGAACAGCCTGGTCACAAATCGGATCGGATGAAGCTGACGGCCCGGTAATTGATGTGGCTACGACCATGAATGATCAAAGGATTTTATTGATAGCATATGTGGATCTCAATAGCGGGAATTCCGTCTCGGCGATGAGCTACTTTGACGGGACATGGGACTATGTTGGCCCCCGTGGTTTCTCGAATGCCGTCAGCTCTTCCTGCGGAATAACCTCGTATCAGAATATGCCTTATGTAATATACATTGATGGTTCGGCTTCAGACAAGGCTACCATCAGGTATTATGATAATCCGGTTGTTACTGGCACACCTGAATATCCCGTCGTAAAAGATGCCATCACAATTTACCCGAATCCGGCAAACCCTGAAATTAACATTTCAGGATTATCGGGTCCTGTCGAAGCCCGTATTTATAATATACAGGGTGTCATAATATGGAAAGGAATCGTTCAGAAAAATGATAAGATCAGCACGGCATCCTATAGCAACGGGGTTTATTTACTCAGAACTGATACAAAGTCGTCCGTTTTTATTGTAAAGCATAATTAACAGGCATATCGGACAACCTGGCACCCTGAGTGTTCTTAGCGTATGACAACCTGCCTTGTGACAAAGAAAGTAATGCAACTGTCCAGACGCCAGGAACACTCAGGCTCTCGTGGAACTGCTTGTTCCTGATTGTCTTCGTGTACTATCGTCCGTTACAAACCACAATAGTGAAAGGTCATTTTCTATAATGAAATCAACTACTTTCGCAAAATCCTGTATCAGTGAAAAGTTAGATAATTGGGTACTCCAGTGTGCAGCGACGCCAAATTTGATAGCTCTTTTACTGCATGTTACAGAAAATCAGAGTGCTGATGTAACCCCCTTGGATAAGGTGCTATCATTGTCAGAAGTTCTGACAAACTGATTCATGTCTTTGAAATGATGAATTTTTTTTATTAAGGGTACTTCTAAAAACTAAATGTTAATAAATGCTTAGATATCAACAACATAAATAGAAAATAAATGCGTATATTTGAAATAAAAACAACAAAATGCGCAACAAAAAATCTCGTGGAAATTAGTTTTTAGAGGTACCCTTAATTTTAAGGCTCTCAGCCCGCTTCTTTCTGATGGTCATGATAAAAATGATAATCCCTGCCACAAGAATTCCGATCTCACCGATTCCTGCAACAATTTTATTCTTCCAGAGTCCGAGTCCATAAGTGTATGTATAATCAAATAGCAAGGGCAAACCTGTATCGTTTGGATAGAATGCTAATTTGGGAGAGGCTATAAGATCAAGAATGGTATGGCTAAAAACCAGAAGACCAATGATCCAACTTATTCTGGTTTTTTTGCTTATCACGTGTGTCAGCAGACCTGCCAGCACCGACCACAGAACGCCAAATAAGATACTGTGTGAGTATGGAGAAAATGGTGCACCTGGCTCACTCAATGGGTGCTCAATGCCAAACCCCCATAAGATCATAAAAATAATCTCGATCAGTTCGGCTGCAACAATCAGAATGATTACAGATACTGAGGGTACAACCTTTTTGGCTGCAAACCCGATCCCAATATGTGCGATTGCGGGCATATTTTTCAATTTTTATATGCGACTATAGGATGCAAACATAGTTATGTTTTCCTCAAGGATAGGTGATTATTAATAAAAAATGCCCACCTGAAGAACAAGTTAATAGTTGGTTTCGTAAAGCGGAGGATTATGAAATCTCTGCCTCGTTATACAATGTTTAATCAAATAAAAGTTGAAAAAAACATATCAACCCGAAAGTAAAAGAAATTATCTACATCCTTGAACATTATGAGGCATTAACTAAACTCTGGGATGAAATTGAAAGGGAAATAAAACAAAAAATCTCTAATACTGAACCAATTATGGTTTTATTTTGTATATTTTTTTATTGCAATCCCTTTTCAAAAAGCCCACCTTATGAAGACACACATCCTGCTTTTCAGTTTTCTCTGCATTTTCACATTTTGCGCACATGCGCAGGCGCCTCAACGCCATGCTTTCCTTCCTGCCGGTTTCGAACGGATCGACAGCTATTTCAACCCAACACAACCTGGATTCAAACCTGACAAAATGGTGATACCTGCGAAACGGAATATGTTTAATCCATCCTCGTCTGTGTGGAAGTGGGACACCATTTTATGTTACAAAACCACGGGATCAGAGCCATTTTATAGGATTACCCGAAAGTATAACTCGTCGGGTGATTCACTGGTTCAATTGATGGAGCTGATTCAAAGCAATTTAATATATGTAAATTCCGCTCGGGAATCCTTCACATTTGATTCAGCAGGAAATTGGCTCTCCTATTTAAGTGAAAAATGGGAGAACAATGCATGGGTAAATCAATTAACAAAGAAATTTGTCTATAATTCGAATGGAGATATGGTTGATTGGAAAACAACCTATTGGGAAAACAATCGGTGGATGAACGGCTGGCATTATTACTGGCACTTTGATGCAAATGGACTGAATGATACCTCACTTTACCAAGATGGACTGGACAGCCTATGGGTTAATAACGAACTCTGCATCCAATCCTATGATACCAACGGTTATGCGACCAGTGCCGTAGTCTCCTCATGGATAAATAATGGTTGGGCGTTATTCAAACTGGTTTCATATACCAATAATTCAAATGGTGATCTGCTTACATGTCTCAGGCAGGTTTGGGAAAATTCCTCATGGGTAAACAGTTCTTTATCGACCATGACTTATGACACTGCCGGTAACCGGTTATCTGGTTTGTATCAACTGTGGCTAAACAATGCCTGGGAGAATAATAGTTTGTCGTCTTATTTGTATGATGGGAACGGAAACAAAATCCTGGATCAAAACTGGGACTGGTCGGGTGGTTCATGGTCCATCGGTTTTCGTTATGTTTATTTGTATGATACCCGCAATAACATGCTGTCACAGACTTCCCAAAATTGGATCAATTCATCGTGGCAGAATGGAGACATGCAACATTATACCTATGATACATTGGGAAACTCGCTGACGGGGAAGTACTTACACTGGTATGGAGGGTGGCAGCCTTATGACGGTGGTCTGTCAGTTTTTTCTAATTACCAGTGGGATGTTTATGCCCACGCTCCAGGGCATCGATATAAAACAGTATTGGATTCGATCCTGGTATTCACGGAACCAGGTCTAAAGCAAGAACAGGTCACATTGTATCCGAATCCTTCCCATTCAATGATATATATTTCTTCGCCTGCTGCATCAGCCGGTTCGCAAGGATCACTTACCCTGTATGATCTTCGCGGCCAGCTCGTTTTAACGAAACCGTTGGTAAATGAAACTACAGGAATCGATATCAGTGGCTTGAACCCGGGTGTTTATTTTGTGAGATTCAGCGGCAACCGGATGACCAGGATTATGAAATTGGTCAAGGATTAAGCAGAATAACGCCGAATCAGGTAGAATCCGGATAAGCTCAAGACCCGGAAATCTCTACTTTAGGATGGTCCGAAAAATGGGAGGACCTCATTATACGTTTCATACTGGATGGGTATGAGCATGGTCCTTATGATAGTTCATTTTACATCAATTAAGGGGTTTCAGTGCTTCAACAGACCCTGTGCGGTACTCCATACCCGGACCGTCGTCGGGGCGGGTGATGAAACCCATTTTTTCATAGAACTCCCTTTTTCCTTTGGCACAGAACAGCTGGATATCCCTGATGTTGTTATCGAGGCATTTTTGGAGCAACCGGTGCATGATCTCCCGTCCGATCCCTTTCCCCTGGTAGTCGGGATGCACGATCATTTCGTAGATCATCGCATGAAGGACTCCGTCGGACATGATCCTTCCGGTTCCGACAAGTGCATTTCCATCATAAGCGGATATACAATAAAAACTGCTCCTGAGTGTATCGGATAGCTCCTCCTTTGTCAGGCCATACTTCTCATTCCAGCCGGTGGTCTCAAAAAGCCGGAAGTACTGAGCTGCATCCGGCAAAGCATCTGTATACTGAAGGGGCATGATGTATTGATATCCTCTTACTCTTTGATAATTTTCATTACTTGCTGATCCAAACGGTTTACCAGTCTCAGATAGTATATCCCCGGTGATAATCCGGTTACATCGAGTGTGGCGACTGCACCCATCACCTGCTGATCCAGCACTACTCTCCCTGTCAGGTCAATCATTTGAACCTGAATGGTTTCTCCGGTATAAACAGGATCAATGATCAGCGTAACCTTCCCTGTCGTAGGATTCGGGAATATCTGTACCTGAACCGGTTGCTGGTTTTCCCCGAGCGATGTGTGTACCGTATGTTGCTGGATCAGCCAGTGATCGGGATCAAAGGCAATGGAATCAACCGTTCCGGTAATGGGAAGATTCCAGGTGAAGTTGCTTCCTGATTGGAATAACCGGATCGTGGTGTCGCCTTGCGGTGTATATACCCGGATGTCGAACGTGGTGCGGAAAAGGGGAGTGATGCTGGTCGAAGTGGTTTGTTCCGAGCGAATCTCCAAAGTATCCCCGGTGTGGTTCCAGTGGAGGTTGAAAACGGGATATCCGCTTCCATAATACCATTGTTCAAAAAAATCCGTCAGATCTATCCCGGTAACCGATTCGGCAATCGTCAGGAAATTGGCGGCAGAAGCTGAACCATAGCGATAGGTGGAGATATATTGCTTCAGAATGGAGAAGAACAGGGAGTCATTGTTGATCTCATACCTTAGGATGTGCAGGATCGCCGCCCCTTTTTTATATACCAGCCTGTAATCGAAAAGATTTCTTACATCGGAAACCAGTGAATCAGGTATCCACACACTGCCACCCGGTTCCGATAATACCGAAGTATGGGCTTCCTCCATCCAGGCTTCCGCAGAGGCGGTGCCATACAGATGCTGAAGCGCCACATATTCCATATAGGAGGCGAACCCGTCGACGAGCCAGGCATCATTCCAGGTGGAGCAAATCACGGCATCACCGAACCACTGGTGAGCCAGTTCATGAGCCGTAAGAAACCAGTTACCACCATATGGATAGAGAGTGGTTATCGTATCAAGCGAGGCATAACCCATCATGCACATGGTCTGATGTTCCATGCCGATGGTTGGCATTCCGATAAGGCAGTATCCGTATTTTTCATCCCGGAAAGGGTACTCTCCTAAAAGAGAATCGTTCAGCATCAGAAGGGTTTTGGTTTTATCAATAGCTGTCAGATACATCTGATAATAAGGGGATTCGGAAAAGAGAAGGTTATACAGCAGCAAGGAATCTGAACCGGAAACCATGGGAGCGTAATCGATGAGCTGTGAAAGCGGACCAACCAGAAAGGATACCAGGTACGGACTGATGGGATAATGGGTTTTCCAGTGGTACCTGGCTTTCCCGTTTCCGGGGTATTCAACCTTTTCGAGCAACCCGTTCGATGCAGTCAGGTTGGTGGAATCGGTCGTAATGATAAAGGTGACCGAATCAGCTTTATCCGTCATCAACTCCTTGCAGGGCCACCAAACCTTTGAATAGAATGGCTGGGAGGTGTTAAATGTATGTGAAATGTTTTTATATGAAAATTTCCATAGACCATTCGTGTTCGACTGGGTGGATCCTGAACCATTGCCATGGTAGAAGATCTGCAGGGAAAAAAGGTCACCCAGGGGAACAGGTGTTGTTAAGGGGACCTGCACAAGCCAGCCTGAATGGACGAAAGCCGCAGGATTTCCGTTGAACCACACTGAATCAACGGTCATGTAGGATACGGCCGAAATTGAATCGATTAGCTCAACGGTGACGGTATTCAATGATGCTGCTGTTACCTCGGCGTTCATGGTCACATTTCCGGAAATGATCGTACTGGTGTTGCTGATGTTCAGATCCAGGATGTATTGCCTGACATCATACTGATCCAGCAGATGGTGTTGGGTAAAACCTGGCTGCCAGGATAAAAAAAACGCAATCAGAAAAAGGAAACGGTTGTTTTTCATGGGTATGGTGTGTTATACATCGTGTCCATTTTCTGATGCATCTCTTCCCGGATCTCTTTACTCCAGGTATTGTGGCCGCCTTCGTCAAGGATTTGGATATCAGCCTTGATCCCCACCGAATCCAGGGTCTCTTTCAGGGTTTTTACCGGTTCATCGAGGAAAAAGGGGTCATCTCCCGCCACAACGATCGTGATCCGTCCATCCAGCTGCGTTTTCAGGGAGGCTCCCCGGGTAAGCAGGATCCGGTTGATGTCATATGCTTCCCACGACTTCAGGGCAGATGGAAGGATTGCTCCGGTTTCGCGGTCGAACATCTGATCGGGAGACCCGGTGGATGCGGTGTTGCCAAATACGGCCTCAAACGACTGGAACTGCCCTCCGTCGCCAAGCGCCTTCTCCAGGGTGATCCAGTCCCTGAGGCTAAAAATGAGGGAATCGGAATCAATCCCGTCACGCAGGGAACCCGCTTGATCGTAATAGAGACTGGCATCCGGGGAGTAGAGGTCGATATTCAGGAACCGGCTGAAATCCACCGGATCGGGCGATGCCGCCCACGCCATTCCAAAGGTGTCGGGATAGTTGATCAACAGCCACAGCGCAGCCCAGGCTCCGGACGACTGGCCGGTCAGGAACCGGGCGTCGCGACGGGGAACAGCCCGGTATTGCGCTTCAAACTCCGGCAAAAATTCAGTGACAAACGAGGTAGCTCTGGGACCGTTGTTCTTTGAATCGGCAAATACATGAAAGCCGTAGCGGCAATCCTGGTTGAGGAACACAACGATTTTCTCTTCTCCTACACCTGACATGCCATAACGCTTTTGCTGGAACGTGCCTTGTGTGACGGCCGTATGGATGGTTCCCCAACCGGGGAATACAAACATGGTTGGATAGTGCCTGAGACTATCGGTGAAGTAAGAGTCGGGGAGCAACACTGCCGCCTCTATGAAAGTTGGTTTTCCGTAAAAACTACTCAGCAGAGGACTTTCCACCTCCAGCAGCCGGATGTTTGGTTTTTCCCGGAAGCCTCTTCCCCGGAGCATTTGCGTAATCGGAACCGTCACATAATTTGGTTTTCCCGTTTCTATCCTGGCGACGATCTTATCGCTGAAACAGGTTCCGTCGCGCACCAATATGCTGCTCTCAGGGTGGGAATCCACTATGGCCCTGATGGCGATCCAGCCGGTCAGACTATCGGGGCAGGAGAGAAAGCAATCGCTGTTTTGCTGATTCAGGACAAGGGTCTCTCCCGGATGCCAGTTTTCGAAATCCCTGCCAAATGTGATAAATGGATGGAAGGGATCGGGCAGGTCGGGATCGGTGGCTGTGTCCTGACTGACGAGCAGCAATATACGGCCTGACAGAGGACCATAGGTAAGTTCCTCCGTATAGGTGCAAACCAGGGAGATGTATGTTTGTGCCGGAATATTCCATGAAATGGAAATCAGCAGGATTAACAGGGTCCCTGCAAGAAATAAATGGTTCTTCATTCTACTGATGTTAAAAATATTCCATTTGACGAAATATACGATAAAGAGTTGCCATGCAGTGGGTTTTTTCGGTGTATTTCCGTTTTTTCAAGACAATCTTTACTATAAAACCTGCGGATAGCCCTGATGGCCCAATACCACAACGAAAAAAAGCAGGATCAACGTTTTTTTCATTCCTGTAAAGCATGAGCAGGGTTGGTAAATGCATCTTTAAGGGTAACAGACAAGACAGTTCCCATTGCCATCAGAAGAGTAATGAAAGCGCTATAGAGAAAAATGTCGATTCCAATGGATGTCCGGTAGACAAAATCACTCAGCCATTTTGACCCTAGCCAGATAACGACAGGCCATGCCAGAGCATTCGCCAGAATAACCGGCCAGGCGTATTCAAGGGTTATTCTGACCAAGATCTCCCTTACGCAGGCACCCTGTGTTTTCCGGATAGCAATCTCTTTTGTTCGTTGTTGGGTTAAAAATACCACGATACCAAATAACCCCAGGATCCCAATGAAAACCGACAGCAACGTAAAGCAAATCAGGATTTTTCCCATGCGGTGATCAGACCGGTACATGTTGTCGAAACTTTCTTCAATGAACTGGAATTCAACAGGAATACCCGGAACGAATTCATCCAGGAGCTTTTGAATGGCGTTCATGGCCGCCCCGGTTTTCCCGTCAGCGATTTTGATATTGATATAATTGAACCGATCCGGATTCCATCCGAGCATGATCGGTTCCATGCCTGATCGTAATGATTTGAAGTGAAAATCCTTTACAATGCCAATGATGCTGATCCTCTTTTCCTGAAAAACGGAATACGCAGCGTCTTCATGGGAAAGCCATTCATTGAGAGGATCCGGCATCCCAATCTCTTTGGCCATTGTTTCGTTGATGATGCAATGGTAAATGGAATCGGATCCCTGGTATTGGTCAAAATTTCTTCCGGCCACCAACGGGATGCCATAGGTGTTGAGATAATCAGGATCCACACTGATAACCAGCGGATTAACTTCCTTTCCCCGGATAGTGAATCCTTCGTAATTCAGATCGCTTCCGGGGATGGTATAGGAATAGGAAACCGAATGGATTTCAGGATGTTGGAGCAGCCTCTCTTTGAAGGATGTTTGATTTTTTTTCAACTGGCCCGGAAGCCGGATGGTCAGAATATCTTCTGTATTAAATCCCATATCTTTTTCGCTGGTAAAGGCAAGTTGCCGGTATATCAGAATGGAACCGCTGATCAGGACAACGGAGATGAAAAACTGAAACAGAATCAGCCCTTTTCTCGTCATCCATGATCTGTTTCCTTTTAGGATCTTTCCTTTTATCGCATGTATGGTGTCGAAGGAAGAGACGAACCAGGCAGGGTACAAGCCGGAAAATAGTCCGGTAATCAGGACAATTCCCAGCAATAGGGAGATGGTGTAGGGATTGTCAAAGAAAGTGATCTGCAGTTGTCGTCCAATGATCTGGTTGTATGCCGGAAGCAGGAGGATGGCTAAACTAACGCCAAGCATGGTTGATAGGAAACTGACTGACAGGGATTTGGATAAAAACCGAATGAGGATGGTTTTTCGTTGGGCGCCTGCAATTTTTCTGATCCCAACCTCTTTGGCTTTGGAAAAGGCATGAGCCATGTTCAGGTTGTTGAAATTGATACACGCCAACAGCAGAATGAGGCAGGCAATGGCAATGAACAGAAGCACCTGATTATGGTTTCCGTGATAGGAGAAATCCACAACATTGCGTGTGAAGTAGATCTTTGTCAGGGGATTAAGAACAATGAAAAAGTCCCGGTTGGTTTCATCCCTGCGGAGGTCCGGAACCAATTCAACCATTTTCCCGAAAATCTGCTCTTCCATCAGAGAGGGAACCGACGACTTGTCGAGTTTCAGATAGGTGAGCCATTGCTGTGTATCGTAGGTATGAAGAATGGAAGGGTTGTATTCTCCAAGGGTTGTCATAGAAAGCAATGCATCATATTCGATATGGGAATCTTTTCTCTTTTTGATCACCCCTTTAACAGTAAAGATGCTTTTTCCGGATTGACTTCGCAGGGTAAGTCCTGTTGGATTGGTCTTTCCAAACACAGCGAAGGCCAGCTCCTCTGTAAGTACCATGCTGAACGGATCGGTTAACGCTTCTTTCGGGTTCCCATATAGCCAGGATTGTTCGAAAAAATCGAAAAATGTGGAATCGGCCAGGCATAACCTGGGAATGGTGAAATAATTCTCCTCGTTTTTTACCAGAAATTGGTCCCAGAACTGCACCCTTAGTACGTGTTGGATTCCGGCCACGCTCTCCTTCAGATCAGGACCCAGGGCAGAGGTCTGAACAGCTCTCCGGCCCCTTTCCGGAAACTGGATTTCCAGCCTGAAGATCTGCTTTTTATCTGGAAAGGCCTGATCCATGGAAAGCTCCTGTTTCACATAGATCCCAATAAACAAGCAAAATGTAATTCCAAGGGTAAGGCCCAACACATTGATCAGCAGGATTCCCCTGTTTCTGATGAATTCTCTGATGATGCTGAGCGACCTGTTATTGTTCATTCCTGATCAGTTTACATATGTAATATATATCAATTTAAAACTGATGTTGATATTCTTTTAAGCAATATCTTCTCCAGGCCGGCATAATAATGTTGAAACCATTGCCTCATGCACTCCCTGTCGGTTACCAGCCGGCAGGCATGGTTCATCAGAATGATAAAGCCGGCTGTTTCATCACCGCTTTGTTTCATAATCATGGCTGATGTATATCCCAATTGTCCTCCGATATGACCGCTGATTCCGTCTGAACAAACCGTCCAGCCCATACCCTGTCCTTCAACCGGGAAGATGTCAATGGCTCCTCCGGACCCTCTGGCGGCGGCTTCATGCATCATCGACAGGGTCTCTTTCTTCAGCACCTGATATCCGTTTATACCCGTTCCATGTAACATATGGAAAGCCAGAAACCTGCTGATATCTTCAGCAGATGCCCATAACCCGCTTGCTCCGGGAGGTTGGTCATATAAGGGAAAATCAAGCCGGTTGTCTGAACGTCGTTTCTTCATATCCTCGGTTAACGGAACCTCCTGTTCCATGAATGAAAACGACTCCCCGGCTATCCGTTCTGTAGGTATTGCCTGAATGGCGGGATGATCATCCTTTCGAAATCCTGAATGATCCATTCCCAGTGGAACGAAGATCTCGCGGGTCACAAATTCCCCGAAAGGAATTCCGCTAACCTGTTCAACCACCAGGGTAAGCAGGGTAAAACCGATATTGGAATAGCGAAGGTTCAGTGGCGGTTCTGCCCATACATCCTCTGTATAATGCTTTCCGCCCGGGGTGACCAATTCCCTGAAAAAATCGATCCTGTCGGGGGTTTCGTTGAACCCGGGCAACGGAAACCCGATACTGTCACTGAACGAAAGCAACTGCTTGTCGCTGAACAGAAAGAGCCGGTCAAATTCAGGGGTCTCTTTGGCCAGCCCCGACTGATGGGTGAGAAGCATCCGGAGGGTGATAGGAGTTTCGGGCGCCAGCGGATTCCGTAACGGGAAGGGAAGGTATCGGGAAACATCATCATCCAAACTGAGTTTACCCGATTCAGCCAGTCGGAGGATCGTCGTTGCCGTAAATGGTTTGGAAATGGAACCGATGCGGTAGGCGGTATTCAATCCGGCGACCCCATTGATGTTTTTTACCCATCTGATCTCGCCGTTTTCCAGAAATGCTACGGATATTGAAGGGACGCCTCCGGTCAGAACCATCCTTCTGAGTAGGGAATCAACCTCCGGATCGACTTGACCATTGCTTGTTTCGGTGAGAACCGGAGCAGGATACGAAGGATTACAGGATTCAAGGTTTATAAAAGGAATTCCAGCTTTCACCCCTGTTTCAGCATACATACGTGATAGTATGATCGGCTTCGGATAAAAACCCATCCGGCCTTCCGAACCCTCAGCATGCATGATCATCAGTGTATTCCCGTCGGCTGAGAGCCAGTGCTTTTCCTCTATCGTTAACAGTACTTTCTTCCCTTTCCGGAATTGCTGGTGCGAAAACCGGAGCGCAAGTGTGTCTCCAATATACCGGGCAGAACAGGGAACCGGATTGCCTTTCTGATCGGTATAAGATCCTTCCCGTCCGTCAGGGATCATTTTTTTCATTGTTTTCAACGAATCCCCTGATGGCTGTGGGACTGAAGTAAGGTAAACTAGCGTGTCCCCATGATGACTGATCGATAAGCAGTACGCCGGGAGCCCGGGAATTCCTGTCCGGCCGACATCAACAATCCAGCTGCCCGAATAGCCTGATGATTGGGTTTGAGCAAGGAGGGATCCCGTCATAAACACTATCCCGAGGACAGATCTGATGAAAGGACAAAGTGGTAAATTAACATCCATGGTTCTTGATAATAGATTGTTTTTTGTACTGGTAATCCGGATGAATTTGTTTCCGAAAAACCGGTCGGTTTCTTTTGCAAACCGGCTTTATACATTTTTTCCAGAGAAATGTTCCTGTACATCGGCCTCTCCTGCGAGAAGTCGATCACCTCTCCGTTCTGCCACGTATTGACCTGGTAAAAGATACCCGGGGCGACCTCCTCCAACCGGACATCATTGAAAAAGAGACCTTCCTTCCTCAAATCAATGCATATTGTATCCACTGGCTCTCCCCATCTTCTCATGATATATCGCCCCGTATATTTCATATATCCCGTATCCCGGAATTTCGTTGCGCTTTGTGGGCTGACCTTGTTGTAAACGAACCCTCTTTTCATGCTGGTGGCATAATCTGCCTGCCCGGTAACGCCAGGATGGAACCGGATGATGTTCGGTTCTCCGTTTTCCGGGTAAAAGTATCCTGCCTGCGGGCTGAAAAAGAAAAAAGGATAATCAGTGTTTTTCTCCATGGATATGCCGTAATTGCCCTGACTTCCGGTAAGCCGGAAAACACCGTAATCTCCCAGGCAAGCTGAATCAGGAATGCACGGTTCGGATCCCCGGATGATTGATTCCATGGTAGTATTTCTCTTCAAAACTATTTTCCGGGAAGTGAACAGCAGCGTCATCAGGGTATCGGCCAGCTCCAGAGGGTCGGCATCCCAGGAATTGGTGAGGATCACAATCCCGCAGCCTTGTTCCGGAAACCATTCCATTACAGAGCTGAACCCGGTTCCTCCGCCTGTATGCAGCATCCGGCACGACCGGAAATATTCATTGCCGAACGCATGCCAGCAATTGATCCCCAGCCCGTACCCATTGAGCTGGCCGGCCTCTTTTCCCTGAATCAGATACATTTCCTTGATATATTTGAAATCCGACTCAGCGACACTCCTGTCAGAGAAAACTTTCAGGTGATTCAGGATGAACTTAGCCAGGTCGTCCGCTGTTGAGCAAACTGCTCCGCCTCCGTAGAGCGGTATAAAGACCGGAGGCGGATTGTGATACCTTCGGGTATGGCCGGCCGCCCGGTTGGAATCCGCAAAAACTTCAGCCGGATCTACTGTCGTGCGCATCATCCCGAGTGGTACGAACAACAGTTCCCTGGCGCATTCTTCATAAGGTTTCTTCATGACACGCTGCAGAATATAAGCGGCGAGATCAAATCCGCTTCCGGAATAATCGTTTCGCTGGCCGACCGGGTGTTTCAGCCAGGTACCGTTCAGGCTTTGGATGTGCTCCTCCAGGGAACAATTCACGCCGTCCCAGTTGTTTCCAAGAGGCGCTTCATGAGGAAGCCCCGACCGGTGAGACAGCAGGTGACGGAGTGTGATCTTCCGTTCGGGAAAGGGTTCGTAATGGCTATTGAAATGGATTTCCGGAAGATAGGTGATGATGGGTGTGTCCAGCGCCAGGATTCCTGCCTGAACTGCATTCAGGAGGATGGTCGCCGTGAGTGGCTTGGTGCAGGATGCAATGCCAAACATGGTTTCGGGATCGACAGGATTATTATTTAAAGTATCCCGGACTCCCAATGAACAGGACCAGAGAACTCCTGAGGTGTCAACCATTGCAAGAGACAGGCCCGGAATCCTTTCATGCCGCATATAGTCTCTGACGATGCCGGAATATTTCACGCGATAAACGGAATCCTTACCGGCAGATTTCCCGGATAAGTCCGGCGGAATTGCCGCCGCCAGTGCAGAAAACTGAAAGTCCGGCGTTATTAACCCGGATGCAAGGATGAAGACCAGCCTGAGATGGTTCCGGATCCTGTTTTTCATTCTGAGCTGATCTTTGTAAACAGGAGATTTCTGAATCCCGGAAAAAAGAGGGCTAATATCAATGGTTTGCTGATCATTTTTTCAATTTGCATGATTAAAGAGGATTCTATGCATCCTTTCCGAATCATTGCTGAGCATTACGACATAATACAATCCATGGGAAAAGCCGTCAAGGGTTTTCATCACCCGATGCTCTCCCTGACCGTACAATCCCCCGGCCAGCAACCCGACCATCCGCATGGATACGTCGTACAGGATCAGTTTCACCCGGGACTCCTCTTTCAATGTGAAGAATATGGTCACATCCCGGATGACCGGATTGGGATAAACATGCAGGTTGTCAATGGTATTTACAGGAAGAATCACTTCCCCGGTTGATGGAGAGGACTGGTTCATATAGAGCTTTGTCGTGCCGCTGTTGAATGCGCTGTTGCCCGCGACCACATCGATATCGCCATCGAGATCCACATCCTCCGGCGTAATGCTCCAGCATTGGTCTCCGGGGAAGATCACACCGGCGGAATCAAAATTCATGCTCCCGTCGTTCACCCACAGATAACAGGGACGCTCAGGGTGGAACGTTATCACGTCGGGATCCGTATCCATATCCGCATCCAGCACTGTCAGACCGTACCCTGAACCGAAAACGGAACCGGAAGGTGAGAATATGCCTGTCCCGTCGTTGAGCCATATACTGTTCCCGAAAATGCTGTTTGTGAGGATCAGATCGGGATCGGAATCATCATCGAGGTCGTAAAACAGCCCGTGACCATCTCCTTCTGCAAAACCGATTGCCTGTCCGGTGTCGGTGAAATAGCCGGTTCCGTCGTTCAGCAGGATCCTGTCGGGTTGATACTGATACTCCAGGTAAACATCCGGATCACCGTCTCCGTCGACATCGGCCACGCTCATGAAATAGGTTGTCGTATCACCGATTTCCCGCAA
This sequence comes from Alphaproteobacteria bacterium, assembly GCA_009928665.1. Classification (GTDB taxonomy): domain Bacteria; phylum Bacteroidota; class Bacteroidia; order Bacteroidales; family FEN-979; genus CAIVAT01. The sequence goes on from SACF01000044.1 coordinate 16,517, forward strand.
TTCGGTAAAAAATCCCGATCCGTTGTTTATCCATAGGAAATTGGTATGCAGATTGCGTGCGACCAGGGCATCGGGATCCCCGTCGCCATCCATATCCTCCAGGATCAACTGAACGCTGAAGTCCATCGCTCCGCCCAGGTTCTGGCCACTGTTGGTAAAATTGCCTATACCGTCGTTGAAGTAAACTTTATCTGTTGCCATGGTCGAAACCAGGAAGAGATCCAGGTCTCCATCTCCATCAACATCAGCCAGCTCGCCGCCATGGTTCGTTCCATTGCCGAACGTCTGTCCGGTCGAGGTGAAATTTCCGTTGCCCTCATTCTTCCAGAGCCGGCTCTGACCCTGGAAATTCACTACGATCCCGTCGAGGGTGCCGTTATTGTCCACATCACCGAAAGCCACCCCGAAACATTCGGAGGAGCCGAGGGTTTGATGGAGCAGAAACAGAGAATCCTGGTTTGATATGGAATGTGAAAAGAGGGCATGAGGAAATGACCACATGAAAAATAGACAGATCGGATAAATCATTGACCAATAACGCATCATAGGTATTTTGTTTCATTTATTTTTCGGTTAATACCATCGAATCAGTTCATATTTAAAACAGGTTATATTATTCCAAACCAAGGATCTTCAGGATCTCTTCCCCTATCTCCGCTCCTCCGGGGGGGTCAATATTGGTCAGCACAACGATGGTATAGCCGTTATTCCAGTCCCGGGCATAGAAGGTTGAAACACCAAAAGCCCCGCCGGCTCCTTTTCCTAGCCTCCTTGCCAATGGATCCCCGATGCTGCCACGGTATCCGTTACCCATGAAATTTACATAAGCCTCTCCAAGAATTTTGTAAGACCGGATGGCATTGTCGAATTTCAGCATATCTTCTGCCGTTGAATATCCTCCGCCGGCCGGGGTTCCCCGTGGAGCAAGAATATAGGTATTCTCCCAAAGCCATCCCTCTCTCACACTATCGAGGGGATGATTATTGGTATATCCGGTGGCCAGGTTCTCTGCAGGCGCATCCCTGTTATACGAGTCGGAATCCTTCATTCCGGCCGGCTTGAATATTTTCTCCCTGACATAGTCGAAATAATCCGTACCGCTGACTTTTTCAATGATCGCTCCGGCAACTTCAAATCCGATATTGGAATGTTGTGTCTTAGATCCCGGCTCAAAATCAATTGGTATTTCTTTGATGAACTCCATATAATCCGAAACCGTCCGCAGTTGATCTTTGTGTTCGAGATAATACCTGTTCTGCCAGTAATCACCCCAGCCATTGCTCATGTTCAGCAATTGCCGGATGGTCACTTTCCCGGCAATTTCTTTCGGGAACAGATCAAAGTATTTCCCGATGGGATCATCGATCCCGATCTTTCCGGCTTCGACCAGCTGAAGGATGGCCACCGAAGTAAAGCTTTTATTCAATGAACCCAGGTTGAATTTTGTATCCGCCTGATTGGGCGCTTTGAATCGTTTGTTAGCCATACCTGCAGACATGGTGATCAAGGGTTTCCCATCCTTTGCGACCAGAACCGTTCCCGAGAGCCGTCCGGCTTGAATCTGTTTTTCCAGGTATGCCTTTACCTGATCGATCTGTGCAACACAGATTGAATGAAGCATCAGTAGCGTTGCCGCTAACACAATTGATTTGAATCTGATTTGTTTATACATGGCTTTCTGATTTGGTTGGCAAATTTTCTTTTCCTGTTTCATTTCACTGATACGGATCATTACCGGATGGTACTGATCGCTTCAATCTTTGTAATGCGTTGTGAAACTCTGTGTCTCCTCTGTGAATTTTCCGTGTAAAAATTAATGGCACAGAGATACACTGAGGAGACACAGAGTTCCACAGCGAGTTAGTCCTTATCAAAATAGTATTTCACTGAATCACAACAAATTTCTGTATAAACAGTGAGGATATAAAATCCGCGGTTATGGGTTGCAAGAGCGCTCTTTAGCGGCAATATGATCTCTCCCGGGCCATACGATTCCATGAAAACCTGTTTCCCGTTGATCGCAGTGATCAGGATTTTGCAGGCAGTAGAGCTGTTTACAACCAGTTGATCTCCTTCAATCCTGATTTCTGGCTTTTTAGACTGTTCTACAACTCCTGTCGGGATCAGCGAAAGGTATGTGACCGTATTTCCGTTAAAATTGGGTACCGCCAGCATCTGCCTCTCTTCGTTCAGCGCCAGTCCGGCCGGTCCCGCATGCCCCTGTGAAAAAATTTCTGCTCCGGATGTATAGGGTGGTTCCCATTTGTAAACCCGGCCGCCGCTCATCCAGGAGGTTACATACAGATCTCCGTTTGTGTCTCTGACGATGCCATCATATTGCCCGGATGTCGTGGTTACCAGGTCGCTGACGGCGTAGGTCTCAAGATCGATCGCCACAATGGGGGAATTGGTGCCCCAGCAAACCAGCAGCAACCGGTTTTCTACCGGATCATAGGCCAGATCCTGCAGATGAGAAGGAAGGCCGCCGTTGACAATGACTGTATCGGTGAGGTCGGAAAGCCGGACTTTATGAACTTTTCCGCTGTTTTCGGCTGCATAGAGGTTGCCCGAGCTATCATTGGTCATCCCGTCGATCCAGTTGGAAACATACAGGGTAAGGGTTTGCAAAGGAGCCAGGGATTGAAGTCCATACAGGTGGATGTGGGTCCCCTGGGTGATAAAGATAGTGGTATCGACAATATGGATCCCCAAACAATTCGGGATTCCTTCGATCGCCACCTGCTGGTTTCCAAGGGTATCAATCGCTACGATCTTCCCGTTCCCGTAATTGGTGACCAGGTAGCGATGGTTAACCTGGTCCCATGCAACATGTTCGGGTTTGTTCAGCAGGTTCTGAGCTGACAGGGAAAAAGACAACATGGTAAACATTGTCAGGAAGAAACATAATACAAGTTTTCTACCGCTTTGAAGATTTTTTGTCAAGGTTTTCATTTCGCTTTTTTTGGCACACGGATTAACGCGGATGTGACGGATTTTCGCGGGTCAATGATCCGTTACCATCCGGCCAGATCCTTGTCATCCGTGTTCTATTATTACGTTCATAGTTTAGGTTTTTCTCAGAAATATAGATAAATGCAATATCATTGCGATCTGTCATGGAAGATTGTATCCGGAAAGCAAACCCGAAAGACGGTGTTCCAGTTTTGATAAATATGGAAGTCGATGGATCTCCCGGTAATGTTATAGAATGCCGACCAGGTGGTTCCCTTCTGACTCACCTCCCGGAGGAGGGCGAGGCCGGTTTCTGGATCCATACTGCCGGTGGTTTGTTTGAGTTTACCTGCCAGTTCATTGTATCGCCAGCATTTTTCCCGTAACGCCGTATCTGGAACGCCAAAGATCCATTTATTGGTCAGCGCCTGCCATGGGTGGACTGACGGCGTGATGTGCCATTCGCCTCCGCTGTATTCCAAAATGGCCGAATTTCCGGAAGCATCGGAAATCATCAGGTGGCTGTTCAGCGAATTCCCATCCAGATCGAAGGGTATGTACTTCTGTACCATCTGAATCGCCCCGTCGACCGATTCAATGTTATCCAATAAAAGTCGGATCAGATAAGGCATAAAAACCTGTTCCATTCCTTCCGAAGGTGATACTTCAACGTTCCTGACTCCGGTAACCGCAACGGCCAGCCCTTTTTCGTTGATCCCGTCCATGGAATAGAATGGAGAGAGCCATAACCGTTTTGCTTGATCGCCTTCCTGAAACTCTTCCAGGTTAAGGGCCAACGGAAATCCACAATCAATCGACCTGGAGAAGTTGATGGAAGCGTACCCGGTTTCTGGCCGATACCAGGTCACCAGGATGGAACCAACATTCTGATTGTCCCAGTTCCGTCCCATGACCACACACAGGCTGGAATCCGGTTTCGGTTGATCTGTTTTTTCATTCCCGTTGATGTTATAATAGGAAAACACACTGCAAAACCGCCATGGTTCGTTGATCATCGGATGATCGATTGCTTTCCGGTTCTCTTTTTCAAACAATGTCGTGAAATCTCCGGATAAAGAGATCAGGTAGAGGCCATCCTCGCAGAAAACCTCTGTTCCGCTGATTTTTTTAACGGCCAGGATGGGATCATTGCCTGCACCATTTAAAGGAAATGAAGGGAAGGAGATGGTTTCAGGCTGAAAGTTCTGCCCGTTCACAACTCCTGAACAAACCAGGATGCCGGCAAAAAGATGCATAAAAACAGAATAAATATCTTTCGTTTTGTGCATATCGAAGTGTTTTACAGGGGAGAAAGGGTTTTTATGACGTTGATTACTTCCTTGCTGAGGATCATATCTGGGGTGTCCGGATCCACGATGGAAACGTCAACCATGTAGATTCCCTCTTTCAGGTTCTTTCCGCTGAAGGGAATTCGATGGGTGCCTGCCGGAAAAGGCTTCCGGCAGATTGGTTGAATCAGCTTTCCGGTCAGATCAAAGAGGTCAGCTTGGACCGTTCCCGGCTTATCCAGATGGATTTCCAGGATGGCATCCGAGAAAAAAGGATTTGGAAAGAGTCTGTCAATAATTTCCATCCTTTTTTTTTCTAACCCAACCGGATACACCTGAAGAAAATCCACCCGGTGGCCCTGGCAAAGAGGAATGGCGATCTCGTCCAACCAGGGATTATACCAGATGTCGGCAGGACTTTCCGTAGTGGTGTAGATGGTTTCAGAGGGAAGCAGGAAGGTGGAATTAAACCGTTGGATGGTACCTTGTGCCCATTCAGAGATGTAATACCTTCCGAAGGAGTCTTTGGTGATCCCGTCGCAGTTGGAAAGGGTTGTCTGGATCACGGTCGAAACTGCTCCTGTGGAGAGGTCCACCGACTGAACCGGTGAGTTGGTACGCCAGGAGACGACCAGGAGGCGGTTTTGTTCCTCTTCCACCAGGATGCCGTTAGGACCTGTGAGCTGATCATCGGCCATGACTTCATGAGTGCCGGACTTGACGTTGATACGGAAGATTTTATCGCCCAGTACATCGCTCACATACAGGAGGGTCCCGGTTCCGGCAGCGATGTCGTTCAGTTTGACCGCTTCCGGGATGGCATGTTCGAACACGACCGTTGCATCCCGGAGAAGAAGACCCCGGACAACATTGTCGCATACAGCGTAGAGGGTATCCCCGGAAATTGTAAGCCCTATAACTACACCGAATCCGGAGGCAAAAACCGATTGATTGCCCTGAGCATCGATAGCTACGATCGATCCGGTACCCTGGCAGGAGACGAGATACCGGTTGCTGTCGGGGTCATAAACAGCGCTTTCGGGATAACTAAGGATGTTTTCGGGAGTTTGCCGGTACCATCGGAACTGGTTGTTCCCTTCATGCCCGCTGGCGGCAGCGATATCGATATCGGCATCTCCGTCGAAATCGGCTGCGCAAACCGGCCAAACCCGGTCGAAATCCGGATCTATGGAAAATTTCTGCCAGTTGACAGGGCTGCCGCCGTTGTTCCGGAACCATGCCACTTCATCACCATCCTGGGAGGTTCCGATCACATCGATGTCTCCGTCCTCGTCCAGATCAGCCGGAATGGCTATGCATGTCCGTTGGAAGCCGGAAGCGATCACCTGTTTGGTCCAGCCAACCGGATTTCCGCCATCATTCCGCCACCATGCAATCTGGTTGGCATACCAGCCGGCAGCGAGAATATCGGGCAGTCCGTCGAGATCCATATCAACGGCTTCTACCCGGTGAGCTCCCGCAAATGAAGTAGTTACGGTATGTTGAGTCCACTGGACAGGCCAACCGCCACCATTCTCCCACCAGGAAATCTCGTTGTTCAGCAATGAGGCACCCACGACATCCGGGAGGCCATCATCATTGAAATCGCCTGCGTGCACCGATTTAGCCTGGGTGAATCCTGTGGCTATTGTTTGCTCGCTCCAGCCAATAGGTGTTCCCCCTTCATTCCTCCACAGGGTGAGTTCGTTCTGAAGGGAGGATGCAGCAAGCACATCGGTATCTCCGTCCATATCGATATCGCATCCGAATACTTCGTGCGGGAAATCGTAATTTTCCCGGATGGTATGTTTCGTCCAGAGGATCGTATCCCCTCCCGAATTCTCCCACCAGGCGATCTCATCACCTCCCTTGGCACCGGCCAGGATATCCATCTTTCCGTCTCCGTTAATGTCGCAACCTGTAACAGTTCCGGCTCCTGAGAAGGTTCCGTTGACGATGATCTCCGTCCACTGCAACGGATATTCCCCTTCATTCCTCCAGAAGATGACATCATTGTCTTCGGCTGCATCTCCAAGTATGTCGTGATCCCCGTCATTATCTATATCACAAGCAAACAGACTCTGGGTCCCATGGACCTGATCCGAGATCAGGTACTGTGAAAATTCTGGTTGCGAATGGCATTCAAGCGATATCAGCCATTGCGACAATAAAAAAATGATTATAAGGTTGTAACGCATAATGATATGGATTTACTGAGAGATGATCAATTTTATAGTATTCCTGAAATCATTTGTTTTCATCGCACACAAATAAGTTCCCGAATCAACCTTAGTGCCTTTGTTATTTTTTCCGTCCCAAATCACTGAATGACAGCCTTTGTTAAAATGTTCATCCTCAAGTGTTCGGACTAAACAGCCTGATTCGTTAAAGATTTCCAAGGTTACATGAGATTCACACGGAAGAAAGAATTCAATAACAGTATTGTGGTGAAACGGGTTTGGATGGTTTTGTTTAAGATAGTAACTATTCTTTCTTTTAATATCCGGGTCGTCGGTATAGGTGATTCCACCATTCGTGGTTCTGAGAATTGTTCCATCCCAGCCGACGGCAGTTCCAAAATTCTCATCAGAAACGAAACTCCTGATAACCAATCATTTGTTCCGCTTTCCTGAATATTCCATGTTGTCCCACCATCGGTTGTTCTTATAATAATACCATTGTAACCAACAACAGTTCCATTGCTTTCATCCGTGAATGAAACCCCATTCAACCAGTTTAAGGTTCCACTTACTTGCGGATTCCACGTTAATCCACCATCGCTGGTTTTCATAATTGTACCATTTTCACCAACAGCAAACGCTATATTTTGATCAGCAAATGAAATTTTTTCCAACCAGTTGGTTGTTCCACTCATCTTTTGGTCCCATGTAACACCGCCATCGGTAGTTTTCAGAATTGTTCCATTCCCTCCCACTGCCATTCCATGGATGGAATCGAAAAAAGATATCGAAGACAGAGAGGCAGTTGTTCCGCTTATTTGTTGAGTCCAAACATTTCCACCATTTAAGGTTTTTAGAATTGTTCCCGCCAGACCAACAACGATTCCGTTCAGGGAATCGGTAAAGCAGACCCCCATTAAATCAACCTGGGTTCCGCTTGTCTGCTGAATCCAGGTAACGCCACCGTCTGTTGTAGTAAGGATCATACCATTAGCTCCGACAACCGAACCCATATCGGAAGATGGAAATGATACTCCGTACAAGGAATTCATCGTACCGCTTGGCTGAATATTCCATGTACTGCCCCCGTTATAAGTCCTTAAAATGATTCCTCCAAAACCAACCGCGGTTCCGGAATCTTGATCAGTGAAATCTACCGAAAATAAATCTAAGCTGGTTCCGCTTGATTGAGAAAACCATTGACCTTTCGTATCAATAGTGGCATTAAGCAGGATCAGAAAAATGACTGTTTGAATAAAAAAAGAGTTAAGTAAAATTGCACGGTTCATTTTTATTGTATTTTTACGACCAAATTTGATATATAATATTGGATATCAGGTAATAAAATGAATATACGGTCGCGGAAACGAATAAGCGGTCATTCGGGCGGACAAGCGGACAGGCGGAGAGTTGGACAAACGTAGTAGTGATGTGGAAACATATATGAATTGGAACAGTAGAAAGAGAGTCATCGTAATCAATGCAATTTTGATTGCTGGATTGTTTGGTATGGTTTCACTAAACAAGGAGATCCTGAGACCTGCGATGAATCAGTCATCTTCACTGAAAATCTTAACAGATTGCTTTCCCAATTTTATTGCAGCTTCCCTGATCAGTCTGACTTTTGTTTCGGCAGTAATGATCCGGAAATTTAAACATGGCCGGTTTATAGTATATGCTGCCTCCATAGCCGTTTTTTTTGTATTGATGGTGGAGGAATTAAAACCGATGTGGGGGGCAAGCACATGTTATGATATTTTTGATATCATTGTTAGTGGTGTGGGATCGCTCCTAGCAATAATTACTTATGAAGTGTTGCGATTGATCTCCGGCAACAAGGAAAGTTGAAGGCATGATGTTACCTGTTAGTAAAAGCGGTTTGCCTATCGGATTGCGAAAGTCCAGGATGTTCTGGATCCTGAACGGTGCCTTCTGGCTATTCTTTATCCTTCGGGAAATACTGGTCATCCGATACTATGAGCCGGATTTTCCCGAATTCTATTGGCTTGCATCCATCACCTACCTAAGTGGATTTCTCATAACATTGGTGTTGCGGTATCTGTTCATTTACAGACTTTCCAGGATCCGGTCGTTGCTGAACATGGCGCTTTGGTTTGGATCTGTGTTGATCATCACCTCCGTTTTCTGGCGGTTTCTCGATGCCCTGATCAGCTATCCCTTCTGGTCGGAGCAGATCCGGGCGAAATACATTTCCTTTAGCTGGATGGATCATGTAATGGAGTCCTTCCAGTACCTGCTGACCATGCTGGTGTGGGGTGCTGTCTATTACATCGTGTTCCTATTTGAACGGATTGTGAGCCAGGAGGTAAAGGCACAGCAAGCCGAAGCGCTGGCCATGGAATCGCGCTTCCGGATGCTGCAGAATCAGCTTAACCCTCATTTCCTGTTCAACTCCCTCAATTCGATCCGGGCGCTGATCTTTGAAAACCAGCAGAAGGCCGCCGATCTGGTCACCGACCTGTCGGGTTTCCTCCGTTACAACCTGCAGCAATCAGCCAGTTTCACCATCCCTTTGGAGGAGGAGATCGATGCCTTGAAAACCTATTTGTCGATTGAACAAAAACGGTATGAGGATGACCTCCGGATATCGGTCGATATGGAATCCGGCACCGAAGGCTTCCGGGTAATACCAAATCTGTTGCTGCCCCTGGTGGATAATGCCGTCAAGCATGGCATTCAGACTAGCGCCATGCCGTTGGATGTTACCGTTACTGCCCGGATGAACGGAAAAAACCTGCACCTGGAGGTGACCAATTCGGGAAGCTGGAACACAAGGAACGGGATCGGAGAGGGAGTCGGATTGAAGAATGTGGAAGAACGGCTGCAAAACCTTTACGGGAACGCCTTTTTGATGCAGGTGATCAGGGAGGAGAACCGGGTGAGGGTAGTGCTGGAGATCCCTGATCATCATAACAAGAAACCCATTGGTCCGGGTCAGCCGGAAATTCACGACACGAACGAATAGCTATTATGAGAGAACCCATACACACCTTGATCATTGATGATGAGCGGCTTGCAAGGATGGAGCTAACCCGGTTGCTACGCGGACATCCGGTTATTGAGGTGGTTGGTGAGGCATCCGGGGTCGCCGAAGCCGGGGAAAAAATTCTTTCCCTGAAGCCGGAACTCCTGTTCCTCGATATCCAACTTCGGGGGGAGACCGGGTTTGATCTGCTTGAGAGGGTGGATTTTACCAGGAAGATCATCTTCGTGACGGCCTGGGATCAGTATGCCGTTCAGGCGTTTGAGGTCAATGCCCTGGACTATCTGCTCAAACCTGTTAGTCCGGAACGACTGGCTCGGTCGGTGGAACGGATGGTTGAGGAGGTTTCCCGGATCCGCCAGGAGCAGGAGCCCATGGCTGGCGAAGAGTTGTCTCCATTACACACAGGATTTCCTGCCCGAAAACTGGCTCCATCTGATGTGGTTTTCATCAGGTTGGGGAACAAACTCCGGTTTCAGCGGTTGGAAGAGATCCTTCTGCTGAGAGCGCAGGGACCCTACACAGAACTGTTTACCACCACCGGTCAATCGGGGCTGGTCAATAAACTACTGAAGGAGTGGGAAACGATCCTTCCTGAAACGCAATTCCTGCGGGTTCACCGCAATACCATGATCAACCTGGGGCAGGTAGAGGAAGTGGAGCCCTGGAGCAACCATGCCTATCGGATTTTCCTGAAAGGCTTCCGGGAAGCGATCATCGTTAGCCGGCGGTACGCAAAAGAACTGAGGGAGTGGAGGGGATGATGAGTTTTTGTAGTAACTTGGCCGGGTATATGTCGAATCTGTTTTCCTGCTGCAAATGCACGTTTCCACTATCACCGAATCCAACCTCCACCTGCATCCGCAGGTGATCTGTTTCATCAATCCGAAACATCCGGCCTATCATTTGAAGATTGACTGGCTGAAGGAGAGGTTTCGGGAAGGGATGGTGATCAAATTGCTCTACCTGGAGGACAAGAAGCGACCAGCCGGATTTATTGAATATGTGCCGGGAGATCAATGCTGGCGAGGGGTGCATGCACCCGGATATCTTTTCATCCATTGCATATGGATCAGTGCGTCGAAGGATAAAAAAAGGGGATATGGATCAATGCTAGTGAAGGATTGCATCAGTGAAGCGGAAAAGGGAGGATTGAACGGTGTTGCCGCCATGGTCAGCGAAAGCTCCTTCATGGCCGACCGGACGCTTTTTATGAAAAACGGTTTTCGAATTGCTATGTCAGATAAGCCTTACGACCTGGTGGTTAGGACATTCAGAGAGAATGTACAGGATCCTGTCTTCACCGACTGGCGTTCTCAACTGTCGAAGTACCAGGGATTGCACATCCTCTGGTCGAAACAATGCCCGTGGGTAGCCCGGTTTGTGGAAGAGATCCGGGATAAATTAATTGTACTTTATCCGGGAGTGACTTTCACAGAAATGAAAACGCCGGCAGAGGCGCAACAGGCGCCATCTCCCTATGCCGTGTTCAACCTGGTATACAACGGTCGCCTGCTGGCCGACCATTACATTTCGGAAACCCGGCTGATGAACATCCTGAAGAAGGAGAAGCTGATCAGCAGTTAGGGTAGTAAATAACCCGTAGTTAGTTTGATTGCTCTTCCAGCATCTTCTTCGTTTTCTCAAGGATTTGTTTTACGATTGTTTCGTGAGGGCGAATGTTTAGAAAAGCCTGAAAATAACCGATGGCTTGGTCGTATTTTTCTTCGGCTAAAAGGATTCTGCCCATCTGGAACAATCCATCAAGGGATTCAGGATAAAGGGAAAGTAGGTATTCGTAGATCTTTTTGGCCTCCAACAGGTTCCCGCTTGAACCTACCAGACTGGCTGCTCTATGAAGGTTGTGATCAGAAACCGTCAACGGAATCCCTATAAATACAAACAACCGGCCCCGTTTCAGCCAGGTAGGATGGTTGTTCGAGTGGGAAACGAAAGGAGGTGTCGGGAACCTGCTGGGCGATGAGCAACCGGGGCAATCCTGAAAGGATGAGCAACAGGATCATTCCCGTCATTCTATAAAGTATTTTGTTGATAATATTTGTGTTTCGGAGGACCGGATAGGGTGTAAAAGAATTCATTCCGTGATCATTTTTTAAAGGATTGGTCCATGGCTTCCAGCGCAAACCGAGCATTAACTGTAGCCGGTCCGATCCCCATTTCTATGGCCACCTCAATGGCCTCAAGCACCTCCTGTTCTGTGGCTCCTTCCATGACAGCCTGTTCAATGTGCCACTGCATACAGGATTCGCAATTGGTTACCACGCCGATAGCTGCAGCAATCAGTTCTTTGTGCTTTTTCGACAAGGCTCCGTCGCAGTATGTTACTTTTTCCATCTCCAGGAAAGCTTTGTAAACCATGGAGTTAAGCCTGGCAAGCCGGGCATTGGCGACCTTTCGCTGCCGGTTGAGTTCAGTGATTCTGGATGTAGAATTCATATTGGGGAAGTGCGCTTTACATTTTTTGTTTTGCACAGTATGGTTTTCATTTCAACCGGTCCTTTCAGCCATTTGAAGGCTGCCATTTTTATCAGATCGACATCCATGACATCAATGTTGTTTCTCAGTTCGCTAATCGCAAATTATCAATGACTAAAACATGCTGCTTCTGAAATCGAAAATCAATTTCAGCTTTCCCTTCCGACTCCCGGTAATAGGGAATTGATCCAAAATTAGCTATTTAACGAATCAATTCACCAATTTCTTTATAAATTTGTATTCCTATGGTTGACTGCAACAGAAATATCAAATCGGGATTGTTTGTACTGGTTTTAATGATTTTCTTTTTTTCTTGGTTACAAAGAGAAAAGGATAAACATAATGAAACAAACCAATCTGTTATTTCAAACTCTTACTTTTCGAACCATCAGGCTATCGTTGTTCCTGAGATTCAAAGCCCGGGGGCAGATCTGTTCTGGATTAAAAAACTCAGCAAAAAATTTGCTTTTCCTGTTAGCGATTCAGGCAGGGAACTCGTTCTGAACGGGCTTATATCCTGTTGTTACAACGCACTTCAGATTGGATTTCATTCTCATAATCCTGTTATCGGGTTCATTTTACCTCAGAAAGTTCCGGAACAGGGGAATGATGATTTACCCTCCATTACTTAGTTTTCTCAAATTCTTTTTTTACCCATTGCATGAGAATGCATGGTTTAATTTATCTATTTATTCAATTCAAATATATGATTATGAAAACTTTAAAATATATTTTATTGGGAATTTTATTAATTAACATTATTCCCCTTTGCAATTCGCAAACATCTGTAAAAAGCAGGCAGGTCGTTACATTGCAAAGTGTTCCCGGGAACACCCCAGGTAGTCTTCTGGCTGAGTCGAAAGAGATTCTGATGCAAAGATTAATATATATGAATATCCATGATGTTCAGATCGCACCGAATAATGCAAAATCTGAATTAGTCGTCACCGTCGGAGATACCATATCAAAAGCTATGTTATCGGAAATTCTTTTGATTCAGGGGCATGTCAGTTTGAAGGCTGACTCCATACTGGTTTTAAATAAGGAAAACCTTCTGGAAGCGCATGCAGATTTTAGTGAACCCAAATTTCCAACGCTTTGTATTACATTTAAGGAAAATAAATGGAAGGATTTAGAAAGCATGACTGCCAGAAATATAAATAAACCTGTTGCCTTTGTTGTAGACGACATCGTTTATGCTGCGCCGATGATAAAGGAGAAAATTGCACATGGAAAGATTTCATTGACGGGTGGTGGCTTTTCAAAGACCGAGGTTAGGAAATTAGTGGCTGTCATTTCAAGTGGCCCGGTCCCCTTGAAATTTACCATTGTGAGTAAGAATTAAGGAATGTGTCTACTTGATAAGAAAGGCGGCCTTTTGGACCGCCTTTCTTATCTTTTGGCTACAGGCCGGATATTTTATCAAAGCTTCATCTTTCTCGGTTTGATCATATTCTCTGGAAGCAGTATCTGATCAAGCTCTTCTTTAGTTAAAAGTCCTTTTTCAAGGACCAGTTCATACACGCTTCTGTTCCCTTCAAGCGCTTCTTTGGCAAGCTGATTTGAACTTTCATAGCCGATGAAAGGATTCAGCGCAGTAACCAGTCCTATGCTGTTGTGAACCATATTCCGGCAATGCTCTTCGTTTGCGGTGATCCCGTCGACACACCGGTATTTTAATGTGTTCATTCCGTTTTTAAGCATTTCGACCGATTCAAAAATGCTATGGACAATAACCGGCTCAAAAACATTTAGTTCGAGCTGACCTGCTTCTGCAGCCAGGGTGACCGTCAGATCATTCCCGATCACCTTGAAAGCGACCTGGTTCATTACTTCAGGAATAACGGGATTGACCTTTCCCGGCATGATGGAGGATCCCGGCTGCATCGGAGGCAGGTTGATCTCATGCAGTCCTGTCCGTGGGCCCGATGAAAGCAGTCGCAGGTCATTGCAGATCTTCGACAGTTTTACTGCCAGTCGCTTCACGGCAGAGGAATACATCACGTATGCCCCGGTATCCTGGGTGGCTTCAACCAGGTTGGATGCAAGAACGAGATCAAGACCCGTGATCCTTTTTAAATGTTTAACCACCATTTCGGAGTATCCGGGTTCAGAGTTGATCCCGGTTCCAATGGCTGTTGCACCCATATTAACTTCAAGAAATAATTCCGCATTCTGAGTTAACCTTTCAACCTCTTCCGATAACGTGATGGCATAAGCCCCGAATTCCTGGCCCAGGGTCATCGGCACGGCATCTTGGAGCTGGGTTCTTCCCATTTTGATAATCCTGGAAAACTCTTTGGCCTTTTTTCTGAAAGATTCGATCAGTGTCTGAAGGACCACCACAAGTTTTTTATTGGAGTTGATCAATGCAATCAGAACGGCAGTTGGGTAAGCGTCGTTGGTCGACTGAGACAGGTTTACATGGTTGTTCGGATGGCAGTACTGGTAATCGCCCTTTTCATGACCCATGATTTCAAGCGCACGATTTGCAATGACTTCATTGGCATTCATGTTGGTCGAAGTCCCAGCCCCTCCCTGGATCATATCCACCACAAAATGATTATGATACATTCCGTTTTTAAGTTCACGGCATGCAGCCACGATGGCATCCCTGATCTCCGGATCCAACAATCCAAGCTCGAAATTTGCTTCGGCAGCAGCTTCCTTCACCATGGCCAATGTTTCGATCAACGCCGGGAAAAGGCTCAGTGACATGCCTGAGATATTGAAATTCTCTAAAGCCCTGAGGGTCTGTATGCCGTAGTAAAATTCAAACGGAACTTCACGGTCCCCAAGGAGGTCATGTTCCCTGCGCGTCTTCCCCGATTCATATTGCGCAGCCGGATTGATCATCCGGGAATTGATGTTGCGCATCCTTCTTGACATGATCCTGGTGATATTTGAGAATATCTTCAGGGTTGTGTCGGCACTTTTATTAAAAAAGGCGCTGTTGACCGAAAGGAGCCTTGATGGCTGAAGCGCCCGTGCAGATGTTGAATGGGGAGAATCATGAGCCCATGAACCCTCCCCTAAAAAGTCGCCCTTGCCAAACACAGTCAACCTGAGTTCGGTCCCGAAAGGATTGCTTTTAAAGAGTTCGATCTCCCCTTCATAGATGATGAAGATATCTTCGCGGGGGCCATTTTCACGAAACACAAGATCCCCCGTACCGTATTGTTTTTCCCTTACACTGTGAGCCAATTCATTAAACTCTTCATCATTCAGGTTCCTGAAGAGTTCAATTTTTCTTAAGAATGAAAGTGTTTTATCGATTTCCATAACAGTTCCTCCCTGTTTTATTACCAATTCGAAAATGATGTTACACAAAGGTAATCATTATACAAGTAGTTTTTTACAAACGAGGGTGTGCAGAAACTTTGGTCACCCTCGTTCAGGTTTAAAATGAATAGGTTATTTCATCAGAGAAGCAGCGAGATATGAAATGGCAACCAAAACAACTATAAAACCAACGAATAATAGCATGAAACTGGGGAAACCTTAAGGTATGAACATCTTTAGCCAATCCTGGTAAACCACTTCAACACATTAACGATCAATCCTCAGAAGGAGTGGTTTACTCCGGTAAAGGCTGGTCAAAGAGAGCGGTCTGCCCAAAAATACAGACAAACCGTTTGGGCCGGTTTACCTCTCATTTCAGCGACCGGGTTGCAGTTATTGTCGATTATGTTTCCGGATAACTTGTTTTTCAGATATATTTGAGTTTTGTAAATCAACAAGTTATGAGACAAATGTTCAACCTGGTCATTTCAGTTTTCATCCTTCTCCTGATTTCAACCACTCCGGTGCCGGCGCAACACATGAATGTGTTAATTGCTGCCCCGATCGGCAATGGGTTGCCTACGGAACCGGCAATCGTGATTAATCCGGCAAACACATCGGAGTTACTCGTTGCCGGAATGCCCGATAATGCCTATGTTTCAACCAACGGGGGAATTTGGTGGATGCATGAGATCGTATCATCTCCATACGGCGTAAATGCTGATCCGGTACTGTTGGTTGACTCGCTTGGCCGTTTTTATTACATACACCTCCCGTATGAAATCAACAGGATCATTTGTCATCGGAAACCGGGGATCTCAGCTCCCTGGAATTTTGAATCCTTTGCATCATTCGACAATATTCATGAAGTCGACAAGGAGTGGGCCTCCTACGATCCGGTCAATCATATCATCTACCTGTCATGGACCTATTTCGACAATTGGGGCAGTTCAAATCCCAATGACTCATCCTGTATATATCTTTCACACAGTTCCGACGGGGGTGCGTCGTGGAGTGATCCTGTGCGGGTCAGTGATCAGAAAGGAAATGCACAGGGCGGTAATTATTCTGCGCACGGCTCTTATAACACAACCGGTCCGAACGGAGAGATTTATGTTGCCTGGTTCGGGCCATCCGGACTCATGTTCGACCGGTCGACCGATCAGGGGACAACCTGGCTGACAAATGATATTAACACTGCAGGGTCACATATCGACTGGATTTATTCCATACCCGGGGTCAACCTTGGGGTTACTTTTCCCTTCATCGCATGTGACAGAAGCGGCGGGCCTTATAACGGTAACATTTATATCTCCTGGGCCGACAAGCGGAATGGGGGCAACAATGCGGATGTGTTCATTGTCAGATCAACGGACGGAGGAATCACCTGGTCATCACCCATTCGGATTAACGATGACCCTCCCGGCAAGCAACAGTTTTTCCCGGCCATGACGGTCGACCCCGTCACCGGCAAAGTCTGGGTGGTCTTCTTCGACAGGAGAAATTACACGGATACCAGAACCGATGTTTATATTGCGGTTTCCGAGGACGGAGGCAACACGTTCAAAAATTCCAGGATCAGTGAAACTCCTTTCATTCCATTCAATACGGTGTTTTTCGGACATTATCTGGGGGTTACGGCATACGATGATCATGTTTACTCAGTCTGGAACCGGATGGATGACGGGGAGAACTCCCTGATCTGCGGAATCATTGATCCTACGATTGTCGGCGTCGAAGAGCATAATCCGGATACCCGCGCACAAATAGTGAACTATCCAAATCCATTTGCTGAAAGTTCGTTTGTTTCTTTCCGGATTAACGAACCATCCGCTGTTACCCTTCAGCTATTCGACATTTCCGGTAATCTGATCTCGACCCTTATCGATGATCAGACTTTCGCAAGGGGTAAGTTTGTGAAAAAGATTGATACGAAAAAACTCGGCCTTGCCCCCGGAGTCTTTATCCTGAAATTATCTACAGACAAAGAACATATAACCACGCGTGCCTTGGTTGTGGAGAAGTGACCGGGGCCGTGCTTTCATCAATTATCGATGCAGGAAACCATAGAGACCTGATATCGACTAAAATCTGATTTTTATTTTTACATTCCTGACATTCAGATTATCAGGACTATTTTCAAGCTACTTCTGAAGTTTATCGAATACGGCCTGGATCTCAGTCTCTGTCTGGAAACGCTTGCTTATGCGCCTTAAGAGAACCTGACAAAACAAAACTTTATTTCGTGATGTCGAACCGATCCAGGTTCATCACCTTGTTCCACGCATAGATGAAATCCCTGACGAACTTTTCTGCGGCATCCGAACTTCCGTAAACCTCGGCAATAGCCCTTAGTTCGGAGTTCGAGCCAAAAATAAGGTCCACGCGGGTTGCTGTCCACATCAATGCACCCGTTTTCCGGTCGGATCCTTCAAACAACTCGTTCGTATCATCCGTTGGTTTCCATACCGTTCCCATGTCCAGGAGATTCACAAAGAAATCGTTGGTAAGCAGTCCGGGACGCTTCGTGAATACGCCGTGTTCGGAGTGATCAAAGTTCGCATCCAGAACCCGCAGACCCCCGATCAACACGGTCATTTCAGGGGCTGTCAGGGTCAACAATTGCGCTTTATCGACCAACAACTCTTCGGTGGGGGTGGCATACCTGCCCTTCAGATAATTCCTGAACCCATCCGCGGCCGGTTCGAGCACAGCGAAAGATACTTCATCTGTTTGTTCCTGCGAGGCATCCATGCGTCCGGGAGTGAAAGGGACCGACACAGGAAATCCAGCGTCGTTGGCAGCTTTTTCCACGCCTGCACAACCTGCCAGTACGATCAGATCCGCCAGTGAAACCTTTTTCCCTCCGGTTTGGGTTTCATTAAATTTACTCCGGATCTCTTCAAGGGTTTTGAGGACTTTCGAAAGTTGAACAGGGTTGTTAACAGCCCAATCTTTTTGCGGAGCGAGGCGGATCCGCGCTCCGTTGGCGCCGCCCCGCTTGTCGGAACCGCGGAACGTGGACGCAGATGCCCATGCTGTAGAAATCAGTTGAGATACCGTCAAGCCTGAGTTTAAGATTGTAGCTTTTAGCGCTTGAATATCTTTTTCATCGATCAAAGGATGATCAACCACCGGGATCGGATCCTGCCAGATCAGATCTTCTGTCGGAACTTCCGGACCCAGGTAGCGGGAACGCGGACCCATGTCACGATGCGTCAGTTTGAACCACGCACGTGCAAAGGCATCAGCAAATTCATCAGGATTTTCCATGAATCGGCGCGAGATCTTCTCGTATTCCGGGTCAAACCGCAGGGAAAGGTCGGTGGTCAGCATCTTTGGCGTATGACGCTTCAATTTGTCGTGGGCATCCGGAACCGTTCCTGCACCGGCGCCATGCCTGGGCCGCCATTGTTGCGCTCCGGCAGGACTCTTCTCCAGTTCCCAATCATATCCGAAAAGGTTCCAAAAGAAATTATTGCTCCATTTTGTCGGAGTGGTGGTCCAGGTAACTTCCAGTCCACTGGTGATGGTATCTCCGCCTTTGCCACTGCCATGTTTGCTTCTCCACCCCAGTCCCTGTTCTTCAATACCCGCGGCTTCGGGTTCAGGACCCACAAGTGCTGCATCTCCCGCTCCATGAGTTTTCCCGAATGAATGTCCTCCGGCTATCAAAGCCACGGTTTCTTCATCGTTCATGGCCATCCGGGCGAATGTTTCGCGAATATCTTTGGCTGCAGCTATCGGATCAGGATTCCCGTTTGGTCCTTCCGGATTCACATAGATCAGCCCCATCTGGACGGCGGCCAGGGGTTTGTCAAGGTCACGTTCGCCGGAATAGCGTTTATCGCCTTTCAACCAATGGGCCTCGGAACCCCAGTAAACATCTTCATCCGGTTCCCAGACATCTTCACGACCTCCGGCAAATCCGAAGGTCTTGAATCCCATCGATTCCAGGGCCACATTTCCGGCCAGGATCATCAGGTCGGCCCATGATATTTTCCGGCCGTATTTCTGTTTGACAGGCCAAATCAACCGGCGGGCTTTATCGAGGTTTACATTGTCGGGCCAGCTGTTCAGGGGTGCAAAGCGTTGTTG
>SACF01000230.1 GCA_009928665.1 Alphaproteobacteria bacterium
AAAGAGGCGTCTGCGGAAAAGAAGAAAGCACGGCAAATTTGCAAGATCAACTGACGGGCGCTTTGGTCACAATGGCTAAATTGGCCAACGGAAAGGCCCCTCATGAAGAGGCCGTACAGCTTATGCTGGAAGGCTTGTTCACCACCATTACCAACGTCAGTTTTGACGATGAGACTCTGCAGATTCTTATTGAGCGAATCGAAGCAGAAAACAAAAAAATGGGACTGGACCCCAGCTTTGACATGAATCTGGTTTGGAACGAGAGCAACGAGGATGTACGTTCTCTGAAATCTCTGATTCTTTTTGGCTTACGAGGTGTCGCCGCCTATGCTTTCCACGCACGAGTATTGGGCTATACCGACGAAAAGGTAAACCATATTTTCTTCGAAGGAATGGCTGCTTTGGCAGAAAATTGGGGGATGGATTTGCTGCTTCCTCTGGTTATGAAGGTAGGTGAAGTGAATCTTACCTGCATGGAGCTGTTGGACAAGGCCAATACGGAAAGCTATGGAACTCCCACTCCGGTCACCGTACCCATGACGGTGGAAAAGGGGCCCTTTATTGTTATCAGTGGCCACGACCTGAAAGACCTGGAAATTTTGCTAAAGCAAACGGAAGGAAAAGGCATTAACATCTATACCCATGGGGAAATGCTTCCGGCTCATGGTTATCCCAAATTAAAAGCCTACTCCCACTTAAAGGGGAACTTTGGTACTGCATGGCAAAATCAGCAAAAGGAGTTTATTGACCTTCCCGCTCCTGTACTATTCACCACCAACTGCTTAATGCCTCCCAAAGACAATTATAAAGACCGGATTTTTACCACAGAAGTGGTGGAATACCCCGGATTGGTTCACATTGGAGAAGACAAGGACTTCTCTGCCGTGATTGAAAAAGCGTTGGAGCTAGGCGGCTATTCAGAAGATACGGAATTTACCGGAATCAACGGCGGAAAAACCGTGATGACTGGTTTCGGCCACGGTACCGTTCTGGGCATTGCAGACACGGTCATTGAGGCGGTGAAATCCGGTGCTATCGGCCATTTCTTCCTGGTGGGCGGTTGCGACGGAGCGAAACCGGGAAGAAACTACTATACCAATTTTGTGAAGATGACCCCGGAAGATTCCGTTATTTTAACCGTGGCATGCGGCAAATATCGATTCAATGATTTGGATTTAGGGTCCATTGGCGGAATTCCCAGAATTTTGGATATGGGTCAATGCAACGACTCCTATAGTGCGATCAAGGTGGCCATTGCTCTGGCAGAAGCTTTTGAATGTGGCGTCAACGATCTACCCCTCAGCATTGTTCTTTCCTGGTACGAACAGAAGGCGGTCTGTGTTCTTTTGACACTTCTGTATCTGGGTGTGAAGAACATTTTCCTAGGACCCACCCTTCCCGCCTTTGTTTCTCCTGCCGTGCTAGATTTCTTGGTGGAGAATTTCAACATTTCTCCCATCAGCACGCCGGAAGAAGACCTGCAAAAGATT
>SACF01000231.1 GCA_009928665.1 Alphaproteobacteria bacterium
GATTCTCTTTCGTTCCCATTCCTTGGAGGTGGAGGGAATTCAACATCGAAACTCCATCGGCTACTACTCCTTTGGTAACATGAATCAAAGTGTAAAAATCGCTTTTGATGGAACGGAAAATAAATTTCAATTGGCCTTTCCTCTTTTTCGGAAGGCCCAGGGGCTTTTCGTAGACTTATTCAGTCTAGGGTTGCCCCAGGAAACGTTTGAAAACCAAGAGGGGTTTGAAAGTGGATTCCTTATCCTGAGAGAAAAGGAAAACACCAATTATCCCTTAATTAACCAATTAATACGACATTTAGTCCAAAAGATCCGAAAAGAAATGGAGGAACAATAGATGGCAATGATACACCTGGCCCAACAGGTCAAAGAAAGCAGCTTCCCATTGGCTGCCACCTCATCACAGCTTCGTAACCAGGCCTTGGAAAAGATGATTCAGTATTTATCCCAAGAGAAAGAAACCATCTTCCAAGCCAATGAAAGGGATGTGGCATTGGGAAAAGAAAACCAACTTCCCAGTCCTTTGCTGAATCGACTAAAATTCGACCCACACAAACTGAGAGAAGTAACAGAAGGCATTCAGGGACTGATCCAAATGGAAGATCCTCTCCATAAAATATTGCTAAAAAGGCAGTTGGACCAAGGCCTTATGCTGGAAAAAGTTACCTGCCCCATTGGGGTAATTGGTGTGATTTTTGAATCCCGGCCGGATGCCTTGGTTCAAATTTCCGCATTGTGCATGAAAAGCGGCAATGGTGTGTTGCTGAAAGGCGGAAGGGAAGCAGCCCATACCAACCGGGCATTGTTTGAAATAATAGAAAGAGCCGGAATAGATGCCGGTTTGCCGGACCACTTCGCCCTGTTGGTGGAAACCCGGGAAGACACACGGGAAATGTTGAAATGGGAGAATTTTATTGACCTTATCATACCGAGAGGTAGCAATGAGTTTGTTCGTTTTATCCAAGATCATTCCCGCATTCCCGTCATGGGCCATGCCGATGGAGTTTGCCATATCTACGTAGACGAAACGGCAGATTTGCATAAGGCCCTTCCCATTATATGGGATAGCAAAACACAATACGTGGCCGCCTGTAATACGGTGGAAACCCTACTGGTTCACCAAAAAGTGGCGCCCCTTCTCCTCCCTTTATTAAATGAGAAAATGGAGGGTGTGGTTCAACTTCGAGGGTGTCCTCAAACGAGAGAGATTATCTCCGTGACGGAATCGACACCGGAGGATCACGCCACAGAATATCTGGATTATATTCTCTCGATAAAAGTGGTGGCCTCTCTGGAGGAAGCCATTCACCATATCAATCAATTCGGGTCTCATCACACGGATTGTATTATCACAGAAGACTCCCATCACAAAGATCAATTCTTTTCGCTGGTAGACTCTGCCGGAGTATACCAGAATTGTTCGACTCGTTTTGCCGATGGATTTCGGTACGGCTTTGGCGCAGAGGTAGGTATTTCTACCGGCAAG
>SACF01000232.1 GCA_009928665.1 Alphaproteobacteria bacterium
GTTCGTACACATAAATCACAAGTTCCCTGAGATGACTATTATCACAATGAACCATCAACATAAGATTACTCTATTTACGAATTAACGTACAGACTTTTCATAAAAAAAGGGCATCAAATTCCGTAAAATTTGTATACATAATACCACTGTTTCGTTTTCAACCCAGTAGCCGAATCAACTGCTTTTTCACCTGAAGAAACCGGGAAGACAAGACCATCTCTCGCCCTCTAGGTCTTTCTAAAGACATCTCTTCAATCTCTATGATTTCCGCAGGAGTTCCGCCCAACACAATCACTCGGTCCGACAAAAACAAGGCTTCATCGATATCATGAGTGATAAAAAGTATAGTCTTATTCAAACCTTCCAAAACCCGAAGTAAATAGTCTTGCATTTTGGTCTTCGTAATGGCGTCTAAGCTACCAAAAGGTTCATCCAGCAGCATGATATCATTAGGAAGCATACTGGCCCGCATGAAAGAAGTTCGTTGTCTCATACCACCGGAAAGCTGGGCCGGATACTTGTTCTCATGTCCCTTCAAACCAAATGCTGGTAGCATCTCCATCACTTTTTCTCTTGCCGCCTTCTTTGTTTTTCCTTGTATTTCTAATGGTAGGGCCACATTTCTCCATACGGTGCGCCAAGGTAATAATAAGTCCTTTTGGTGCATATACCCCACTTTACCGGTAACACCTAAAATGGATGACCCATCTAGAAGTACTTCCCCGGATACAGGGACCTCCAGACCGGCGATGACATTGAAAAGGGTACTTTTTCCGCAACCGCTGGGACCAATGATGGACACGAACTCATTTTCTCGCACGGAAAAAGAGATATCCTTTAATATCAAATCCTCACCATATTTTTTTGATAATCCTTTTACTTCCAGTTTATTGGGGGAGATATTCATTGGTAAATGCTTCCTCTGCCATCAGCTCACTTGGGATTAATTCCTTTTCAAACATCCAGTTCGCATAATTCTCCCAAATTTCTACTTTCATTTCGCCCCACATCGTGGCATCTCCTTGGTACTCCTTGGCCAGATATCGCTGAGATTCTATGGCAATCTCCCGGTCAATTTCCGGCGCATGCTTTAATAAATGTTCCACCGCTCGGTCCGGATCCTCTATGGCCAATTGATAGCCTTTGGATACCGCTTTCATAAAACTTCGTGCCAGTTCCGGATCTTCTCCCAACAATTCTTCGTTGGCGATGATTACGGGAGTATAAGAATCCAGTCTATCATCCACGTCCTGCAATTTGATGAAGTTCAATGGTATGCCTTTTATCTCCGCAGCAATTCCATCCCAACCATAATAAATCCATGTAAAGTCCACATGCTCCGTCACCGCCGTAAAAAAGTCCAGTGTCCCCACGCCAATCATCTCCAGCTTGGAAAAATCCGCCCCTGAAATTTCCATCAACCCCTTCAACATAGCTTCCTCCATGGGAGAATTCCATCCACCATACTTCTTGCCTTC
>SACF01000233.1 GCA_009928665.1 Alphaproteobacteria bacterium
AATGATACCCGTAAGCACATCCCCGGTGCCGCCTGTGGCCATACCTGGATTTCCGGTGGTGTTGATGGCCACTTTCCCATCGGGCGACATGATTAATGTGCCATGTCCTTTCAATACCACCCAAGCGGAAGTGGCCTCCACCAATTTCGCCGCAATTTCTTCCCGGCTCCATTGGCTCATATCTTCTTTTTCCACCGCCAAAAGCCGCTGTGCTTCCTTCATGTGCGGTGTAATGATTACCGGTCCCGGATAATTCTGAATCCACGAGATTTTTTCCTTCTGCGCGATTTGATTTAACCCGTCTGCGTCCAATACCATCGGTCCGGTATAGCCAGCAAAAACACGATCTATAACCTCTCCTTCCAGAGTACCCATTCCCAATCCCGGGCCTATGGCAATAGCTTGATACGAATCCAGGTCTGTCAAAGACTGACCACGGTCCATTAAAACCGCTTCCCAAACGCCATTTTGTACGATGGGAAACATTTCTTCCGGAATATTTACATACACCAGACCTGCACCCGATTTCAATGTAGCCTTGGCAGAAAGCAATGCAGCGCCACCCATCCCCTTGCTCCCGGCAATGAGAAGAACTCTTCCATAACTTCCCTTATGGGTTTCTTGTTCTCTCGGCGAAAACCATCCAGAAATCACTTTTCCATCTACCGTAATCATGATTCAATTCTCCTATCGAGAATACTTCGTACTGCCTACAGCCCTAAAATCAGCGTAGCCAATAAAAAATACGTTACTACGGACACCATGTCCGTCATAGATGCAATCATAGGGGTGGCCATTAGCGCAGGGTCAATCTTGCACTTCTTTGCTAAGAGTGGCAACATTCCTCCAATCAGCTTGGCAAAAAATATAATCAATAGCAAGGACAATGAGATGGTGAGAGCAATTAAAACACTTTCTCCGTCCAGGAAAAGTACTTTCACAAAGTTCATGGCACTGAGCAAAACTCCCACTGCCAAGCTAATTCTCAACTCTTTCCACAGTACCTTCATTCCGTCCTTTAGTTCGATTTCTCCGGTGGCAAGTCCCCGAATAATTACAGTAGCCGCTTGAGACCCACTGTTTCCCCCGGTCCCCATCAGAAGGGGCAAATATGCCACAAGAATAATAACTTGGGATAGCATCCCTTCAAACCTACTGATAATGAGTCCTGTCACCATCAAAGAAATCATCAGAAATAACAGCCAGGGGAATCGGCTCTTTACATGAGAAAACACACTGGCGTCTAAATATTCCAAATGGGAACTATCCAAAACCCCTGCCATACGTTCAAAGTCTTCTGTAGCCTCTTCTTCGATGACTTCGAAAATGTCGTCTACGGTAACAATCCCTACCAACCGGCTTTCATTATCCACCACAGGTATGGCCAAAAATCCATATCGCTTAAAGACTTCCGAAACCACTTCCTGGTCATCGTGCACATTGACGGAAACAAAGTCTTGCTGCATGATGTCTTCA
>SACF01000076.1 GCA_009928665.1 Alphaproteobacteria bacterium
GCTAATAACAGCTGTATAAACCTGCTTTCGTGGCAATGGTGCTATGATGGCGATTTTTTTCTGATCGTGGTAAACTACTCGGAGACCCCCTCACAAGGAATTGTAGATATGATGAACGCCGGCCTGCCGGGAAGCGACTGGTTGTTGAAAGACGCCTTCACCGGTATGACTTTCACCAGAAATGGCGATGTACTGGTCAGCGAGGGTCTGTTCGTGGCGCTTGATCCCTGGCAATTCCATTTTCTGAAATTTTTTCAGGATGGATCATCTGAATAACTAACGATCGGCAAACATCTTAATCTTTGTCCGGATCAACACCTGACATTTTTAGTTTTCCTCTGGAATTAGCAATCTTCCATGCCGTAAGAAAGGCAAGCTTTGCCACCCTTGAAGCTTTTTGGAAATCAATGCGGTCAGCCTGGTCCGAAACCCGGTGATAATCCTCATGAAGACCGGTAAAAAAGAAGACCGAAGAAATCTGGTTCTGGTAAAAAGGATAATGGTCACTTCCCCCGGGCATGTTTAAGTTCTTGGTTTCATAAAGCAACATGTTGGTATACTTGTTCTCCTTCCTGATTATTCTGACCAGACCGGGATTCTGACGGGCACCGATGACCTGTAAGGAATCGGGATGATTCCTGCCAATCATATCAAGATTTATCATAGCCATGGTCTTTTGAAGCGGAACTAAAGGATTCCTTACATAGCTCCTGGATCCCAGTAATCCCAGTTCCTCCCCTGCAAATGCAATAAACAGGACACTGCGCTTAGGTCTTGAATCCATGGATGCCATAGTCCGCGCAATAGCCAGCATCCCGGCAGATCCCGAAGCATTATCATCCGCGCCGTTAAAAATGGTATCGGGATCCGGGGTCTCCGACGAGGCGATGGTTCCGGCATGATCGTAATGGGCGCCCACGATCACCGTCTCATTCCGGTGCCGCTCGTCCGACCCTTCAAGAAAACCGGCTACATTAAAGGCTTTCAGGGGGGTAAACTGCAGATCCATGTTCATGGCAAGGATCTTCCCCCGCATCAGGTATGACTGGGATTTCATCTGCGCCTCAATGCGTAGTTGCAACCGTTTTAATGAATCGATCGACCCGAACAGAACCCGGATTATCGATTCACCGGCATGAACCACCGGTATCCGCAACGACTGGTTGCTGCAATACACCAACGGTCCTTCTTTCATTGGATCTCCTCCTGACAGTGATGGCCACGGGTAACCTGAAGGTTTGAGGGATGAAAAATTCACTGGCCCCGAAACCACCAGCATCCCTATGGCCCCATGTTTCCCGGCATTTCGCTGTTTCTCACGTAACCCGGAGTACCGGGTAAGAACCTGAGAACCGCCAAATGCCTTTTGTACAGAATCCGTTTGACCGGGTTCCTGCCGGAGCACAACAACAATTTTCCCGTTTACATCAATATTCTGATAATCGTCATATCCGAATTCGGGTGCGGTAATTCCATAACCGGCAAAAACGACTTCACCCTCAACAGGTTTGTTTCCCGAAATCTCATAGGGAACAAAATCCTCTTTTAATCTGAAATTGATGGTTTCCGGTTGGGCCAGCAGGGAGATGAAGAGGTTTTTCCCCAGGTCCACGTAACAGTAATCGAGGGGTTGAAAATAGCTACCGTTCAATGGCCTGAGTCCGAAAGATGCGAATTGTCGGGCAATATACGCTGCCGCAGTATCGAGTCCCTTGCCGGGAGTTGCTCTTCCGGCAAGCGAATCAGATGAAAGAAATTCAATCTGTTCTTTTATGTACGAAGCGGTCAGATACCGGTCGGCGTGACTTGCAACAGTACGCTGCGCGGTGGCAGGAAATTCGGTTAAAAGCAATACAAGTAAAAAGATGCTTGCAATCCGGAAGGGAACAGTCAGTGTCGCTTCTCCTGACATTCTTCCCGACACCGACAATACAAAGAAATTCATTACCGAAGGTTTATAAAACAACATCATACCATTTGCATAACAGGCAGAACTCTCGGTTTCTTCCACATTCCACGGGTAAAATCAGGAAAAGGAAGCGGTTTCCCTTCCCGTGCAATAGAACGCTCGCTCAGGGCAGTAATCGCGCTCATCACCACGGCATCATAAACATCCATATCGGGTTCGACTCCTTTTAAAAGGGCATTGACCAAACGGTAATCCTCAATGAAATCCATACCGCCATGACCGGCGCCCTTGCTGGCGCTCTCCAGTTCGGTCCAGATCGGATGCTGATACTTCTTCAGGTAATCGTTGAGCGGTTCCCACTTGTCATCGGTCTTGCTGATCCCTTCAATATAGATTTTGGGTTCGGGATATTTTCTCACCGAGCCCCGTGTACCCTGAATCATGATGTTCCGGCTGTACGGACGGGGCAGGCTGGTATCATGAGTTATCACTATTGTTTCGCCGTTCATCGTCCGGATTACGGTAGTAACCACATCTCCCAACGTGTATTTCTCGTGTGCCTGTGGACTATCAG
This sequence comes from Alphaproteobacteria bacterium, assembly GCA_009928665.1. Taxonomy (GTDB): domain Bacteria; phylum Bacteroidota; class Bacteroidia; order Bacteroidales; family FEN-979; genus CAIVAT01. Next base: position 2,484 of record SACF01000076.1, read on the forward strand.
GGCCGAATTTATTAACGGCATATTCATGCAGACCCCGCGATTTGGTTGCGAAAGATACCAGGTAATCAAAGTAGTTGCCCCGGTTTATATCGAAACATTGCATTACCGGACCCAAACCATGTGTCGGATAAAGATCGCCGTTTCGCTGCATCGAAAAATCACGGCGCCAAACCCCCTCCCCTTCCATATCGTGCTTCACAGCCCTCAGATCATGAAGATATCCGCATTCGGCATGCATCATCTCGCCAAACAAACCTTTTTTAACCATGTTCAGGATCAGCATCTCAACTTTATCGTAGTTGCAGTTCTCCATCATGATGCAGTACTTCCCAGTTTTTTCAGAAGTTTCTACAAGTTCCCAGCATTCATCCAGCGTAAGTGCTGCAGGCACTTCTGTGGCCACATGTTTGCCATCGTTCATTGCTTCCAGACAGATCGGGACATGCCATTGCCAGGGTGTTGCCGTGTAAACCAGGTCGATATCGTCTCTCCTGCACAACCGTTGCCAGTCAAATTCATTCTTTGAATATCCTTCCGGTGTCCTGAATCCGGCCGCGGTAACCATGTCCTGGGCGCGTTTTACACGGCCTTCAATGATGTCGCAAACCGCCACAATCTCAGCGCCCTCAATCTTAAGAAGATTTTCAAGGTGCGCCGTGCCCATGCCCCCGACGCCGACATACCCGATTCGGACACTCTTCATAGGTCCGGCCGTCGGAATCCTTTGCCAGGGTATACTTTTTTGATCATGACCAATGTTGGCCATGAGATCCTTGCTGAGCGCCAAACCCGCGCCCGCCGCGGCAAGGGCTTTGATGAAATCACGTCGGTTTACCTGCTTTTTCATGGGTCGAGAATTTGGTTCTGAAATCTTCACGAATTATTCCCTGTGCGCCATCGCCATCCTGAAGAATACAATGGGCGCCTGCATTCTATGATCAATTCAAATGAATGCTGTTTCGAGATTGCATAAAAAAGCCGGCGCTGAACTATGCGCCGGCTAAATCGTTTCCATCCATCCTATTACTGAATACCCAGTTTTTTCTTCACCATCGGCATCACATCATCCGCTTCCTCCTTGTAAATCACCACATCTTCAATGGCATTGAGGATATAGGTAAATTTCTGCTCTTTCGCTACCTCTTTGATGGCTACTTTGGCACGTTCGATGAATGGGGCAACCAACTCCTGCTGCTTGGTCTGGAGATCCTGGTTGGCTTTCTGCTGAAATGCATCAATCCTTCCCTGCAGATCGGTTAACTCCTTTTCCTTGGTCTGCTTGATCAGATCCGACATACTGGACGATTGTGACTGATAATCGAGGTATTTATTCTCAAATTCAGCTTTCATGGCATCCATCTGATCTGTTAATGTCTTTTGATAAGCCTGAATCTTGATCTTCACGGAATCAATACCCGGCATGGCTGCCAGTAAGGTATTGAAATCAATGTAACCAACTTTAACAGGATTCTGGGCCTTTGTGGTAAATGAACAACCTATGATCAGGATTACAACGGCAAAAAACTTTGTTAACTTTTTCATTTTCAATAATTAAATGGTTTATACTCACAAATATGATGCAAAAATAAGAATTTTTTTCATTTTCTCTGCTCTCTCGAATCATCCGTACCTGTTTTTGAACCGGAGGAAGTACTGGTGGCCGGTGTGCCCGTACTCCCTTTATTCTTACCTTTCCGTCCGCTCAGACTGGCCCCCAGATTATCCAGAACATCGTCGCTGATATCGTACTTCGGGTTGGCATACATCATAGTCAGGCTTCCTCCCTTATCGAAAATCACTGCGTAATTGTTGTTGTTGGCAAGTTCCTGGATCGCGTTGTAGATTTTTTCCTGGATTGGCTTTACCAGTTCCTGGCGCTTTTTAAAAAGATCGCCATCCTTCCCGTACCGCTGACGTTGAAGGTTCTTGGCTTCCCGCTCCTTATCAACGATCTCCTGTTCCTTCTTCTTTTTCATATCATCGGGCAACAGAACGGACTGGGTTTGGTAATCCTTGTACATTTTGTCGACTTCGGCAAATTTTATCTCAATCTCCTTCTGCCAAACATTCGACAATTCATCAAGCTGGGCCTGGGCTTCAGCAAATTCAGGAATGTTGTCAAGAATATACTGGGTATCAACATAAGCAAATTTCTGCGCCGTAACGCTGATGGAAAAGAGTACCAATCCCACCATGATAAAAACTAACTTTTTCATAGGTTATCCAATTGTTTGTTATCCGTTATCAAGAAGTTTAACACTTTTATCCTTTCAAAGTACATGGTAAACAGAGGCGGTATCCTGTAAATCAATATCATCCGGCATCCATTATTTCAAGGTCCTCACTTCAAATCATCAGTCAATCGATGAATTGATACTGAAATGGAACTGGCCTCCGCTGGCGCCGGATACCCCCGGCACAGCATCCAATCCATAACCCCAGTCAAGTCCCAACAACCCGAACATCGGCAGGAAAACCCTGACTCCCAACCCGACCGAGCGATACACGTTAAACGGATTGAAATTATTCCATTTCAGCCAGTCATTTCCGGCCTCAACAAAGGCAAGTCCGTAAATGGTGGCATTCGGATTCAGTGAAATCGGGTAACGAAGTTCCAGCGTATATTTCGTGTAAACGGTACCACCAATTGAAGTGGGATACCCGGGCGTCAGCGAGTTGTTCGCGTATCCCCGCATTCCGATCAATTCGCGCCCATCCATGTTGTTGTATCCTGACAGTCCGTCGCCGCCAAGATAAAACCTTTCAAAAGGAGTCACACCCAGTTCTTTGTTGTAGGTTCCGAGGAATCCAAACTGGATTCGGGGAGAAAGCACCAGTTTTTCCACCAGATTGATATACCAGGCTCCTTTGAATTTTATTTTGAAGTATTCCACCCATTTATAACGTTCCGTCACATCCATCGAGTCATAATTCACATTGCCTCTGAACAGCGAATAAGGCGGCGTCAGTTCAAGGGAAAGTGAGAATTCGGAACCATTCCGCGCGTAAATCGGGGCATCGATAGAGTTTCGCGATAAAGCGATACTGTAACTGAAGGCGTTATAAACCCCGTTTCCCCCACCGAAAGAAAAAATCGAGGTGTAATTGTACGTATTATACCGGTTGTAATTCAGACTTTGATAAAGGGAAAAATAATCATCAGGCCACCGAAGCTGTGTTCCAAGACCTACCGACACACCGTCGATTTTGAAAAAAGCATACGACGGATCGTTAGCAGCAAGACCATTGGTGTACTTCGAATGATAGTAGCTCAGACTCAACGCCAGCGGCTTGCGCCCGCCAACCCAGGGCTCTGTGAAGGAAAAACTGTAACTGAAATAACCCTTGCCGTATGTCTGAAACCGCAGGCTCAGCTTCTGTCCATCTCCCGCGGGTATGGGCTTCCATGCCTTAAAATTGGTCACATTCCGCAACGAAAAATTATTGAACGATAAACCAATGGTCCCGATGATCCGGCCATAACCCCAGCCTCCCGACAATTCTACCTGATCTGCCGAGGTCTCGGTCACATCATAACCGATGTCGACCGTACCATCCTCCGGATTTGGATTTACATTGGGAGTCAGTTTCTCGGCATCAAAATATTTAAGCTGGGCCAGTTGTCGTTGCGACCGGATGAGCCGGTCACGGCTGAATAGCTGACCGGGCCGGGTCTGAACCTCACGCAGCGCCACGTGATCATTGGTCCTAGTGTTGCCCTTTATGGTCACCTTGTTTACGGTCGCCTGCTTGCCTTCGTGCATTCGGATCTCCAGGTCGATTGAATCATTTTCAACCCGGGTTTCCACGGGAATTACATCGAAAAAGAGATATCCATCGTCCATATAAAGTGACCGTATGTCGGTGCCGTTGGGATTATAGGTAAGAGCCTGTTCCAGAGCATCCTGATCATATACATCCCCTTTGCCGATCCTGAGGACCCGATCGAGAAATGCCGAAGAATACTTGGTGTTACCCACCCAGGATATCTTTCGGATGTAATACTTCGGCCCCTCCTCAACCCACATATCGATATTGATCGTGTTATCCGGATTCTTCGATATGGAATCCCTGAGAATCCTGGCATCACGGTACCCCAGCGAGTTGTACTTCCTGATAAGCAACTGCTTGTCCTCCTGGTAATCCTCTTCGATGAACTTGGAAGATTTAAAAATCCGGATCCGGACATGATCGGAAACATGATCCCCTAAAACATTCCCGATCTCAACGAAATCAATGGTCACCGCTTCCTTGGCCGTTTCATAGACCACCTGGTCCAGATCATCCATCGGGTTGAAAACACTCTTCTCCTTGGTCTTTTTAAATGCTGCCTTGATCATATCCTCACTGAGATTTTTGTTCCCATGAATCTGGATATTGTAAACTTTCACCTTTTCATTGCGGTCAATGTTGATGAAAAGGGTTACCTCATTGGCTGTCACACTGTCGCGTTTTTGTACAATGTCGACTTCTGCATTCAGGTATCCTTTATCGTTGTAAAATTTAGTGATAATGTTCCGGGTCTTCATGATCATGTTATCGGTAACATAATCCCCCTTGACCAGGCGTATCTTTTGCCGGATATCATCTGCATCCGATTTTTTAATCCCGTTAAACTGAAACTTTGACAACCGGGGCCGCTCTTTCAGATAAAAGTCAATAAAAATCTGATCCTCCACGACCTTGGTTACCGAAACCCGGATATCTTCAAATAATCCCTGCTCCCATAGTTTCCGGATCGCCTGAGAAATCTTGTCACCCGGAACCTTGATCTTATCCCCGACCGTGAGGCCCGACAGCATTAACAATACATTTCCGTCCAGGTACTTCACCCCGCTGACCGTCATACCACCAAGATAATAATCTTTGGGGGCATTGTAGTCTGTCACATTTATCGTTCCCAGGCTAACCTGGGCCAACAGGTGAAATGAAGAAAACAGGAACACAATTAAAAGGGGCAGCGATCGGGATCTCATCAGTTTCTATTTGCGAATTTTTCCTTCTAGTTCATTAATCTGTTCACTGGTCAGTCCAAACCTGCGTTCACGGTGCTGAAATTCAACAATGGACTTGTAGAAATCCTCCTTGCCGAAATCCGGCCAGAGTATGTCTGTAAAATAGAACTCCGCGTAGGCAACCTGCCACAATAAAAAATTACTGATCCGGTACTCTCCGCTGGTCCTGATCAACAACTCGGGATCCGGGATGGAGGCCGTAGAAAGGAAGGTGCTCAACGTGGAAGCATTGATCTCATCAGGTTTCAGGAATCCGGCCTCTACCTGACGGGCAATGGTCCGTGCAACCT
>SACF01000234.1 GCA_009928665.1 Alphaproteobacteria bacterium
GGTGTGACGGGAATTGAAAGATCAGTCTAGAGAAGAAAAGGAGAAAACCAAATGATCAAAAGGTATTACGATGCGGATTGCAATTTAGGTCTGTTGGATGGAAAAACAGTAGCCGTTATGGGTTATGGAAGCCAAGGCCATGCTCATGCACTGAACTTGAAGGAAAGCGGAGTGCAGGTGGTGGTAGGGTTAAGAAAAGAATCCGCCTCTTTCAAAGCGGCACAGGAGGCAGGGCTTCAGGTTATGGAGGTTGAGGAAGCAGCAGAAGCGGCAGATGTGGTCATGATGCTTCTTCCGGATGAAGTGGCGGCCAAGGTCTATCGCAAGAAGATTGCGGAGCACATGAAGGAAGGCGACATACTGATGTTTGCGCATGGCTTCAATATTCATTATCACCAGATTCAACCGGCGGAATATTTAGATGTAATTATGGTGGCGCCAAAGGGCCCCGGCCACACGGTGCGCTCTCAATATTTGGAAGGCAAAGGAGTTCCCAGTTTGATTGCAGTTTATCAGGACCAGTCTGGCAAAGCGAAGGATTATGCTTTGGCGTATGCGTCTGGAATTGGTGCAGGTCGTGCCGGCATCTTGGAAACCACTTTTAAAGAAGAAACCGAAACGGATTTGTTTGGAGAACAAACGGTTTTGTGTGGGGGTGTTACCGAGCTGATGAAGGCGGGATTTGACACATTAGTGGAAGCAGGATATGCTCCGGAAATGGCCTATTTTGAATGCGTTCATGAGCTAAAACTGATTATCGATTTGATCAATAGCGGTGGATTTGACATGATGAGATATTCGGTATCCAATACAGCAGAGTATGGGGACTATCGAACCGGGACTCGAATTATAACGGAAGAAACCAGGGCGGAAATGAAGAAGGTACTTGCAGAAATCCAAGACGGGACTTTTGCCTCTGAGTTTATTCAGGAATTTAACTCCGGTGGTCAGGCTAGATTCTTGGCTACAAGAGCGAAGGAAGCCGAACATTTATCTTGTAAGATAGGTAAGGAACTTCGTGGTATGATGAGTTGGTTAAAAAAGTAGGGGGCGGAAATGAAACGTAGTGATCAGGTGACAAAAGGTCTGGAAAGAGCACCCATGAGGAGTTTGTTTTATGCCATGGGTTACACCAAGGAAGAACTGGAAAGACCTTTGGTAGGAGTGATATCCGCCCATAGCGAAATCGTACCGGGCCATGTACATTTGGATAAAATTGCCGATGCGGTGAAGGCCGGAATCCGAATGGCGGGAGGAACACCTATATTGATGCCAGCTATTGGTGTTTGCGACGGAATTGCCATGGGACATGCCGGAATGAAATACAGCCTGGCCAGTAGAGAGCTCATTGCCGACAGTGTGGAAACCATGGTAATGGCCCATTGTCTGGATGGTGTGGTTTTAGTTCCAAGTTGCGATAAAATTGTGCCGGGAATGGTGATGGCCGCGGTACGTATGAATGTGCCTGC
>SACF01000077.1 GCA_009928665.1 Alphaproteobacteria bacterium
AGGAATCTATCTGAGCGGCTTCCAGGAGGTCAGCCCGGTGGAATTAAAGCAAAATACTTTTACCCTGCTTGAGAATTTCGACCAGGATAATCAGTATGGCATTTATCTTGAAAACTGCTCGGGATACAAGGTGTCGCTGAACAGTGTTTCCGGGAACAAAAATGTCGGCGGGGAGCAGTTCGGGATCATTGTCAACAATTCGGGGCCGGAAAACAACTACATCTATAAAAACTATTTTCAAGACCTCAAGGTCGGTATCCAGGGATTTAACATAAACAGGAACGACGATCCTCAGTCTCCGACCGGACTCAGGTTGATTTGCAATCAATTTGTCAATGCGGGCTGTAACAACGACTTTCTAATCAACGAAGGACTTGAAAACCCGCCTTACCAGCCTGGTATTGCTTACAACCAGCGAAATGCGGCTAATATTTCGAACGGAACTCAGGAACCTGCAGGGAATATTTTCACTTTTAACCATGGTACTGACACAACCGTTGTAAATTATGATATAAACATCGAAAATAGTGTAAGTTCAATATTATATACTCATCATACCACTTCTACCATTCTAAATATTAGGTTAAAACCAGATAAAGTTTCAGATTCATCAAAGGTTGCATATGTTGCTTTCCCGGATTTTCCTTTTGACTCAACAGATAGTTGCCCAAATGGTTTTTATCCTGAAGGACCGGTAGAAAGTATTAAGGAAAGTATTAATGAATCCGATTATAAAGCAGACAGTCTTTCAACATTATTGAAGATGTTGATTGATGCAGGGTCCACGGATTCGCTGAAAACAATAGTTGACTACAGCTTTTCAGCTCAATCATATGAATTGTATCAGAATTTGATGACCGCCTCTCCTTATCTTTCCGATACCGTTGTAAAAGCCTCCATCAAAAAGGAGGATGTTTTGCCCAATGCCATGATCCGCGACATCATGGTAGCCAACCCGCAGTCTGCCAAAAGCGAAGAATTGCTGACAACCCTTGATAACCGGATGGTTCCCATGCCCGATTCAATGTGGGTGGAGATTTTGCAGGGGATTGACATTGTTGGAGCCAAAGAACGGCTGGAGGATGAGCTTGCAGGATGGTTACAGCGAAGAGACCTACATTTTAATGCACTTGCCTTTCAGTACCTGACTGACACTGTAAACTCATGGGCTTCCGACAGTCTTATTGCGCTCTATCAATCTGATAACCGGTTGTCGTCGCGCTACTGGCTTGTTCAATATTATCTGGATCATTCGAAATTTTCTCAAGCGACTGCCATTCTTCAAAATATACCATCAGAATTTGAACTGAATGACCAACAAGAATTTTCTCATCAACATATTGTTTCATTGGTCAATTTATTACCTCGATTATTTGCCGATACAATGGGATTCCTGATCCCTGACAGCAGTACGTGTATTATTTTGGAAGAGATTGCAAATGAAGAAACTTGCTTCCCCGGTGCCTGGGCACGAAATGTTTTAATATCCTGCAATTTACTGGATTATCAAGAGCCGATACTTTTTGAATCCAACTACAAATCTTCTGGAAGAAAGTATTCTCACTTCTCAAAAACCGTAAGACAAACACCTGAATTTTTTGTATTCCCTAACCCGGCGAAAGATTTTGTGATCCTTTGTACACGAAACATCTCCAGTGAGCATTCTGCCATACTTACTATTATTGACATGCAAGGCAGACAAGTAGGTTCAATTGTGCTTTCATTAAAGGCAGGTCAACAAGTTGTTCCTTTGCGGGATATGCCTTCTGGAACCTATGTCTTCAAAGTATTTTTCGATAATACTCAAATGAGTACCGTAAAAGTTGTGGTTTCACCCTAATTGTATCTATTGAATCATATGAGAAAATTATTTTTAATAGTTGTATGTATTCTAATTGGCAGTTTGAAACTCTTGTGCCAGGAATGGAAAAGGATTTATGGAGGATCCCTGAATACAATTATTAATAATATATATGAGCACTACGATCGTGGAATTATCATGTCGGGAATGCAATATGACAATACATATCATCCCTTGGGGCATCTTATGAAAACCGATATCAACGGATATCTGAGATGGAGTCGGTCATTTGGAATCCCTTTAAAGTATATAAATTTTTTTGGCTCCAGACTTACAACTGATGGAGGTCTGATCGCAATTGGTATGACCGATATGATTCAAAATAGCTGTAAAGATCCTATTGTGATCAAAGTAAATGTATGTGGTGAAAAAGAATGGTGTAAAATATACGATGCACCAGGTTGTAATGCAGTTGGGATGGATATCGAAGCAATTCAAAATGGTGATTATATTGCTTTATTGAATGGTTGGAAATCAGGAGATCAGGAACAAATCTGGCTTTTCCGTTTAGACTCATTGGGTGAGGTTGTCTGGAGTCAGGTTTATGCAACCAACCCGGCATTTTCGTCAGAGATTTCATATTCTTTATCAAAGACTTCCGACTCATGTGTCATTATCACCGGTGAAGCCTATTACCCCGATCCAACTTATCCAGGTAAAAGCATCATTAAAATCATCTTGATCAGAGTCGCATTGGACGGCACCTCAATTTTCGAGGTTCCCTGGGGAACTAATAACGGGGTGTACAGCGATGGCAGGCAATCGGTGGTCGATTCGAAAAATAATATCTATACTGCCGGCCGGCGTGCCAGAACAACGGCTCCGGGTGGTGATTCGCCGTGCCTGTTTAAAACATCAATGAATGGCGAGCCTGTCTTTTACACAGACCTAAAAAGTGCTTCAGTTGCTGGTATGACATCTACATTGAAATGGTTTGCCGATTCAACATTAGCATCTGTTTCTCAATGGCATAACTCTTCTGGTCCTGATACAACAGCGGTTATCAAAACCGATTCACTTGGAAATTTCATCACACAAAAAACGTTGACCACCCTTTCCGAATATGCGATATGGGGATCAGATATAACGTATAATAACAGTCTAATACTCGGAGGATATTTTAAGAATTCAGGAGTAATTAATGGTTGTGCATTCAAACTAAATTCCGACCTCGAATACGACAGCGTTTATACCCGGCCCTTCACCTACGACAGCCTCTGCCCGCATCCGATCGTGTCGGATACCGTGCCACTGGATGATTGCGAGGTGGTGATCGTGGGGCTGGATGATGCGGAGCAGCATCCCGAAAAGACCCGGCTGCACATCTACCCGAACCCGGCCGGAGGTCAGGTCAACATTGTTTTGCCCCAATACCTCGTAAGGCACAACCCGGGAAGCATCCTGTCATCCACAACCACCTGGTTCCAGTGGGACAAAACCCGGTTGGACATTCTCAGTATTACCGGCAAGCTGATGTTCACTATGGAAATTCCCAAACAACAAGCCACCGTTCAGGTCAACACCTCGGCCTGGCCGGCGGGGATGTACTTCGCCCGGGTGGTGTTCATGAATGAAAGTGTGGCGGAAGGGAAATTGGTTGTTGAATAAAAGTCAACAACCAATTTTCGATTGACATGATTGACGATTTACGAATTTTTTGTTTCGCTATCACGCTACCTCGTTTTTTATTTTATTCGTAAATTCGATTGTCTTTAAATGATTCTTAATGAAAACAGTTGTTCACGATCCTGCATGCCTTCGCCCGGATAGCGCTCAAACAGCTGCCTTGCAGCAAATTGCAAACGATAATTTCTTCTTCCCCAGCGCCTGGGCGAGGAATATCCGGATTTCCTGCGATCTGTTGGATTACTCGGAACCAGTAGTCTTTACTAATAATTTAATGTCGTCACGAAAAGAAAAGTACCACTGGAAAAGTTCAGGTTCTACTTTATCTGATTTCAGGGTTTTTCCTAATCCTGCCAGAGACTTTTTAATCATTGAGTACCTGAAAGACAAACCCTCAGATCAAGCAATAGTAGAACTTTTTGATATCAAAGGCGATCGTGTAAAATCAGTTTTACTGCAAGGTCGACAAAACGAGGTAATCATTCCTGTTGGCGACCTTATCTCTGGATCTTATTTGATTCGATATACGATAAACGGGTCTGTTCAAAAATCTTCCAAGGTCATTATCATCCGCTAATTTTTCATGGTATGAATTACAAGATATTCTTGACCGGAATAGTCTTTCTATTACTATTTGATATTTCTTATTCTCAACAATGGGTTCGCATATACTCAGATACTAATGCAAATATCGCATTGACAACAGTAATAGAGCATTATGATAAAGGTTACTTGTTTTCAGGGGAGAAATACAGAGGGTGGACCTATTATGGTTACCTCATGAAAACTGATATTAATGGATATGAGCGATGGTCAATTTCGTATGGAAAACCATCACAAATGAATCAATACACTTCAGTCAGGGAGGCTATCAGTGGAGGCTTGATTTTGTCTGGTTCTACAAACCAACTGGAATCAGGGTGTACAGATCCCTTGCTGGTAAAAGTAAACAACTGTGGGGGAAAAGAGTGGTGTAAGATTTATAATTCCCAGGACTGTAATTCATGGATGAAAGATATTGTTACAACTCAAGATAGCGGTTACATTGCATTAATTGACAGGTGGAAGACGGGTGAAGAACAAAGAATATGGCTTGTTAATCTGACACCGGAAGGAGAAGTAATTTGGGTACAGACTTATGCAACGAATCCGGACTTTTGGTCTGAAATCTCTTATTCCATAGCAAAGACCTCCGACTCATGTGTCATTATCACCGGTGAAGCCTATTACCCCGATCCAACTTATCCAGGTAAAAGCATCATTAAAATCATCTTGATCAAAGTCGCATTGGACGGAACCTCGGTATTTGAGATTCCCTGGGGAACGAATAACGGAGTCTACAGCGATGGCAGGCAATCGGTGGTCGATTCGAAAAACAATATTTATACAGCCGGCCGGCGTGCCAGAACAACGGCTCCGGGTGGTGATTCGCCGTGCCTGTTTAAAACATCAAAGAATGGCGAGCCTGTCTTTTACAAAGATCTCAAAAGTATGTCTGTTGCTGGTATTACAACAACCCTGAAATGGTTTGCTGATTCAACTTTAGCATCTGTCTCCCAATGGCATAATTCAACCGGGCCCGATACAACGGCGGTTATTAAAACCGATTCGCTTGGAAATTTTATCTCGCAGAAAAATTTGACCACTGTTTCAGAATATGCGATCTGGGGATCAGATATTACTTTTAATAACAGACTAATTCTTGGTGGATTCTTTATTAATGCTGGTATCATAAATGGATGTGCCTTCAAACTCACCTCCGACCTTGAATACGACAGCGTTTATACACGGCCCTTCACCTACGACAGCCTCTGTCCGCACCCGATTGTGTCGGATACCGTGCCGTTGGATGATTGCGAGGTGGTGATCGTGGGATTGGACGATGCCGAACAGCATCCCGAAAAGACCCGGCTGCACATTTACCCGAACCCGGCCGCAGAGCAGGTCACCATCGTTATGCCCCAATACCTCGTAAGGCAAAACCCGGGAAGCATCCTGTCATCCACAACCACCTGGTTCCGGTGGGACAAAACCCGGTTGGACATTCTCAGTATTACCGGAAAGCTGATGTTCACTATGGAGATACCCAAACAACAAACCACCGTGCATATCAACACCTCAGCTTGGCCGGCTGGGATGTATTTCGCGCGGGTGGTGTTTATGAACGAAAGCATGGCGGAAGGGAAATTGGTTGTTGAATAATAGTCAACAACCAATTTACGATTGAACAAGATTTACGATTTACGAATTGTTTTGAATTGGAAATCGAGTAATCGTAAATTCTCACCGTTTCCTTATATTTGTTGTAAAAATCAGGGCCATGCCGACCATTGCAATGTTCTTTGGAATTATCATTAGGATGTATTATGCTCCAAAGGAGCACAATCCGCCCCACATTCATGTATATTTCCAGGAATTCAGGTGCCTTCTGAATATTGACTCATGTGAACTCATTGATGGCGAACTTCCCGGGAAACAACTCCGATTGGTAACAGCCTGGATCGAAATCCACCGTGATGAGCTCATTGCGAATTGGAACTTATGTCAAAATGGAGAAAAACCGTTTTTAATCGAACCATTAAAATAAAAACTTATGTATTTGTCAATTGTCGATGTAAAACCGGATGCCGATTACTTGCTTCATTTGACATTTGAAAGTGGAGAAAAGCGGTTGTTTGATATGAAACCTTATCTTAACACCGGAATCTTTTCCGAACTAAAAGATGTCGGGTTATTCAATTCGGTGAAAGTCAGTTTCGATACGATTGTATGGGATAATGAAGCCGATCTGGACCCGGAATTTCTTTATCAGGAAAGCAGCGTAATTTAATTTCAGCCGGTTACGAGAATAATAACCATTGTGGATCTATTTGCATGAAAATGCTCACGAAACCCTGGAATTGAAATATTATACAGGTTTCACTTTGTTTCTCAATCTTCGAATTCAGCTATAATGTTTTGCAGGGCATTCATCATCTTGATGATCTCACTGTTGATTACTGCCGGGACCTCAGCCCAGGAATGGATTCGTATTTATGGAGGGACACTAAACACAGAGGTTTATAGTCTATTTGAGCATTACGACCATGGATATCTCTTGTCAGGTAAGCAATATGACAATAATTACCATCCCTATGGATTTGTTATTAAAACCGATGTCAACGGATATTTGCAATGGAGTCGGTCCTACGGTATTCCTTCAAAGTACGTTAATTTTTTTGGTTCAAGACCAACAATGGCAGGGGGATTCATTGTGAATGGGATGACCGATATGCTTCAAAGCAATTGTCTTGATCCGGTTGTTGTCAAGGTAAATTCCTGCGGTGAAAAATACTGGTGTAAAATATACAATGCGCCGGGATGCAATGCTTACGGAATGGATATTGAGACAATTATCAATAGTGAATATATCATGTTAATAAATGGATGGAAAGAGGGTAATCAGGAAAAAATCTGGCTTTTCAGGATCGACTCATTGGGCGAGGTTATCTGGAGCCAGGTTTATGCAACTAATCCGAACTTCTGGTCTGAAATCTCTTATTCACTAACAAAGACCTCCGACTCATGTGTTGTGGTTACTGGCGAAGCCTATTACCCCGATCCAACCTATCCGGGGAAAAGTATTATAAAAATAATTCTGATCAAGGTTGCATTTGACGGAACCTCCGTGTTTGAGGTTCCCTGGGGAACAAATAATGGCGTGTATAGCGATGGCAGGTTATCGGTTGTTGACACGAAGAACAATATCTATACGTCAGGGAGGCGGGCCAGGACAACTGCACCCGGAGGGGATTCACCCTGTATGTTTAAAACTTCGAATAATGGTGCCCCTGTACTTTATAAAGATTTAAAGACCACATCATCACTTGGTGAAGCTACGACGATCAACTGGTTTCAGGACTCTACGATGGTATTGTGCGCCGGATGGCTTGGTGAGGGTACAGACACAACCGCGGTTATCAAGACAGATTCGAATGGAACTTTCATCAAGCAAAAAATATTGCTTCTCAATAAAGATGATATCATTCGTGCCTCTGATATTACCTATAATAATAGAATCATAGTCGGTGGACCTGTGTTTAACGACACAACCCTGAATTGGGAAACCTATGCCTTCAAACTCACCTCCGACCTCGAATACGACAGCGTTTATACACGGCCCTTCACCTACGACAGCCTCTGCCCGCACCCGATCGTGTCGGATACCGTGCCGTTGGACGATTGCGAGGTGGTGATCGTGGGATTGGACGATGCCGAACAGCATCCC
>SACF01000235.1 GCA_009928665.1 Alphaproteobacteria bacterium
ATCCAGCACTCCTGCTTCCGCGCAACGTTTCATGTCCTGATATTCGATAATCTTCATCCCCCGGAGTATTGCATACTTATATTCTCTTTTCGCCCCTTTCGACTTTTCCCATCCCGGGAGCTGAACGATTGTCGTAGCGAGTTTCATCAGATACAGATCAATATTCATGTAATCGTCATAACTCAATCCCTGCACATTCCTTGCCGGGTTGATGATACTGCACATCATGTGTTCCGTGATCCACAATTCAGCTTCGTAGAATGCCGGGAAATTGAATTTTGGTATTCCGCTCATCGGTCCTGACAGGTAGATGATTTCCTCCATCTGCCTCTTACTTTGTCCATCGGACTGTAAAATCATTGTTTTGTCTTTATGCATCTCACACCTCATCAAAGTTGGTTATTGTGATCTTTATTTCCCTCAAAAGCGGTATTCCATGATAGCAAACAATTTTATATCCATCCGGCCGGTAACTGGGAAAACGTTTCCGGATGATCCCATCAAGGATTCTGCGGTTGGTTTCGGAGTCAATAATATTCTCATCGTGGATCGTTATCCCGAGGTTTTCCAGCTTGGTTTTGCCTTCGCT
This sequence comes from Alphaproteobacteria bacterium, assembly GCA_009928665.1. GTDB lineage: Bacteria > Bacteroidota > Bacteroidia > Bacteroidales > FEN-979 > CAIVAT01. The sequence continues at coordinate 590 of SACF01000235.1, forward strand.
CCGTGAAGAAAGCATCCCGCACAATACAACGGAACATCCGTATTGGTGGAATGTTATTTTGTCATAGGTTGCATAACACCCTGTTTCATTTTCCCACCATTGATTGATTTTATGCGTCATGATTTTCAGACGTTCGCGACAATCTTCCGGAGATACCTTTTCTCCGAGCTGACGGCGCAACTCTCTGTTTTCTTCGTTTACGGCCCTGGTTCGTTCCCATCTTCGCTCCTCTGCTTCTTTCAAGATTCCGGCATATCCGTATGCGCCAAAACCTTTCAGCACGCAGTTTTCGATCATTCCCGGAAATCCATCAGCAATATCCTTTGTGAGCGCATTGTTTTCATTTAGCATTTTTATGCTTCCCCAATGTCCGCAAATGTCGTTGCAAAGTTTCTCAAACGCGGCGATCTGTTCCGGAGTTAACTGTATTTTCTCATCGGAACGGTGAAATGTTAAATCCTGTTCTTTCATAATCCCAACTCTCCATTGTTTTTGTGTTTGTTGTTCCAGCGACTTGCACGGTGATGCTCCTTGTCATGGATCAGATGACACCGCTGACACAATGCCCGCAGATTTTCCGGGCGATTGTCTCCGATGTCATGGTTCAGGTGTGCGACGGTCAGCACGACCCGGAAAATACGTTCTCCGTCTTCCAATGCCGTATCTGCCTGTAATCCCTCGGCGGGAACAAAATTACCGGATGCTTCACGGTATCCAGTCATACCGTTTTCGATCCCGCACATCTCGCATTTATTTTGCGCTCGTTTCAGGATCGCGGGGCGGATTTCCGTTTTCCAGTTCTGCGGATATTTTTTGTAATTTATCGGCATTTTGCGCCCTCCTGTTCTTTCATAATGCCTCCTGAAAATTGAATGT
>SACF01000236.1 GCA_009928665.1 Alphaproteobacteria bacterium
GATTTTCAGGCAGTCGTCATAACCATTTCACAAAACTCGGCATCCAGTCCCCCATCTGATAACGACCGTACTCAAAAATACTGCTGTCCATCAGCTGTCAGAAAAAAGGAGACGGGTTATTTCATTTTCCTGTGACGTTATCCTTCTCCAGATACGAACGGATCCGATCACCCACATTCTTTCTGAGGTTCCCGTAAAAGACCGCATAGTCGTACATGTGGTAGACACCTTCCGGGAAGGTGACACTGGTCGCCGGTAATTCTTCCGGATTGGAAATATTCGTTATTACCAACGCGTTGTGTATGATTTGAGCTGCTGCAAAGTTCGGGTATCTGTCCGGATTTTTTGGATGCTCATGTTTAAAGAACACTGCTTCTATATTTTCCGAAGCAGGTACAAACGTGGTATCGGTTGTCCAACTCAGAGGATTTACCACAAACGTTCCGGGAATGATCGTTGGCCCCTCCTTTTCCTTGTCATCTGCATCGGATATCGTATTATATGTGATAAAACATTCCGTTTCCGTTGCAGATTCACAGATTTTCATCAGGGGATTTTGTTCGAGATCCGACGGTGTGATCGAATACCCGATAACATACGCCGCTACAAGTCTCTTCAGGGATCCTGCATCGCCGGTCAGGAGCTCTCCTGCTTTTGAGAGTTCAACGACCCTGACCGATCCCTGACTGTGGGCCGCGAGAATAATGGGGCGTTCGCCTTTGTTGAAATGTTTCAGAAAATAGTCAAATGCACGGATGAGGTCCTGCTGTCCCAGATCAAAGATAGGTTTTGCCTCGGTCAGCATCAAAGGATTTATTTTTACATTGTTCTGCCGGTAAAACGGTGCGTAAATATTTGCCTGCCCGTCGAATATGCTGGCCTGTTCCACGAGTGTCCAGTGCGCTTTCTCCCGTAATGCCGCATTGCTGATATCCATCAGATAGGTCACATTGTCGGAGAGAATGGTAGGATACACCCAGAACACATCGACCGGCTGTTTTTCCCTGCTGAAGTGTGCGGGCATTACAAGCCAGCTGTCGGGATTTGTATAATTCGGAGAGGCGGGGACATCCGTATCCGGATCAAAGGCAGGCAGTGTTCTCGGAATTCCTAACTCCCGGCCTCGCAAATCATCCAGTGTGAGTTTTCCTCCTTGGTTTACGGTCATAATCTGTTTATATGTCCAAGAAATGCATATTATTTTTGATTTGGGGTAGCTATTACCTCGCATTCTTTTGTTTTCAGAGTCTTGATCTATGATTTATCATCTTCGTCTTAGCGTATCTGCTGATTTTTATGAAAAATACGTAAAAAAAGGTGAGAGTGTTATTTTTATTTCCGGTCTGTATTCGGTCCGGCAAAGTAGAACACGCCTCTTTTTCCCCTCTGGATATGGACCGTTCCCTCTTCAAGAAGGCCGGAGAGGTATTTGGCCACTTCATGATGATGTAATCCGGTC
>SACF01000237.1 GCA_009928665.1 Alphaproteobacteria bacterium
GCCGGGGAGGCCGATGTGGGCCTGGGCAAAGAGATGGAGGAGGGGGAGGTGATTGATGAGCCATTCGGTGGAAAGGGTGTCATCGGTGAGATAGGGCTTAAGTTCCGTCGTGAGCCCCAGTTCCTGAAAGACCCGGGCGTCTAAATCACTGCCCAAGACCGCATCCGTCCGTACCGGATGAGGCAGAGGAAAGAGTCGGGGATCATAAAGGCGGTCCATGTTGGGTTAACGGCGGAATGGGTTTGAGGTGCCGGAAGTAGGGTCATCCTGTATATGTCATCAAGGGATAGCAACACCCATTTTTCCTGAGGAAAGATGCTAGCTACGCTCAGAGGGAAATCTCCCCCGGTTTACTCCATGAAGTACGGATGGAACAACGGGGGAATGACCAGCACAGCGAAAACAGATTAACGGTTTTTTTTACTTCTCCCCTTTTCAGCATCAACGGAAGCCAACTCATCAATGAACCGGATTCGATCCGCTGTGCTGTTGGGATCTAGGCCCAGAGCGATCATCTTCTTTTTCAGCCGACGCGGTAGATCATCCTTATTGGTCTTGGTTGTAGAGGAACCCCGCTTTTTCGGGGTGAGCAACGGAAGTACTTCTTCCATGGAATAGCCCTGCGCGGCAACGAGGTCCTTTATCTGCTGAGTCAACTCACACTTGGCTTGCTCCTTACGCTTCTCTAGCTCTTGCACGGCGAGATCATGCTGCTTAACTAGGTCGGCAAGGCGTTGCTTGACTTCTTCAAGGGTCATATTATCAACTGTCATCATGGACTCCTGGGTAGGCGAAGAAAGGACAAAGGAACTTGTATGGTAGCAATGGTGTATGGCCAGTGGAATACTTAAAAATCGCGACAGCAGGACCACAGCGTTCCCGGAATGCTCATTTGGATGGATCATTTCTTCCATATCATAAAAACCATTGAGGTTACAGCAATCTTACCCGACTATGCGAAAAACTGGTTATCCAGGGACAGGGTAGGGACGGGAATTGCGACGGAAAAAATGCTGATACGGATTCAGGGCAGTCCCGACCATCTTGACCAGGTTAGCCAGTTGATCAGTTTTCTATGGAAGGTAGCAGGGAAAGCACCGGGACAACTAGGCAGTCAGAGTAATCGGGAAAGTGCTTGATTATCTTGAGATTCTATGATCGTATACTTAGCCGGTCCCTTGGTCCCGTCATAAGAGCATCATCAGAAGCCCTGCGACGGAAAGGCTTTTAGTGCAAAGCACCATCTAACCGTCACTTGTCCTTGTCCAATCCAACCGCCCTTCCCAGGGCGGTTTTTTTTGTGCCCAAATTTCACATCAGGAAGATCACAAAAACCGAAACAAAAGGGGTAGTGCCCTGATCAGCAGGACGACAATAGCTTGAAGGTTCTGTTCTTATTAATTGGGCGGGTGGCATTATAATGATGAACAAAATACCAAATAGCCC
>SACF01000238.1 GCA_009928665.1 Alphaproteobacteria bacterium
CGGAGCGGACACTCCCAAATTTTCCAAATATTGAATGTAGTTCACCCCTTCTGGCAGAAAGCAGATTTCCTGGCTATCTTTTTTATTTGCATTGGATAATCCGGCGTTTTCTGCCAACTGGCGAACCCGATCTTTCCCATGTATTTCACCTAACGGCATGATTAGCCGTGAGATTACTTCTTTTGGCAATCTGTAAAGCATATAGCTTTGATCTCTATCTTCACTTTGGGCCTTTCGAATAAACCATTGTTCTAAATTCTCATCGTAGTAGGTTCGAGCATAATGCCCGGTGGCTATAAATGGTGCCTCCTGTTGATTCGCAACTTCTATGAGAGTGCGAAACTTAATTTGAGGATTGCACACGACGCAAGGATTGGGAGTACGACCTTCCAAATATTCCTTCTGAAAATTGGAAACCACTTCTTGTTGAAATCTGTCGCTGAGATCGTAGTAAAGAAACGGAATATTCAATTCTTTCGCTGTTTTTTCTGCACTGTGCCGCCCGTCTTCATTACAACCAGTTACATCCAGAAAAAGTCCAGTTACCGAAAGTCCTTTTTCTTTCAACAATAAAGCAGCGGCGGTACTGTCTACCCCGCCGCTTAATCCAAGTATTACTTTATTTGGGTTCGTTGGATTCATTGCTGTTCTTCTCGCAGGCTGGGCCGGAACATCCCCCCACACAACCACTTTCTTCCGTTATATCGTGTTCGTCCTCCTCTGCATTGGGGTCAAATCCTTCCAAGCCTTTATATGTTTTTCCCTTTTTCTGTGCATAATCATAAATGGCGCTCTTTATGGCATGATCTGCCAATACGGAGCAGTGTATCTTTACGGCAGGAAGTCCTCCTAAACCATCTACAATCTCCTTGTTGGTGAGAGCCAATGCATCATCGATGGTCATACCGATAATCATTTCTGTGGCGATGCTGGAAGATGCAATGGCAGAACCGCATCCGAAGGTTTTAAACTTTGCATCCGTAATCACATCATCCTTCACCCTGATGGCAATTTGCATCATATCCCCACATACTGGACTTCCGTAGGTTCCGATGCCATCTGGATTTTCCATATCTCCCACATTGCGTGGATTCATGAAATGTTCCATTACTGTATCGTTATAAATTCCCATGGTATACTACCATCCTTTCTTTTCATTAACAGAAGAGATCTCCCGTAGTTTTTTTACGGTATCTTCCAGAACATTTATGACATAATCCACATCTTCACGAGTGGTATAATCTCCCATAGTGAAACGTATGGATCCGTGAATCCTTTCCACCGGAAGACCGATAGCAGACAGAACATGACTCGGTGTTAAAGCGGCTGAGTTACAAGCCGATCCCGTAGAAACACTGATTCCTTCCCGATCCAGGAGTAATAATATCCCCTCTCCTTCTATGTAGTTAAATGCCAGGTTTATGTTTCCGGGATGGCGATGTTC
>SACF01000239.1 GCA_009928665.1 Alphaproteobacteria bacterium
GTGTGATGGGGTACTCATGCATTTTCTCGTTCCCTTCCTATATATACCTTGGGAAGTCGTTGCCCAAAACGACAAACCACTTCATAGTTTATGGTGTGGCATAGCTTGCCCATTTCTTGGGCCGTGATTTCCAGGTTTCCTTCTCGTCCCAACAAGGTCACCGTATCTCCCAATTTTACGTTAGGAATATGGGTCACATCTATCATGGTTTGGTCCATACAAACATTACCCACAATGGGCGCGTAGGCTTGGTTGCAAATGACTCTGCCTCGATTGGAATACACCCGGGAAAGGCCATCGGCATATCCCAAGGGCAAGGTAGCAATCAAGCTGGGTTCCTTTGTGATAAAGGTTCTTCCGTATCCTACGGAAAATCCGGCATCCACTTGTTTCAGATGAATGATATTGGCCTTCACCGACATCACCGGTTTCAGATCCAGAATGGAAGTGTCCACTTCCTCCGAAGGTAGACATCCATAGAGAATAATTCCCGGACGAACCACATCATAATGGATGGTTGGCAATTCCATAACCGAGGCACTGTTGGCCAAGGTTTTTTTGGGAAGAATTATGCCCTCCCTTTCCAAAGCCTCTTGAAAACGGAGAAAGACTTTTTCTTGCTTTTGAGAGAAAGTTTTATCGCAGGCATCCGCTGTGGCCATGTGGGAAAACAGTCCCTGCACCTGGAGAGATTCCAGCGCTAGAATTTGTCGGATTTCTTCCCGGGCGGCGTTTTCTTGTGCCGGCTGTTCCACCAGGTATCCGATACGTCCCATACCGGTATCCAACGCGATGAAAACCGAAACCTGTTTTCCCGCCTGGGTGGCCAAAGAAGACAACGCCTTTGCGTTCTCCAAATTACATACCACGGCCATCAAATCATTCTCTATTACCCAAGGCCAATGGCCATCCGGTGTGAGACCTAAAATCAATATGGGATCTTTGATTCCGGCATCTCGCAATTGAACCGCTTCTTCCAAAGTGGCTACGCCAAAAGAAGATACCCCGCTTCTCTTCAGGGTGTCCGCTACCGCAACGGCACCATGTCCATATGCATCTGCCTTGATAATGCCCATGATTTCGGGCATGGGCCCCACTCTTTTTCGGATTTCTTTCATATTATGGGTGAGGTGTTCCAGTTGAATTTCCACCCAGGCGGCCCGCGGAGGTATTTCTTTCATCTATTCTTCCTCCTCCTGCTGCCATTGTTCCAAAAATTCCCGGTACCACTTTTCCGGTCGATCTTCTACGGCATCATATACCAGCTGTCCATCTAAAAAGGTATACCGGACTTTTGCTTCCTTGTTTTCCGGGTTTTGATCAAAGACTACAAAATCGGCATGAATCCACGGTTCCAGCCTTCCCAATACATCTTCCTCTCCCAAAAGCATGGACGGCTTTCGAAGATATGTTTCCAGAATTTCCTCCATGGGTTTTCCC
>SACF01000240.1 GCA_009928665.1 Alphaproteobacteria bacterium
ATGATACACCTTTTCCGTAGCCGGTGACAATCCCTTCTCCCCCCGGAGCCAAATCCCTTGACTGGCTGCAAAAAGTTCGATGGCTAATACCTTTCGAGAATTATCTAAAATCATGGCGCAGGTTCTGGCAGCCGTGGTTCCCATGCTTACATGGTCTTCCTGATTGCCGGAAGAGGGGATGGAATCCACAGATGCCGGATGGGCATAGATTTTGTTTTCGGATACCATGGAAGCGGCGGAATACTGGGCTATCATAAAACCGGAGCAAACACCTCCATGTTTGGTAAGAAACGGCGGCAAGCCTTCCGAAAGCTGGGGATTAATCAGTCTTTCTCCTCTTCTTTCGGATATATCGCCTAATTCCGATATGGCAATTTTCAGGAAATCAAAAGCCAGCGCCATGGGCTGTCCATGGAAGTTTCCGCCAGAAATAACTTCTTCTTCCTCCGGAAAAATCAAAGGGTTATCCGTCACGGCATTGATTTCTTTGGAAACGGCCTGCCACACATATTCGATGGCATCTCGTGTGGCACCATGAACCTGGGGAGTACATCGCAAGGAATAGGGATCTTGTACCTTCTGGGGATGAAGGGGCTGTGCATTTTTTGAACCTTCCAGCAATCGACGTAAATTCTCGGCAGAGTCCATCTGTCCTTGATGGCCTCGAAGCTGATGAACCTTCTCGTCAAAAGCTTTGGTAATGGTATTCAATGCTTCTCCGGTAAGTGCCATGGTGATGTCTGCCGTTTTAGAAAGGATCATGGCATCCCACAATACATTCACACCGATGGCCGTCATGATCTGGGTACCGTTGATTAATGCCAAACCTTCTTTCGCTGCCAAAACCACCGGGGGCAGGCCGGCTTTTTTCATGGCTTCGCCTCCGGGTAAAATCTGCCCTTGGTATTCGGCTTCTCCATGTCCTAAAAGAACGAGAACCATATGGGACAATGGCGCCAAATCTCCGGAAGCTCCCAAGGAGCCTTTTTCCGGAATGATGGGATGCACCCCCTGATTTAACATGTCCAAAAGTGTTTGCAATGTCTTTGGACGAATTCCGGAATTTCCTCGAGCCAACGCATTGCATCGAAGTAGCATAGCGGCTCGTACCACCTCTTGGGGCAGAGGATTTCCCACTCCACAAGCATGAGAAAATATCAGGTTTCGCTGCAAGGCCTCCGTATCCTCCGGGGAAATCAGGGTGTCCGAAAACTTTCCAAAGCCGGTGGTAAGTCCGTAAATCACCGCACCCTCGGATAGCTTTTGATCTACAAAGTTTCTCGCTTTTTCCACCCGCTTCATGGCTTCCGGGTGAATGGTTACTTTCTCCTGATTTCGAGCGACTCGTATGGTCTCTTCGATGGTAAGATCTTTTCCGTTGATGATAATTGACATTCCTATGGCCTCCTTACGGTTCACGAAGAACGGGGA
>SACF01000241.1 GCA_009928665.1 Alphaproteobacteria bacterium
CTTCCGGAGTGGTAACAATGGTTTCGCTAAATTCCGCGCCATAGACAACCGATGTTTGCACAGCGAAAGACATTGCTACCCCTCCCAGTCCAATAAGAAAGGTCAGCACTATACTTCTCCACATTTTCTTTGGATGCTGCATTTGAATTTCACTCCTTCTTAAACTCTTCTTTCAGAATTTGTAATAACCGATGAATCTTGTCTTTATTATATCAAATTGTGACCCTTCGAGAAATATATACGGATTCGGCCACTGAATAAAATAGGGTCAGGTACCTCCCCAATGTGATAGGTACCCGACCCCAAACTCCGGTTTACTTTTTCGCTTTTATTACAGTTCTTTCACAGTAGTCTCCAAGGTAATGCCCAGCTCTTTGGCATATTCAAAATAAGTATCTACCTGTTCCATGGAAAGCATGTCGGAAGAGATGAGTCCCCTTTGGTCAAACTGATCATTCAAAAACAGTTTAGAGAACAGGAACCCTCCCTGCCCCGTTAAGTACATCTCCGCCGTAATCCCCGCCAGTTCAAAGGATTCCACCAGCCCCGGAGCATTCACATGGGTTTCTACCAATACGTCTTTTCCATCTTTCTTTCCATATGCTTCGATTACCATACACCCCGTATCCGATATCAAGCCTTCATCCAGAATTTCCTGAATCTCTTCCCGGAATTTCGGAGCGGGAGGCAAATGCTTCAACACCAGGTCAAACGGTGCCAATTCCACATCCCCCACTACTTCTTTTTGATGGGATAAAAGTCCGGCCCGATACAGGGGTTTGGCAAAGTCTACTCCTGCCCCCGCATATTTGAAATAGGCGTTTTTTGCCCCCTTAAAATATTTCTCCGCATTGAAACTGTAATGGATGGGTTCATCATGGCAATGCTCCACAAAGACGATTTCCTTCTCCATCCCTTCATACTGTCTGGTAATGGGGTGGTCAAAGGCTTCCAGGCGAACCAATTTCCCGTTTTCATAGGCATATCCTTTTTCCGACATGTCGTGAAGCGCCGTAACGGGAGACCACCAGAAAGGTAAGAATCTCTTGGCTTCCACTCCCTCCCATACGATATTGTATATGGTTTCGCATGAATCCAAATAACGCATGGCATCCCGAGTGGCGGCACAAATTAAGCCGGGTGCTGAGCCGGTCCCCACCAACGCCAATTTTCCGATGGCTTCAAATTTGGGCCCATACACTTCGTATTGAATACGAATACTCTCCACCCAGTCCTCATGAAGAGCGGTGGTGGCCGCATAATCCTGATAGTGAGCTTTCACCTCCAACGCCGCCTCTAGTACATTTTGCGTGCATTCCAAGGGAAGCCCGTTTAATATTAAATCTGCGCCTTCGGCCGCCTTTACGATGCTGTTCTTGTCGTGGGCATCCACGGTAGTCCCTCTGGCTTTCCTCAAGGC
>SACF01000045.1 GCA_009928665.1 Alphaproteobacteria bacterium
GAATTATGCCGTGAATACCACCACCAGTCCGCGCACGGCCACCATCACTGTTACAGTGCCGGGAGCGAATCCGGTACTGGTAACTGTCACCCAGGAGGCAGCGCCTCCTTGTTCGCCGCCATGGCAGCCCGTTCAAAATCAGCAATATTCCATGAATGTGATTGCAAATCTGTATATTTCCAATGTACTAACTACCAATGCCAACGATGCATTGGGCGCTTTTGTCGGACAGGAATGCAGGGGCATGGCTTACCCGATACCGGCCATGAATGGCCTGATCTTCCTGACCATCACCTCGAATGTGGCCTCAGGCGAAACCGTGACCTTCAAAGCCTGGAAGTCGGCCACCTGCGAGGAGTGCCCGATAGCGGAAACATTACCCTTTATCGATCAATCGGAAATCGGCACATTTACCGATCCCTTTGCGTTCCATTGCGGATCGGTGCAACTGTGCATCAACTTCGGGGCCGGATATACCTGGTTTTCGGTCAACATCGATCCCGGGTCAATGGCCCTGAACACGTTGTTCGATAACCTGAATGCCTGTGAGAACGACCGGATCATCGGCCAGCAAACTTTTGCCACCTATTTCGGAAACCAATGGGTTGGGTCGCTAACCACCATCAGTCCGACCGCGATGTACAAGCTGAAATTATGCACCTCGCAAACCTGGTGCAAAGTCGGGACCCCGGTGCCAATCGTTCCCATTTCCATCGGAAGCGGCTATCCCTGGATCGGTTACATGCCGCAGAGCGATCTGCCCATCAATACAGCCCTGACTGATATTGTACCGGCCCCCGTTCTCAACGACCGGTTTAACGCGCAGACCTCCTTTGCCGTCAATAACGGAAGTCAATGGGTGGGGAGCCTTCCGACTCTGCAAAAGGGGAAAGGATACGTCATTCACCTTGCCAACCCTTCAACCCTTACCTATCCCACCGGATTTGATAATCAGGTACCCGTAGAACCTGGTGAAACCCCCGCAATGGCGTTTTCACCCACGGGCGATTATCCCAGGGTCAACCCTCAGTACAACATGCAGATCATTGCTACAGTCACAAAGGCCGGTGAGTTATTGTCGACCGATCCTGAAGATGTTGTCTATGTCTATTGCGGCAACGAATGCCGGGGGATGGCAGGACCGGTTCCGGGCCTGGATGGAAAGATATTTTTAACGGTCGGTTCCGATAATGAATCGGGCGAAAGATTGATATTCAAGGTTTTTCTTGCTCAGGACAATACATTATTTGAAATAAAAAATACCCTGGAATTTTCTTCGCAGCTTGAAACCGGGACCATGGAAGCGCCCTATGAACTTGACCTGGCCGGAGCCAATGCCGTTCCGATCATACAGGCCGGGAATGATGAACTTCAGATTGGCGAAATATATCCCAATCCCTTCGATGCTTTATCCGCTCTCGACATCACGGTTGTAAGACCCTGCCATATCTCCGCTGTTATTCTTGACAATATCGGGGTTATTAAGGGTATCGCGATGGATGATGAAATGAATCCCGGAAAATATACGCTTAATCTTGATGCGAAGGACCTCATCCCCGGCATGTACACGCTCAGGATCACATACACAGATGAGCGTGTCCAAAGGATTTACGCGAAAAAAATGATTGTCTGGTGATTCACTTAAAAATTTGGCGATGAAACCGTTTTCATGCATGCTGTTGCTATTTTTTTTCTTCGTCGGGGTCGCCGTCTGTCCCTATGACAATGGTAATTTCTCCTCGGTTGAAACATCGGGACGAATGTTTTCCGACACCCTGCAACAACGAACGGGGTTCGGGACCATAGATATACAAGGAAATGCATTAGTCCTGACCTCTTTCTCCGATCATTCTTCAGGGATCGATTTCTACGACGTTGAACTGACTCCTGGAAATTCCTTTACGGGATCGTTATATTATTGGGCGACTGGAACAAATGGATATGCCTTGTCGGCCTCCCTGGTTGAGAATCCTCCGGTCGACTGGCTTGAAATATCACCCGCCCAGTTTACCGACTATGCCGATGGCATTGCCACTAAGGTCGATTTTATATTCACGGCTCCCGTTACACCAGGCATATACACAACCGTTATTAACGATCAGAATGGTAATTGGTCAGATATGGCCCTGACCCTGACTGTAACCACTTCCCCGGCGCAAAATCTTTATAACTTCAACGAACAAATTTACGTTAACGAACCCTACGAATACTCTTACTGGTGTAAAAGTCCGGCATATTTTTACTGGGATGACGACAATCAATACTACTATTTTGATTCGATGAGTGTTCATCATTTCGAATATACTACGCAACCCTGGTTCAATATTCAGCCGGCCGTTTTTACTCTGGTGCCATCTGACTCAACACTGGTGACCTTTTCGGCACAGATCGGCACTCCGGGTAATGATACCGTACTGGTAGTCAGAAACAAACAACATTATTCCTATCCCAGTAATTTCCAGTTCAATTTTCAGGTTGCCGACAGCCCGTTCATCACGGTCAGTCCGCTCAATCAATCTGTCCTCTATACTGCCGGATCAACGGTTTTCAACATTACGGCCAATACCGACTGGGTGGTTGCCGATGATGCCGAATGGCTCACCGTGTTACCTGTTTTTGGATCCGGTAATGCGTTACTCACCGCGACATTCCTTCAAAATCCGACCAATTCCCAAAGGACGGCTAATATTTATATAGGTGGACCGGAAGTTACTATACCCGTAATTTTCACCGTTACCCAGGCGGCTGCACCTTCACAACCTTACTGGATCCCGGCCCCAAATCTTCAGTATTCGATGAGCGTAGTCGGAAAAATTCTGCTTTCGGGTGGAGGCTTTTCATTGAATGAAAACGACCTCGTGGGCGCTTTTGCCGGTTCAGAGTGTCGTGGAGTTGCTTCTCCTGTTGCCGGAATGAATGGACTTTTATTTCTTTCGATCGGTTCCGATCAAATCTCGGGCGAACAAATCACATTCAAGATTTTCCTGGCCTCGGAAAATCAGATATACGACGCAAACCAGACGCTTGTTTTTCAGAGTTATTCTGAAATAGGAACCCTGGATAATCCCTATATTTTTACATATGGCGGCCCGTCGTGTACTTTATCGGTTTTGCCGTCATTTCATCATTTTCCTTCTCCCGGTAGCTCCTTTTCTTTTACAGTTACTGCTACCGATGGATGCGACTGGACGGCTGAGAGTGACCAGATCTGGTGCGTAATTTCGCCTACCACGGGGATTGGTTCCGGCACCTTCACGGTTACCAGTTCGGCCAATACATCAAGCGCAACGCGAACAGCTACCATAACCATTGCTTCGCCGGGAGTGCCCCCCGTAACGATTGATATTACACAGGCCGGAATAATCGGACCACCCAATTGGAACCCTCTGATTAACCCCCGGTACAACATGAGTGTGATCGGGAAAATTGAGATCGCTCAGGGCATATATTCCCTTGATTCAGCAGATGTGGTCGGAGCCTTTGCAGGTTCGGAGTGCCGGGGTGTGGCCAGCCCCATTCCATCTCTTGGAGGTGTTTTGTTCCTCAGTGTAGGATCAAATACAGAGTCGGGCGAGGCTATTACATTTAAAATCTATCTGCATAACACCGATGAAATTGTCGATGCAAATGAGATCGTTACCTTTCAGAATTCGGGTGAACTGGGTACCATGACCGATCCGTTCATCATCACATACCTGATCCAAAATAGCCTTTCAGTGAATGGAATTAACATTTTAGATGGACAAAACCGGTGTTTTAATGCCTATCAGACCATAACGGTAGCGGGTACCGGAACCTCATTTACCGTTCAACCCGGCGGAGTTGCCCGTTTCATCGCCGGTGAAAAAATACGACTCTTGCCCGGAGTCACGGTGTTCCCGGGAGGATTCCTTTCAGGGTCCATTACTACCACCGGAATGTATTGCAATTCATATTCCTACTCACCCATCGGAACGGCAGGTGAACAGGAAAATGCTGCGCTGACCGGTGGTGCCGACAAATGGGTCAGAATTTATCCGAATCCTTCCGAGGGAAGGTTCCTGGTAGAATTTTCGAATCCGGTACCCGATGAATGGACAACAGTTAGGATATTGAATATGAACGGTAGAGAGGTGTTTGCGCGGCGATCACAAAACACAGGTATACTTGAGGTTTCATTGCAGGATCAGTCGCCGGGCATTTACCTCATTTGCGTCAATCGTGACGGCTGGATTAAAACATTGAAAATGATTGTTCTTTAGATTTAAATCAGTGAAAAACTCAAAATCATGAAAATCGGATTCAAACTGACATGCCTCATGGCATTATTTGTTATGATTTTCGCGCAAGCGACGATGGGACAGGTGTCAAAAATATCCGTCATGCACAACGGGAATGCTGCATTTTACGGAGATCTTACGGCCGCGGTCACTGCAGCGGCAGCCGGGGATACGATCTATTTACCTGGAGGCGGCATTAATCCTACATCACAGGTAATCATTAATAAAAAACTGACTATCGTGGGAGCGGGTCATTATCCCGATTCTACCATAGCCACAAATCCAACCATTGTCAGCTATATTACCTTGATTACCGGCGCCGATAACGGCTCCATCAGCGGATGTAAGTTGAATAGTATATCATTCGGAACCACTACCAATAACCAGACTGTAAACAACTACCGGATAGAACGATGCTATATTGTATCGCTGGACCTGAATTACAGTGGTACATCAACATCTCAGGGAATCATCGTTCGTGAAAATGTCATTGATCCATCAGTGTATGGGGAAGTCTCATCCATTCTGTTTGAAAAAAATATTTTCAGGTCAGGATTATATTATTCATCTCCGGCCGTCTTCATTAATAATATTTTCTATTGCAGTTCCTCCCTTTATGTTGACAACAGTATTCTCAATAACAATATTATTATAGCGAGTTCTTCAGGAACTATTTCCTTAGGATCGAATTCTGTTTATAACAATAATTTGTTTTGTACTACCAACATTCTGGGAGGAGGAAATTATAACTGCGGTTCAACCAACGTCTGCAACAATAATCTTTCGGGCCAAATGGCCGTGAACACTTTTATAAACGCCACCACAACGAACTTTTCCTATTCCAATAACTATCACTTACTACCTTCAAGCCCTGCTAAAAATTATGGCACCGACGGTACCGATCTGGGAATTTATGGAACGTTATACCCATATAAAGAAGCTGCAATGCCCTTTAATCCACATATCGGCAGTAAAAACATCGGTACAGTAGTCAGCCCTACCGGTAATCTGTCGGTCGATATGAAAGTCTCAGCCCAGGACAGGTAAATCCGACTTAATTAAAAATACTAAAGGTTTCATTACGACCTAAACCCACAGGAAATGAAAAAGATACTGGTATGGATCATCATGCTGCATATCTTTGGCGCTCTGCAGGCACAGAACAAGATAAAGAAATATGAATACTGGGTGGACGATAACCTGACCGACAAGGTGGTTACTTCAATAACTCCTGCACAAAACCTTCATCTTATTACAACTTTTCCGGTAAGCCAGGTCAGCGAAGGATTTCATTTGCTTCACATCCGGTTTGCCGATACCGCGAACGTCTGGAGCAGCGTAGTCTCCCAGTATTTTCTGAAATACCCTCAGAATGTGTCTGTTGCTAAACAGATCGTGGCATACGAGTATTGGGTGGATAACGGATATGGTAGCAGAGTAAGCCAGAGTGTTACTCCTTCACAATATTACCACCTGAACACTACTCTTGACCTGACTGCATGTAGTGCCGGGTTTCACATACTGAACATTAGGTTCAAAGACAATACGGGTGAATGGAGTGGTGTGCTCACCCAATATTTTATGAAGTATCCCGAGAATGTAATTGTACCCAAACAGATCGTTACATATGAATATTGGGTAGACAGCGGTTACGGCAATAAGATCGTACAGAATGTAACACCGTCACAGTATTTTCACCTAAACGCCAATCTCGATCTTAGCTCCACTCCTGTTGGTTTTCATCTGCTCCACTTTCGGTTTAAGGATAATATGGGCGAATGGAGTGGGGTGCTTACCCAGTATTTCATGAAAGATCAGGTAACATCAGCAATCAACAATAAAATAATCGCATACCGATACTGGTTTGATAATGATTTTTCTTCGGCAATAATGATCAACTTATCCACTCCTGTAAAGTATTTTCATCTGATTGATTCCGTTGCAACTCCTGCTTTATCGACGGGTAGTCATATCATCAACTATCATTTTTACGACAGTCTGAAGACCTTTAGCTCAGTTGTGAGCGATTCGTTCGAAATCACAACATGTCTGCCTCATCCCGGCAACCCTATTACCGGCCCCACATCGATCTGTCCCGGTCAAACAGGAATGAACTATTACAGTGCCCCCATCGCTAATGCGACAGGCTACCAGTGGACGCTTCCACAGGGTTTTTCCATTATCGCGGGTGGAAACACCAATTCAATTACAGTATCCAGTACATCTGGTGCCTTATCAGGCGCGATCAAAGTAAGAGGCACGAATTCTTGCGGAACTGGGCCCGATTCACCTCCCCTGAATGTAAGCGTTAATCCATTGCCTGCTCCCACCATTACAGGTCAAACAGTAGCATGTGTCAATACACCCGGCATCGTTTACAGTACAGAAGTCGGTATGTCGGATTATACCTGGTCGGTGTCGCCGGGAGGGATCATAACCTCGGGGTCCGGGACTCCTGCTATCACGGTCACATGGACCAGCCTTGGTTCTCAGACAGTCAATGTGAGTTACCTCCATCCAAACGGTTGTGGTACCGGTATCGCAACAAAATCTGTTACAGTACAATCCCTTCCAACGGTAAATCCGATTGCCAATCAGAACTATTGCAACGATGAAACAGCCCCATCCATTTCAGTGACGGGTCCTGTCGCGGGAACCACCTTCACCTGGACAAACAGCAATCCATCCATTGGCCTGTCTCCGTCGGGATCGGGTAATATTCCCCCTTTCACGGCTATCAACACAGGAACAACACCGGCTGTTGCAATGATTACCATCACTCCGGCAGCCAATAGTTGTAACGGACCTGACTTTAACTTTATCATTGTGGTCAATCCAACTCCAATAGTAAATGCAGTGACCGACCAAAATTATTATAATGGAGATGTTGCACCAGTCACCTATCTTTCTGGTCCTGTGTCCGGAACCGGTTTTTCCTGGGCTAACAGCAACGTTTCAATTGGATTGCCGGCAACTGGTTCAGGTAATGTGCCTGGATTTATCGCAACCAATACCGGCGCGGCGGCGGTGTCCGCGACGGTGACCATCACACCGGTCGCCAGTGGATGTTCAGGACCGAATTCATCCTACGTGATCATAGTATATCCTACTCAGGTAATTTGTACACTATCGGTCACACCTACCAGCCAGGTTGTTCCTGCCTCTCCTGAAGGTTTGGTAAGCTACACTGTTGCTTCTAATTGTCCCTGGATAGCCTCGAGCAATCAGGCCTGGTGCACGGTGACGCCAAACGGAAACGGGGATGGCACGATCGTGGCCAATTACACGGTCAACACGCTGCAAACGGCACGAACGGCCACTATAACAGTGACAGTTTCAGGAGCGACCCCGGTACAGGTCGTAGTAATGCAGAAAGCCACCGGACCCTGTGAGCCTTCCTGGCGGCCCGTACAAAACCAGCAGTACTCCATGCACGTGATTGCAAGTCTTTACCTTTCCAGCATTCTATCCATCAATCCGTATGATGCAGTGGGTGCTTTTGTCGGCCAAGAATGCAGAGGCATAGCCCATCCGGTTCCTTCAATGAACGGCCTTGTATTTCTGACTATTACCTCAAATCTTCAGTCGGGCGAGGCAGTTACCTTCAAGGCTTGGAATTCCGCCTCTTGCGAGGAATGTCCGATTGCGGAGACCGTCACCTTCATCGATCCTTCTGAAATAGGCACTTTAACCGATCCGTTCGAATTACATTGCGGATTGATCGAACTATGTATCGATTTCGGAGCTGGTTACACCTGGTTCTCTGTTAACGTCAATCCGGGTTCCATGGCTCTGAATCCACTGTTTTCAGGATTGAATGTCTGTGAGAACGATCGGATTATCGGACAACAAGCCTTTGCGGTCTATTATTCGGGTCACTGGGTAGGGAGTCTCAAAGCGATCAACCCCGCTGCTATGTATAAGCTGAAATTATGTACACAGCAGAAGTGGTGTGTTGTCGGACAACCTGTACCCGTGTTACCTATTACCATCGGAAGCGGATATCCCTGGATTGGCTATCTGCCCCAGGTAGATCTCCCAATCAATACTGCATTGGGAGGCATTATACCGGTGCCGGTAATGAACGACCGGATGGAAGCGCAGACAACTTTTTCAGTCTATACCGGCAGCCAATGGGTCGGGAGTCTGACAACTTTGAAAAAGGGTAAAGGGTATATCATATCCTTATCTAATTCGTCGGTATTGAATTATCCAACAGGTTTTGATCAATCGGCACCGGATCCGGCAGGTGAGAATAATACAAGATTTACGCTGTCACCAACGGGCGACTACCCTGGTTTAAACCCGAAGTATACCATGCAAATCATTGCGGCGATTGTATTACCGGGTGGCATACGGGCCACCGACCCGGGCGATATCGTTTATGTTTACAGCGGCGATGAATGCATGGGGATGGCATCACCGGTTCCGGGTCTTGATGGGCATATATTTCTTAGCGTAGGATCTGACATCGAAAACGGAGATCAATTGACATTCAGGGTCTACCTCTCGAAAGAAAAGACCTTGTATGAAGTAAATAACCGGATGGAATTTTCTTCACTGTCCGAATCAGGTACGATGGTGACGCCGTATGAACTGAAAATTAACGGAGCCAATATCATACCCATAATTCAGCTTGATAGCGATGGACTTCAGATCGGCGAAATGTATCCAAATCCCTCAGATGATTTGTCATCCCTTGACTTCACGATTGGAAGGCCGGGCCATGTTTCCGCTGTTGTTGTTAACAGCATCGGCATAAATACTGGGATCGTAATGAATGATGAGATGAAGCCTGGAAAGTACACCTTGACAATCGATGCAAAAGACCTGATTCCAGGTATGTATACGCTCAGGATTATTTACACCGATGACAGAGTGCAAAAATATTTTGTAAAGAAAATTGTTGTCAGGTGATTTTTTCTGAAAGGGTGTATTTGCATTTATCAGATTTATTTTTCCTACCTTTACCCTTTCTTTGCGGTGAGATGCAAGGCTTCTTCGATCAAAACCAATCCGGTAATGCCACCAGGCGAGTATATTATCAAGTATATCCCATTAATCCGGAATACCGTCTTTCACGTTCTGATCGTAAATTGTTACTACCGCATGGATCAATTGGACGAATTGGTTCAAAAGATCAATGAACTGCTGCTGATCAGGGAACAGAAAATTGTTGGTTCGTATAAAGGAAAAGCCAGGTTCTCAACCTATCTTTCCGTCGTTATAGAAAATATGTGCCGTGAAATTCGAAATTCCGAGAGAAAAAGACGCTATCGTTTTGTTTCTTTCTCGGATATTAAGGATTTTAAGAAGATATCCGAATGGATGAGCGCCCGACCGGCATCCGAGCTATCGCCTTCACAAAAGCTCATGATTAAGGAGGCCGTTTCACGTCTGAATACGATACTTAGAACCTATCCCATCGAACGTGATAAGATCGAATTCTGTCTGAAAGCCATCTTTCGGATCCCCATCCATCTCGACGACCTGAAACATCATGCAATCACGGATGAAACGATGGACGTAATCCTTACGCACATAGATGCCATGAACAACCCCGACATATGCAAAACCAAAACTCAGGTATATGATCGGCTGACAAAGGTTTTTGGTATTTTGGAAAAGAAATCGAACAGTGATGATGCCATCCGGAAATGGATTGATGAAAAAATGTCAGAATTGATAATATTCCTGAATGGAGATCCACCGGAATATACTTTCACCCGTGAAACCTTTCAATATCTTTTTGATTATTATTGCAAAAGCAGTAAAACCGAATTCCAAAAAACATTTCATAATCAATCTAATATATGAAAGACCATAATCCGACCAACCAAACCGCAATGAGATCAGTTGCCCGATTTGGTAGTAGAGATCATCGACACACATTCGTAATTCCGGCGAAAATCTTCACAATAAATAAGTTGATAATCCGCCTTAAATGAAATATTCACAAACTTAAACCACGTGTATTCATGAACGAACAGTCAGGTTTGTTTACCCCGGGTGGCCATTTGAATGATGAAGCATGTGCGATGTGGGTCGACGCCCTCAACGAAGGAAGAGAGCATGAACTTCCTGCTGAGTTGAAGTTGCATACTGATACCTGTCTATCATGTAAACAAAGAATATTGACCATCCACCGACTAACAAATACCTCCATTAACCATACTCTTCATCGAACACCTAATCACGCCTTCTTTGCGTTGCCGGTCATTACTCGCAACCATTACCGGGTTGCTGCAGTCTTGCTAATACTGTTGGTTGTCGGAATATCCTTGATCTATACGTTCTCAGGCAGAAACAAACACCAACAGAACCTTTTTGCCGAATATTTTACCCCCTATCCCGATATCCTCACCGTTAAAAGCGGTCAAGGACTGACCTCCCATGATTCATTGTTCCAGGCTGGGCTCATTGCTTATACCGATGCCAATTATGATACGGCCATTTCCATTTTCACGAAACTCAATGCCTTGAACCCCAAAGATGACACCCTTGGTTTTTACCTGGCCAACTCCCTGCTGGCATCCGGAAGAGACCACGGCATGGCCATTCAGCTTCTGGAATTCATCATCCGGGGAGGCAGCCCCTTTGCCGGTCATGCCCAATGGTACCTGGCACTGGCTTGGATCCGCATGGACAAAAAGTCTGAGGCTGCCGATGTCCTGAAAAGAATCGTCGCCACACCCAACCCTTACCAGGGGAAAGCCACCGAATTACTGAAAGCCATCAACTGACACTCTTTGAAAACCTGTTCATGTACCATCGTTACGTGGTTATTCATGATCCTGGCTGTTCACGGGGCCATGGGCGAATCGCCGACAGGTAAAGATCTGGTTGAGAAAACCCACCGTGAAGCGATCTCAACAGCCGACCACTTATTCTCGGAATTACAATTTGTACCGGCTCTCAGGATATACGCGACCCTCCTCCGCCAATACCCACGGCACGATTCGGTCTGGTTCAGGATAATCAACAACGTGGTGGAATGCTATTACTGGCAACATGAATGTGATACAGCTGAAACCATCATCCGTGAAAATATCCCACAGGCTGTCAAAGCGTTAGGTCCTGACCATCCGCAGGTAGGCAATCTTTATCTGAACCTCGCCATTATCGGATTTATCGCTTCAAACTCTTCCATAATCGAGGAGTATTTTCAGAAAGCTCTCCGGTTGTCGGTCGCCCGTTTTGGCTTTGTCCATCCCAACACCGCCAACATCTATGAATGGCTTGGTACCTACCATGAAAGTTTTAAAGACAAAGACACGAGCTATTATTACCTGTACATTGCTCGCGCAATAAGGGAAAAAACCGGAGGTCCTGACAACCTCGAGATGGGCAACGTTTACAGGTATCTTGCCCTGTATCATAAACGTTTTGCAAGACATGATTCCGCCGTGTTCTATCTGAAAAAAGCACTTGCGGTTTTCGATGCAAAGTATGGAACGAATAACTTTCAATCAGTTAAATGCCTGAATAACCTGTGCAACATCCTGGAAGAAGCAGGGAAATTCCAGACAGCCGCGGCGCTGTACACCGAAATTTTCGAACGGATCGCGAAAGCCCGCGGCGAAATCCGCATGACAACCGTGATGTCATGGTTCAACTATGCTGATTTCTTTGCCCGCCAGGGGGATTATATCCGGGCTCTTCAAACCTTTCAAAGGACCTATTTTTACCTTTTTCCCGGATATAATAAGAGCTCCTACCTCGATAATCCATTGGATATCGACAATGCGCAAAACAGTTACCTGCGATTAGTATATGCATATAAATCCGACTACTTGATAAAGGCCATTGAAAAATATCCTGCCCTCCGTCCAATCTTGCTTAAAACTGTTTTGCAATGCGACAGCCTGGCAGCCGCTTTTTCTTTCCGGCAAAGGCTCCGCATCGCTAATCAGGATAACCGTCTGGCTTTTGAACAGGCCCGGTCCAACCTCTATTTCAGCTATGCTGACCATGCCCTGGAAATGTACGCGATCGATCCCGACTCCAAATACCTCTCCGCCGCCATCAGCTACCTGGAAAAATACCGGAATACACAACGGGTCTTCCGGATGCAACTGAAGGGGGAAGAGAGCCAGGATTCAAACATTGGCGATCTTCCACCGGATTTAGTCCGGTTACAGAAGGAAATCAATGAGTTGAACAGTCAGTTGGTGACGACTGTTTCGAAGGAACAAAAAAAGAAGCTCGAAAACACACTGATCGATAAAAAAATTGCCCTGGACCAGAGCTTTTACTTGTTCTCTCAAAAGAACCGGGGAAACTGGAAGAATATTAAAGAGATTCAACTTGATGCACGGAAGGTGCAGGAACGCCTTCGCCGGGATGAGGCCATTTTTTATCTCTCTGAATTTTTTCCCGATTATTATTATACACCCGACAAATTCTCCCTGTTGATGATCACCCGTGACAAAGTCCGGTGGACAACCCTCAAAGGGAATGAGCTCTATCCCGGTCTGACCCGTTTCATCGATATGCTGAAGAGCCCGTCAACACCGGAAAGGAAGATTAATTTCCTGGGTTTCGCCCTGTACCGGAAGCTGTTCGCCTCTTTTACCGGTTTATTGGAAGGAAAACGGTCGCTGATCATCGTTCCTTCTCCCGATACCTGGCTGATCCCTTTCGAAGCATTAGCCATCAGCAATACTGAAAAGGACCCGCAACGCCGGTACCTGCTCTCACGCCTGGTGACCCAGAAAGTTTTCTCCCTTACAGCCTGGTATGACCAGGATAAAAATCCTGTCAACGAACCGGTCTTACTTGCCATGGCCCCGAAATTCAATAATAAGCTGAAGACAAGGCTTGCCCAGGTCACACAGCGCGACACCGCCATGATCGATCTTCCCGGGGCACGGAACGAATGTCAACAGATAAGCAGGATCTTCCCCTCCACCCTTGTCGCGGGTTATGGCGCCACAAAAAACCAATTCAAACAACTGGCACCCCGGTATGATATTATCCATTTATCGACTCATGGGATAGGAGAAGAGGGGAATCAGCAATTCATATCATTGGCATTCAATAATATATCCAACGGCTCTTCCTTCGACGGGAACCTCAATCTTTATGAAATCATGAACCTTCAGTTAAAATCACAACTGGTGGTGCTGAGCGCCTGTAAATCGGCCGTTGGCGCTAAAAACAAAAGCGAAGGGAATCTAAACCTGGCATGGGCTTTCAGGAATGCCGGTACCCGTTCGGTTGTCGTGAGCATCTGGGATGCCAATGATTATACATCGAGTGTAATCATGCCACAATTCTATCGCTATTTAGCCGCCGGAGAGCATAAGTCCGACGCACTGCGAAAGGCCAAACTCGATTTTCTTGATCAATCGGATCCGTTGGTGAGGCATCCGTATTATTGGGCGGGATTTGATTTTATGGGCGATGCTACCCCCATCACTACGAAAAACAGAGTGCATCCCATTATAGGATTTGGACTTTTATTTACATTTGTTACCATTCTGATTCTTTCTGCAGTTTACCTGAACCAGAAAAGTCGAAGTCGGTTATAGGAAAAAGTTTGCCGGAGCAACTTTGAAATTCAGAGTCCGTCAATCAGGCATTTAATCAATCACAATCCGGTCTCTTTTCTGGTCAAATAAAAGAATTGACCGCATGAGCAACAGTGAAAAGGGACAGTTCCAGCCTCAACCCACCCGGGACCAGTCGTCTTCATCGCGTGATGATTTTTCAACGGTAAAAGTTCATCTCCTGAACATAGTTCCATACTTTTTCGGGAAGATAGTACCGCATATCTTTTCCCTCCTTGATTCCCTGCCGGATGAACGAAGAGGAAAGGGTAATGAGGGGAGCATCGATAAACCGGAAGGAGGGATGTTCGTCGAACTGGCTTTTTTCAGAACCAGGCCTGGGATAAACATAGAATTGATAAAGGTCGGTCAGCACTTCCTGGTTTTTCCATTTATGAAAAGATGAAAGATTATCCGACCCGATAATGGGGACCAACTCCCGGTCGGGATGCCTTTCCTGAAGGTAGGTGAGGGTATCGATGGTATAGGAGGGCCTTGGAAGTTTGAACTCGATGTTCGATGCCTTGAACCGCCGGTCGTCCTCAATGGCCAGGTTAACGAGCGCCATCCGGTGGTGGTCGGCAAGAAGGGTCGACCGTTCTTTAAGCGGATTCTGGGGCGAAACCACGAACCATACCTCCCTGAGATCGGTGTAATCGGCCATGTATGCCGCGATCATCAGATGCCCGATGTGGATCGGGTTAAAGGAACCGAAAAAAAGTCCTGTTTTGATCTGTCTGGTTACTTCTTCCATGTTATCACAATGAGATTCGGATCATTAATATTCAGGTACCTGCCGGACCTCCGGCCAGGAAGCCCGTTACAGCCCCCAACGTCTGGTCAAACGCCGTCTCAAGATCATCATTCACGATGATGCAATCGAACTTATCACGGAAGGTCATCTCAAATGCAGCCTTCCCGGTCCTTTTTTTCAGACTTTCCTCTGTTTCTGTTCCCCTGTTCTGCAATCGTTTAAACATAGCTTCAAGGCTGGGTGGCTGAATAAAGATAGAAAGCGCCCGGTCGCCGAAATATTTTTTCAGGTTCAGACCTCCCTGCACGTCGACATCGAAAACCGGAATCTTCCCGCACGACCAGATCCGATCCAGCTCCGATTTGAGGGTTCCATAGAAATTATCCGGATAGACCTCCTGCCACTCAACAAATTCGTCACGCGCAATCCGCTGCCTGAAATCTTCGATATCAAGGAAATAATAATCCTTTCCATGAAGCTCTGTGTCGCGCTTCGGACGACTGCATGCCGAAATCGAAAAATCAAGATACGGCAATGCATGCAGGAGGCGTTGAACGATGGTTGTCTTGCCGGCGCCCGACGGGGCTGAAACAATGATGGCTTTTCTGTTTATGGGATCCATACCCGGTGATGAATGAGTGAATGAGTGAATGAGTGATTGACGATGGAGAATGGAAAATGTGCTAATGTGCTGATTTGAGTATTTTGAACTTTGAACCTTGAGCTTTGAACCTTGAACTTTGAACCTTGAGCTTTGAGCTTTTTTCCCTAATGCCTAATGGCCAATTCCTAATACCTGATTTTGAATTTACAGAATGTTTCCCAGCTGTTCCTTGATCTTCTCCAGCTCATCCTTCATTTGCACCACGATCTTCTGGATCCCGGCATGGTTGGCTTTTGAACCGATCGTATTGATCTCGCGCCCCATCTCCTGGGTGATGAATCCCAGTTTTTTCCCCTGCGACTGATCTTCACTAAGGCACTCCAAAAAGAACTGACAATGCTTCAGGAGTCGCACTTTTTCTTCTGTAATATCCAGTTTTTCAAGATAATATATTAGCTCCTGCTCAAACCGGTTCTGATCGGGCGCCGGTGAATTAAGATCCCTGGAAAGGTTCCGGAAATCAACCATCAGTTTATTCCGCATTTCTTCCATCCGGCCTTTTTCAAAGGGTTCAATCCGGTCGAGAAACTGCAGGATGGTATGAACCCGCTTGAGCATATCCTCCTCCAGAATCCTGCCTTCTGCAATCCGGAACTGGTCGGTGATCTCAAGGGCCTCCGACACTGCCTGAAGAAACAAATCAATTTGCTCCGGGGTTATTTCATCGCGACGGGTTTGCAAAACATCGGGCATCTTCATCACAAGGGATAAAATATCGGGAGGCCGGTCGATCCTGAGCTCCCCGGAAAGCGATGATAACTCCGCATAATATTTTTTTGCGAGCGGCAGGTCGATCCCGACCGAGTTCAAATCACTGCCGGCATCGGCGGTGATCAGCAGGTCGACCTTCCCGCGTTCAAGCTTCCGGCTGATCATGTTTCTGAGTTCCGGCTCTTGATCGCGAAGGCATCCGGGAAGCTTTAATCCGGTGTCGAGCTGCTTGCTGTTCAGGGTTTTGATCTCCACAGTCAGCTTTTTTCCGGCGATCTCCACGGCAGCCTTCCCATATCCGGTCATCGATTTAATCATACTTTTTTTAACAAACTTACACAAAAATACACGATGCCGTCGTTTTATACCGAATCTTAATACAGATTTAAAACAACTTCCTTTAAGATGGAGTTATGTCCCGGGGAACAAAACTTGCATATTTACAAATTGTTACGATTGGGCGTCTTTGGGAGGTAAACAGTATGGAATGATTTTTCGACAGATCGACATGGAATCTTGTTTTTTATTAAGTTTGAACGTAAATTTAAGCAATGGAATACCGGGTCATTGACGATACATTGCAATACTACAACCTGATGCTTAACGATATAGCATCTGCGACTCAGTATGTTTACATCGAGACCTATAAGTTTGCAAACGACCATCTGGGAGTGCGGTTCCGCGATGCCCTTAACCGCAAAGCCCGGGAAGGCGTCAAGATCAAACTGTTGATCGACTCTTGGGGAAGGGGACCGGTTTCAGAGACTTTTTTTTCAGAACTGATTCAACTGGGCGGAGAGGTTAAGTTCTTCGAAAAAATCAAACTCAACAGCGATATTTTCACCCGGGGGCACCGCCGTGATCACCGTAAAATAGTGGTGATCGACAATTCCGTCAGCTACCTGGGATCGGCCAACATCACCGGATATAATCTCAACTGGCGCGAATTGTGCCTGCGTATCGCGGAAATTGAACTAACCCTGTTGCTGAAGAAGGTTTTCCTCGAAAATTTCAACGCCTTCAATCCCTATATCATAACCAACAAGGTGGCCTATACCCGGCGTCTCCGTTACGACGACTTCGAGATCATCCGTGATGTTCCCTCCATCCAGTTTCAGCGGCTGCGTAAACGATACACCCAACTGATCCGCCAGGCTACCCGTTCGGTTGTGATCGAAACTCCCTACTTTTTACCCGGGTACGTGCTTCGGAAAGTGATGATGGATGCAAGCCGGAGGGGCGTTGATGTAAAGGTCATCATGCCCAAGCATTCGGATGTCCGCATGGTCGATATTCTCAGGAATAAATACTTCGGGTTGCTGTATAATGCCGGGATCAAACTGCTTTTCTACCTGCCCTATAACCTTCATGCCAAACTACTGATGATCGATGAGAAGGTCTTCTCCATCTCGAGCGCCAACTTCGATTTCCGGAGCTTCCGCTATCAGTACGAAATCTCCCTTATCGGTTCCCATCCCGATATTGCCGTGCAATTGCGTGAACATGTGGCCGAAACCATTCGAAACTCTGAACCTTTTGATTACCTTGGGTGGATACGGCGTCCGTTGATCGAAAAGATCTTTGAATGGATCCTGCTGCCTTTCCGGCACTTTTTTTAGATTGTTCAGGCTTTTAACTTCTTTCTGCTGTTTTAATTCCACGTCGGTTTACCAGGAATACACCTGCGAAGATGAGTGCGGCGGCTAAGATCTTTACGGGCGTCACGGCGCTTTGACCGATACTGACCGACATTACCGAGGCGATGAATGGCTGCAGGTAATTGTAATAACTGACGGTTCCGGGCGTCAGGTGTTTGAGAGAGAAGTTGATCAGCAGGTATGCCACAAACGTGTTGATGATGATCACGTAGGCCAAACCGAGGTATTCGGTCAACGTTACCCTGTCAAACGCCGTCTCCAGGGCTGGTCTGACCGTGACCGGCAAAATGAATATGAATCCGAAAAAGGAGACCCATTTCAGGATCGTGGTTGTGTGATATTTTCCCACAAGGGGTTTTATGAGTACCAGGTAAAGTGCGTAAAAAACCATGTTCAGCAGTACCAGGATGTTCCCGGTAGCCTGCAGACTGCTGAAATCGGTATGGCGTCCCGATAAAACCAAAACCAATGCGCCGGAGGCTCCCAGAAAGATGCCCGAAATTTTAAGGATGGTGATGCGCTCCCCGATGAGCAAATGGGCAAATATCAGCACCAGGACCGGATTCAGTAAATGGATCAGCGATGCATCGACCGGACTGGTCAGGTTCAATCCCTCGTAAAACAACATCTGGTTCAGGGCAAAACCAAAAAGTCCGCACAGTGCGAACTTGAAGAGATCTTTCCGTTCGACCTTCTCGGGAACAAAAAGTTTCTGGAAGATCCAGAACAGCAAAACACCGCCCGACATCCTTAAAAAAAGGAGTTGCTTCGGCGAAAAAGCATCGGGCATCAAACTTTTGGCAATCGTGTAGTGGATCCCGAAGATCAGCGTGGTCGCCAACATCGAAATATGGGCCTTCAGGGTCTGGTTCATGCTGCAAAGATACCCGGCTTTTTATCGAATTGCCAGAGAATTTATACCGACGCTCCATTGTGTGCCGGGTATGCCCTTCAAGCCATTACGATACACAAGCGGATGGGTGACCGGATTTCCGGACAGCAGAGACGGGGGCCTTTCTATGCTACGCTCTTTGTGTGGCAGCCCGGGAAAAGAAAGTCGATGCAGGTCGAAAAAAAAGAGGCTGACGCATCCTGTGCGACAGCCTCCCGGGTCTTTCCCTGCCTGAGCATTACACAATCCTGATCTCCTTCTTCATCTCCATTTTTGCTTCTTCCTTTTTGGGCAGTGTGATGGAAAGGATCCCACTTTCATATTCCGCTTTGATCTTATCCAGATCGATGGTCTTGGGTAAGGTGAAAGCACGGCTGAATGAACCGTAGTAAAACTCCTTGCGGGAGTAATTCTTTCCTTCTTCCCGTTTTTCGTCTTCAAACTCAGCGGAAATGGTCAGGATATTATTCTCCAGGTTGATCCTGAAATCATCCTTTTTCATACCGGGGGCAGCAAGATCAAGCTGGAATGCATCCGCTTTCTCGATGATGTTCGCGGCCGGATCACTGAACCTTTTGCCGAAGAAATCTCCCAGGTCGTTGTCAAATAAATTGCTGACCATGTCGGAGAGGGGATTGCGGTGTTGCCATTTTATAAGTGTCATGTCGTTACTCCTTTCTTATTGGTTAATTGTTCGTTTGATGACTCTGAAAAGTCAAGTTCCGTACCATCCGAAAGAAGAATAGTAAAATGTGTCAAAATGACGTAAAAATGAAAAAACAGGCGACGAAGTGTCAGTTTTCAGTGATTTACCGAAACCTGGAAACAGAACCGGGAAACATGGAAGTCTTTAATTCCCAATCATTAATCGGTTTCGCGTTTCGGGTTTCGGGTTTCGGGTTTGTGTTTCAAAACTAGTCCAATAGTTTCGTTTATCCGCAATGCAGGAAAGTATTAACCAGCTTCATAATTTCCTTTTCATTGTCTTTGATCGATTCCCGGAGGTTTTCATCCCGGAACCCTTTCAGGTAATGGATGAGGCCGTCGATGATGCGCGCGGGAAAGATGTTGTGTTCTTCGTAAACATGGCGTTGTTTCTCGAGGCAGGTGGCCGATTGGACGCATGAAACGGGGAGTTGCTGAAGCTGGTTGACCCGTGATTTGTATTGTTCCTCGAAAATATTGACATCCACATAGGTCTTCTCGGCGAATTCGAGGGCGTTGGGCATCTCGAGGCCATGGCGTGCAGCCACGGTCAATCCGGCACAAAGAAGATAAACATCGGCGGATCCATCGGGGCACCGGAATTCAACGGTCTGGCGGCTTCCGAATCCACTCTGGGTTTCGGTCTCGCAGGGGTTGGCGTCGGTGATCATGTCGTGTTTACTGCCCCAGCCCAACGGAACCCTGACCAGTACCGACCGGTTCCGGTCGCCCCAGCAAATGTTGGTAGGCGCTTCCTGGTGCGGTACCAGCCTGAAGTAACTGGTAGGTATCATGTTGCCGAATGCCGTGAGCGATTGCGACAGGTCGAGATAACCGGCAATAGCCTTGCGGGCTGTTTCTGAAAGTACTCCCTGGTCGATCATTACACTTTGCCCGTTTTTCATCAAACGGGTGTGGATGTGCATGCCGCTTCCTGCTTTTCCTGAAGTGATCTTGGGAGCAAAGGTCACGGTGACCCCATATTTGTAAGCCAACGACCGTAAAATCCACTTAGCTACCATGAGTTGATCTGCCGCATCCTCCAACTTAACCGGTGTGAATTCAATTTCATTCTGTTCGTACGAAAGTCCCGATTCCGTGAAATTGCCCACTTCCGAATGGCCGTATTTGATGTAGCCGCCACACTGGGCAATGGCATGCATGGCCTCAATCCTCAGTTTTTCCCATTTGCAGAACGGCGACGATTCGTGATAACCACGTTGGTCGACTGCTTCGTACAACCGGTCCTGGCCGCTGATCACATAGTACTCCAACTCACCCATAACTTCAAACGACAAGCCGGTACGCTCCCTCAGAACCTCATGGGCCCTGCGCATAATATATTCGGGTGAGTTGGCAAATGGTTTCCCGTCTTTGTCATAAAAAGAACACAGAATATCGATAGCCGGAATTTCGGAAAAGGGATTGACAAATGCAGTCCGGTACCGCGGAATTACGTAAAGATCGGATGATCCGGCCTCAACGTAGTTCGGAAAGAGACTCGACCCGTCAACCCGCTCGCCGGCAGAGAGGATACCCTCGAGATGGCTCCGGTCTTTGATGATAAAATTGAGGGTCTTGAGCCTGCTGTCGGCTGCGGAATAGCGAAAATTGAGCATCTTGATTCCATTCGATTCAATAAAACGGACCAGATCGGCACGGGTGAAATCATCGGCAGGCTTGTCGAGATAGTGAACAAGTGCGTTCGGATTCAGGGAGGTAGAAACGTTCATAAGGTTAAGGATTCGTTATTATATCATCCTGCAAAAGTAAATATTTTTTTAATTTTGAAGCCTGAACTGTCCCGGACCTATGTCGAACCTGAATGAGATTATTTTCTTTGCATCCTTTATCCTGTTTATTCTGATGATGCTGGGGATCGACCTGGGCCTTTTTCAGAAAAAGCACCATGCCCTTTCTTTCAAAGAGGCATTGAGCTGGACCGTGGTCTGGGTAGGCATTTCCATCGGTTTTTATTTTCTGATCCTGTTCCATGGCAACTGGATTCATGGCACCGATACGCTCGAAGAGCTCACCAACCGGATCACCCTCTACCGGCATCCCATCGATATCACCGGATTAAGCCTCGATGAAGCGATCAAACTCTACAACAAAAACCTGTCGCTCGAATACATCACGGGTTACCTGATAGAGTATTCGTTATCGGTCGACAACATCTTCGTGATCATCATGATCTTCATGTCGTTCAACATTTCGCCCAAATTATACAAGGAGATTCTTTTTTGGGGCATCATCGGAGCGATCGTGATGCGTTTCATTTTCATCTTTGCCGCCAGCGCCCTGATTCAACGTTTTGCCTGGTTCCTCCTTATTTTTGGCGGAATGCTGGTGATCATCGGTTTTAAAATGGCCTGGGAATTTCTTTTCTCCAAAGCAAAAGACCAGATCGACACCGAAAATCATCCCGTAGTCCGGCTTGTTTCACGTTTTTTCAGGGTTCACCACGATGAACATGCCGAAACCTTTTTTATCCGTAAGGACCGGAAGCTTTATGTCACCCCGCTTTTCATCGTCCTGATGATCATTGAATTCACCGATGTGCTCTTTGCCGTCGATTCCGTGCCGGCGGTCTTTTCGGTGACCCAGGATCCCTATATCGTCTTTTTCTCCAACATTTTCGCAATCCTGGGGCTGCGATCTCTTTTCTTTCTCGTGATGGATGTCATGAACCGTTTCCACTACCTGAAAATGGGATTGGCAGTACTCCTGACTTTTGTCGGGGTTAAAATGCTGTTACACAGTGTTGTTAAAATTTCAACCAGTACTTCGTTGCTGGTGATTGCATCCATTCTGGTCATCAGCATGGTTGCATCAAACATCCGGACCTGGCTCAGGAAGGAATCCAGGTAACCGGTCATCAGACCCTCGCAGGCTTTGGCCATCATCGACCCTAAATGAAGAACAACCAGGAAGATCAGCTCGAAACCCAGGACATCGAAATCGCCCTGCTGATGGAGGCTTTATATCAAAAATATGGTTACGATTTCCGTAATTATTCAAAAGCGCATATCAAGCGGAGGATACTGAACCGGTTTAACCTGTCGGGGATGCAACATGTTTCGGAGATGATTCACGAATCGCTGGTCAACCATAAGTTTGTTGACCAAATCCTGATGGATCTTTCCATTACCGTGACCGAAATGTACAGGGACCCCGGATTTTACAGAACCCTCCGGGAACAAATCCTGCCCACATTCCACTCCCTTCCATACATCAAAATCTGGCATGCCGGTTGTGCCAGCGGCGAGGAGGTTTATTCCATGGCGATCATGCTGCGGGAAGAGGGACTTTACCAGAAGACCCAGATTTATGCTACCGATTTTAACCCGTTGATCATCAGGCAGGCCAAGGAGGGAATCTACCCCATCAACCGGATGAAAGAATTCACTGCAAATTATATCAAATCGGGTGGTAAGGCGGCTTTTTCCGACTACTACACCGCGCAGGGTGAAACTGTGAAGCTACTCGATACCCTGAAAAAGAATATCGTTTTCGCCACCCATAACCTGGTGACCGACAGCGTTTTTGCAGAAGTAAATATGGTCGTGTGCCGGAATGTACTGATCTATTTCGACCGGACCCTTCAGGATAAGGTGATCGGTCTATTCGTCGAAAGCCTGCCTGAAGGCGGGATCCTGTGCCTGGGTTCCAAAGAGAATCTGCAGTTCTCCATACACGCTCCTTTATTTAATCCATTGATTGTCAATGAAAAAATATATCAGAAAAAAATTCATTTTTAATATGATATCCCGTGATCGTTAAAAACAGATATGAAGCAGTGGTGATTGGTTCCTCGGCAGGTGGATTGAATGCCTTGAAGACCATCTTTAAAAGCCTTGACCGTTCATTCCGGATTCCCTTCATCATTGTGCAGCATATCAGTCCTGACTCTGAAAATTACCTGATCCAGATCCTGAACGACCTGAACCGCCTCAATGTCAAGGAGGCCGATGAAAAAGAAGTGCCCCGGCGGGGAATGGCCTACCTGGCTCCCCCCAACTACCACCTGCTTGTGGAACCCGACCGCAGTTTTACCCTGACTGTCGATGAAAGAGTTAATTATGCCCGCCCTTCCATCGATGTGTTGTTCGAGACTGCTGCCGAGGCTTACCGCGATGCCCTGATCGGCATCGTACTCACGGGTGCGAATAACGACGGGAGCAAGGGATTGAAAAAAATCAAGGAATTCGGCGGAGTGACCATCGTGCAGGACCCCGAAAACGCCGAAGTCGATTCCATGCCCAAGGCTGCCATCCGGACCGCCAAGGTCGATCACATCCTGACCCTCGAAGGAATTGCCGCATTTCTGAATAACCTGGAAAATCCGATGAACCAACCCTGATTGCCTCGTGTCCCATGAAGGTTGTCACCAAAATATCGATCCTGCTCCTGATCTTCACGATCATATCATTCGTGCTGATCTGGCTGCAATACGACAGTCAGACAAAAATGATCGGCCAGTATTTCGATAATGCGAGGGACCAGAAAGAGCGGATGATCCATTCGCTCATCCGTGCACAGAGTGAATATTATAAAATCCTGACCCTCGATTACACTTACGGAGATGATATGATCGATTTCGCAGCCAGTCCCGATCCGGCCTGGGCCGGGATCAACCTGCGCGTTATCATCGATCTGTACCACGCCAGTTCGGTCTGGATCTATAACAAAGAAGGCATTGCCGTTTACAGTACGACGTCGGAAGCGATCAACCGGATCTCCCCCGATCGGATCCTTCCCGATGCGGTGCGATCGATCCTTGAACGGGAAAAATTCATCCGTTACTTTATGAAGACTTCGGCCGGACTTCTTGAGATCCACGGCGCAACCATTCACGGTACACAGGATAAAAACCGGCTTTCGTCGCCCAACGGGTTTGTGTTTATCGGCAAACTTTGGGACCGGAGCTACCTCAAAACGCTTGAAACCGGGACCGATTGTAACCTGTCGGTAAACTATCACAAGCCTTATGAGACCTCTTTCTCGAATACGCAGATCTTCATCATTCCGATTAAAAACCAATGGGAACGCAACCCGCTTGCTTTTCTGAAGGTCGCCATCGATTTTGGACCGCTTACCGTGATCCGCGACCGGTTTGACCGGCAGTTTTACCTTTATGGCGCAGTCATCCTTGTCTGGGTTCTTGTGCTCGGCTTTTTCCTGATCCGGTGGATCGTGGTCCCCCTCCGGAAGGTATCGCTCTTACTCGAATCACAAAACCTTTCCATCGGGCAGGGATTTCGTCCAAGCCCCAACGAATTTCGGGAGGTCACCGCCATGATCAATGATTTCATCGACCAAAAGAATGCCCTTCAGTCCAGTGAAGAGAAACTCAGAAAGATTACGGAAGCGGCGAATGCCGCGAAAAACAAGGCTGAACAATCCGACCGGCTTAAAGCAGCTTTCCTGGCCAACATGAGCCACGAGATCCGGACCCCGATGAACTCCATCCTGGGATTCTCCGAACTGATCCGCAAAGAACAGATCAGCAAGGGTGAAATTGAGGAGTACGCCGACATCATCAGTTACAGCACCAAAAGATTGTTGCGGATGATCGACGACATCATCGAGATCTCCAAAATAGAGACCGGACAAGTGGATCTCAACGAGACCGCGTTCCGGACCGATGACCTGTTTCAGGAGCTTTATGAGTATTACCGGAGGGAGATTGAATCTGCAGGAAAACAGGGTATTGTGTTGCACCTTATGCTTCCTGATGAGGGAATGCAGGTACGGATTGTTACCGACCGCGCAAAAGTCAAACAGGTATTGGTGAATCTTCTTGACAATGCGCTGAAATTCACACAAAAAGGGACCATCAACTTTGGCTGTTCCCGCCCCCGCGACGGATTCTGCGAGTTTTTTGTCACCGATACCGGTATCGGGATTGCCGCGGCCGATCAGGATAAGATTTTCGAAACCTTCAGGCAGATTGATTACAGCAACGCGCGCCATTACAGCGGTACGGGCATGGGCCTCTCCATCTCCCGGTCGCTGGTTGAGCTGATGGGTGGACGCATCTGGGTTGAATCTGTGCCGGGGGAAGGCTCCACCTTTCATTTTACCCTCCCGGTTACCCTCAAGGAGATGGATCTGCCGGCCACAGAAAAGCCACTGATCCGCAATGATTTCACCGGACTTACGGTTCTGGTTGTTGAGGACGAGATCATCAATGCGCGTTTGCTGGGGATGATCCTTCAAAAGGCCAACGTGAACGTACTATTTGCCCGCAACGGGATGACCGCACTCGAGATGCTCGAACAACATCCGGAGACCGGGCTGGTACTCATGGATATCCAGATGCCGGGAATGGATGGTTTTGAATGTACGCGCCATATCCGCCGACGCTGGCCGGGAATTCCGGTTGTGGCCCAATCAGCTTCAGCCTACCAGGAGGAATCAAAGATCTGTCTGGAATCGGGTTGTGTCGACCACCTCACCAAACCCATCGACGCTTCGGTTCTTTACCGGGTTATTCACCGCTATTGGAAAAGAAATCAGTCACAGAATTCGTGATTCCCGGAAACCGGATCATAATGCACGATTCCTTACTCCTTCCTGAAGTACTGCTCCAGCATTTCCTGTGCAGCCGAGTAGGGATTCAGTAAACCGTTCCGGATCTCCTGGTCGATCCGGTGAAGCTTCGCGGAGATATCCTTCCGGGAAAAGAAATGCTGGTGCAGCCCAGCCTCAATGGTCTCCAACATGATCTGCTTGTTTTGCTCCATCCTCCGGCGGTGAAAAAAACCATTTTCCGTGGTGATCGCATAATAATCCATGATGATCTCCCAGACATGGTCGATCCCGAACAGCGATTGGGCAGAGCAGATGTCGACCACCGGTTGCCATCCGCTTGAAGCCGGCGGGAAGAGGTGGAGTGCGTTGGCATACTCCACGCGGGCAGCTTTTGCCTTGTTCAGGTTATCGCCGTCGGCTTTGTTGATGAGGATCACGTCGGCCATCTCGATGATGCCACGCTTGATTCCCTGCAACTCATCGCCTGCGCCGGCCAACATGAGCAACAGGAAAAAATCGACCATCGAATGCACCGTAGTCTCCGATTGACCAACCCCCACGGTCTCCACGAAGATGATGTCGAATCCTGCCGCTTCGCATAAAATGATGGTTTCGCGGGTCTTTCGCGCTACGCCGCCCAGTGAGCCGGCCGAGGGGGAGGGACGGATAAAGGCATTTGGTTCTGCAGAAAGCGCCTCCATCCGGGTTTTGTCGCCAAGGATGCTGCCTTTCGAACGCGTACTGCTCGGATCGATGGCAAGAACCGCAAGCTTATGTCCCTGACGCGTCAGGTAGGTGCCGAGCGCCTCGATGAAGGTACTCTTTCCCACACCGGGTACCCCGGTGATGCCGATACGGATACTTGACGGAGCGGAACAAATTGATTGATTGACCGATTTACTGATTGATTGATTGAATTCTGACTTTTGTTTTTTTTTCAGACAACCATCGATGATTTGCCGGGCTATCTCCTGGTCTTTCGGAAGCGAGCTCTCGATGAGTGTGATGGCTTTGCTCAGCAGGGTCCGGTTTCCCCCGAAGATCCCGTCGAGGTACTCCCCGGATGTAAGCGTCTTCGATTTTTTCGAATGCAGTCTTTTGACAAGTTCTGTATTGATCTGGGCAGGCTGTTCGACGCCTTCCATCACATTCAGGGCTGATTTGATCTTATGCTCCATATGCCCGTGGCTCCAAAGAAATCGATTTCAAAAGTAAGTTAAAAATGAACATCCCGGGTGACCGGGATCATATCCGGTAATTTTTATTAATTTTGAAGCACTTGTACAACTCTTTTACTCGAATAACTAACCTTGCTGCCCTATGAAACTGATCGGAATGAAATTCCGGAAAGCAGTTGCTGCTTCCATTCCCCTGCCCGTATTTCTTATTCTGGTGATCCTCTTGATCATCGTGTATTTCTGGAAAATGCACCCTGCTACTCAGGCCGGGCAACCGGATCCTGCCAAAACCGGCGATGTCGTGGTGAATCGCCCTGGGATCCGGATGATCCGCAGTCACGACTTTGAATTGGTCAGCCCCGTGCTCTTTGCCGAAATTCCGGATGAATCGCCCGAATTCAAACAGTTGAAATGTCAGTTGAGCCTGATCACCAGTGAAAAGAAAAAGAATGGCGTACTGAATACAGCCGATATTTATATCCGGCGGCTAAACACCGGGAAATGGATGAAGATGGGGGAGGGCCGGGAGTATCCTGCGGGCAGTTTGTTAAAGGTACCGATTCTGATGACCTGGTTGAAGATGGCTGAAAAAGAGCCCGGATTATTGCAAAAAAGATTGAATTTCGAGCAGCCGCCCGGCCAGATTCCCGATCAGTCCTTTACCGGAAAGTCGATTGTGGCGGGGAAGGATTATACCGTCGCCGAGCTTCTTGAGTATCTCATTGTGGAATCCGACAACAACGCCACCTGGTTGCTGACCCGGAAAATGGATCTGAATATATTTCAGAAGCTCTTTACCGATCTTGGGTTGAGGAAGCCCGAATTGTCCGACGGGAACTATGCCATCAAGGCCCACGATTATTCTATGTTCATGGTCGTTTTATACAATGCATCTTTTCTTTCGCCCGAACATTCGCAATATGCGTTGAAGCTTCTGTCAAAGAGTACATTCAAAAAAGGATTGGTGCGGAAGTTACCGGCCGGGGTCCTGGTGGCCCACAAGTTCGGTGAGCAGGGTACCGGGACCGACAGCGACCTGTCGGAATCGGCCGTTGTATATGCCGGGGGCCAGCCTTACCTGATCACCGTCATGGCGCAGGGTGCGCATGTTGATTCATTAAGTGATTATCTGAGCGACATTTCGCTTGAAGTTTACCGGTCGATGGCGGCAGAATAGTATTTTTTCCGATTCATTTTGAATATCCCGTCATATTTCTTTACCTTTGCACCCCGAAATCAATGCATTGTAGTTGATTCCCCTCTCCGTAGCTCAGTTGGTAGAGCAATTGACTCTTAATCAATGGGTCGAAGGTTCGAGTCCTTCCGGGGAGACCCCAAATGACACTTAACCCTCAGTAAATCAATATGATAACGGAGGGTTTTTTCTTTTTTTTCTCAGATTTTTCTCATAAGTCATCCCGTTTAGTCCGGTTTCATTCAGTTTAACATGGAATTTGAAGAATGGTTAACCGGTTATATTCGGTTGATTTCTGTTTAAAGGATCATGATCATAAAACCAATCGAAATCAATTTTTCGGGGAGACACGCCTTTTTAAAACTTCTCTTTTTTTGTTTTATGTTTTTTCTTAGCCAGATCAAGATATGCTTTGCGTGCATTACGACGATATGTCCGGGGATTTTCAATATCCAATGTGGCACAGATGAGATCTATGATGCGTTCGCTTTCCTGCCGACTGTCTTTCTGGACCTTCATTTCAACGGGAGTTTTGAACTCCTCGATTAAAAGTTGTTTTTCCGATCTGTACCTTATCATAACTGCAAGGATTATGAAGGTAAGTTACGAATAATATGCATTTTTTGTGCACTAAATTTATCATAAATTCTTAACATTCAAGTGTTTAAACCTTTTGCACCAGACCCTAAGTAATAAGAATTGGCATTACAATTATGATGGTCCTACAGAAATTTACAGGAAACTTTATACGAATAGTTATCCAAGTGTTTGATTTATCTCTCCACTTTTTACTGTTTGATGATCTTAGCAATTTCAGCCTTGTTACCATATATAACTCGGATAAAATAAATTCCTGATGGCCTGTCAGATAGTGAGAACTCATGTTTGCGTTCCCCGATAAGTGTTTCGGTAATTATTCTTTCACCCCAGATTCCATAAACATCTAATGTGATCTTATCCATTGTGGATTCACCGTTCATCTCAAGAATGAAGTTTCCAGTTGTAGGATTGGGGTATATCTTGAATGATGATTGTTCAATTACAATGGGAGTTTCGTCTGTTGTGGCAGTAATGAAGGGCATTGAAGGAGTCAAGCAATAAGGGCCAGATGGGGCAATGTAACCCAACATGTGGCCTCCGGATTGAATTACGGTAGTTGGCAGATACTTAATCTGCTGTCCTGCGATCATGGTTACATTGCTTCCGCTTTGAGCAGTAAATGTAGTTCCGTTTCCTGCTACTGTGATTGTCTGAAGTGCGTTATAACACTTTGTTTCACCATTTACAATATTCAAATTCTGCAACCATTTATCTGATGGGACTGTAGCATAAATTTCAAAATTTCCATTGCTGAAATCATAAACATCATTGGTTGCAATACTTGTGATCATGATACTGTAATCAAAAGCAAGTTGCAGATGTACGGGAATCAACCATGAGTAGTTCCCGTTTGATGGTGTCGTTGGCGATATTTGTTGAAGAAACACGCCTCCTTTGTACAGGTCAATTTTAACATTCTCAATAATATTATCAGCCCAGGTTATCGATTTTGTTGCTCCCAGTTGCCAGGTTTCGCCACCATTGGGGCTGATAACCGTGATCAGTGCAGTGGGTTGCCCCTGGTTCAAAACAAATGGTATTGCATAAACCATACGTATTCCTCCGACATTCCAAGTTGCACCTTGCAGGGCATCCATATAAGTTGTGGTTTTCAATACAAAATTCAACGTATATATGGCGGGACCGTTGTGGTCAAACACAAAATCCTGTTGAGGCATTACGTTATTTGTATTTGGTGGAATTGGAGTAGTATAAGGATACGTATCGTAAACAAGCCCGGATGCCCCTGGATGATTGTTCCATATCGACAAGTAACCAACTGTGGTGGTCAATTGGCCAAGCGTAGTATAAAATGTTTTGGTAGAGAGATTCTTGATCAACGGGATTATTTCAACAACCTCCCCCGGTTCTGCAATGTCATCATTGTCACCGTTACTATCCGGAATTTCGTCATCATCTATGACAACCATGGCGAATTGCAGCAAAGGGATTTTAAATGTACTTGTCCATGGTCCGGCGTTAATAATCTGGTCAGAAATTGTCAAAGTAAATTCTATTTCTCCTACCCCTGTTATATCCTCATTAAAAACAATCTCAAATTCATCGACGGTCCATACCTTTGCGTTTTTATCAACATTATTCAAGGTACCACTATTATCAGTAATTGTAACTTTATTGCTCGTGCTGCTAATAATTGCATTTAAAGTAGGTAGATTTTCCGCGAAAGTGTTTTCTGCCTGGAGCTTAAACCTGACCTTTTTTCCTGGCCCGATTAAATTTGCCGGATTTTCTGCACATGGAGTAACATTCTGATAAAATTCAATACGGCTATATTTTACTGCAGTGGCTGCTGATGTGATATGGGTCATTGCTGGCGATTGCGTTTGTCCATTTAGAAGGGTAAATGGGGCGCCGAATTTCATCAATACCCCACCATTATCCCATGCTGAGCCTTGTGCAGCATTGGCATACGCTGTTAGTTTCAGATTAAAATTAAGATCAGTATTGCTGACCCCGGTGTATTCCAAAACGTAATCCTGTGCAGGACGTATATCCGTGACTCCGCTGATGATCTGCCCACTTGACAAGAAATTATATTGATAATTGTTCATTACCAACGTGTTTATTCCGGTGTGATTATTCCAAATTGAAACACCGGATGACGAACTTGTTAATAATCCATTGACTGCATAGAACTTGGTAACGCTTTTATTTTTCACCAATGGCAAAATTTCAATGGTTTCATTGGTCTGAACGATCTTGTTATTGTTTCCCTGGCTGTCCTTAAAATTGTCATCATCAAGGTATACATTTGAAATCTGCAAGAATGGGATGCTGAATTGGCTGTTCCACTGAACTGTGTTGACAATCTCATCACGCATATTGAGCAGGAAAAACAGTTCTGCATTTGGTGGCAGGTTGGGTGAAATCAGGACCTCATAGTAGTCAAAGGACCATCCCTGCTGGCCCATAAGAATATTATTGAAGGTTCCTATGCTATCGAGAATGGTAATATATGGACTGGTTGTGCGGATATACCCTTTAAGTGTCAGCAAGTTCTGCGTATAGTTATTGGTCACTCGCAGTTTGAAACGTACTTTTTTACCTGGCATAATTAAGTTTTCAGGATTTTCAGTATTGGGCGTTACATTTTGGTAAAACTCAATACGATTATATTTGACGGCATCGGCATAAGGACTCACATTAATTCTCACCTCGGAACTTGTACATTCTACACCACTTGCTATTCCATTACAAATTATATAATATGATTGTCCTATCGGAAATAATGGTGTATATATATTCCCGGTTTGGGGTGGAACAAATTGCTCATAACTATTACCGGTAAACAAAGAATAATACCAATTGTATGAGGTTGCATTAATTAATGGGCCTGCGGTTAGCATATTTCCTTGTTGGCCTGCACAAATATTTTGAATTGCAGCTGGTGTTATTGCAAATGGGCTCACATTAACTCTAACCTCATTACTGGTAAATTGATAACCGTTTGCAATTGCCTTGCAAATAACATAATAGGTTTGGG
This sequence comes from Alphaproteobacteria bacterium, assembly GCA_009928665.1. Taxonomy (GTDB): domain Bacteria; phylum Bacteroidota; class Bacteroidia; order Bacteroidales; family FEN-979; genus CAIVAT01. Next base: position 31,709 of record SACF01000045.1, read on the forward strand.
GAATTCCCAAAAACGGAGTATAAGTATTTCCAGTTTGAGGAGGGTTAAATGCCTGGTAGTTATTTCCCGAAGTTAAAGTATAGTACCAGTTGTAGGATGTCGGATTGAACAAAGGCCCTGCTGTCAAGACATTTCCTTGCTGGCAATTACTGATGTTTTGTATTGCACCCGGCGTAATAGCATAAAGAGCCACATTAATTTTAACCTCATTACTGGTAAATTCATAACCATTCGCAATTCCCTTGCAAATAACATAATAGGTTTGGGCAATTGGGGAGTATGGAGTATAGGTATTCCCAGTTTGAGGTGGATTAAATGCCTGGTAGTTATTTCCCGAAGTTAAAGTGTAGTACCAGTTGTAGGATGTAGGATTGGTTAAAGGTTCTGCTGTCAAAATCGTTCCCTGTTGACCAACACTGATATTTTGAATTGTACTGGGTGTTATTGTAAATGGCTTTGATGCAGTGAATGCGACATCTTTCCCATAAAAAGTACCCATAGGATTTACAGATTTCACGCGGTAATGATATACAGTATTAGGAAACAATCCGCACAAATTTGCACTAACTGATACATTGTCCATTCCTGCAATTATATTAGGTGTAGCGATCAATGAACTGCCATAAAAGTTAGTCACACCATATTCAAAACTAATCAAAGTGTTCTCCCCAATAGGATTTATAATTCCTTTTAATATGACTTCATTGGGGGTTATATTTGTTGGCTGTAAAGTAGCATTCATTGCAAATAGTAAATCATTTGAAAATTCAGAACCGGCGAAAACTTGGTCAATTGCCTGAACACTGAAATAATATCCTCCAGGGATGGAGTCATTCCCTAAAAAAGGTAATTCGTTTGTAATTTGAACATTGCCCATTTGAACAACTCTGCGGTAACCTATATTCGGTCCCAAAAATTGTTGGCTGGCCATAGAAGGTTTTACGTAGTCTTTATTATTGAGTGTTCCTATCCGAACATTATAAGTAAGTGTATTTTGAGGTGTTTCATTATCTATAGATTTATTCCATGTAAATGATGTTCCGTTAAAACTAACTCCAGATGGTGCCCATGGCTGAGTATTGAAAGCACCTCCTTCATTGCGGTAGATCTTCGCAATTGGATAAACTCCCCCACCACAAAGAGTTCCGGTCAACAATAGATCAAGATCGCCATCCCTATCATAATCTCCCCAGTTAATAGTGCCATCGGAAACACCTGCTAAGGGAATATTAGCTTGCCAGGTTAAAGAGTTAAGTGGATAATTATTTTTATATATTATTGCTATGTAACCACAAGGCACAGGGACCTCAGAGGATGTTCCTTCTAAAGCAAGATCAAGATCTCCATCATTATCGTAATCCCCCCAGGCAACAGAACTAAAGTCCGCGCCAGCCAGTGTTATTCCTGATTGTTCAGTAAAACTGTTTACAGGATAATCGTTACGAAAAATTCTTGAACACCTTTCGGAAGGGTATGAATTGTTATCTCCCGTTACAGCGATATCCAGATCACCATCATTATCGTAATCCCCCCAGGCAGCAAAACCATTTGCAAGGCCAGTTATCGAAATAGCGCTCTGTTCTGTAAAACTGTTTTCGGGATAATTGTTTCGATAGATTTTTGTAAGCCCTGACCCGGACAATAAAATATCAAGGTCTCCATCACAATCATAATCCCCCCAGGCAGCAGAACCTATATTAATGCCATATAATTGGATATTATTTTGAAGAGTAAAAGTATTATTAGGATAATCATTTCTATATACTCTTGAAATTGATGAACCCGTTAACAAAATATCCAGATCACCATCATTATCGTAATCCCCCCAGGCAACAGAACTGTAGCAAACCCCTTGTAAGGTGATATTATTTTGCTCAGTAAAACTATTCATCGGATAATTGTTGCGATAAATTTTTGCAATGTTAGTGCCACCAGTATTTCCAGTCAATAGAATATCAAGATCTCCATCATTATCGTAATCTCCCCAAGCTACTGAACTATTATAGACACCTGTCAATGCTATCCCAACTTGTTCGGTAAAGTTATTATCCGGATAATTATTTTTAAATATTTTAGATACTTGACTTTTGAGCGAAACAGAATAACCTGATAGTAGAATATCAAGATCTCCATCATTATCGTAATCCCCCAAAGCTACTGAACTTTTATAGACACCTGTCAATGCTATCCCAACCTGTTCTACAAAGGGTTGAGCTGTAACCGCAAGATTGAAAATCAAAAAACTGATCAAAAAACTACATGCTTTCATAACAAGGTTTTTTGTCAGGGTGAATAATATGTAAATATACATGAAAACCTTTGTTTTTTAAAACAATACCCTGAAAAAATTTTTCCAGCTTTATAACAAGGAAAAACCTTATGAGAAGTCTATCAGAAATGTTTGGATTTTACGAAGCCTCGGTTTTTGTATCGTTCAATCGTTTCTTTCTCCTTTGATTTATCTGAGATAAAAATTATTGTCTTACCATCCTCCAAAACAACAGG
>SACF01000242.1 GCA_009928665.1 Alphaproteobacteria bacterium
CAGGGCCCTGGGCGGGGTATATTATGGTTATAGTGTTAGCAAAGGCTAACTCTTTGTTATGGAGGGAAATATGGCAGGTGGAAAGAGATTAATGACCCTGGATGAACTCCAGGTGGGGAAAAGAGCGGTAATAAAGAGTGTGGGTGGCGAGGGCGCATTGCGCCGTCGTTTGTTGGACTTGGGGCTGACCCCTTATACGCCGGTAATGGTGCGAAAGGTGGCGCCATTGGGAGATCCTATTGAAATATATTTGAGAGGGTATGAGTTAACCTTGCGAAGAAGCGAGGCTAAAGCCATAGAGGTGATGTTCTTTGAATGCAGCGGATGTGGGAATTGCTATTTTGGCATGAAACATCGTTGCCCGGGCACCGATAAGGCTTGTCAGGTGGAGGCTCACCATCGAAACCGCCATGGCGAAGGCGGAAAAGGGTGCCGTCGCGATTCGCAAAGAGGTTGTGGAACGAATCCGACAATCAGCTCGGCCACTGATTCGGAGAGAGCTTGCAGGGAGAACCGGGAGGATATGGATGGGAAAGAGTAGCAAGAAAAAGGATCTGGTCAACATGGTGTTAATCGGGAACCCCAATGTGGGACTCACCACCCTGTTTAACCAATTGACGGGAGGAATCCTTCATAAAAGCCCGATGGATGCCAAGGAAGGCACCGTGAAAGGACATGACTATGCCAATGTGATCGAGTTGCCCGGTTTATATTCTTTGTCAGCTTATTCTGCCGACGATATTTCCAATCGGGAGATTTTGTTGTCCGGGACTCCGGATGTGATTGTCAACGTGGTGGATGCCACCAGTATTGAGAGAAGTCTGTACCTGACCCTACAGCTAATGGAGTTGGAAATCCCCATGGTTTTGGCCCTCAACATGATGGATGAGGTGGAACACAATCAAATTGATATTGATTTACGGCAACTGGAAGAAGAACTGACCATTCCCGTGATTCCCATATCTGCCAGCAAGAATCAAGGAATACATGACCTGATTCATTATGCCCTGGAGGCGGCCAGGAATAAAACCATTCCTCGGAAGTTGGATTTTTGCTCCGGTCATGTGCACAATGCCATTCATGCTGTCATACATATCATTGAATCCCATGCCTGTGCCGCCGGATTACCTTTACGTTTTTCTGCCACACGGCTGGTAGAGGGGGATTCTCAGATTCAAGAGGCATTGAAGCTTAGTGAAGCGGATTTGGATATTATTTACCACATCGTGGATGATATGGAATACCATATGGACACGGACCGGGAAGCGGCGGTGGCGGATATGCGATACGAATACATTGAGGAATTGTCGGCCCGGGTGATTCATCGTCCCCAGCTTTCCACCGTAGAGCAGGAGCGAAGCTATAAAATAGATCGTATTTTAACCCATAAGTATTTGGCCATT
>SACF01000243.1 GCA_009928665.1 Alphaproteobacteria bacterium
ACATGGAACCATTGATGCTGTTTCCTCCCGTGTTTACATCAATATTTGTTTCAGGTGTTGCATACACGTCTCCCTTCAACCACCTCCAGAACCATCCCTTATCAGAATCACCCATATCTTCTGTCCTTTGTACTTTATTCCAGCCAACCACAACTTTATCCTTATCTCTGTAGGTATAAGTCATTTCGTAATCGATGCCGAACTCATTATCCACCAAGGGAACAGCCTCCGGAAAAACATTTTCCAAGCGACCACTAAACACAGGTTTGGCCGGATTGCTTACATCGAACCAAACCAAATCAATATAGGAATCGGCATAGAGCACATGATCCCGTATTGATAAATCGGCATTCCCCATCAGTTCGATATAGCCAACTATCACAGGTTTTGAGGGGTCCTGGTTATTGATGATGTGAATCCCTTTTCCCGGCTCCGACATATACAGATAATCATTGTAGAAACTGATTTTGCCATAACCGGTAATTTCGTGGCCAACCTGACTGACTTTCACAGAATTTCTGAATTCAGCAACATCCATAAAAACCGGCTCATTCACCCAGAAAGTAACTGTCTGGGAAAGCCGTTCCTCGCAGGAAGTCAGCACAGCCAACAACATTATGACATAAAAATGCAGCCTTTTCATCTGTTTATATTTAATTCTCCCGGGTTCTCCCATGATTAAAATGACATCCTTAAACCTGTATTCAAACTAACCAGCACAGGTAACTCTTTCCGGATACTATAAGGTTGATCATTCTCAAAATAATACGATACTTTCGGGTCGAAAAACAACGCGATATTTTTTTGCAACATATACCCGATGCCCAATGTCCCGTTCAACGACCACTGAACCCCATCCACATCGGTATTAGCCGAGGTATTCATCTCCACATCATCCCAATTCTGATATTGTTTAAATTCAGTCCTGATGCCTTTTTCGAGCATTCCGCCACCTGAAACATACAATTCCCACTTACTTTGTTTGAAAAACGACCAAACCAAATCTGTCGGAATACCTATATAATGCAGGTTCACTTCAGCCCGGTAGTCTCCCGCGTTGCTGCCCGACAAACGGGTCATCAGATTCGTATACATCATCCCCGATTTAACCGCGACATCCTCACCCAGCGGTATCTGCGCACTCAGGCCGGCTGTAAACGGAGGTAAATAATCTTTATTCCTGAAATGATTAGGGGTAAGCACATTCGCTGCACCGGTAGGCAAACTCACCAGACCTTCGGAACGATAAGCTCGGGACCTGCCCGGTACTGACACGGATGAACTGGCAACGCCGGAACCGAGTTCCAGTGCCAGTGAAACTGATTTCTTTTTCTTCTTCATTGCTGATGTTGTCCAGTCAGCATGCTTTTCTTAAGGCAGGGTAAGGGTTCTGACAGGTTTCC
>SACF01000244.1 GCA_009928665.1 Alphaproteobacteria bacterium
AATGGCCAAATACTTATGGGTTAAAATACGATCTATTTTATAGCTTCGCTCCTGCTCTACGGTGGAAAGCTGGGGACGATGAATCACCCGGGCCGACAACTCCTCAATGTATTCGTATCGCATATCCGCCACCGCCGCTTCCCGGTCCGTGTTCATGTGGAATTCCATATCATCCACGATGTGGTGAATAATATCCAGATCCGCTTCGCTAAGCTTCAATGCCTCTTGAATCTGCGAATCCCCCTCTACCAGTCGTGTGGCAGAAAACCGCAAGGGTAATCCAGCAGCACAGGCATGAGATTCCACCATATGGATGACGGCATGAATGGCATTGTGAACATGGCCAGAGCAAAAATCCAGCTTCCGGGGAATGGTTTTATTCCTAGCCGCCTCCAAGGCATAATGAACCAAATCATGAATCCCCTGGTTCTTACTGGCAGATATGGGAATGACAGGAATGGTCAGTTCTTCTTCCAGTTGCCGTAAATCAATATCAATTTGATTGTGTTCCACCTCATCCATCATGTTAAGAGCCAAAACCATAGGAACTTCCAACTCCATTAGCTGCAGAGTCAGGTACAGACTTCTCTCAATACTGGTGGCATCCACCACGTTGACAATCACATCCGGAATCCCGGACAACAAAATCTCCCGAGTGGAAATATCATCGGCAGAATAAGCCGACAAGGAATACAAACCGGGAAGCTCTATCACATTGGTATAGTCATGTCCTTTCACGGTGCCTTCTTTGGCATCCACCGGGCTTTTATGAAGGATTCCTCCTGTTAATTGATTAAACAAGGTGGTAAGTCCCACATTGGGGTTCCCGACTAGCACCATGTTGACCGAATCCTTTTTCCTGCTACTCTTTCCCATTCACATCCTCCCGGTTCTCCCAACAAGCCTCTTCCGAATCGGTAGCCGAGCTGGTTGTCGGATTCATCCCACAACCCCCTTGCGAGTCTCGACGGCAACCTTTTCCACCCTCGCGATAACGATTTCGATGATGAGCCTCCATCTGACAAGCCTTATCGGTTCCCGGGCAACGATGTTTCATTCCAAAATAGCAATTTCCGCATCCACTGCATTCGAAGAACATTACCTCGATAGCTTTGGCCTCACTTCTTCGCAAGGTTAACTCATATCCTCTCAAATATATTTCAATGGGGTCTCCCAATGGCGCCACCTTTCGCACCATTACCGGTGTATAAGGTGTTAAGCCCAAGTCCAACAAACGACGACGCAATGCGCCCTCGCCCCCCACACTCTTAATTACCGCTCTTTTCCCTACCTGAAGTTCATCTAGGGTCATTAATCTCTTTCCACCTGCCATATTTCCCTCCATAACAAAGAGTTAGCCTTTGCTAACACTATAACCATAATATACCCCGCCCAGGGCCCTG
>SACF01000046.1 GCA_009928665.1 Alphaproteobacteria bacterium
CGTATCCGACTATGTTTGTACATTGGGAATATGGCTGGTTACCATAAGATTGTTATGAAGAGCCGTATGATGGGAGACTATCAAGTACGGTTCTGTGAGGGGCTGGGGGTGAAACTCCCCCGGCCTACTCGACGGCAGAATGTTATTGAAATAAACGTTCAAGGAATCCCGACAGGTCGGAGGGGGTGACATTTTCAGCAAGATTTCCATCCAGGCTGTAGGCCAGGTCGCCTGTTTCTTCGGACACGATGATAGCCAGGGCATCCGATTTTTCGGTGATCCCGACTGCCGCACGGTGGCGTAGCCCGTAGTAAGAGGGAATGGTTGGACTGCTTGATACAGGCAAAATACAACGGGCTGCCCGGATACTGTTGCCGGTAATGATCACTGCGCCATCATGCAGGGGACTGTTCTTGAAAAATATCGTCTCGAGCAACACTTCGGAGATTGTGGCTTCAACCGGTTGACCGGTGGCCACGTACTGGCTGAGCTCGTTTTGCCGTGTGATCACAATCAGTGCGCCGGTCCGGGTTTCGGACATTTTCTGACAGGCTTTGACAATCTTGCCGATGCTGAGGTTGACCGGGTTATTGATCCTGAAGTGCCAGAAAAGAAATCTTTTCCGCTGATTTTTGATGATCCGGGTATTTCCAAGAATCAACAGGAATTGCCTGATCTCGGGTTGGAAGACTACGATCAGCGCGATAACCCCCACACTGATGAATTGTCCCAGGATCTCGGTCAGCAACTGCATCTGCAGGATTTTCACAACCCTGTAGAGGATGTAAATGGAGATCATCCCGATAAAGATCTTGATCGCAGCAGTACCTTTTACGAGGTTGTAAAGTTCATATAAAAGGATGGCGAACAGGATGATATCGATGACGTCGATGATCCGAAAACTGAATGGTCCGGCAAGTAACATGCGGCAAAATTAATCAATTTCATCGGATAACGCACGAAACAGGCGGATTGCCTCCACGGCTTCCCTGACATCGTGAACCCTGAGAATATTGGCGCCCTTGACCAGCGCGAGGGTGTTCAGAACCGTAGTGCCGTTCAAAGCCTCTTCGGGTGTGCATCCGAGGGTTTTGGTTATCATCGATTTTCGGGAGATACCGGCCAATACCGGGAATCCCAGTTCGGAAATTTCATCGAGATGATTCAGGAGGGTAAAGTTGTGCGCCACGGTTTTGCCGAATCCGAAACCGGGATCGAGGATCACCTGACGAATACCTTGTTCCCGGCAGTGTGCCGTTTGTTGTTCGAAGAAATAGTTTACCTCTGCGACCACATCCGAATAAACCGGGTTGTCCTGCATGTTTTCGGGGGAGCCCTTCATATGCATGAGGATGAACGGCACATTCAGGTAGGCCACCGTGCGGATCATCTCTTTGTCAAAGCGGCCTCCGTAAATATCATTGATCACCGAAGCTCCTTCTTCCACAGCGGCGCGCGCCACTGACGACCGATAGGTGTCGACCGAAATAACCGCTTCCGGAAAATGGCGGCTGATCTGCCTGACTGCCGGCAACAGCCTGTCGAGTTCACATGTCTCGTCGGCCTGCTTGCCACCCGGCCTGGTCGAAACCGCCCCGATATCGATGATCGTGGCACCATCCGACAACATTCGCTCAACCTGACGCAATTGTGCAGCCGGATCGGTGAACCGGCTGCCCTGATAGAAGGAATCGGGTGTGATATTCAGGATACCCATGACCTGCGGAAAAGAACAATCGATCATCATGATAATAATACTTTACCATGCAAATGTAAATCTTTTGTAAAATTTCAGGTTGATGAGCTCCCGGAGGCGGTCAATTGTCACAGATGTCGGAAAATTTTTCTAATTTCGCTCCTGTTAATTGTGTTGAGGTATGGACCAGGCTGCTGATACAGGTAAACAATTTGATGAGGTAATTGGCCTCTGCCACAAAACCTTCATGTCGAAAATGGGTGATTACGGATCCGCGTGGCGAATCCTGCGTACCCCTTCGATCACCGACCAGATCTACATCAAAGCGAACCGCATCCGGAGCATTGAGGAAAAGGGAACCCAAAAGGTTGATGAAGGCATCCGCCCGGAATATATCGGGATTATCAACTATTCCATCATGGCGCTGATCCAGTTGGAACTGGGACCTGATCATCCCCTGAACCTCGAAGTTGAACAGGCCGATCGAAGCTACCTGAAATTTGCCGCCGAAGCCCGGTCACTCATGATGGACAAAAACCATGATTACGGTGAAGCCTGGCGGAACATGCGGAGAAGCTCCCTGACCGACATCATCCTGATGAAGCTGATGCGTATCAAACAGATTGAGGATCACTCGGGAAAGACATTTGTTTCAGAAGGGGTGGAGGCCAATTACTTTGACATTATCAACTATGCTGTTTTCTCACTGATTAAGATGGAATATGAAAATAATTAGAAATCTGATCCGGATCCTTGTCGGGATTGTATTTGTCTTTTCGAGCATTGTCAAAGGAGTGGATCCCCTGGGTACCGTGTACCGCATGGATGACTATTTCACCGCTTTCAGCATGCCTTTCTTCATGCAGTTTTCACTCTTTTTCACGATCCTGCTGTGTGCCCTCGAGTTCATCCTGGGCATCAGCCTGCTTTTTAACCTCTGGATACGGAAAACTTCGTGGTTGCTGCTCCCCATGATGATTTTCTTCACGGTTCTCACCTTTTTTGATGCCGTTTACAGCCCGGTACCCGATTGCGGGTGTTTCGGTGACGCCATTAAACTCACCAACCTCCAGACGTTTTTAAAGAATCTCGTGTTGATGGCGCTGGTGATTGCCATTTTCATGTGGCGTAAAAAATACCGTAGCCTGTTGCCGCAATGGGGCGATGTCGCCTTGCTGATCCTCGCGGTTTGCAGCTTTACCTGGATGTCGGTCTATGCCTACCGCCACCTTCCCCTGATCGATTTCATGTCGTGGAAGGTCGGAAACCGGATCAACGAAAAGTCGAAACAACCGGTGATCTTTTACGTGACCTATAAAAATAAAAGCACCGGCGAGGAAAAGGAGTTTATCTCTCCCAATTATCCCTGGAATGATTCGGTTTGGCTGTCGCAGTGGATCTTCAAGAGCCAGCGGGTGGTCGATCCCAACGCCGATCAGAGTGTTGTCTTACGCATCGAGGATGCCCAGGGTAGCGATTACACGCCGGCTGTCATCGACAACCCCGATTTTCAATTCATCCTGGTTGCCTATGATCTCGGAAATACCGATATTGAAGGGTTCCGGCGTATCCTGCCCTTTGCTAAAAAAGCAGCGGCCGACGGGTTTTCGCTGGTCTGTCTGACCAATACCATTCCTTCGGATATTAAAAAATTCAGAATGGCTAACGGCGCAGCGTTTGATTTTTACAATTCCGACGATGTGGTTTTAAAAACCATGGTACGTTCCAATCCCGGTCTCATCCTGATCAGGAACGGGGTGGTGCTGGCGAAGTGGCCCTTCCGGGATTTCCCGTCGTATGAATCGGTGCGGAAGGAGTTTCTGAACCGGTGACCGTTCATGCAGGATCTGGCCATACAGGCCTGCCTGATCCTTTCAAGGTAATATAAAGGGTAACAGGGTATGCGAAAATTTGTTCTGAAACGGATCGGGTACGGCATACTGGTGTTGTTGGGGGTGGTTTTTGTCGTTTTTTTTCTTTTCAACGTTCTGCCCGGCGATCCGGCCCGGATGATGCTTGGTCAACGCAGCGACATCGCTTCGGTGGAAGCGATCAACAAGGACCTTGGTCGCGACAAACCCCTGGCCACCCAATTCCTGAACTATCTTAACGATCTCTCCCCACTGTCGGTCCACAACAGGGTCGATAAGCAAAATTACTGGTACCTCGATCCCGCCAAATACGGCCGTACCGTGACCCTCATAAAATCGGGCAAGCATGCGCTGGTTCTCAAGCAACCCTATCTGCGCAGATCTTACCAGTCGAAGAGAAACGTCTCCGAGATCCTGGCCGACGGGTTTCTGAACACCCTGATCCTGGCGCTGGTTGCCATGGCCTTTGCCGTTATCCTTGGAATCGCCATCGGGATTGTATGTGCCTTGTACCGGAATAGCTTCATCGACCGCGTCTCGCTGGTCTTCTCCGTGTTGGGCATGTCGTTACCATCCTTTTTCATGGCTATTCTGAATGCCTGGATCTTCGCCTTCCTCCTGGGCCGGTTCACCGGCCTCAACATGTCGGGCAGTCTTTACAGTGTTGATGATTTTGGAGGCGGTACGTACCTGGATCTGAAGAACCTTATCCTGCCGGCCCTGACGCTCGGGGTCCGTCCCCTGGCCATCATCGTGGAACTGACCCGCAACTCCCTGCTCGAAGTTCTTACCCAGGATTATATCCGAACCGCGTATGCCAAAGGATTGAGCAAGACCCGGGTGGTGTTGAAACATGCCCTGAAAAATGCCCTCAACCCGGTCGTAACTGCCATTTCGGGCTGGATGGCTTCGCTCCTGGCCGGAGCCGTTTTTGTAGAATATGTTTTCGACTGGAAAGGCATCGGTATCGTGATCGTCAATGCCCTTGAAAAATATGACTTTCCCGTACTGATGGGCGCCGTACTTTTTATCTCGATCATCCTGATTCTCATCAATATCCTGGTTGATATTTTGTACGGCATGCTGGATCCGAGGGTCAGGGTGCAATAAAAAGGAACGACGGGCTTCAGGGGGCGCCTTAAAGGCAGGGATTCCCAGGGATCTGACAGGATCATTTTTGGTGTAAAAATTTGTTAGTAAAATTTGTGAAGAATGTGCAATTTTCATCTTAAAATGTTGTTAATCATCAATAAAATCAAGATATGAGAAAGAAAATAGTTGCCGGAAACTGGAAAATGAACAAGACTTTTGAAGAGGCTGAAGAATTGATCACAGAAATCGCCGACGGATTGGATGAAATGGATCTCAATGACCATGGCGTGATCCTGTGTCCGCCTGCATTGTACATCGAAATGGCAACCGATGTGGCAGAGGAGTCGCTGTTTGACGTCGGCGCGCAAAATGTGTACCCTGCTGATTCGGGTGCCTTTACCGGTGAAATCAGCCCGTTGATGCTTAAAAAGCTGAATGTCGGGTACTGTATCGTGGGCCACTCGGAGCGGCGGAAATACTTTCGGGAAGATGCTCTTTTTCTGAAACAAAAAGTAGATGCCTTGCTTCGCAACGGCGTCATCCCGATATTTTGCTGCGGTGAAACGCTTCCGGAACGGGAAGCCGGCAACCATTTCCGCATCGTGGAAGATCAGTTGATCGCCTCATTGTTTCATCTTGACGCGGCTGATTTTTCAAAGATCATTATTGCCTATGAGCCTGTGTGGGCGATCGGCACCGGCGTCAATGCCACAAAAGAACAGGCGCAGGAGATGCATGCCTTTATCCGGGAACGGATTTCAGGGAAATATGGCGTCGCGATCGCGCAGGATTTGACCATCCTGTATGGCGGCAGTTGCAATGCAAAAAATGCGGCAGAACTCTTTTCCCAACCCGATGTTGATGGCGGACTGATCGGAGGCGCCTCGCTGAAAACGGAGGAATTCCTTCAAATCGTAGCTTCCCTTTAACATGGACTATATTGAAGTCACCATAATGGGTTTCCGCGACCTTGATTCTGAGATCGCGATGGCCCGGCTTGCTGCGATGGGGTTTGAGAGTTTTTCAGAGGTTCCTGACGGGTTTTCCGCTTATATTCAGGATGACCAGTTTGATGAGAAGGCCATGCATTCATGGCTTACCGCACTGCAGGAGGAACAGGGTGTACAGTTTCAGGTGGTGAAAATTCCCCGTCGGAACTGGAATGAAGAGTGGGAACGCGCCTACGATCCCGTTGTCGTGGATGAGAAATGCCTGGTCAGGGCGCCTTTCCACAAGCCGGCTGATGGCATGTTATACAACATCGTGATCGAACCCAAAATGTCGTTCGGAACCGCCCACCATGCAACCACTTCACTCATGATCAGTTTTCTGATGGAGGAGAAGCTAACCGGCAGCGCCGTACTCGACATGGGTTGCGGAACGGGCGTGTTGGCCATCCTGGCTTCAAAGATGGGCGCTTCGAAGGTACTGGCGGTCGATAATGATGAATGGGCCTATCAAAATGCGCTTGAGAATGTCGAAAAAAACGGATGCCGCGGCGTGACTGTCCTACTGGGTGATAGCACTGCGGTTGCCCTTTCACAGTTCGATCTCATTGCAGCCAATATAAACCGGAACGTATTGTTGAACGATATTCCCGCTTATGCAGAGATACTCAAACCGGGAGGAAGCCTGCTGATGAGCGGCTTTTACGAAGAGGATATCCCGCAGATCACCGAAGCAGCAGAACTGGCGGGCTTGAGGCATTGCCTGACCAAAACAATGGATCGATGGACGGGAATTAAATTTATAAAATGAGCAGAATCTTTACCCGCCTTTTTATCATTTTGACCCTTTCAGGTATTTTTTTCCTTGTCGCACCGGACGCCAGCGGTCAGAAGAAAGCCTGGTTTACCGGTGATTCAGCTAAATTCACCACCGAAATCAATGGCATTTTTGCGAACCTTGCCGATAATGAGCAAAAGATCATCAAACCCGGTATTGAAGCGTTTCAGAAGAAATGGTCCGAAAATCTTTTCGATGAACCTCAGAAAAAGGAGATCATCCTCCTTCTGAACGAGATGGTGAAGAAAAAGATCAGGCCCTTTCCCGATTTTTACAACTATTTCAAAGCGCTTAACATTTTTATCGATACCCGGCAGCCGGTTGAATATTTCAGCCCCTGGACGGGGATCCTGATAAAACTGATCGGCGATAAGAATACGAGAAAATTTCAGGCTTACCTCAAATCCACCTCCGACCTGTTTGCCGGTCAACTGGTGTACAAATCGCCCACCACAAGCTGGAAGGCCGGTACCGTAAAATTTCAGTTGAAATACGACAGTGTGCCTTTTATCGAATTTCCGGCTACCGACCTGGTCTGCTATGCCAACGACGATTCGCTGAATGTTTACGGCACCCGTGGTATCTACTATCCCCTCTCATCTACCTGGAAAGGCACATCAGGCCGGGTTAACTGGAAGCGGGCCGGCGAGGACCCCGACAAGATATTTGCGCTCCTCGACCATTATGAAATCCAGATGCGGTTTTCAAAGTTCACGGCCGATTCGGTTCGCTTTACCCACAAGCGGTATTTCCCTTCACCGATAACAGGTAAGTATGTCGATAAGGTTCTGGCCGACGTAACGGAAGAAAAAGCCTCTTATCCCAGGTTCTATTCCTACGACAAGATGATCGGCATCGAGAAGCTCTTCAACAATATCGACTATCTTGGGGGCTTTGCCATGGAGGGAAGCAGGATCGTGGGATCGGGCGACAATACCACCGATGCACGGCTCTTCTTTAAAAAAGACGGTAAGGATTTCGTCGTTGCCCGCTCCAAATCGTTCATCATCCGGCCCGACCGGATCAACGCCACCATTGCTTCCATCACGATTTACCATGAAAATGATTCCATCTTTCATCCGGGTTTGCAGTTGAAATACATGGATGAGATGAAGGAACTCTCCTTTACCAAGGATGAACGACTGGTGACCATAAGCCCCTGGTTCGACTCCTTTCACAAGATCGAAATCTATTGCGAGGCTTTGTTCTGGAAGGTGGGTGAACCCAAGATCAGTTTTGAAATGATGAAGGGCCCGTCGAAGGAGAGCAAGGCGGTTTTTGAATCAAGCAGTTATTATTCGCTCCACCGTTATGAACGATTGCGTGGAATCGATGAGATCAATCCGCTTGACCTCATCAAATTTTTTACCGAAAAGATCAAACGACGCACCATTACCCTCGAGGAGCTGACCCGGTACATGAACAAACCGCCCGAACAGGTAGAGGTCCAGCTTTTAAACCTGGCGAACAGGGGATTTTTGGTCTACGACTTCGAAAACAAGATCGCACGGATAAAAACCAAGTTGTACGATTACGTGAAAGCCCATGCCGGAAAGGCCGATTACGATGTGATCTTTTTCAACTCATTCGTAACCAACACCGCCAACGGGATCCTGAACCTCGAAACCTTTGATCTGAAGATCCAGGGCGTACCCATGGTCGTGCTGAGCGATTCCCAGCAGGTGACCATCTATCCAAAAAATGCAGAAGTCGTTTTAAAAAAGGATATGGACTTCATGTTCAGCGGAAAGATGGAAGCCGGTCTTTTCGATTTCTATACCCGCGATTGCTCTTTTGAATATAACAAGTTCAGGATCAACCTGCCGTTTATCGACTCCATGACCTTTTATGTAAGAAGCAAGACCTGGGATCCCAAGACCAATACTTTCCCGCTGATCAAGGTCCGGACCGCGGTTACCAAACTGGCTGGAGAACTCCTGATTGACGAACCCGACAACAAATCGGGAATGCGGGCGCTTCAGCAGTACCCGATCTTCACCAACCGCAACAATGCGTATGTTTACTGGGACAAAAAGTCGATCCAGAAAGGGGTTTATACAAAAGATAAATTCTTTTTCGAGGTCCAGCCGTTTACCATTAACAGTCTCGATGTGGTGGCCACCGACAGTCTTGATTTCACCGGGGCGCTCACCTCGGCAGGTATATTCCCCACCATCTCGCAGCCGCTCAGAGTCAGACCCGACTACTCGCTGGGTCTGGAAAAATCGACCGACTCCACAGGATTGCCGACCTATGGGGGTAAGGGTCATTTCATCTCCAAAATCGACCTGAGCGACCGGGGATTACGGGGCGACGGCGTGCATACCTTCCTGAATTCGGTTTCAAGGTCGCGCGATTTCCTATTCCTGCCCGATTCAATGAAAACAATCGCCCGCAATTTTGATATGGCTGAAGTTACCAGCCCCGTTGAATTTCCACAGACCCATGGCGACTCAGTAAGGCAATTCTGGCTTCCTTACAAAGATTCGCTGATCATCACCTCGATGAAGAAAGCAGTGGCCATGTACAATGACCAGTCGACTTTCGACGGGACCCTGGCGTTAACCCCGCGCATGCTCAGCGGTTCCGGGACCATGAAGATCCGGGATGCGGAAATGGATTCCAAAGGATTTCAGTTTAAACGGCGCACCTTCGACGCCCTCATCGCCAATTTCAGGATCAAATCGTACGATCTGGCCGATCTGACCATCTCCACCAAGAATTACCAGACCCATTTTGACTTTGATGAACGGAAAGGTATTTTCAAATCGAACGTGGGCATTTCAAAGGTCGAATTCCCGTTGAACAAGTATGTATGCTCCATGGACCGGTTCGACTGGCTGATCGACAGTGAAGAGATACAGCTTGCCAATGAACAGAGCCGGAAGGTAACTGCCGACTCCCTAAGCCTGGCACAACTCATCGACCTGGGCTATACCGGATCGGAGTTCATCTCGGTGCATCCCTTGCAGGACAGCCTGAAATTCTTTGCCGCCAAAGCCCGGTTCAACATCCGCACCAATGTGATCCGCGCCGAAGAGGTCCGGATTATTAAAGTCGCGGATGCTGCCATTTATCCCGATTCCGGGAAAGTGGTGATATTCAAAGATGCACAGATGCAGCCTTTATCCCGGGCGATGGTCATTGCCAACACCAAAAACCGTCAGCACCAGTTTTACAACGCGAACCTCTCCATCGCTTCCCGAAAAAATTACACCGGGAACGGCGACCTGGATTATATCGACCGTACCGGAGAACGCCAGAAGATCCATTTCTCGGAAATCCGCGTCGATTCGGCGATTCAGACCGTGGCCGCAGGGAGTATCAGCGATTCGGCACACTTTGTCCTGAGTCCTGAATTTGCCTTTAAGGGGGATGTGCAACTGGCTGCTTCAGAAAAGTTTATGCATTTCGATGGAGGCTTCCACCCCATTACCGACTGCATCCGTCAGAAGCCCGAGTGGATAAGGTTCAACGGGAAGATCAATCCGGGCCGGGTTCAGATCCCCGTAGTATTTCCGCTGCGAAACCTGAGCAATGAACCGGCCAACCTGGGACTGATGTTTTCCAATACGGATGGCAGGATCATTCCCTCCTTTTTCTGGCGGAAACTGAGTTTCAGCGATACCACCATCGTCACGGCGCAGGGATTTGTTGAATACAACATCCCGACCACCGAATTCCGTGTTGCCTCCCCGGAAAAGCTGAACAACCTGGCGGCGCTGAGTAATTTCCTCGCATTAAATACGACCAATTGCATGGTACGCGGCGAAGGAAAACTGAGCCTCGGCCTTAACTCCGAGCACCTGCGGATGGAGAATTGGGGAACGTTCGATTATTTTATCCTGCCTGATTCATCGCGAATCCATCTCTCCGTCGCCATGAACTTCCCATTTTCGGTTGAGGGATTGCAAAAGTTCAGTGATCAGGTGGAATCGGTGAATCTTCCCGGAGTCAACCTGATGAAAACACCCTATTCGATGGTGCTGGACCGGGTGATGAACCCGCAGGAAGCGGAACGGTTGAAGAATGAGATGGAGCTGATGGGAAAATATAAAAAATTTCCGGAGATCCTCGAGCGAACCCTCTTCCTGGCCGATGTCTGGATGAAGTGGGATACTGCCAGCCGGTCCTATGTCTCCTACGGCAACATCGGCATTGCCAATATCGGTAAAAACCAGGTTAATAAATATGTCAAAGGGATCCTTGAATTTACGAAAAAGCGCAATGGCGACGAATTTACGCTGTACTTTGAGCTGACGCGCGACGACTGGTTTTATTTCAATTACCGGGGACGGACACTCGTGGCGCTTTCTTCCGATCTGGCCTTCAACGACCTTATCCGGGCTGCGGCCCAGTCGAAACAGGAGCAGAAACGGGTAAGCCATCTTGCCAAAGGATTTGTCTATTCGCTTGCCACGGAACGGAAAAAACGGGATTTCCTGCGAAAATTTAATTCAGAGGATGCCGAATGATATTTTTAACCATGCAAGGCTGGTATTTGTCGTACCGGTTGAAAAGTTTAATTTAGCCGCGTTTTAAGTAAAAGGATGTTGCTGATATATCTAATTCCGGAGGTGGTACTGGCTTATCTGATCGGTTCGATCCCTTCAGCGGTATGGGTTGGCCGGATCTTTTACGGGATCGACGTCAGGGACCACGGCAGCGGGAACGCAGGCGCCACGAACGTCATCAGGGTATTGGGCTATAAGGCGGGGATCCCGGTATTGCTTTTCGATGTCTTCAAAGGTTGGCTCGCCGTTCAGATCGCTTCCTGGATCGGGGTTCCCGGTTTTTCGCCTGACCAGGTCGAATATGTCAGGATCATGCTTGCTTTTGCTGCAGTGCTCGGGCATGTCTTTCCGGCCTTTGCAGGATTCAAAGGGGGGAAAGGGGTCGGTACCATCGCGGGGGCCGGTATTGCCTTGTATCCGCTTGCAGTGCTGATTGTCCTCGGGGTTTTTATCATCGTTCTGACGGTGTCGCGGTATGTTTCGCTCTCTTCCATCATTTCGGCGCTGTTGTTTCCGGTGGTCGTGATCCTTGTATTGGGTGAACGACATCCGGGACTCATGGTACTGGCCCTCGTAATAGCCATTTTTATTCCGCTGACCCATCGTAAAAACATCTCCAGGCTGATCCGCGGTGATGAAAAAAAATTCGATTTCAGCCGAAAGAAAGATTCCGGTGCAAAACTGTAAGTGCCTTTGTTTTGGTGAAATAATCATAATTTTGTATCTTTGAAACGTTTTTGTAAATCCTGATAATCATGAAATTCATTATCTCCAGCACCGTTTTACTTAAGAATCTTCAAGCCATTCTGGGCGTAATCAATACCAATAACACCCTGCCCATCCTCGATGATTTTCTTTTCGAATTGACCGATGACAATCTCACGGTAACATCTTCGGATCTGGAAACAACCATGCGGGTGATCATTAAGCCCGACATGTCGGAGGATAACGGGAGCATTGCCATTCCGGCAAAAATTCTGGTTGATACCCTGAAGACCTTTCCGGACATCCCCATTGCCTTTACGATCGATATGACCACCCAGATGATTGAAATATCGGCAGGGGAAGGAAAATACAAGCTTTCCGGACACAAAAGCGATGAATACCCCCGCACCCCCTCCCTGGATGACACCAACGCAGTGCAGTTTGATTCGACCCTTCTGGCCTATGCCATCAATAAAACCCTGTTTGCCACCGGGAACGATGAGCTCCGGCTCGTGTTGTCGGGGATATTCTGCGAGCTGACCCCCGATGATGTTACCTTTGTTGCCACCGATGCCCACAAACTCGTCAGGTACCGCCGCACCGATGTGACCTCGGCCGAATCGACGGCATTCATTCTTCCGAAGAAACCGATGAACCTCCTGAAGAACATCCTCACGAACCAGACGCTTCCGGTGACCATTGAATATAACCGCACCAACGCCTTTTTCTCTTTCGGAAACATCCACCTGATCTGCAGGTTGATCGACGGTAAGTACCCCAATTACGACGCGGTCATTCCCAAGGAAAACCCCAATAAACTCACCATCGACCGCCATGCCCTGCTCACATCGATCAGGCGGGTATCGATCTTCGCCAACCAGTCGACCCACCAGATCCGGTTCCGGATCTCAGGGCAGGAACTGGTACTGAGCGCCGAGGATATTGATTTTTCGAATGAAGCCCGCGAAAGGTTGTCATGCGCCTATGAAGGGGAAGACCTGGAGATCGGATTCAATTCGAAATTCCTGGTCGAAATGCTCAGCAACATTGATACCGTGGAAGTGCGTCTGGAGATGTCGGCGCCCAACCGAGCCGGGATCCTCACCCCCGTGAACAGTGAAAATAAGGCTGAGGATATCCTGATGTTGGTTATGCCCGTTATGCTAAACAAGTGAAGCGGCGAAGAATAACCGGCTGAAAATACGATAAGGGTTTATTTTACGTTCATCTTAAAATTATTCAGTATGATTAACCGATATGTTTCCTTAGGCCTGGTTGCTGTTTCCATGATACTGGTCTCATCTTCCTGCGGGAAGCTTAAAGAGCTTTCGGCCTTCGATGTCGCCTACACGCTTCCCAGAACCACCTTTACCTATCAGCCGACCCAGTTGAAATCGGGCGAACAACTTTTGTACTCTGGCTTTTTCAACGCGAACCTCGACAGCATTTTGCAGGCGAACGGCTTTTCGAGCGGTTTGGTCGGAAATACCATGGTGACAAGCTGTTCCGTAACGATTCAGGAGCCGTCGAATATTACCTTCAGTTGGCTGCAATCGGCCCGGGCTGAAGTTTCGGCCAACGAAAATTTCACTCCGGCACAACCCGTCGGATCCGTCATAAACCAGGATCCGCTGAACAAGACGGTCGTATTGACCATGAACAACACCAACATTCGCCCCTATCTGAACGGTAAGGCTTTTTACTTCCGGATCTTTGGCGTCCTGAACGGAGCGGTTCCTTCCGAATGGGTGCAGATGTATGTCGACGGAACCCTTCAGATGCACCTGGAGCCTTTGTAAGATCTTGTAAGAGAGAGTTATAAAAAAAAAGAGCGGGAACATGTCCCGCTCTTTTTTTACTTCAATGAAACAGATTAGTCTTTTCGAACATTGATTGCCTTTTTTCCGCGTTTGTCCTCTGTGATGTCAAAAGAAACCTGGTCATTTTCACGAATTTTGTCCACCAATCCGCTTACGTGAACGAAAACTTCCTGTTGGCCTTCATCGTCGATGATGAAACCAAAACCTTTTCTTTCATTGAAAAATTTTACTTTACCTGTTGACATAATACTTTAAAATTAGAATGAATAACCAGAGCGAATTTACAATTAAAAATGAAAAACAAGAAATTTGTTAAATATTTTTAAAATTGTCATCCGTTTATATCGGATTTAATTCTATAATTTTACAAAAAAACAGACCCCATGAAAGACCTTTCCTTAACGCTGGAAAACCTCGATGGTGCTTTTCCCGAAACTTTTACCCAGGAGCAGATTGCCAAGGCGAAGACTATTTTTTTGAAGCGGTTGGCGGAGGATGCTCATAAACTATACCAGGGCAAGATACAAACTGTTCCCAAGGCGCCGGTTGTAGGATTCAACTGGTTTAATGTATGGTACACACCGGGTGTATCAAAGATCTCTACTGATATCCGCGATAACAACGATGCCTCTTTTGACCTCACAAACCGGGGCAACCTGGTTGCCGTTGTGAGTGATTCGACCCGGGTGTTGGGTGATGGCGATTGCACGCCTCCGGGAGGGTTGGGCGTGATGGAAGGAAAGGCCTTCCTGATGAAATACCTGGGCGGAATCGATGCGGTGGCTTTGTGTGTCGACAGTCGCGGACCCGACGGGAAAAACGATCCCGACAAGATCATCGAATTCGTTAAGATGTGTCAACCCAGTTTCGGGGCGGTAAACCTCGAAGACATCTCCCAGCCGAACTGTTTCAAGGTGCTCGATGTTCTGCGTGAAACCTGCGATATTCCTGTTTGGCACGACGATGCACAGGGAACTGCCTGCGTTACGCTCGCGGGGGTTCTCAATGCCCTGAAGCTGGCCGGGAAGAGTCTTCACGATGTACGCATTGTGCTTCACGGTGCGGGAGCTTCAAATACAACCATTGCCAGGTTGCTCATTGCCGATGGCGCCGATCCCGTCAGGATGATCATGTTCGACACCAAGGGGTCCCTCCATTCCGGCCGCACGGATATCAAGGCCGATCCCCGCTTTTACCGGAAGTGGGAGTTGTGTGAGACCACCAACCCTTTAAAAATTCCGACCATGGATGAAGCCATGAAAGGCGCCGATGTCCTGATTTCACTGTCAACACCCGGACCGGATGTAATCAAACGGCCATGGGTCCATTCCATGGCTGATAAATCGATCGTGTTCTGCTGTGCCAATCCGGTTCCAGAGATTTATCCTTACGCGGCAAAAGAAGAAGGCGCATTCATCGTGGCAACCGGCAGAGGCGATTTCCCCAACCAGGTGAACAATTCCATTGGTTTCCCGGGCATTTTAAAGGGAGCCCTGATGGTTCGAGCCCGCAAGATCACCGACAGCATGGCTATTGCCGCAGCCCACTCGCTCGCTGAATATGCCGAAAAACGCGGGATCCATCCCGACGACATCGTTCCAAACATGGAAGAAGCCGCGGTGTTCCCCTACGAAGCAGCCGATGTGGCCATGCAGGCCATCAAGGATGGCGTCGCCCGTATCACAATGACCCGCGAAGAAGCTTTTCAGAAGGCCAAAAAAGATATTGAACACGCCCGCTGCCTTACTCGCAGCTTAATGGATAAGGGCTTCATCGACATGCCCCCTGCCTCCATGATCCACGATGCCCTCGCGTATGCCATCAAACAGGTGAGCTAGAGAGATTAGAAATTAGCGAATAGAATAACACCTTTGCCAATACGGGGCAAAATTCCTGGTCCGTTGCTGCGACCAGAACGAAGTTAATATTGACCTCAGTTTTCTTTCCGGAGGGTCACCAGTCTGGCTCCATGGCGCGGAACCTTCATCTCGATGTGGTTACGGACGGCTCCCAGGTCGGTTTGCCTCCACAAATCACGGAGCATCCAGGTTCCGGTCAACCGCATATCCTTGAAATCGAAGGGTACATAATTCGTTTTTTCTGTCATGTTGAAGAATCCGACGGCAATCGATCCATTCTCAAGTTCCTTTGCCCAGATCTGGTATCCCTGGCCTTTTCGGATCAGGGATGCCTGTTTTCCGCAGGGATCCTGGTTTACAGCCAGAACTTCATCGTTGGTGAGCAGATTCAGGGTAAAGGCATCCAGCCGGTCCAGATCGCAGCCAATGAGCAATGGTGCGGCGAGCAGACTCCAGAGGGTGATGTGGGTATATTGTTCATTGGGAGTCAGCCGGGTATAATGTAAGGCCGGTCCCCATCCAACCCATCCGACGACCAGCATATCGGGATCATTCCAGCGTCCCGGCGCAGCATACGGTGCGCAGATGTTCTGACGGAATCCGATTTTCGACATGCTCTCCCAGGTATCTTCAATATCGCCGGTAGTGCGCCACGAATTCCCATCGACTTCAGCGCCCCATTCCCAAACGTTACCCATCCCGTACTGGCACAGGCTGTAATGGATATCGCGATTCACCTTCCGGATGGCATGCCGCATCTCTTTGTACGGCGCTTTTAACTGTTCCGGAGTGGGTTTCGGGGCGATTTGCCCGTAGGAGCACCAGTCGTATTTCAGGTAATCGATGCCCCATGCCGCGTAATTCCGGGCATCTTTCTCCTCGAACAGGTAACTTCCCTCATAACCCCCACAGGTTTTCGGTCCAGGGGAGGAATAGATCCCGATTTTAAGCCCGAGTGAATGTACATAACCACACAGCGCTTTCATATCGGGGAACTTCTCGTTGGTGAGTATGTTGCCGTTGCGATCGTGCGTGTCCTCCCAGCCATCGTCGATGTTGATGTAAGTCCAGCCGTGATCGATCAGTCCGCTCGATTTCATCGCGTTAGCCGACTGCCGCACTTTCTGATCGCTTACGCTCAATCCCCAGCAATTCCAACTGTTCCAACCCAACGGGGGGGTCAGTGAGATCAGGTCGCCGACCATAATCTTCAAGTCCCGTTCGGCGTTACCGAGGTTGTTTTCGACACGTAGTGTAACCATGTATTCGCCCCGTTTTTTTATGGTGCCGGTGATGACGCCCGTAACCGAATCCAGCGACAATCCTTCGGGAAGGTTCGGGGAGGAATAACGTAACGGAGGCATTCCCGTGGCGGCAATTTTGTAAAGCACCGGTGAATAGGGCCGTATCCCGAATACCGCCGCACCATTGATCGATGGTTCAGGTTTAACAGGAGGGGTGGTGAGGTAAGGAACCTCGATGGTATCTTCGATCGAGGCGCCGGAAAGTGTTTCCGTGAAGTTTACGATGAGGTTTGCCGCCACATAGGGATCACATTTGAAGGTAATCACGCGGTCAATCGTCATCCCGGGTGTGAGCAGCAGGTCGGCCTGTTCCGAAAAGAGTTTGATCCCGCGTTCCTCAACGGCCCGGATCTTCAAACTTCCCTGAAACTCTTTTTTCAACGATTTATTCCGGATCGTGAACTTCCGGATCACGGTGCTGTCGGATTTCCATTCGAAGGCAGACCCCGAGAAATCAAAATCAAGGTAATCGCCGATGCCGGGAAGCGAAATTTCAGGATTATTTCCCGACATCCCACCGGCGCCGCCCTGATCGAAACATCTCACAGCGATGAGGTTTTCCTGATCCCAAAGGATTCGGGGGTCATCGACCGAAAGGACATATCTTCTCGGGATATCCCAGATTCCCCTGACTTTCGAAAAGCTGTCATCCGGAACCTGCCCGGCCTTCACCGTCACGCCATTTTCACCGATCAGTACCCCGTTCAAAAAAACCTGGTCACAGTCATCGATCTTTCCCAGGAAAAAACGGATGCTGTCGCCGTAGGGTCCATTCTTCTTCAGCGATGCGGGAATCACGACATGCTTCCGATACCAGGCGAAGCCATCCAATTCTTCATGGCCCTGGTACTCCCAGATCGTGTTGGGATCGATACCGGTCCAGGAAGAATCGTTCAAAGCGATACCGGAGTAGGAGGGATGGTCACCTTTCATGAATTTCCATCCCGAACCGAGAGAAATTTTTTCCGGCTCCTGATGTAAGGTGCATGATGATACCGACAGGATAAACAACAATAGCAGCGGGTGAAACAACTTCTTCATAGGGATACAGGATTTCTTGGCTACAATCTGAACAGAATTTTTTTAAAGTCAAACCAATAGATATCGGAGTTGCCATTACCGGGCAGGTTGCGCTGCCGGTGCAGTGACGAGGACTTCCATCCCGGGGCCAGATCTTTGTAGAACAGGGTACGGTTTGCCGAGGAATAGAACAGGTAATTAGCGTCGGCGCTCACCGATATACTGATCGCATTGGAACAGGGTAACCGGAGGGTTTTAACCAGATCGATCCCTTTGCTCCAACTGCCATCGGGATTGTGGAAATAGATCATGTAGGTGGAATGAAGCTCCCGGGTTACACTGTCCTTTTGTGCCATGCAGGTCACGAGGAATTGTTCATCAGGGGCAATGGCTGCGTTGTAGAGAGATCCCGTTCCATTGACCCTTTCGGGCAGGGGAATAGGATCTGTAAACCGATTTCCGTCGGGTTTTGAAACCAGGATCTGAGATCTCCCGGTTTCAGGATCGCGGCGGGTGAAATAGAGATTTCCGTTACGGGCCAGGGAGGGGTAGAACTCTTGTTTGCCGGTGTTCACAGGAGGCGGCAATTTTTCAGGCCGTCCCCAACCTCCTTTTGCCGTTCGTTTTACCATCCAGATATCCTGTTCGATCCAGCCGGGTTTTGCCGAGAGGAAAAAGATCCGGCTGCCGTCCATCGAAACGGAGGGTTCGGCGAAGTACCGGGATGAATCCCTGGCGAATTCGGCCACTGCAGGCTGATACCAGGTGCCGCCAATGCGTTTTACAGCCATGATGGTGACCCAGTCGCCGGTGTACAGGGTATAGTAGATCTCATTCCCGTTTCCGGTAATCGAAAAGTCGCGTTCGTACATTCCGGTGGAGATGATACCCCGGGCAAACATCAGGGGTTTGTCGGAGGGAAGCGTTTGTCCCAGGTATTTTCGCGGAAGCACAGGCAAGCCTTTAGGCGGCGGTTGTTCTGTACAGGAACCGGCCAGCAAGGCGGCGATGAGGACCAGCAGGGTGAACCTGGGCATGGGTTTCGGTTGTTTCGGTTATTTCCTTACCACCAGTTTCCGGATGATGGAACCCTCTTCATTGCTGAGCTTCAAAATGAAGGATCCCGAACTCCGGCTACTCAGGTCGATCGATTTTTTAAACAACGGTGTGATCTTCAGTCCCGGTTCTGTCAAGACAACTGAACCATCAGCGGTAATTATCGACAAATCCGCTGTAAACACTTTCTGTGACCGGATCTCGAGGGTGAATAATCCTTTTGAAGGATTGGGGTACACCTGAAGCGTAACGCCGGGTATTTCACCAACCAGTCCACACACTTTAAACGTCACGACCACGGTGTCGTTTCCGGTACAGGAATGTTCATCTGTCACGATCACGCTGATCTGTCGCGAACCGAACCCGATCCCTGCCGAATCGACGGTAATGGACGGGGTGGTTTTGTTTGAAGGCAACCAGAGGTAGCTAACGGCGCCGAGTGTGGTTGCGTCGAGGGTTATCGTCCGGTCGGCACAGACTGCTGTGTCGGCTCCGAGATTGACTACCGGATTGCGGAAAACCGTGAGGCTGAGCTGATCCTGGTCATTCGGACAAAGGTCGCTTCCCGTGGCGAGGATATTCAACTGTACGGTCCCTGCCGAAACATCCGACGGTCCGGGGGTGTAACTGGTTTGGAGCGCATGCGGATCGGCAAAGACACCATCGCCCGTTGAAGACCACACGTAGGATGTTGCATGGGTTGCAGTTGCGCTGCTCAACAAATAGGGAGTACCGGAGCATACCGATCCATCGGGGCCTGCCGAAACCTCGGGTGGGGTATCGATTGTCAGGTTCATGGTTGAAGATGAAGCCAGCCCTCCTGAACTATACGCGGTGAGGGTGAGGTGCGCCACACCGTTTTGAATATCGAGGGTCCCCGGGGTATAAACCGTTTGCATTGCAAGCGGGTCGCTGAACTGGCCGTCGCCCGTGGTAAACCAATGCAGGGAATCATAATCGTTGGCAATCCCGTGCAATTGGTAGTTTGATCCGGAACAGATCCGGTCGTCGGACCCGGCGTTCACGGTTGTTTTGTACTGAGGCGGGAACACGATAAAGTCGACCCACGAAGCGTCGGGTGCAACGGTTACGGAGGCATCTTTTTCAAAAATCCATTTGAAGGTATGGGGACCGGCAAGAACCGGATACGCCACTCTTTTGAAGGTAGTGTCGAGGTTGTTCGACCACACGCCGACCATCAGATCGTCGATAAAAAATTTCATATTGTCGAGCAACCGCTGGCAGACGACACGTTTGAAAAAGGAGATGCTGTCGGTGATGGCACAGTTGTACTGGATCATCAGTCCCGATGATTCCCCGTGATTGATCACGGCCGAGCGGGCTGAATAGTTTCCTTCAGAACGGATAACTGGATCGATGGTCCAGGGTTTGGAGGGATCGGTGAACTGCCAGTTAAATTTGTTGAAATTCCCGGTTTCCCAGTCCTCCACGATCAGGCCGATCCTTACATTGAAATATTTATCGGAGGCTTTATATTTGGACGTGACCACGTTGTGAACACGGGCAGCGGATCCGATGGCGGCTCCGGCGTTGACCGTTACAGGAAAGGAGGCCAGATAAGTTTGGCCGGCATCGAGTGTTCCGATGTTCACCGTTCCGGTTTCAATGTTCAGGTAAGGATTGCCGGACGTGAGATGGCTCACCACGTTCTCGGCATCCCAGATGCCCGGGTTCCGGGTTTCGATGCGGAGTGTCGCAGTTTCACCGGGGTCGAGTCTTCCGTTCCCGTTGCCTCCCGGAGGGGGATCAATGACGGTGAGGCCCTCGATCACCACGTCGGGTGCGTGTGCGATCATCTGGAAGGTACTCCAGGTAATGCTGTCGTTCTTGTCGACTGCTTTCACCGTAAACAATACCGCTTCGTTGTTGGCGATCGAGTCGCTGACTTTGAATTTATAGGCGTCGGTTATGGTGATCTCCTGGTCTACTTCAAAATGGCCGTAATACTGAATGGTATCAAGCATGGTGATGTGCGGATTATCGGTCGAAAGATAGACCCTTACACTGTCGGCAAAAGTGGTGCCTACATTTTGCATTTTCAGCGACATCAGTTCGGTTTCGCCGTAATCCATGAGGCCGTTACCATTTCCGAAGGTTACGTCATTCAGGATATTTCCCGTGTTGGCGATGGAGGCGACCGGTACCATGATGTCGACGGGAGAATAGTAGGTCAGGCAGTGGCCCGAGCGGGTATCGGTCCAGCAGGGGTAAGTTCTGCCGTTATACGCATCTATGGCGAGATAGTCGCCCATGTATTGCGAGGCCATACTCGGGATGGGTGACGGGGTAAACGTCACGTCGCTGACTTTGAGGTCGGTGAAAGTCTCGCCGCCGTCGGTCGAATAGGCCATCCAGGCTTCTGCTTCGTTGGAGGCACAGTTGCGGTTGTCGTAAAAGACGATGCTGATGTAGCCGTTAGCCTGGTCGCAGGTAATCCAGGGGAGGTAGTGGTGTTTACCGACGGTGGAGTCGGAGTTGATCCGTTTCGGGGCAGACCACGTTGTGCCTTTATCTGTTGATTTGATCATGTAGACGGAGCTTCCCGGGCCGATGTTCACGCCGGGAACCCCGATGTTGGTCCATACAACATAGATTGTTCCCCGGTAGGGACTGTTGCTGATATCACATGTCATTGACGGGAAAGAATTGACCCGCATATTCTGCGATACCCCCGAGGTGCGGATTCCTTTCAGGTTGTTGATAGCCCGGATGGCGGGTTGCCAGGTGGCGCCGCCGTCGAGCGATTTGGCGAATCCGATGGCTTTTTCATCGCCGGGCCAGTTATCGTAAACACTCCAGGCCGCGTAAACTTCGCCGTCGGGGCCGCATTTGAAGTTAATCCCCTGGTTGTGGCTGCCCGCTGCGGTTGCTGATGAAATGTTGACCGGCGTGCTCCAGCTTGTGCCGTTTGTGGTTGACCGGGATACCGAGATGTTGCTCGATACCATCCATCCATCATACAGGTTGTTTTTGTAAGGACTGGTCGGCACTACATCAACCCAGAGGTGATTTTTATCGAGCATATTCAGGATGTTTCCGTTGGCGACTTTTTTGGTGGTCCATGAAGCGCCCTGGTTGTCGGAATAGGCTACGGTCTGACCATAGCCATTATCTATAAAACCCACGAACCATCTGCCGTTCAGATCGATCACCGCGGCCGGGTCGCCCGAGTTGGAGCCACCGGCGCCTTCAACGGTCCCACCCCATACCGTGCCTCCGTCCATCGTGGAGAGGGCATCGGCCCCTTTGATGCTTCCGGTACTGGGTTGGGGTGTCGAGTTGTTCGAATTCAGAAGATTCTGGCTGTTATTCGGATTGATGACGATGGAATTTTCACTCTGTGTAGTCGATGAAGGTTCATTGGTAACACAAACGTCGGGTGAATCGGCCACCCTGACTCCCCGGATCAGCAGTTTACTCCCGGTGTATCGGGCCGGCGGGATCTGGACGTAAGGCTGCACCGGAACGAATCCCGCGGCCGCGCATCGCTGCCAGTAACCCATGTTGTCGATCTTTGTATCCACTTTATAGTCAGGAGGAAATACCGGTTTCTGATCCTGTGCAACTACGAAGGTTCCAGTCAGCAGCATGTTAAGAACCAACCATAACACGTAAAATGATTTTCTCATGATTTTCAGGAGGATTTGATTTGTTTCAACAAAAGTACTGATTATACCGACAAATTCCCAATCCGGACAATTTTTGTATCTTTGCATCGTTAACCGGTTTTGTTGTATTTATTCCGACTTCGGAATATGTTTTTGAGAAAATAAACTGACTTCATGCAGATCCCGGCCACAGGGCACGCATATAGATTCAAAGTTAAGGCGATGCGGGTTTTCACCCTGCTGTTGCTGGGAATATTTTTGTACGCCAACACCGGATTCACTGTTGTGCGGCACATCTGCAACGTGGACCCCTTTGACCAGGTCATGATTTTCAATGAATACACAACGGAGGCGTCATCAGGTTGCTGCTGTTGTTCGGGAGCGGTTCAAATTTCTGACGGGGATGGTCATGCTTCTCCTTATCTTATGCCTGCTCCCTGTTGCAAGGAGTTTTATTCCTATCTCAAAGCTGATCTGACCTCTTTGCCTTCGACAAAAATCCGTGATTTCTTATATCCCGCTCTTACGCCCGATTTTCCGATGTTATGTATCGAAGAGCTGGTATCAGAACCCCCGGTGATCCGGCCTGTTCCTGTTGCTAATCCCGTACCCCCGCCCGGGGGGAAAACCCTGATCTATTATCTCCATCAGGTAAAAATCCCATATCATTTTTCCTGAGTTTTCTGCCAGCTGATAACCTTTTCAGGATCGACCTGTGGGTCGGAGTTAATTAAATGGTTATCCATGCATCGGCAGATGAGCCGTTGTTTTTTTTTCTAAACCATCCGGAAGCGCCATTTCGCGAAAGTCCCTGTGACTATTGAAGATCAGGTTTAGGTAAAACGGGTCATCCGGCTTTGAGCCTGCCATGCAATGCTGGTATAAACAATCAGTATTCAAATCAATAAATCTCTTGAAAATGAACAGGAAAATCATTCTATATATATCTATTCTATTGATATTTGAATTGTGGGATTCTGCTTACGGACAGCCGGTACAGGGTTTCGTTTATGAAGTTAATGAAATGGGGAAGAAGGCCGGTTTGCCCGGTGTGAACCTTTACTGGCAGGGAACGACCCAGGGGACTTTTTCCGATTCGACCGGACGGTTCCGGCTTTCCGGTTCCGGGAGGCATCAATGGTTGGTAGCCAGCCTCGTTGGTTACCGGCCCGACACAGTTACCCTGCAGAAAGGGCAGAAAGAGATCGAAATTGAGCTCCGGCCGCTCGTCTTAGACCTGAAGGAGGTTCAGATCAAAGGCAGCAGTGGCAACGCCTTTATTTCGCGCCTCAATGCCCGGACCACGACCGTGATCACAACGGGAGAACTCCAGCGGGCAGCCTGTTGCAACCTGGCCGAAAGTTTTGAGACCAACGCTTCGGTCGACGTTTCATATAGCGATGCGGTTACGGGCGCCAGGCAGATTCAATTGCTTGGATTATCGGGGATTTACAGCCAGATCATGACTGAAAATGTGCCCCTGATACGGGGGTTGGCCACTCCATATGGATTGAATTACATTCCCGGGTCGTGGATGGAATCGATCCAGGTTGCCAAAGGAACGGCTTCGGTGATTCAGGGTTACGAATCGGTTACCGGACAGATCAACGTGGAATACAAGAAACCCGAAAACAGCGAGAAGTTTTTCATCAATCTCTTTGGCAACAGCAATCTCCGCTTCGAGGCCAATGCCGATGGCGCCGTTAAGATCAACGACCGGTTGAGCACCTCGTTGTTGGTCCATGCGGCCGATTCGCGTTACAAATTCGACCGGAACGATGATGGTTTTATGGATCTACCGAAAGTTACAACCCTGACGGGATTCAACCGCTGGGATTACATCATCCCCAACAGGTATGTTTCGCGGCTGGGAGTTAAATTTCTTTACGAAGACCGAAACGGCGGGCAGATGGATTTCGATCATGACTCCTTTTCCTTTGATACAAGCGGGATTTCCGACGGAACCAAAAAGTATGGTATCGGGTTGACGACCCGGCGCCTGGAACTGTTCTGGAAAAACGGCGTCATGTTCCATAACGGGGCGGAGTCAAGCATTGGCTTGATCGTGTCGGCCATCAACCATCAACAGGATGGATTTTACGGGATCAACAAGTATCACGGGCATGAGCAGAATCTGAATGCCAGTTTGATATATACATCGCACCTGCAGGGTGAGCAGCACCGCATTTCGGCCGGGTTGAGTTATTTTATCGATGATTATTCCGAGAATTTTCTTCAGACCCGGCTGGTGTACCGGTATCAGTACCTGCCTGATTCGGTAACTCCGACCCAGGCTGACTTGTTCACGCTGGTCGGCGATTCGCTGGTCGAATATGTTATGGACCGATCGGAATGGGCAGGCGGCGCATTCTTTGAATATACCTTCGACATCAAGGATAAATTTACCCTGATCGCCGGTTTGAGAGGTGATTATAACAACCGTTTCGGATTTTTACTGACCCCGCGGCTTCACCTGCGCGTTAATATTCTCAAGGATCTGGTTTTGAGGGGATCCGTCGGAAAAGGCTACCGCAGCCCGAATCTGCTTGCCGAAAACCACGCAGTTTTCGTGAGCCAACGGGCGCTCTTTTTCGATTCAGAACTTGGAATGGAGGAAGCCTGGAATTACGGTGCAAACCTGACCTGGACCTTTCAAATGTTTGG
Source organism: Alphaproteobacteria bacterium (assembly GCA_009928665.1). GTDB lineage: Bacteria > Bacteroidota > Bacteroidia > Bacteroidales > FEN-979 > CAIVAT01. Next base: position 25,016 of record SACF01000046.1, read on the forward strand.
ACATAAGTCGGAACTGAGTGTCGATGCCTATCGGACGAGCTTTATCAAACAGATTATTGTGGATCAGGACAGCATGCCGGCAGCGGTTTTCTTTTACAATCTCGATGGAAAATCGTATGCAAACGTGTTTCAGGCACAGCTTGTTTTTGCGCCGGTTCACCGGTTGTCGGTTACGGCTGCTTTCCGGTTGAATGATGTGAAAATAACAGAAGGCGGGAAGTTAAAGTCAAGGGCCATGGTAAATCAGTACAAGGGGCTGTTATCGCTCTCCTATGCCACGAAATTTGAAAAATGGAAGTTCGATCTCACCGGTCAGGTGAACGGTCCGTCGAGGCTTCCCGACACGGAGAAGATGCCTGTTTCGTTGCAACGTCCTTCGCACTCCCCGGTCTGGATAAACCTACTGGCTCAGGTGACCCGGAAGTTTAAAAATTTCGATATTTATCTCGGAGGTGAGAATTTGACCAATTTCCGGCAGATGGATCCGATTGTCGAGTACTGGAAACCCTATCACACCCATTTCGATGGGTCGATGGCATGGGGGCCCATCACGGGCATCAGCATTTACGCGGGATTCAGGTTCACGCTGAGATAAAAACGGGAGGGACGAAGAGTTGGACGGAGAGTTGGACAATCAGTAATATACATTAATTAAATTTCAAACAATTAAAAAAAAAACATATGAAAAAAGTAATGAACAACTTGAGATTAATAGCTGTCGCGACAATCATTTTTGGAATTCTTGTATTTCCGGCATTCGGCCGGGGCACAGCGCAGATCAATAATTTTGCCGGGGTGGCCGGGTGTTATAAAACCTTCGGGGAATACCTTTTCCCGGATGTTTTCAGCGACGGGATCCCGGTATCCGGGATAAGCACCGGCAGCAACAGTGCAGATGTTATGGCGGAACTGACCCTCCTGATGAGTTTGGATCAGAAAGTTTCGGGGAAGTCGGATACCTTGCGGATCAAGACCTCTGCGGTTTGCGGGGAATGCAAGGACCGTATCGAGCAGAACATGGCCTTTGAGAAGGGGATCAAAGATGTTTCACTTGATCTGGACACGAAAATAGCAACCATCCGGTACAATCCGAAAAGCACCACGCCGGATCAGATACGGAAAAAGATTTCAAAACTGGGTTATGATGCCGACGACGTTCCGGCAGATCCGGTTGCCTATGAAAAGCTCCCGGCCTGTTGCAAGAAGGATGCCCCGAAGCATTGATTTAACTCTCGGAATTGTCACCCTGGGTTTCCATCCGAATCGGAACGGGGTTACAAATAAGAAACACTGGTTCGTCCGGGATAACCTCATCCAGGCTGAACCGGCGACTGTTTGTAAATAGTGCAACTGTTTTTCTCCTTTAAGCAAGTATCCCGTCGCGGAACGGATTTGCTGTAAAGGAGCATAGGTTCCACACGGTGTACGTTCATTTAGCCGAAAAATATCTTACTTATTCAGTAAGATTCAGGATGCCGATTATTGTGAAAAACATCCACTCGTTTGGAGGAGGGTTATATGACCAAAAAAGCTTTGCATTTATTCGCAAAGGGTATACTTTTACAATCAGATTCTTTCAGATCCTGAATGAAACTTTTAAAAATGCAAACACGGAGCCAATTCCGATACTATATCTTCAAAGATAATTTTAAGATCAAATTCTTTACCCATGAAACGATATTCCCGGCATTCAGCCATTAGCCGGTTTCAGAAGGCAGATGGTCATCTAAAGGGATCCCGGCGCGTGAACAGCGTGATCCTGGTTCTTTCTGCATTGCTCCTCCTGTTATGCTGTGAGCGTTTGAAAGCGACGGTGGTCGACAGTTCCTTTTACGGATTCACAGTGGTGATCGAACGATCGGTTGGCGCGGCTCCCGATTCGGTTTATCAGTCGTTAACACGCGATGTCGGCAGGTGGTGGAGTTCCGATCATACCTGGTCGGGCGATGCACGGAATCTTTCTATTGAAGCCCTTGCCGGGGGATGTTTTTGTGAAAAGTTAACAGGCGGAGGAACCGTGAAACACATGGAAGTCGTGTGGACCGAACGGCCAAAAATGCTCCGGATGACCGGCGGACTGGGTCCGTTGCAGGCCATGGCCGTTGCAGGTACAATGAGTGTGGAGCTCATTCCCGACGGCGTCGCAACACGAATTAAACTGAGTTATACCGTTGGCGGTTATTACAAAGAGGGATTGCAAAAGATCGGTAAACTGGTTGATATGGTGCTGACGCAGCAGGTCGAACGGTTGAGACGCTTTGTTGAGGGCACTTTATGACATAAGCGGAATTCTTACTCTACATGGAAAATATTCTGGTAAAAAGGCCCACCTTGTTTCTGGACGAAGTGAAATGCCGGCAGAACATCGCCAGGATGCGGGAGAAGGCGTTGCGGTCGGGCGTTGCATTTCGACCTCACTTCAAGACGCATCAGTCGTCGGAGATCGGGCGTTGGTTCAGGGAGCGGGGCGTCGACAGGATCACAGTCTCTTCGGTTACCATGGCCGAATATTTCGCCGCAGATGGATGGAAGGATATCACGATTGCCTTTCCGGTCAACCTGCCCGAGATCGATGCCATCGACCGGCTGGCTTCGCAAGTCAGGTTGAACCTGCTGGTTGAATCTCCGGAGGTCATCCGGAGCCTTGACCGGGGACTGCGACATTCCGCAGGCGTATTCATCAAGATCGATACCGGTTATGGGCGGACCGGAGTACAGTTCGACCAATTCACCCGGATCGGGTCGCTGCTGGAAGCTGTTTCGCATTCCCGGAACCTCGAAGCCATGGGATTTCTGACCCATTCAGGACACACGTACCAGGCGGGATCGGCGGATGAAATCAGGCGGATACACCGGGAAAGTGTGGAACGGCTGACGCAGATAAAGAGACGTTTTCAGGATAAATATCCTTCTTTGATCATCTCAACCGGGGATACGCCGTCGTGCAGTGTTGTTGAGGATTTCGGGGAAGTGGATGAGATCCGGCCGGGGAACTTCGTTTTTTACGACGGGATGCAGACAGCGCTGGGTTCCTGTACGGATGACCGGATCGCGGTGGCGATGGCCTGTCCGGTTGTCGCCGTGCATCCGGAGCGGCAGGAGTTGGTCATTTACGGCGGTGCAGTTCATTTTTCGAAGGAAAGGTTGCATGATTCCTGTTCGGGTGTCGTTTACGGATGGGGTGTTGCCCGTAAGTCAGGCGGATGGGGCGACCGCATCGACGGCATGTATCTCGCGGGATTATCGCAGGAGCACGGCATTGTAAGTCTGCCACCGGGGTTGGTTGATCAATACAGCGTTGGTGATACGGTGCTGATTATACCGGTGCATTCCTGTCTGACCGCCTCCTGCATGAAAGAATATACAACCCTTTCCGGAAGAACCCTCAGCACACTTCGATAGACCGGCAAATATCTCCCACAGGTTCCATGACGTAATGGTGAAATAGTGCCATGGTGCCATGGTGCAATAGTGCCATGGTGGAATAGTTAATTAATAAGTCACGCATTCACTCAAATTATTCGTCCGCCAGTCCGAAAGATTCTGCGTTTCGTGGTTAGCGTTTTTTAATAAAAACTTGTCCGCTTGTCCTTTCTTCGTCAAACTCACCGTCTGACAGGTTCACCTTTAAAAAAAAATTCCGATTAACCTTCAGATTAAAAATCAGGAAGGGATGAAAGATATTGGAATCAAAACGGTTACGATCAAAGGAATTCGGGCCATCTGCCTGTATTTTCATCAGGATCAGGGGTTGATCATCCGGATTAAGATGTTGAACGGGAGTTACTGGAATTCGTCGTTGCGTTGCTGGGTTGTTCCCGATTTGATGGAAAACCGGAAGGGGTTGCGACGGCTTTTCAGCGACCGGACACTGTACAATCCATTTATCCTCCGGGAGCGACGAAAAGTTGGAGGAGAAAGTGAAAGAATCCCGATTGATCTGCCGATACTTGATCCTGAAGGCTATGATCTGGTGGATCGGCTCCGGAGGTGGATGGTATTCAGGAGGTACTCGGAATCGACGGTAAGGATCTATACTGAAATGTTGGAAATTTATCTGAGGTTCATTAAGCCCGACAAGCCTGAAGATGTGTTGGATGATGGCATTCAGCGTTTTACCAATGGATATATCCTGCCGAGGCGGTTAAGTTTCTCGTACCAGAACCAGTTGGTAAACGCGTTAAAGTTGTTTTATGTTGAAATTCTGAAGCGGGAGATGGAACCGTCGAAGTTTCAGCGGCCGCGGCCGGAGTACCGGTTACCGAATGTGCTGAACAAGTCGGAAGTGAAAAGGATCCTTGATTCAATAAGGAACATCAAGCATCGGGCGATGCTGACCACGATTTATGGTTGTGGATTGCGGCGTGGGGAGTTGTTACATTTAAAGCCAGGTGACATTGACAGCAAGCGGGGGTTGTTGATGGTCAGGCAGGGGAAAGGGCGGAAGGATCGCGTTGTTCCCATTTCGGAGCGGAACATCGCGTTATTGCGTGCGTATTACCGTCAGTACAAGCCGGTGGTATGGATGTTTGAGGGCAACGTGCGGGGGAGGCAGTATGATGAGCGCAGTTTGCAAATGGTATTGAAGCAGGCAGTCAAGAAAAATTTTGAGTATACCAAAATAGTATATACCTTTGTAGTATCAAACAAAGGAATCTTATGAAAACACTTTCATTAAAATTGGATGATTCTATCTTCACGGAGACGGAACATGTTATCAGTCATATCAAGAAATCAAGAAACAGGTATATAAATGATGCCCTGGATTATTACAACAAGGTCCAAAAAAGGAAACTATTAGCCTCCAAACTTGAAAAGGAATCAAGACTTGTAAAGAATGATTCATTGCATGTTCTTCATGAATTTGAAATGATTGACTATGAAGGCTAAGCAGTTTGAAATTTGGATTGCAGATCTTAATCCAACTATTGGGACCGAACCGGGGAAAGTAAGACCGGTCCTTATTATCCAAACGGACCTTTTAAACAAGTACCACCCATCCTCAATTATTTGCCCAATAACAACCAATGTTCGAAAGGAAATCGAAATTCTAAGAATTCATTTAAAGAAGGGTTGTTGCGGGTTAGAAGAAGGATGTGATATCATGATTGACCAGGTCAGGGCAATTGATAATAAACGATTGATAAGAAAAGTTGGAATTATTCCAGCAGAGTTGGTAAAGTCAATCAAAGAGAACCTGAAAATAATATTTGATCTTGAATGAAACACACCGCATAACATGCCTGTAAAACCAATGCGATAAAGGTTTTATGCTTAGTAAGTGTTTTTACGGCTTGATTTTACATGCCGAGCGATAGCGGTTATTAAACCGATTTGAATGAACGACCTATTTTACTCTATACCGACAATCATTTTATGTGCGATCGGATACTATTTTTCGTGGCGACATTATTCAAGGAACAACCTTATGGTTGCTGTTCTTTTATTAAAAGTTTGCGGTCTTACACTTCGTATTTATACTTCATCTGACTTTTTTCTGCACTCGTGGGATGAACGCTATCATGCTCTTGTTGCAAAAAATCTTATTAATCATCCTTTAACGCCAACACTTTACGACAATCCAGTTTTACCATACGATTACAAGAACTGGGTAGGAAATCATATTTGGGTTCATAAACAACCATTACCGCTTTGGACAATGGCGGCAAGCATGTGGTTGTTTGGAGTAAATGAAATCGCATTACGACTTCCTTCAATCATTCTAACGACAATCGGAATTTGGCTTTCGTTTATTATTGGTAGTTATTTTATTAATAAAAAAGTTGGCTATCTGACAATTTATATTCGAACCATGACAAAAAAAGTATTTTGACGACTACGATAATTTACCTTTATGCTGAGATTAAATCAGCTGAAATTACCATCTATAATAATTAAAAAAAAAAGAAAACTGCAATGAAATTAGAAGAATTGGGATATAATGACAAACTTGAGAAATTAAGGATTGAGAAAAACCTGAAGGACTTTGAGATCGGAAGAGTTATATCGGAACATAAGGAAAGGTATATTGTAAAAACTGAAAAGGGAGAATTAGAAGCAGAGATAACGGGAAATCTAAGATTCTCATCAAAAAGCCGTGAAGATTTTCCGGCAGTTGGCGATTGGGTTGCGTTGAGTATTCATGATTTAGATTTTTCTATTATTCATAGCATATTACCGAGATACTCTGTTATTTCAAGGCAGGCTGTCGGTAAATTCGGGGAAATACAAATAATAGCAGCAAATATTGATTACGCTTTTTTGGTGCAAGCCGCTGATCGGGATTTCAATATTAACAGACTTGAAAGATACTTGACAATCTGTAATTCATCTAAGGTAAGTCCCATTATAGTACTCAGCAAGATTGATTTAATTGATGAACTTCGAACTGCTGAGATAATTGAGAATATAAAAGCTCGAATTAAAAATGTTTTAATCCTTGCTATAAGTAACGAATCAAAGGAAGGATACGACAAAATATCAGCGATTATTGAAAAGGGGAAAACGTATTGTATGCTTGGTTCTTCAGGTGTCGGAAAATCCACTCTCTTAAATAATCTTTCTGGCAAATCCTTAATGCGTACAGATTCCATTAGCCAAAGTACAAATAAGGGGAGACACATCACAAGTCACAGGGATTTAATTGTTCTTGAAAACGGAGGAATTTTAGTTGATAATCCAGGGATGAAAGAAGTAGGTATTGTCGATTCAACAAGCGGATTAGAAATCACATTTGACTTGATTATCAGATTTTCTCAAAATTGTAAGTTCAATGATTGTACTCATACGAACGAGACAGGTTGTTCTGTCATTGAAGCAGTTGAAAAAGGTGAAATCGACAGAGCTTCATATGAGAATTACATGAAAATGGAGAGAGAAAAAGCATATTTTGAATCATCTGTTGTTGAAAGACGAAAAAAAGATAAGGATTTTGGGAAAATGCTGAAAAACTATAAAAAGGATATGAACGAAAATTATTGAAAGATGAAAATAATTTCAAATCTTTCCTATATGGGTCCCATAATGAAAATCGAATATCTGCCTGATCATACGATATATCCTCACATCGTGGATGACGGCACGCTTGAGATGGATAATGGAGAATCTCATTCGGATTTTTACGGAAAGATTGAGATAAATGGAAGTATTGAATTCCGATTTTACCATTACTGGGAATCATGGCATGTTATCGGAACGAAGCTTTAATCAGGAACTATACGCATATTCTGGTGAAACGCTCTGGAAAGAGAATCGCATAGAAGTTTATAGGCTTGAAGAAAATTACAATTGAAAATCATTCGCAGCCATTAATGTCTTACAATCAAATCGAATTTACCATGAAAACAAATTTCATTAAAGCATTCTGTATCCAGATTCTATTATTTGGAACGTTAACAATGGTTAATGGTCAAACCGGTGTTTATACGCTGAATGGCGGATCAGATACACAGACCGGACAGACCTTTGCGGCAACACTGACTGATGAATCATCGGTTTATGTTCTGAACAGTGGGGTGTTAACCCTCAATTCCTGTGTCCTGACAAAAACAGGAAATACATCTGATATAAATGCGAGCAGTCAATACGGATTAAATGCCGGACTTCTCGTTAAAAGCGCAGGGAAAGTTACAATCACCGGAACGACTATCACCACGAATGCTAACGGGGCGAACGGAATATTTGCAACCGGAACAAATTCGACCATCGTAATGACAGGCGGCTTTATCAACGCAAGTGGTTCGGGTGCACATGGTGTTGATGTTACCTATGGAGGAATCATTACGACAAATAATGTTGATATTACTACGAATGATGATAATTCATCGGCAATTGCAACTGATTTTGGAGGAGGAACAGTGACCATCAATGGGGGAACTATAATTACGACCAGTACGGTTGCAGGAAGTCATTCCGCAGGTATATATTCAACAGGCATTATTACTGTAAATGATGCAAGTGTGACCTCCTTAGCAGATGCAGGAGGAGTTATTGACGGGGCAAACTCAATTATTCTGAATAATACCGCTTTGACAGGGAATACGCAGGGAATTAAAATACATGTAACGGCACCATCTACGGGTGATGCAACAGTAACAATGTCGGGAGGCAGTTTAAATGTAACCAATGGTGATGCATTTTATTTTGACGGGAGTTCCGGTAATACGGCAAAAGGCACTGTGACTGTAAAGGAAGATGCCACCATCGCGGCCAGCACGGGTTGTCTTGTGAATGCAGTAAGTCCGGCCACAGCAAATTTTACTGTTCAAAATTCTGATCTTGTTGGAGCTATAATCAGTACAGGAAGCAGTACCCTTAATGTAAGTTTGCTGGAATCAGCATCCCTTATTGGCGCCATTAACAATAGTAATACGGCAACCCTGGTTACTTTAACCATGGATTGTAGCAGTACATGGACCGTTACCGCAAATTCACATATAAATGGTTTAATTACGAATCCATGTATTTCAGGCACTTCGGTTTCAAATATTACCGGTAATGGAAATAATGTTTATTACACAACTTTTGCAAATCCATCATTAAATGGTTTAGCATATTCATTGGTCTCGGGTGGATACTTGTTGCCTGAAGGTTCTTCATCGATAAACCTGATTGAGAACAACATTTTCGATCTGACTATTTCACCAAATCCATTTGAAGATGTTTTAAATATTAGGTTCTTTGTAAAAGTAAGTGGGTAAATTTACCAAAACAAACATAACTCTCGGATGTTAACCCAAAAGGATTTGTTTGCCAAGGCATTGATGGTAGAA
>SACF01000245.1 GCA_009928665.1 Alphaproteobacteria bacterium
CGGTTACTTAAGAATACTTATTTCTCTCCTTTGTCATCAGTTCATCCATCTGCTGACGATAGGATTCATAACGACTTCTGGGCAACCAGCCCTCCTCCATGGCTTCCCGAACCTTGCAACCCGGTTCGTTCAAGTGCTGACAATTATGAAAACGACACTGAGAAGACCATTTTATCATCTCCGGATAACAGGAGGCCAATTCTCGAGACTCCTCTCCTACGGTATCAAAAGAAGTGAATCCAGGAGTGTCAAATAAATCGGTATCCTCTTGAATGGAGAATATTTCCACGTGCCTCGTGGTATGCTTGCCTCTTTCGGTTTTCGTACTAATTTCACCCACGGAAGCCGAAGCTCCCGGTAATAAGTCGTTTAATAGGGTAGATTTTCCCACACCGCTAGGCCCCACCAAGGCGGCAGAGGAACCTTTTAAACTAGCCTTTATTTCTTCCAACCCTTCTCCTGTCAACCCATTGACTAAAAAACAGGGATATGTGTTTTCATAAATTGCCCGAATGCTATCTATGTCTTCTTGGGTGGCCAAATCCACCTTATTCATCAAAATTTTAGCACCCGCATCTCCTTTTTCCGCCATCACCAACAGCCGGTCCAAGATCAACAGATTATAGCGGGGTTTATGAAAGGACATTACCACCAGAAGCGTATCCACATTGGCAATGGGTGGTCGTATAAACCAATTGCTTCTTGGCTTAATTTTTTCCACTACCCCGGTTCTATCCTCCAGAAGACTCCATTCCACCCAATCTCCCACCATGGGGGTGATGCCCTGTTTCTTAAATATGCCACGGGCTCTGCATGGAACTTCTTCTCCACCATCTATGGGTCTTATAAAGAAGAATCCACCCACTCCCCGTATAATTTTTCCTTCCATCTAAAACAATTCTCCCGTTCGGAAATTTACCTGATAACGGGCTACTTCCGTGGTATCAAAGATGACGGCTACCGTACCCTCTCCCACTCCAGATAAGGTCACAGTGCCCCCACCATCACTCTTGGCCCTTTGGGCATTGGATAAAACATTATGGGTTCCACTCTCATCGGATATCACAATGGTCAAGTAAAAGACTTCGTTAGATGCCTGTGTAAAGTCTACATACAGTGGAATGGAATAGGAAGCATTGGGATTCTCCGGAACTCCGCTAATCTTCACATTGATCGATGTTCCTCCTTGCACCACAGTATCCGCTCCCTGGCTTTGCCAGAAAATCAAGCCCTCTGCTACGGTATCATTCTTCTCAATGGTCACATCGCCCAACGTCAGATTCACGGCTTGGAGTGCTTCCGTTGCATCCAACTCCGTCATCCCTACCAAAAGGGGAACGATGGCTTGGCTCTCCGAAACCCCCAAGCTCACAACAAAGTTTACA
>SACF01000047.1 GCA_009928665.1 Alphaproteobacteria bacterium
TATTCTTGCAAAGAACGTGTTATCAAAGCGAAACTAATTGTTTCTTATGATTATTACAAAACTTGTGTTGCATTAACTAATCGCTAATATCTAATCCCTTCTATGAATTTTGAATTCATTTCCTGCCTATATCCAGTTTTTGCGGAAGAAATAGGCCAGTCCGTAAGCTGCGCCGAAGATGGCCATCATGGTTACGATTCCGCCGAGCGATAGCACTGCCATGCCGCTGAGGGCCGAACCGCTGGTACATCCCCGGCCGAGCTGTGAACCCAGTCCGAAGAAGATTCCGCCCATCAGGGCAAACGCCAGCCGGCGCCGGGAGGTGATCTTGGGACTGTGTTCTACTTTGAATTTCAAGCGGCCGGCAATTGCCCCCGAGAGAAATCCCCCGGCAATGACGCCAAGCATCTGGAATACCAGCCAGTTCTTCATCGGCGATCCGGGATGTTCTTCCCGGTACTCCTTAAAGAATTTGGCATTTTCGGTGTAAGCGGGAGCGACTGCCGAAGTGCTGGCGACCACCGCGCTTTTAATGGCGCCCGAAGCGCCTAAGCCACGACCTGAAATAAAATTCGCGGCCAGCAGGACCAATCCGAGCAAAACACCCCCGATGTAGGGGTTCAGATATCTGTTTTTCCGGGGAGCAGATGATGTTTCCATGCGCATTGATTGAATGACTGATTAATAAAATTGAGTGATTGAGTGAATGACAATTGAAAATGGAAAATTGAAAATGGAAAACGGAAAATATAAAACTCCATTCCCTATTTGCTATTCGCTGATCGCTAATCACTAATTTGCATTTTGAATTATTGTTTTTCCCTAATCGCTAATCGCTGATCACTAATCACTAATTTGACCTTTGAATTAAAATCTTTTTCTCTATTCGCTAATCGCTGATATCTACTCCCTTCTTTGAATTTTGAATTAATATCTTTTTACCTATTCGCTAATCGCTGATATCTAATCCCTTCTTTAAATTTAATACAAGTACCTGCTCGCCTGTCCTGCATAAACCATGATGAATCTTAAAAACAGTCCGCCGATCAGCACCAGCGATGCGGTGATCAGAATGGGTATTTTGTAACCGAGTAATTCCAGTATTTCAAGAGCGGCAGGAAGCAGCAGTCCGAGGATGACGACAAATATCCAGAAAACCTCGGTATAGGGTCCCCCCAGGAACATATGGGCGGCGTCGATCTGAACCTGTGTGCTGGCCAAAAAACCCATGAACATGTGGATGATCAGGAAAAGTTCGATTCCGATCATCATCAGGTCGATCCGGCTGAAAAGGATTCTTTCCGTATGGCTTTTTGACATCAACATGATCACAGCGGCGCCGGTGGAGAAACTCGATGCGAGAAACAACGGCCCCAGGATGCTCGTGTTCCATAAAGGCCGGGCGTTAAAGGCCGAAAGCAGGATACCGGTGTACACTCCGAGGATCACGGCCGAGATCAGCATGACCCAGGCCATAGCCGTCCGGTAACGGATAAACCAGGTTTCCCACTGGTTCAGGAATGCGAACCTCCAGTTCCAACCCGGTTTCAGCTCTTTCATCCAGGTGGCGATCCAGATGACCGACAGCGGGGTAATGACCATCAGGGTCCAGGCTCCCCACGACATGGGTGATTCAAGCCGCAGGGTGAGGTAGAGTTGCCAGAAATAGGCCTTATGGTTCAGGTCGAGAAAAAGGGCGCCCAGACCAACGACCAACAGGAAGGGCGTCAGAAAGGGTGCCCACTTTACAGCAGCCGGGTACTCCTTTGCACGCCCCATGATATAATAAAGCGCCGCGAAAAAAAGTATTCCTGCCGCCACACCACCTACAAAAAGGTAGAGGGGGATCTGCCAATGCCAGATATGGAGGGTGGGATCCACCATCGGGTTCATGCGACCGCTAACGATAAGCTCTTCTCTCATGGCACAATCAGATTAAAAAGTAAAGATTGGGATCGGTACCGGCTTCCGGGATGAGCCGTTTGAATTTTCTGCGCTTCAGTACCTGAGAAATTTCGCTTCGGGGATCGTCGGTATCTCCAAAATAGAGACATTTGGTAGGACATACAGCCACGCAGGCCGGGGACAAGCCCTCTTTTACCCGGTGAATACAAAAGGTGCATTTATCGACGTAGCCTTTGGGATGCGGGTAGCGTGCATCGTAAGGGCACGACGAAATACATGCCCCGCAGCCAATACACTTGTGCGGCGTCACCAGCACAATTCCACCGTAATCGTAATGACTGGCTCCGGTGGGGCAGCACCGTACACACGGGGAGTTGGTGCAATGATTGCACCGTTCCGACCGGATCTCCATTTCAAGTTGGGGATAGGTTCCGTCGTTCACCTCCACGATCCACTCGCGGCAATAACCGATCGGGACCTCATTCTCAGTCTGACAGGCAACGACGCAATCGGCGCAGCCGACACACTTTTTGGTATCAATGGCCATGGCGAATCTCATGCCTTCACCTCCATATTTGGATTCTCAGTAATGAATGTTACAAAATTCCCGCGCATCCCGGTTCCGCCCATAATGGGATCGGTATGAACCCGGGAGATCAGCGCCGAATCGCTCACCCCTTTCCCAAAAGTCCGGGTGAGCCGTGAATCGGTATGACCAAACCCGTGGACGATATACACCGAATCCCAGCGAATCCGCTCGGTGATCCTGACCTTGGCCGGGAACGGAGTAATGATACCGTCCTGGTTTTTAAGCCACACCTCCTGGTCTTCTGTAAGCTGCCAGTTTGCGGCTACTTTGGGATTCACCCAGATCTTATTTTCCGGCATCAGGGCCGCCAGGTTGGGATTGTTCGACGTACGGCTGAAGGTATGGTTGGGAGCCCGGCCATAGATCAGGCGGTAAAATCCTTCGGGCGGTTCCTCGTGCGGCGTGTACCTTGGCAACGGGTCAAAACCAGCCTGCTCCAATTGTGTCGAATAAAGCTCAATTTTTCCTGAAGGAGTGTCAAAAACCGGCGGATTCACATCCGAAATATAGAGGTCACCCGAAGTCCGTTCATATTTTTTCACCCCGAGGTGTTTCATCTCATCCAGCGATGAATCCATCCGCCGCAACTTGTAGTCAAGGAACTCCTCGAAGTCCTTCCAGTCGAACCAGGCGCCCAGCCCCATTTTTCGGGCAAGCTCGCGCGTGATCCACCAATCAGGCTTCGAATCGTATTTTGGTTCGGCAGCAGGCATCCGCAAGGCGATCACCGGTTCGCGGTGGTGGTCGTTGCGCAGTACATCGTAGCGTTCGAGATAGGTGCACTCCGGTAAAACCACATCGGCCCAGCCGGTGATCTCCATCGGCATGGTATCGATGACCACCAATAGTTCGAGATGCTGGATGGCTTCCAGGGTTTTCCGGGTGTCCGGCATGGTCATATTGAGGTTGCTGCCATTGACGATCCAGCCACGGTACTGGAAATCTTTCAGATTCCCGGGAATCGAGCCATCGACGATCGCGTTGGCCAGCGGAAGATCGGTAAAGGGGTACAGATCGCCGAGTACGTCGCGCCACGATTTCCTGACCGGAGGGAAGAGGGGATGCGGATATTCGGGAATCTCGCGCGCCTCAGGAAGGTAAAACCCGCCCCGGCGTCCCCAGGAGCCCAGAAGGGCATTGAGAATGGCAATGGCCCGTGAACGCTGGGTGTCATCGCCGTACCAGGTGACATGCCGTCCCGGGTGGACGATCACTGCCGGTGCGGCATTGGCCATCTCTTTCGCCGTTTCCCGGATCCGGTTGGGGTCAAGCGTGGTAATTCCATAAGCCCATTCGGGAGAAAAAGGCTGAATATATTCCTTTAGTTTGTCAAACCCGATCGTGTATTTTTCGACATAATCCTTGTCGTACCAACCCTTGTTGATGATGACATGAATCCAGGCTAACAGCAAGGCGATATCGGTAGCAGGTTTGATGGGCAGCCAGAATTTCGATTTTGCAGCCACCGTCGAAAACCGGGGATCGACGGTGATGATCGTTGCTCCGCGGTCGATGGCATCCGCCATCTCCTGAACCTGTGTATTATGCATATTTTCGCCCAGGTGGCTTCCGATCAACACCAGGCAGCGTGTATCCCGGATATCAAGCGGTTCGGGTGATTCAAGTCCGGATCCGAAGGTCAGGCTGAATGCAGTTTCGCGCGGACCTTTACATTGGGCATGCGAAGGACCGGCAATGGCGTCGGAACCATACGCTTTCATCAGCGTGGTCAACAATTTCCCTCCCGATCCGTGTGTTATCAGGGCAACCGTCTCGGGACCATAAACTTTCGAAATATAATCCAGTTTCCGGGCCACGTATTCGAGCGCTTCATCCCACGATGCCCGCTTGAATGACTGTTTGCCCTTGGGACCCGTTCGGATCAGCGGGGTTTTGAGCCGGTCCTGGTCATAGTAACTTCCCACACCGCCGGTTCCGCGCGGACACAGCCGGCCGTTGCAATGGGGATCATTCTCATTGCCAATGATCTTCCAGATCTCTCCCCGGTCGTTCTTATAAACCCATCCGGCACATTTCCAGAAACAGATTTCGCAATAGGTGGGGGTTCTGTGAAGAAAATCCGCTCCCGCTGAGCCTTTGCCCGCCTCCTGCCCCCGTACCGAAGGCGTGCTGCCACTCAGGCCGATTCCCCCGAGAACGACTCCTCCGGCGCTTAAAGCTGAGATCTTAATGAAATTTCTTCGGTTCATGCATCAAACTGTTTTGGATTCCTGAAATACCACTCCCTGTATCATCAATCTTTCAAACCCCGGATTCTCCGCCGGTCAATGAATATCGCATAAAAGGTGAAAACTGAAAGAGATGAAAAGAGGCACGGGAAGGCTTGATTTTATAAATCTATAAATATATTTATTTCGATATGACAAAAATAAAAAAAATCCTGAAACAAATGTATAATTTCGTAGTAAATTATCTATTTTGATAATCGCATAACGACGGGTGATATTTTTTGAGATAATCCTTGTGCAAATGAATATAAAAATATTCACTTGAAACTGCCATGACCGATCAGTAATAAAAGGCAGATGATACTGTTTTTCAGGAAATTCCCTGTGAAAGAAATGACAAATCCATCAAAGAATAAAAGTTTTAACCCGGATGAAATCTGAACCTGCATCACGATATTTCCGTAACTATCTCCTTGTAAGCGGCTCGGGGAAAAAGGTTGGCAAAACCTACCTTGCAACGGCGCTGATCCGGAAATTTTCGTTACAGTTTCCTGTGACAGGATTAAAGATCTCTCCCCATATTCATGATGATCCGGGCGATGCGGTATTGATTACCCATGAAGAAAATCGGTTCAGAATATACCGGGAATACGCACCCCATCGCAAAAACAGCGGACAGTATCTGGAAGCCGGCGCATCAAAGGCTTTTTTCATGGAAACCGGCGACGAGAACCTGGCCGAAGCTTTTGATTATTTCAACAGGTGCTGTAATCCTGAAAACAGCGCCGTGATCTGCGAGTCGGGTGCACTGGGCAGCATCATCAGGCCTGCCATTCACATTCATATTACAGACATGCGGGAAGTCCGGTCCGGTAAAAACCTCGTTTGGCAAAAAAAAGCGGACCTAGTGTTACCGGCCCGCGATTTTGACACTGAAAAAGTCTTAAACAGCATTTCCCTTCATGACCAGGGTTGGACCCTTTCGGGGTAAAGGTACCCCGTCGGGGTGGGCGGATGCTTAGCACCCCCCCGGTCCTGTTTCATGCGGAGTGGTGACGATGGCATTGAACTCTTCCTGTGAAATGTATTGCGGGGTGTATGATCCGCCCATGAAGAGAATATTGGCATAAAACGAACGCAGGTGGTTTCGTGAACCGCGCATCAGGTTATTCATTACCACGATGATATCAGGATTATCCGTTACCAGAAGGTCCTCGTGGAGGTCGTGAATATCGAGATCTTCGATGGTGGCGCCGACTATCAAACCGTTCAACAGTGAGGCCGAACCCTGGGCCACCAGTGTATTGTACAGTGCCTGAAGGACAGGATTGGTAAAAGTACCGGTTACATGACCGGCTGCCGGGTCTGTAATATTGTATCGCACCAGCAGTGCCTTTACAGCCCCCGTGTGTCTCAGTTCGCTTTTCGCAATATTACGGAAGATGGGCTTTGTATACATTGCCGAGAGCGCCAGGTAAACATCATGTGCCAGGTATTCCTCTTCACGAAGAAAAATCAGGGCGGCTTCCTCCTCCGGACTGATCGCGGACGGAGGTATCGAATCGAGGCAGCAGCCTGCCGACGGCACAGAATCCGTATAGGTATATCCAAGCATCGCCTCTTTGGCGGCGGGATCATCCGCAGGTGCAGCCGGATTTTCATCTTTGCTGCACGCGGTAAGAGTTAAAATCATCATGGCTGTTCCAAGCATCAGGTTAATGCCCTTTCCGGTGATTGCAGTTGTTTTCATAATTCAGATTGATTTAGTGATTAGACAATTTTGCGAATGCATTCATCGGAGACAAAAGTATACCCATATATCAATCTAAATATTACGATATTTTATAATTATCTTATAAGTTTTTACACAATAGATGGTATGAACCCCAGGGCAAGCCCTGGACCCAGGTTCCGCCCCAAGGTATAGTCATTCAGAGCGTTTTGTCGGTCTTCGCTTAAACAGTCCATGATGATTTCAGGATCGGTGATCGAAGCCGGAAACTGGAAATTTTTCGATGTACTCGTTGGTTTATAATTTGGGGTTAATTATGGATTCCCTACCTTTGCAGTTCATTTCCCTCCTCTCATGCCCCGCCGCCTGCTCCCTGCCGATCTTACCGCTTTCCTGGATATGTTTGCCTCGCTCCGGTCGCGTAATTACCGGATCTATTTCATCGGCCAGGGGGTGTCGCTCATCGGGACGTGGATGCAGACGGTGGCCTTGAGCTGGCTGGTATACAGGCTCACCGGGTCGGTCTTCCTCCTGGGGGTGATCGGCTTCACCAGCCAGATCCCCACGTTCGTGATGGCTCCTTTCACGGGGGTGATCAGTGACCGCTACAACCGGCTTACGATCCTGAAGCTGACCCAGTTCTTTTTTATGGTGCAGTCGCTAGCCATGGCGTTGCTGGTGCTTTTTAAAGTAGTCGAGCCCTGGCACATTGTCGTGCTGAGCATCATCTTCGGCGTCATCAGCGCCTTTGATGCCCCGGCCCGGCAATCACTTGTCATGGACCTCATCGATGACAAAGCATACGTAGGCAACGCCATTGCACTGAATTCGGCCATCTTCAACGGCGCCCGGCTGATCGGCCCGGCGGTGGCGGGGATCGTCATCGCCATCGTTGGTGAAGGGATCTGCTTCCTGATCAACTCCGTCAGCTTCATCGCCGTACTCCTCGCCCTGACGCTGATACGCATCGCGGTGAAGCAGGAGTCGTCAGGACCTGCCGGTTTCCGGGAGAGTCTCGGGGAAGGGGTCCGTTACACCTTTAACTCCGTCCCTATCCGGATGCTGATCCTCCTGTTGGCGGCGATGAGTCTGGTAGGGTTGTCGTATATTGTCCTCCTACCGGCGTATGCGAAGGAGATCCTGCACGGGGGCTCGGAGACACTGGGATACCTGATGTCGGCCATGGGGGCAGGGGCCCTGGCAGGCGCGCTCACGATGGCTGCCCGGAAATCGGTTTTCGGCCTCACTCGGATCATCGCCTACGGCGTTATCCTGATGGGACTTTCGATCGCGCTGGCCTCCTTTTCAGCACGGCTTTACCTCTCGATGATCTTCTTCTTCTTCACCGGCCTGACGATGATCATGACGCTGTCGGCCATCAACACCATGCTTCAGACCATTTCCGACGAGGACAAACGCGGACGTGTCATGAGCTTCTATGCCATGGCCCTGATGGGTGCTTCTCCTATCGGTAACCTCGTCGCAGGCTCCATTGCCAGCGGCATCGGCGTGGAGTGGACGATGCTGATCGCCGGGGCAATAACCCTGCTGTCGGGGATCTGGTTCACCCTGAACCGCAAGTCCCTCCGCCAGTACATCCGGCCCATTTACGTCAGCAAGGGCATCCTGCGGTCACTGCCGCATGATGTAGGGTGAGGTAGCTGGGAGCAGGGAGCACGGGGTAGGGTGCCCGGCTCCGAATGAACCACTCCCTGGTAGCCCTTAAAAGCCGAGTCCCCTTATCTTTTTATCCTAAAGAAGAATGTAATGATCCGTCGGTTAATTTAGCAGATGCCCTGTGCGCTCTGCTGGGTGGTGTACTGCATCGTCTCGTTCGATTGGCAAAAAGTGCCAAAATTCAGAGAAATTAGGGAATTCAAATGGAAATGAGAAAAGGTTTTTTCGTTTTTCGTTTTTCCGAAATGCTGAAAACAAGTTTTCGGGTTTCTTCAAAACAAAAAACGCCGCTAATGCGGCGGATTTTGATTTGCGGAGAGACTGGGATTCGAACCCCTATCATAAACCGCTAAGAAATAAAGGTATTTAACTTGGTTGGGCTTTTTAGTCCACCGATTAATCCACCTCTTTGATTACACTAAAATTCTTTACAAAGAACTCATTTGCTTCAAACAAAGATAGCACATTTGAGGATAGAATGGTGAACTTCTTGCATTTTTTCCGGCTGGATGAAAAATGAGCCGGCAGGTTTTATTCATTTATCATTTTAGGATGAAGCAACCCAGGTAAAGCAAAACTCCAACATGGTCCCTTTCCTGACAGCAGGAAACCATGATGGTAATTTGTGAGCTGAAGAAACAGAAATGCGATGGATTCAGATTACCGGAAGAATTTCAATGCGATGACCATTGCAAAGACAAGGATCCCGATCAACCCGGATATTATCCAGGGAATTTTGGTGATGAGATTATCAATCTTGTCTTGTTTGACAACCTTGATCTTTTCAACCGGAACCAGGCGGTTGACAATTATCGTATCAGCTTTGCATTTGCCCCGGATATACAGGGTATCGTGAATTCTGCTGATGGTGATTTCAATGCGCTCTTTCTGCAGGATAATTGTATCGCGGATGCTGTCAAGATGAATCAGGGTATCGGTTTCGACCCGTGGGATGGTAATGGTGTCGCTGATCATAAGGGTGTCAGGGATCTTTAATTCGGGATGGTATGACAAGAGGCGGCTGAGGCGCTGTGATGGTGAGCAACTGGATGCTATAATGAGAATTAGCAGGATTGTGGGGGACGGTTTCATGGGGAGGGAAATTTGAGGGTCTAAGGCTGGCCAGTGGAATAGCAATAAAATAGTGCTTATAAATAATTGTTCAGCCGGCTGAACCAGCCGCGTTCGAATCGACTTTGGGAAGGGACCTTTTTCACAATATTCATGATAAAGGCAACCCTGGAATTATATATCTGGATCAAGAATTTATAGGGGTTTGCACAGTTGACGGCCTTTATCGTCCTGGGGCCGACAATGCCATCGGCAGTCACCCCCAGAATCCTTTGTGGGATGATGATGCCCCATTTGCCACTACACCAAAGCCAATCGACCAGGATATCAGCTACCTTCTGGTTCTTGATCTCATCAGCATGCCAGCGATCCCAATAACATTTTTCGAGAACCATCATGGCGTCATCGGGTGTCAATAGCCGGATATCGTCGATATCGATATCGTTATCGTCGTCCTTGTCATACCCTACTTTACGCCAGGTTGAAAGGGTTATCCCACGATTGGTGGGGCCTCCATGATCGATCGGATCATTTGCAAAAAGACCTTCACTGAGGAAGAGTTTTGTCGCGAGATGATTGATGTTTGCCATGAGATGAAATAATTGAAGGTAAAAAGTGAACTTTGATTGAGGTAATGATTAAACCTTGGAGGTGATCTTCAAGACTGTGTCCCGGACATAAATGAGGCCGAGGATGGTGGGGAAAAAGGCTGAGAACTCACCCAGTGTGATGATTCTCATAAAAAGCAGAACTACCGCAATGATCAGCAGTGTGATGCCAAGAACGGAAGTTTTCCAGTTGTTGAAAATTCGATCTTTCATGTTTATTGAATTATAGGGTGAGATTTGAAAAAGGAAATCATTTTGCATTGTGACTATTTCTCAGGTAAATCTGTATTTCATCAATTTGTTTGAGTATCTCTTTGGTATCGGCCTTGATGTCGGACCTTATGATATCGAAGTTTCTGGTATTGTCCGTTTTATGCAGAAGGAGATCCTGCTTGAGGTTGGTAATCTCAACGTTGAGTTCAGCCAGTCGGATTTCCATATGTACCCAAATAGAAATAATGGCCAACAGGAATGTAAACAGACTGATTGCCTGTGGAAGCGGGAGACCCAATATGTTCGATTTCATTGTCATTTTTGGTAGGGTGTATTCGTTTTGTTCAAGGGAAAAATGATGCCCCTGTTCATTTGAGCAGAGGCATCTTGATTGCAAATGCTATTGTATTACACTGGCAGCATCGGCGCCAGCTTTAAACTTGATTATCCCCTTTGGACCATTTCCAACTGTTTGTGAATAATCAAAGGTCAGCACATGAAGCGCTGTTTGGGCGCCTGCCCAGTCGGCCGGGACATTGATCTCAGCAGATCCGGTAGAGCGAAGTTCGGCATCGGGAAAAAGGATCACCTTGTTGGTGGTGCAGTTGATCAGAATGAGAGTAAGCGGTGCGGCTAATTCATCGGGATTAACCGTGTTCGGATCCCAGGCGAGGTCGATCACCTGGTCAGGCAACGTGGTCATTACGACATTTGAGATCGAGCTTCCTTCAAAATCGCATAAAACGACTTTGGTATGGTCAAGCGCCGGAGGATCGCCGGTAAAGGCGTTCTTCACATTGATGCTTACAATCTTGTTGAATGGCGACATTTTTTTCAGGGTAGCGCCATAAACAGAATTGATGAGGGGTAATACCTGACGGATCAGGTACACAATGGTCGAAAACTTGGTCCGTTGCGTGGACTGACCAATTGTGTTAGGATTTTTCACTCCGGCTGGTTTGGTGCGCATGGTATTCATGCCAAACTGTTTGGAGAACACTGCGGTCCCGAACATTTTTCGGGTCCTGCCTGTGATGGGATTTTGAACGATTGCCATGGGATGTGTTTTTAAGGTTAATACTCTGTTAGTGGACTTGGTACGGACTTGATACGGTTTAAATACGGTCCGAACTAAAGCAAAGGTACCATCAACAGAATCAGAAATCATCATAATACATTGGTTATCTATGTATTATGAATGATTTTACACTTTTTTGCTCTGATTTACTTTTTCGGGAAACGTCCAGGACTAATTCTATCCGGTGTTGTGAATGGACAGGCAGAATATTCAAAAAAATCCCCGCTTTTGGGGCGGGGAGGAGGTTTGAAAAAGGTTAACGCTTTTTCCTTTTGTGCCTGACAGCTTGCTTGTCGGTTTCCTTCACGGTAGTTGAAGGATTTTTCTCTGCAAACCTTTTCGAGGTGTACTCACCATTGTCGGCACGACGGTACCGCTGCTGTTTTCTGATTGTGGACATGTCTCATGTGTTTTAATTGGGTGGAATAAATATGTCCAGCAAAGATAAATGCGTTCTTCCCGATGTAATCACAATCGAATGGTTTATAGATATTTATGCGTTATAATGCACTGATTGGCCAATAACCTCCGCCATCCCCTGTCAATAACCGCCATTATTGTCGTGTGGAAATATAATACTGCAAAAAATCAAAATCTTAGGCGCCGGTTACCGTAGTAAAATTTGCATTGCAAGGCTGCTGGTCATTTTTTTACCCCTAAAAAATAAAAATTCAAAAAAATGACGGCACCCAACGGGCACTGGCCTTGCAATGCAAAATTTTACGCAGGTATCTTTGAATAAGATTTGGATTTCATTTCGATACCGACCCGGCGGACCTACGCTGGCAAACACCCCCACTGGATGAGCGCGAAGCATGAGCGTGAAATGCGGTGGGGAAATTCAATTGCAAACGGAGAAAAGAAGGTAAACCAACCGGCGTTATCTTCAACGCGGGTTGGTGTTGGTAGCACGACTGACTGCTTACCACGGCCACTTACTGCAGCCGAAATGCTGTAAAATTGCGAATAGCCAGGATTGGTAGCTGCAACTTGTTCCATTTCCATGAGCAATTTATACAGCATGAGTGGTGCAGAATGTGGCCAAACAGGGATGGTACACGGTGAAAGCCGGGTAAGACAGCTGGTAGGGAAATAAAGAGTTGGTGGAAAAGGATTATAAGCATGATGAAGTTCGTGTCCGCCGCTTGAATGGGTTTCTAACAGGACTTGGTTAGATTACGCAAGCGGCGGACGCGAACTGATGCCAGCTACCAACTCTTTATTGGACTACGGGCTGCCGGTGGAGTAGGCTGGCGAACCAACTGCCACGTTATGATGTGCGAAGAATGAGCAGGAAATAATGTGGCAGAAGCAGGCTGGAATACTTGATAACCTTGCTGACTTTAACCTGCCACGCTCTTTAGTGGCTGGTTAAAGGTGATGAGTGCTTGCGTTGCTGCTCAAACTTCATAAAAGGCAATGCATTTACCGGTGCCGGATTCAGGAAAAGGATTGAGTAACTCATTAAAGTAGCTTTTATGGAAGGTAAGCGGAGTGCTCTTGACCTGCACCGCTGGTATTCAGTACTGATATGGAATAATGAAAATGGTGCATGGCAAGGGCGCATAGCGAAGCCTGGAATAACAAGCTAACTTTAATGGGTTACAAATCGAGGTAAAAATGCGTTGCCGTTACTCGTGGTACTGAAAACCGCCCTCGGATGGATGAGCGCTTACGGGAAACGTGCTGTACCCGAATGGAGGTGGATGCCGCTTTTCTGGCATCCGCCGGAATGAGTGGTGCAGTAGGTTGACCAACCAGGGATTCCTTTCGGAATAAATATTCTGATGCCTGCCGCCGTTTTTTCTTCAACGGGGACAGGCAGCGATAAATGGTGGCATACCTATGCTGCTGGTATATTCAGGTCAAGGGTAATGAGCGGCGAGGATTGGGCTGGAGGGGTAACCTATTGAAAAGCTTTTGCCATCACCAGCCCAAGACTGTGCAAGCCGCGAATGGTAAGGACTGACAAGGTAAGGCAGCAAACTCAAAATGCTCGTCATGCTTACCAGAATGCCGGATAAGCACCCGCTCAAACTTCTCGTGCTACTAACGGGGATATTTAACATAATTTGGTTATAAGACTGTCCGCAGGGAAAAGCTAAAGCGATGGAAAACTACTGCCGCGGCAGTTTTATAACTACATGTTATGTTAATATAGACCCTCTTGTCCAACCCGGTAATGAAGGATGTTGACTAAAAGTGGTGTTATGATTACAGCGGATGTCATCCGCTTTGTTTTTGACCATTTTTAATCTCCTCGAGCACATTTGCGAATGTATATTCTTGAGCCCTCAGAAAACGGTTTAAGTTATTTGATACCTGCATGAATCTATTTTACAAATGGGAAATGTTCATTTTGATCTCAGATAATTTCAAATGGTCATATGGCCAAAGATAAAAACATCCTTATGCCATTCTTTTAATTGATTAGTCACTTTCGTACACCCCGCCATAGTTTGGCGTACTCATGATGTTACTTTGCATGAAAAAAGACATGAATACATTGGTTTTTACTCAGCGGTTTCCCGATGAAACTGCATGCAGAGAGCACTACAGGGATATGCGGATCAAGCAGGGCCTGACATGCAAGAAGTGTGGCGGAACCAGCCATTTCTGGCTGGCATGCAAATGGCAATTTGAGTGTAAAGTCTGTCATTTTCGTACTACGTTAAGAAGTGGAACTGTGATGGAACATTCACATTTATCATTCACGGTCTGGTACCTGGCGATTTTATTTATGACAGCTACAAAAAAGGGAATTTCAGCCTGTGAGATGCAGCGCCAGCTTGGGTATAAAAGGTATAAAACGGTGTGGTCCCTGATGCATCGGATCAGAGCCTTAATGGGTAAAAGGGACGATCTATATTCGTTGACAGGAATGATCGAGTTCGATGAGGGGTTCTTTGAAATAGCAACCCCAGAGAAGGAACGAAAAAATCTGAAACGCGGCAAAGGCAGCCAAAGGCAGCAAGACGTTGGTGTATTGGCAGAATCAACCCCATTGGTGGACATTAATACAGGTGTCGAAACTAAGCATTGCAGATATTTCAAAATGAAGGTTTTAGATTCCCAAAAATCGGAATCGGTTAATACTCTTTTTCAGGACAACGTCACATCCGACAGTGTTGCATTCACTGACCAAGGGAACAACTATCAAGATCTCCATAAGTTTGTCGATATGCATATCACCGAAAAATCATCAAAAAATACTACGAAAACCACGCTTAAATGGGCTCACATTGCGATAAGCAACGCTAAAAGAACTTTTCTTGGTGTCTATCATAAAATGAGCTCAGATTACTTACAAAACTACCTTAACGAATTTGCTTACAAACTGAATCGGAGAAACTTCGCTGATTTATTCGAAAGAGTGATCATAGCTGCTGTTTTTCCTTACTGGTACAAAAGTGCTTAATCAAATTCTTTTATGCCAAAAAAAACATTAGTGACACCATCGACAGAATTAGACAGAATTGGTACATGCCAATAGAAATATTATTCTGAAAAATATTTATCCTCCAGGCTTGGATTCAATCAATTTATTTTTACTACATTTAACATGCTCATTGTCTGGAATTAAGAGTTATGGTGAAACCAATACAATTTTTTTGCTGAATTATTGAATATCAGAATGATTTGAGTGTGATAAAATTTTTCAGAAAAAATTGATGGGGTTTAATGTTGGTTATTATGATCTTTAAACAAACAATAAATATCGAGAAATAACCTCAAAATCTAATAAAAAGTATTTTGGTCAAACTTGTCACAAACCAAATTAAATCGGTACCTATTGAAAAGTTTTCAGAAGAAGAACTTGTAAAGGGATTGGAGAATGGAGACGATAAGATCATCTCATTTCTTTATAAGCGCAACATTGCAGCAATAAGAAAAATGGCAAACCAGTATCCAAATATGATTTTTGAAGCCGATGATGTTCTCCAGGAAGGAATGACCAGAATGATCATGAATGTAAGGATTGGTAAGTTCCAGGGAAAAAGCTCCATTCACTCTTATCTTTATAGTATCTGCAGGAATATTTGCTTTAAACAGTATGCCGGTGTAGCCACCGTTTCAATGAACGATTGGGTACCTGAACTTGCCGACGCGAAAGATTCAGATTACTTTGACCTACTTAATTTGGTTTTCGAAGCAAAAGACCAGTTGGATGAAAAATGTGTCGAAATTATTGATTTACGCTTCCGGCTAAAAGACAAGCAGGCAAGTGCCAGCACAGATAATAAACTGATGGATTTTGAACATATCGCCGAACTGATTGGCATCAAGGCGGATAATGCCCGGCAACGATTTTCCAGATGTCTCGAAAAACTTATATTTACTGTAAAAAACGCTCCGGGAATGGATGATTTATTAACCAGTGGGAGGTATGCAAACTAATCCGAAAGATATTGAACTGATCGAAAGGTTTTTGGATAATGAGTTATCTGAAGCAGAACATTCGTCTTTCCTGAACCGGATTGATCATGACCATGAATTTGCAAGGCTATTCAAAATAAGAAGTGTAATGCCATCATTGCTTAAGGATGCAGATAATTATCGAAAAATTCGCAAGGAAATAAAGTCAACACTGGATCTTCAGAGTGGCAAACGAGTCTTTTTTCACAACCCTACACAAATGGCCCTGGCAGCTGTCATCTTGCTTTTGATCGCCACTGTGGTAATCCTTTTTGTCGCCAATGAAAACGGAATATTTCCCTTTAATAAAACCGATAACCTCGCAGAAAAGAATGATACGCTGATAATTCAGAAGAAAGGCGGTCCGGATTTCAAGGCAAGTGACGATATCTTTTACAGCCCTTTGAACGGAGCTGTTTTCAACTCATCGGATAAAATAATTTTCAAATGGAAACCGGTTCACGATTCCACATTGCAATTCCTGATTTTTTTTAGAGAACAGACTATCCCTGTTTATCACAAGAAAATTAACCCTGGGCAGGATTCAATTTTACTTCCTCCGGGGACAATCAAACCTGGAGAATACCAATGGTATATTGCAGATAAAAACAGTAAACATTCCTTTACTATAAAACCAGCCGTCAGGTAATCGGATGAAAAAATTGATTTTCATAGCTTCACTTGTGACCCTGTCGATCCCCGATATGATTGGTTTTGCACAGGATGAAAATTACAAGGATAGTCTCCAGAAGCAGTTTCAGGATTCTAAAAACAGCTATCAACGAGAGTTTGAAGGGTTTAAAAACCAGAACGATTCACTGTTCCTATCCTATCTCAACCAAAGCTGGAAAGAATTTAAGGTGTTTAAACAGGATAGAAAACCCAGGCCAAAGCCCCTAGTACAACCGATGGCACCTAAGGTCATTGATATGATCGAGCTCCCGAAACCATCTCAGATTATCGAAATACAGGATTCCGATAGTATAACGTTTCAACCCGAAGAACAACCTCCTACATTCAATAGCCTTGAAACTGTTTCATCTGAAATAGATTACTTCGATTTTCTTGGCCAGAAGGTAGGAATCTCAAAGTCCGGGTATAAACCAATCTTTGCTCCCGATACCAGGGGCCGGATTATTAAATTCTTTGAAACCTACGCGCAAAGTGAACGCCTGAACAAAATCACCCGCGAACTTTTAATTATTTCACAGGCAAAGCAACTGAATGACTGGGGGTTTTTCTACCTGCTTAGGATTGCCTCGGCTTCTATTTTCAAGGATCTGAATGATCAGGTGCTGTTCACCTGGGCCAGCCTTCAAAAATGTGGCTTCGATGTCAAGATTGCCTACAATAAAGAGGATTTTTTTTTGCTTGCGGAATTTAAAGAGAAACTTTTCAACACTTTCTACATTACTATCTCAGGAAAAAACTATAACCTGTTGAATTTCCCTCCTCAAACATCCATCGCAGAGGGGGTACAATCCTACGAACCTGACTATCCCGGCCAGGTGAAGCCACTATCTGTTTTTCTTACAATGCTCCCCAGGTTTGCAAACAATCCGGAATATAAAGAACTTCACTATGAAAAGGATACCATTACAGTAGTTTTAAACATCAACCTGATTGATTTCTTTAAGGATTATCCCGCATGTGAACTGGTAGTATATTTCAACACCCCGGTTTCTCAGCACGCAATGGAATCTTTGGACAGGGTACTTGTTCCATTGTTCGCAGGAAAATCAGAAAAAGAGAAGGTAGCTATCCTGCTAAACCTGATGCATGATAGTTTCCCTTATAAACCGGATCTGGAGCAGTTTGGCAAGGAAGACTATCTTTTCCCGGATGAAGCGCTGTTCTATCCGTTTACCGACTGTGAAGACAGGGCTGTGCTATTTTCACAACTGGTAAGTCATTACACAACGTTAACCACAGTCGGACTTGAATATCCTGATCATGTATCAGTTGCAGTAAAATTCAAGGAACCGATCATGGGCGACTATCTCGTATTGAACAATGATAAGTACTTTATTTGTGACCCAACCTACCTTGGCGCTGAAATTGGGATGGCGATGGATTCAATGAAAAAATCAAAGCCTATAATTATTCCTGTCATAAAAAGTATCCGATGATGAAAACCTGGCAATTGGCGATTCCATTCAACATACTGCTGCTTGTGATCTTTTTCCATTTTTCCGCAAGTAGTCAGAAAACATACTCCTCAGAGGGTAAATCGCAAGTGCGCATTGAATCTAATATGACAGTAGAACAGGCAAAAGAGAAAGCCAGGGAATTGGCGATGATTGATGCGATTGAACAGGTATTGGGAACGTATGTCGAGCAAAATACGGACATTACGATCAGCGAAGGGCGCGACAAGTACAATATCATCGGTACAACAAGGGTAAAAGGTGATTGGATAAAAACAATCAGGGAAACATATAGCGAACCGAAAGATCTTCCAGAAAAAAGGGTCACTGGATCTGGACCGGAATACTATATATCCTGTACCATTAAAGGGGAGATCAGGGAGGCCTCCCCAAAAGCCAAAATTGTGTTTGCAACCCTGAATTGCCCTGAAGCCCATTGCAGGCAGACCGAATTTTACTCAGGTGAATCGCTATACCTTTATTTTAAAAGTCCCATTGATGGTTATCTTTCAATTTTTTTGGATGATGGCGAAAGATTATATCGCCTTTTCCCTTATTCAAGCATGACTGGAAAAGACTATAGCGCCGGATTGATTGAGGGGGATAAGGATTATATTTTGTTTTCAAAAAAAAAAAGAGACATTTCGTTTTTACCTGAAGAGTATGAGTTTTATTCCACTAAACAAGGTGTTGAGTATAATAGCATCTATGTTGTTTTTTCCAGCGATGCTTATAAAAAACCCATTCTGGATGATCAGAAAAATAAAAATATAGATGGGGTGGAAATGATTCTGCCGAAATCCCTTACCCAGAAAGAGTTTCAACTTTGGCTTGCAGACAACCGATCATTATTAACCGGGTTTATTGATGCTCGAATCAAAATAAGCATCAAGCAAAAAGAATAAATTTTTGAAAAACTGTTCAATAAAAGGTCACATAAAGTGAGATATTGGTACTAACTGATAAATTAACCTTAAAACATAAAACAATGAAAGCAATTTTTAAAATCACGGTCATGGTCATGGTGGCCCTGATGTGCAATAATCTGGCCTTTGCACAAACAGAAAAGGAAACCAAAAAGGAACTTACTTCAAAATCAATCAAACAGGCCCGAAAAGAATCAAAGAAACTTTCAAAAGAAGGATTCAACGTTGCCCGTGGAGCTTTGCCAATGGATAAACAACTTGAAGACGCATGGATGATGCAACTTCAGAAAGATGAAAAAGGATACCCAAAGTATATAGTTGAATCAGGAAACTCTGTTGCGGAATCACAAACCGCTGCTAAAATTCAGGCCACCGAAACTGCAAAACTGGCCATTGCAGGAGCTATATGTACTGAAATCGCTGCACTCATAGAAAACAACATCGCGAATCAGCAACTAAGTAATGAGGAGGCGGCTTCTGTCACAAAAACTGTCGCTGCCTCTAAAAATCTAATTGCACAGGAATTGGGAAGAACCCTTTTGTTAGTCGAGATATATCGTTCGGTAGGAGTCAACACGGAAGCCAATGTCAGGCTTGCATACGATTTAAAAACCGCACAGGAAATCGGCAAGAAGATAATTCGTAAAAAACTAGAGGATGAAACCAAACTACTACAGGATAAGCTTGATAAACTCTTGGATGTTAAATAAAGTTTTTGGTTGAGTCTGGAGCTAATTTAGAGTTACAGCCTTTGTGAAATTATGAGTTATAAAACGAAAATGAGAACTCTTTTAATCATAATCAGTATTGTAGCTTTTTTATCGCCTGCTCAATCTCAAAAAGTTGTTTCAGCGAAAAGCCAACCAACAAAGCTTGAGCTTAACCCGGAATACAAGCGTGGATTGCCACCCATACTTTATGCCAGTTTATCCTTTGAAGACGATAACAACAACGGGATTCTCGAAGCAAATGAAAAAGCGAAGATAACAATGGATATCCGGAATCGAGGAAAGGGACCAGCACAGGACCTGCGGATTACTGTCAAAGATAATGTTGTCGATCCCTTTCTTTCAATTGGAACAATTGGAACAATACCTTTCCTGCTTCCAAACGAGCAAACGCGGATTGTTATTCCCTTATCTGCCGGTATGGAAATTAAATCGGTAGAGCATAAGCTCACCATCGAGATTAAAGAATATTTTGGCTATGACATGGACCCAGCCTATCTTTATTTGAATACGATACAATTCCAGGAACCCAAACTTGCTTTTGCAGGGCTGGAGGTAGTCGATTTGGGTGAAGGTATTCAGGCGATTCGTCAAGATGGCAAATTACAGGCAGGTGAACAAGTAAAAGTAAAGATAATCATTCAGAACCAGGGTCAAAATATATCTAAAAATACCAGGTATACGATAAAATCGAAGGACCAAAATATCTTTATCCCGGATGGAGAAGGCACATTGGGTGATCTTGGAATTGGCGAGGTCAAAGAGCTATGGGTCACCATTAGTCCGAATAAGAGGGTTAACAGTACCGGTAATCTGCCAATATTCCTGACACTACTGAATGATCCTAAACGGGGACAGTTGGTAGACCAAATGCTTCCCATCTCCCTCGATCAAAAACCATCGGAGCCTGTCATTCTAAGCGTTAAGGCAGATATTGACAAACTCCTGAAACAGGTTGCCCGCTTTGACGTGAAATCAGATCGGATGACTGCCAATGTTGGGAATGTTATTGACATCCGCCAGGTTTCTCCATCAAAAATCCACCGGGCCAATGGGATTGCAGTAGTCATCGGGGTAGAAAAATATGAACATTTTGTTGCAGCTCCCTATGCTGAGAACGATGCCAGTCTCTTGCAGAACTATTTTAAAAATGCACTTGGTATCGAAAGAGTTTCTACATACAAAAGCAAAGATGTATATGGCTTTTTCTTCGACGACCAATTTAATCCTTCTTACGGTGAACTTCAAAAGGCCATAAGGAAAGGGGAAACCGATCTCTTTGTTTTTTATTCTGGCCATGGCATTCCTTCAAAGGATGGAAGTACGGTGTTTTTGCTCCCTTCTGATGGACGAATGGAGGCCATTGACCAGCAGGGTTACGATCTGAATAAATTGTATACCAACTTACAGAAACTTGGTGCAAAGAGCGTCACGATTTTCTTGGATGCCTGCTTCAGCGGAGCATCGCGCGGAAGCGAGCAATACAAAACTGAAAACCTTACTGCCATGAAAGGTGGAGTATTTATAAAGCCGAATGTTGATCAACCATGGATAACCGATCCTTCTTTTACCGTATTTGCATCATCAGAATTTTCAGAGACATCACTTAGTTTCGATCCTTCAGAAACTGGCTTGTTCACTTATTACCTATGTGCAGGAATGCAGGGAAATGCTGATCTTGATGGCGATAAACGGATCACTTCCGGCGAATTGAGCAGGTATGTTATTGACCGTGTTAAGGAAACTTCGACAAAGATTCGAGGATTGCAAACCCCACAGTTTCATGGTGATAAAAATGTAGTATTGATAGAATATTAATCACTTTTTATGAAACAGTATCAATTAGGGCTCATTCTGTTGTTTTGTCATTTAGTTTTTATTCTAAATGCCCAAAAAGTAGGCAGCGTCGGTTCAGAAGTAAGGAATGGTAAAGTATATGTGCATTATTTAGTCGATGCAAAATTTTACAATGAATTCAATATTTCATTGTATGTAAGTCGCGACAATGGACAAACATATATTGGACCATTAAAAGAGGTAACAGGAGACATTGGTAAAGTAAACAAGGAGGGTTGGAAAACCATTGTTTGGGATCCAATGAAAGAAATGCCTTTTGTTTCAGAAACGCTTATTTTTGATGTACGTGCGGAAATTATAAGGAATAAACCGATGCAATCCTTCTTCATGATGTTTGTTGGTAATACTACGACTTATTTTGGCCTCAGGGCAGGGCTGCTTGGCAGAGTAGGATTTTATGCAGAGCTGCGAGGTAATTTGATGGCAATGAACACAGGAGAATTTAGTTACCAGGACGGTACTGTGGATTACAATCAGCCCGGTTACTATACTTTTACCGGTTCAAACGGTTACGCTGCATTTTCAGCGCTTGTCGGGGTAAATTATCAACCAGCAAAAAAATTCTTTCTTTATCTGGGCGCAGGTTACGGAAAAGAAGATTACCTGATGAAAATTGACGAATTCAGCTATGATGGCGATATCAACATAGGTAGCAGCTACGTTAAGTATGACCAATATAGCCATTCAGGAGTTGAAATTGACTTGGGAGTTATGTATAGAATAAAAATGTTAATGCTGTCAGGAGGCGCAACGATGATCAATTTCAAAACGTTTGGATGGACAGCGGGAATTGGAATTAGCTTATAAATATCAGCATTCAGCACCATGAACCAAATCAAAATACTCACCATCACCATATCAGGCATTCTGATTAGCTCATGCAATAAAGTTGCTGACATGCCTATAGGAAGCAATAAAATTGAAATCACGAGTACGAAAATGGATACTGTAAAAGGAACCTGGGCAGTTATTACCTCTTCAGCAAAGATAGGCGAGCAAGGTATGATTTTCGACCATGGTTTTTGTTGGGGAACAACACCGTTACCCGATCTCTCCGGATTACATACTTCATTGGGTGCATTACAGAACAATAACCAGTTTTCGTTGAAATTGACAGGACTGCTACCTTCAACTAAATATTATTCCAGAGCATACCTAAAAAATAATTATAGTTTGATATTTGGAACCCAGCGAGAATTTAACACAGATACCCTGACATCTCCACAAATAATTACGAATGATGTAACTGATATCACTTCAACGGCAGTAATATGCGGGGGAAATGTTATCGACGATGGTAATGGTACCGTATTGATGCGGGGCGTATGTTGGAACACCATAACAAACCCAACGTTAATTAATTGTATGAACAGAAGCAAGGATGGCAAGGGTGTAGGAACTTTTACAAGTCAGATTACCGGACTTCAAAAGGGAACAATCTATTACATATCCTCCTATGCAACAAATGAAATAGATACTTCTTACGGTGAAATGAAAACTTTTTCAACACTCATCGCTGATTATCCAACTGTTACTACTATTTCTGTCTCCTCTATCTATGACAATTCAGCCGTTTGCGGAGGAATTGTTGTTTCAAATGGCGGGGCCAATATCACGGAACAGGGAATATGCTGGAGTAAAAACCAGAATCCAACTATAAACGACTTTCATACCTCCGATGAAAATGGATGGAGCAGTTTTGAGTGTAAAATTACAAATCTCGAACCAAGTACCCAGTATTACGTGCGATCCTATGCCACAAACATCACAGGCACAGGTTATGGCAATGAGGTTAACTTCACTACTTTAGAAGCTCAACCTTACCATATTGGTGATAGTTATGGCGGGGGTATCATCTTTTTTATTGATGATACCCGGCTGCATGGACTAATTGCCGCTCCAAATGATCAAAGTGCAGGAGCACCCTGGGGTTGTATTAACACCACTATTGGGTCAACATCAACAGAAATCGGTTCAGGACAGAGCAACACAACACTTATAGTTAATGGCTGTGGTACCTCAAACATTGCCGCACGTATTTGCAACAATCTTGTTTTAAATGGTTACAGCGACTGGTTTTTACCATCAGAAAAAGAATTAAATCATATGTACTTACAAAAAGCTATAATCGGTGGCTTTTCTGATACCTACTACTGGTGTTCTTCTGAGGTTAATGCTGAAGCAGCTTCAATCAAATACTTCGGTTATAGTTCTCCATACAACGCTGACTATAAGGACCAAACAAATTATGTACGTGCTATTCGGGCTTTTTAACATGCTAACATTTTTTCAATTTTTTTTAGATTCAGGAACAGGATCGATTTTTTAAAAGTACTATAGGCAAAATTATTGTAAGAAAAAAGGGATCAACCCAATGAGACAAACAACGATAATATCGTTTTTCTTGCTTATTCTTCTCACCATTTCATGCTTAAAAGAGCCAGATGCTCCTGGTGGGAGTAATAAGATTGTAATTTCTGTTACAACTATTGACACAATTAAGGCCACCTGGACAGTTGTAAAATCTTCAGTCAGTAACGGCGGCTATAATTCAATAACTGACCATGGTTTTTGCTGGGGAACAAATCCCTTGCCGGATCTTGCCGGATCATCTGAATCCTTGAGGGAATTTCAAAAAGATGGTCAGTTTTCATCAAAATTGACCGGACTTTTACCCTCAACAAAATACTATATCAGGGCCTATGCAAAAGACAATAACAGTGTGAATTATGGAAATCAAAGTGAATTTACCACCCTTGTTTTGACAGCGCCACAGATAAATACAACGGATGTCACCAATATCTCATTAACCTCAGTTCAATGTGGGGGCGATGTTATGAGCGATGGTGGCGGAACGATTTTAACACGAGGTGTTTGCTGGAATTCTGCCGGATCTCCCACGTTAACCAATTGCCTAAATAAAACCCTGGATGGAACAGGTAGTGGCAGTTTTGTAAGTCAGGTCGCAGGTCTGACACGAGGCACAACCTATTATTTAACTGCTTATGCAACGAATGAAAAAGACACAGGATTCGGTGAAGTTAAAACATTTACGACTCTAACGATCTTTTATCCGACAGTTTTCACTTCATATGCAACGCCTATCGATAGCTCTGCTCAATGTGAAAGTAATGTATCTAATGACGGAGGGGCCCCAGTTACTTCAAGGGGGGTTTGCTGGAGTGTAAGTATGAACCCGACAATAAACAATATGCACACTGTTGATGGAGTCGGAACAGGATGGTTTAACAGTAACATAACCAACCTGGTTCCAAACACACAATATTATGTACGTGCTTATGCTACAAACAGCGAAGGCACAGCCTATGGCAATGAGCTTATATTTACTACGTTACCAACACAAACGTACCATATTGGACAAAATTTTGCCGGTGGAATCATCTTCTATATTGATAGTACCGGACTACACGGATTGATTGCCGCCCCTACCGACCAAAGCATTGCAGCTCAATGGGGTTGTTCGAGCAAAACCATTGGAGGAACATCCACAGGCATTGGCAGTGGACAAGCCAATACAACTCGCATTGTCAACGGATGCAGCACGGCTGGAATTGCTGCCCGTATTTGTGATGATCTTTTTATGAACGGATACGGTGATTGGTTTTTACCATCGCAAGATGAATTGAACCAAATGTATTTGCAACAAAATGTAATTGGTGGATTCACCAGTGGTTTTTATTGGAGTTCCTCGGAGTCAACATTTAATCCCAGTACTTCAGCATACCTTCAGGGCTTCCCGGGAGGCAACCAGTATGGTGGTCGTAAGTACGACACCTACCACGTGCGTGCGATCAGGGCTTTTTAATATTGATTATTCATTCTATATAAGTAAAAACAAGAAAAGAAATCACCCTAAACCTAATCTTATGAAAAACGAAGAAATAATCAAATCAATCATTCAAAATGTTCTTGAGGTAGATATAAATGAAATTACAAACAATGCTCATCTATATAGCGATTTAGGGGCAGATGATTTAGACATTGGAACTATTGCTCAAAAAATTGACGAAGCTCTTTCAGTTGATTTAAATTTCGATTTATTTGATCTGACTGTTGAGGAGCTTATTTCTTTTGCAAACTCTGCACCACCAAAAGTGAGTAAACCAAAAACTCTTCGCTATTTATTTGCACATAAGGTTATTCCTGAATTGGTATTTACTCAGGGAATAAACCTGTTACCTGATTTGCGGTTTAAAAATGGCCTCGATTATACACCAAATTCAAAAATGGTTGCAGGTCTAGATCCTTTTGGAGAACCTATTGAAGATGGATTAAAATATTTGCAAGATTTATGGGAAATATCTGCAAGGGATTTGAATTGTATATACACAGAACCTGATGGATTAGATTATGAAGTATTTGAAGAATCAGGGGTTTTAATGATATTTTTTTATTTCCCTGAAGCACAAATACCAGGTGATGCATTTCTTGGACTGTTTACATGGGATGAATCCAATTCTAATGGACGTAATTATAACGAAATAGTTGAAAATTGTGCCAACTATTTCACTTTAGAATTAGGACAATACAACGAAAATGTACTTGGAGAATGGTTAATAAATGGCAAATATATTAAACATAAAAGTTACTCAACAGCGGTAAAAATAAGTCAACTTAGTGAAGATGTAATTAAAATCCTCCAACAAAAAGTGAACAATTTGGTCGATGACGAATATGATGCCATATCAGATAAGTTAACTTCCGATTCAGCTGAATTATCAGACAATACTGAACCTATATTTAAAGGACATATTTTTTACAAAATCATTTTATCCTTAGCAAATAAATTAAATATTCCTGAATCTCAAATCAACAGACACAGTACAATAGATTTTCTGGGAAAAAAAGACTATGTCGAGATAATAGGTAATGTTTATAAGATGTTTAATATAGCTGTCGACAAAGATATTTCATATATTGAAAAAACTGTTGAAAACATTCTAGAAAGTAAGGACGAAAACTTTTTTAATTGCAATTTTGTTGTTTCACAAATTTGTGAACATTTTACAACTGCTATCACTGAAGGAATTGCAACACAAAATGATACCCGGGACAATTATCAGGCAAAAATGGCGCTAATGGAAAAAAGTCCGGAATTCAGCGTATTGCATGCTTTCAGCCGAAAAAAATTTCTCATACTTCCATGGGATACTATAAGAAAAGAACTTCTTGAAAGAAAAGATTTGATGTTTAAAGAAATTCTGACTATCCCTGAGGAACAACTTAAGCACAATTTCCCTATAGATCCTGCCGAATTGTTTATTTGCTTTGTTTCGGTTGCTATCGCCCATCAAAAATTTACACAATCAGAAGAAAAAGCTGCAAAGTATTTTGAAGCAGCAATTGATTTGAATGCAAAATGGGGACCTTATATTGAACCGACTGTTTTAATGGATTTGAAAAATAATGTCAGAGATACTAATATTGACGATACGAATAAAAGCAATGAAACCAAATCTGGCTGTTTTATTGCAACGGCTGTTTATGGAACCCCCTATGCATCTGAAGTTATTGTATTGAAAGAATTCAGAGATAATTATTTACTGCGATTTCCTTTAGGAAGAGCCTTTGTGAGTTGTTATTATCAAATTTCCCCTCCATTGGCCTTCCGAATTGCCAAGAATGAATATTTGAAAAAGATAGCCAAATCAGGATTAATTATACCCATATTAAAATTTGCAAACTATTTGAAAAGAAGAGGAAGCAAGGTTTAATAATCATACCGTCACTTAAGTGATCAAGCTAAAGTTGGTTAAAGGTTTTTGGCGAAATCCCGAAAAGCCTTAACAGAGTAGGGAGTAATTACAAAACACAAGTATGAAAAGTTACAAAAAGGTAAAAATTGTGGCTAAAAACAACCCACAAGGTTCGTACTCAGCAGGATGCCCTCATGCAATCCCAAGTTCCGGATGCAGATATTGTGAGGTTACCAAGTAATCTGATTTGTCAGGCATCTTCGAATTATTGGGGATGCCTGACAATTAGGGTTTTAATAGTGTAAACTAAAATAGCAAAGAATGCTCAACCATCCAATAAAAGAAACATTTATTCATCGGAACGGAGAAATTGGATTGAATCATTATGCGAAATTGGAGTTAACCGAAAATCCAGAAAAGAGTAGGTGCTAATCTTAAATTAATTTACTATGGCAAAAAGAATCTGTGCAAAATGTGGAAAAGAACATGATGTTCAAGGTGGAAAAACTTGCGAAAAGGGTCATTTCATTTGTAAATATTGTGCTTACGATCACCACCATTGTCCTCTTTGTGGAAAAAAAATGGCCTAATGCAGTGTTTAGGTAAATTACGGTAATGGTTATGATTGTTGAAGAGGTTATATGAAAGTATTAGTAACATTTAAATGGTTGATAGTCAGGCTGAAACCTCAAAAAGCAAAGGAATTATACTGATTAACGAGATTTAACCATACCGGAACAATTAGTGGAGTCCAGATACCACTAAAAAAAACGGGGCAAAACCGAAAAGCCTTATGAGTAGGATAATAATCAAAATTTTATAAGATGAAACTTTTGATCAAAAGAAATCAAGACACAGGTTTTATGGGTGGCATTAGCTTTATTTTAGAAGCAAAAGTAGAATTAACCCAAGAAGAATCGGAACTGGTAAAAAAATATAAAGCACATAAAGAAGTGCTTTATTCAGCGGGTAGTCGCCAATACACGATTAACGATTTACTCTCAGGCAGCCGAGACAAATGCAAGGATATTACCATTCTATTAAACAATGAAGAGGTATATAAAAATGCCTGCGAACATTTCAAAACATATTTAGAAGTTATGAGAAGTTTTGGAGGAGAAGAGGTAATAGAATATTAAAGTAAGAAATGTTACAAAAAAGGAAAAATTGTGGCTAAAAACAATCCACAAGGTTCGTACTCAGCAGGATGCCCTCATGCAATCCCTAGTTCAGGATGCAGATATTGTGAGGTTACCAAGTAATCTGATTTGTCAGGCATCTTCGAATTATTGGAGATGCCTGACAATTAGGGTCTTAATATTATAAAATAAAATAAAGAAGAATGCTCATACGTCAAACAAAAGACACATTTATTCGCCGGTATGGTGATTATGGATATATAACCAATCAACTGACAAAACACGACAGGGTTTTAAATGATACTGGTGGCGATTTCTTAGAATCAATCAATCGAACCCCCAAAAGTATAGATTCAATTGTTAATGAAATATTTCCATTGTATAAGGATGTTTCAATTGATGAATTGAAACAAGACTTTTTCGAGTTTGTGCTAGATTTGGAGAAAGATGGGTTTATAGTAACCGGGAATGACCCACTTGAATTGGATAAAAAGGAACCAACATTTAGCTATAAATCAGCCAATCCAAAAACAGCTATTAATGACTTCACTAATCCTGACAAAAAGGATATACTCAATAATACTGCCACATTTTTTTACGAAGAGTTTCATAAAAAACCACAAATCTTAGGTTTACAAATTGAAGTTACATCCCGCTGCAATGAGCGCTGCATCCACTGCTATATCCCCAATGAAAAGAAAGATATAGGGAAAGATATTGAATTACCCATGATCAAACGCGTATTGGATGAGGCTGAAGCAATGGGGACATTACAGTTAACTCTTTCTGGTGGCGAAGTGTTCATGCACAAAGAGATCGCGAATATATTACGTCATGCCCGTAAAAATGATTTCTCCATCAGTATCTTGAGCAATCTCGTCCTTCTCTCAGACGAACATATTTCGGTTTTGAAAGAAATTAATCCATCTCTGGTACAGGTTTCACTTTATTCAATGAAGGCAGAGGAACACGATTCAATTACCCGTGTCAAAGGTTCATTTGGGAAAACTAAAAGCAGCATTGAACGACTTGTGGCCTCTGATATTCCTTTGCAGATTAGTTGTCCAGTTATGAAGGTCAATTTCAGATCATATAAAGATGTATTGGCCTATGCAAAAGATTTATGTACAAAGGCTTACACAGATTTTATTATGATGGCCCAAACAGATTATAATACAAAGAATCTTGAACAAAGAATAAGTATAAAAGAGACGGAAGTGCTATTGGAAGATATTCTGAACTTCGATTGGGATTATCTTAATACGACCTTGCAACAGGACCCCAAAAGCAAGGATATAGAAAAATTTAAGAACCTCCCGGTGTGTGGCGTTGGCGTTGATAATATTTGTCTTGCCGTAAACGGTAACTTTTTTCCATGTGCGGGCTGGCAGGGATTGGTAGTCGGAAATGCCAACAAGCAAAGTCTAAGAGAGGTTTGGGTAAATTCCGAGCAATTAAAAGCGCTTCGAACAATAACAAATTCTTCATTCCCACAATGCATCGTTTGTGATGCGCTGGATTATTGTGCTTTGTGTTTAGTCCGGAATTATAATGAAAACAAAGGAGACATGTTTAAAATTCCACACCACTTTTGCGAAGTGGCTTCTTTGAATAAAAAAATGGTAATGGAAAAAGTTAATAAACCTAAATCAATGGGTCATGACGACAAATTTCGATAAAATCGCATCAAAAATTTCTGATTGTCATGGGCATTTTGGAAAATTCAGAGATGATTACTATAGTCCTGCATATGTTGTAAACTGTTATGCACAACTTGGAGTTGATAAAGTTTGCATCATGCCTTTAGGATCTTCCAGTACTCCGGGAACAGAAAATGAAAAGCAATTCGTCGATTCCCTTCCCGACGAAAGATTTGTTAATAATCTTTGGGTGACACCTGAGATGTATGATTTAGATCCCAATTTAAAAAGTTATGATTACCTTAATTATAAAATGATCAAAATTCATACCTATGACAGAAAAGATTGGCATGAAATGCCGCATAAAATAAGAGGAGTCATTGAAGTAGCCGTCAAGAAGAATATTCCTGTCATGTTCCATACCGGAGGTTGGAGGGGGTCAAATGCAATTCAATTTTACAAATTTTGCAGGGAATACCCCGAAATGACCTTTATATTGGCACATGGAAGGCCTATTTCACAAGCAATAACCATATTGAAGGGAACAAAAAATACGTATGTTGACAGTTCATTTCTCCCGATTGAAAGCATAAAACTATTATGTAGTGCAGGGTTATCCCGCAAAATAATTTTTGGAACAGATTTTCCCATTATGAAAACATTTTGGCCTAAAATCAATTTAATAACCTGGTATAAAAACCATGTTATTGAGCTTATTCGGGAATTTGGTGAAAATGAATTCATATACTGGTCACATGAGAATTTCTATAAATTAATCTTGAAGTAGAATTAGTAATTCTTTGAATAACGATTAATTTGAGTGTAGGTTCAGAAATATTAGAAAATGTGTAATTGAGGATAATGGATTAGTATTTATAGGCAGGGAGCCATTTCTCGTTAAGTTTAACCGGAAAAAACTTGAAAAAGATAAATCATCCAGCGATTGTATTAATGAACCTGATAAAATCATTGAAACAAAGATATTGTTTCGATGCAATGAATCGGGATGTGGTTATGAATCCATCTCGTTTATTCCTGTATGCCCAAAGTGTACTACCTATAACAGTTTAATCAGAATCTGAATTTAGACAAATATAAGGATGAAATCAATACTAAACATAGCCATGATCGTCACTGCTGTGCCTTCTGTGCTAAAAATAGTCATAGAAAATAAAATCAGTCCTGAAAATGCATTTTCATTGTTAACATTAGCCAATTATTTAAAAAGAAAGGAAAACTAATTATGTCAACAATTAAGTCAGGCGATCGTTGCGCCGATTGCTCTCACTGCAAAGTATGGTCAAGTGACCAAAAAAAAGCAAGTTGTACACTTTATACGAGTGATCAAGGCTTTCATCCGGACAGGCCGGTTCCCTCAAAATGTGTAAATAAAGTTATCCGAAAATATTAGCTTAAAAATGATCTGCTTTTTAAATATACTTTTAAACCCAATGCTAATATTGTAATTCTGAATTGCGAAGGATAAAATAACGTTGTATTAACCCCAATAACGTTGTGTTTAGGGCAACATGTATTTATACGCCATAGAATATTACGGACATCATAATCTGTTGAGCTAAATGTGGTTAGAACGATACACATATATAAAAGATCAATATCACAGTCAGTCTAAAAATAAGACAGAAATCATTTCACAATTAAGTGATCTTGTGAATAAGGAGAATATCGATTTTATATGGTCTGAGTTGCCTGCAAAATTAAAGTGCGCCATGAGCGCGAAGCAGCGAATGGAGCACACCATTCAAAGCGAAGCGCATAACTGTTGCAATGATGATAGAAATGTGAAATAAATGACAAACACAAAGGCCTATCGGTATCGGCTATCAGGAGCAGGTATCAAACCACCTTGCGGTGCTTCACCTTAACAGGCGAGGTATTGAGCGGACAGGGAGTAAGGGAGGACTTGAGCCTCTCAGGTGAGTAAACAGGAGCTGAATGCAAATGAACCGTGTAGAAAGTGTTGAAATTAAGGTAGATAACGACTATAACTGAGCATTTTAGTGGCAAAGGAATAGCACAGAGGATACCTGAAATACCATCTGGGCAGTCGTTCGGCATATAGACGGCAGGAACTGTTTACAGGCATAGCAACGGAACATGGGAAGCAACCTTGTTATATAAATCGAAACGTATCAAACGAAGACCTCGTGAGTACAAAAGTAGAAATGAACAAGGTTGTGACGGATGAAGTCGTAGTAGTTAAGACAGCCATGGAAACATGGAAAGAGCGAAGGGCTTCACATAACAGGTTTAGAATGTAAAACAACTGGGAGCCAGGATGATTTTCGATCAAGAACCAAAATCAATAGGGATAACCAAAGACCAGGTATGGGCTGCATGGAAACGGATCAGGCAGGGCGGGAAGGGTGTTGGCGTAGACAACATCACGATCGAAATGATTGAGAAGAATCCACGGAAGTACTTATACCCGGTATGGAACCGGATGGCCAGCGGGAGTTATTTTCCACCGCCGGTGCGTGAGGTATCCATACCGAAAGCCAATGGAAAAGAACGTTTGCTTGGGATACCCTCGATGTGCGATCGGGTTGCCCAGGAGGTGATCAGGGCGGAACTGGAGAAAGAAAGAACTGGAACCACACTTTCACCCAAGTTCATATGCATACCGGCCCGGCAAAAGTGCACATCAGGCATTGAAAGCCTGTGCAACAAATTGCTGGGAGCGGTGGTATGTTGTGGACATAGACATCAAAGGGTTCTTTGACAACATTAGCCATTCAAAGGTGATGAGAATGCTGCGCAAGTACACAACAAAGAAGCACATCTTACTGTACTGTGAAAGATGGTTAAAAGCGCCGGTACTCCGCATGAATGGAGAACTGAAACTGAAAGGCGGAAAGGAACGCCACAAGGGGGAGTAATCAGTCCTTTGTTGGCAAATCTTTACTTGCATGAGGTATTTGATTTCAGTCCTGAATATAAACGGTGCCATTTCCTGATCTGGAATGATACCAGCCTTTGATTAGAATTATTCATTGATTTTTTGTTAAGCAACAACACAGCATAAATGGATTTATCCTGTCAAGACTTTTTCGAAAAAAATACTACTCAAAGAGTGGAGATTTTTTTTGAAAAACCCGCAGGGCTTGGCCTTGACAGGATAAATTCAGTTGGGCTAATATTGCATAACGAAAAAACAATGAACGCAAAGCACAGATGTAAAATGAAAAGATTTTCTCAATTTTAATCACACGATAAAACCGATTGGAAAAGTGGCATCAATTTTCATCAGGAAATGGTATCAGTATTGGTCAGGCCCTAAAATTTGATAGCTGGATGCAACAAAACCATTCGATCATGGTATTTGAGAGATATGCCGACGATATTGTGATACACACACGCAGTATTGAACAATCGGAGTTTATTCTGGACAAGTTACGGGTCAGACTGTGGTTATACGATCTGGAGTTAAATAATGAAAAGACGAGAATCGTATATTGCTATCGGACGGCACGTTTCTACAAAGCACCCAAAGACATCCCGGTAAGTTTTGACTTTCTGGGATTCACATTCAAGCCCCGTCGCTGTAAACGTGACGATGGCCAGCTGTTTTGGGGCTTTCGTCCGGCTGTGAGTGTTAAGAATCTGAAACGCATGAATGCAGATTTATTAAAGATGCAAAGATGGGTACGGATGACTATCACAGAAGTCGCAACTTCGATTGCTCAAAAAGTCAGGGGCTGGATCAGGTACTATGGCCATACCCGTAAATCAGGCTTGACCCCGTTATTCGACAGAATAAACGAACGGTTAGCCAAATGGGTAAGGAACAGGTACAAGATCCGAAGCTGGCGTAAATGCTTTGCATGGTTAAGACGGGTAAGCAAATCGTATCCGACAATGTTTGCACATTGGGAATATGGCTGGTTACCATAAGATTGTTATGAAGAGCCGTATGATGGGAGACTATCAAGTACGGTTCTGTGAGAGGCTGGGGGTGAAACTCC
>SACF01000246.1 GCA_009928665.1 Alphaproteobacteria bacterium
CTTGCATAAAGGTTTGATAACCGTCTGCGTACCGAATATTCTGGTAACCGGACCGGATATAATATCTGCCGGATAAAAAAAATCCAGGTCTCCTACAAAGACAAAGAATTCAGGAATCATCCCCAAATCACTGTTCTTGAAAATCCAGGACGTTTGTCCGACATACGCCGAATCCCAGGTTAACGTATCGCTGCCTATATATACCGTATCACCATACTCCATAATTTTATAACCAACAAGTTCCATATAATGCCCCTGCGGATTAAAAATAGGATGAAATAATCCCGATACCAACGGGCCTTTCGTGATGATCAGTTTCTTCAGGGTATCTTCGTTTCTGACCCAGGTTGAATCGTGGCTCCCGAATTTGAACTTTTCACTGTATTGGCATACAGTCGAACATGTATCGGCGTCGGGTGAATAGTAGGCCTGGCATGCGTTCTCGCGATGGATTCCATTTCCGGCAATATAATCCATTACACAATACTCTCCACCACCGGTATAGCAATCTCCGCAGTTAGACGACACACAAGTGAGCATCTCCTGTTCGGAAAGATCAACGTTTCGAAGGTCATTACAATATATATTTATAAAGTCGGAAAAAGTATGGGTTGACGCGAATATCCAGCATGCCGGACACCCTGTCTGGTTGTCGGCATGCAATATCCATCCGTGATTGGATGGATTATAGTATTTTGATGCCGAATCGTTGGCGTTATGCCGGTTTCGCCAGTCAAATTCTTCTGTAAACAAAGAAGTTGTTTCAGAATGTTTTCTCCTGGGCAGGAACTCGAAGATTCCACCCGTATAATATTCAAAACCCAGGGTGTTGAACTTCGATCCGAAAATACGTTCTTTTTCCATGATCGGTCTCCCTACCATTTCATTCCTCCCC
Organism: Alphaproteobacteria bacterium; assembly: GCA_009928665.1. Taxonomy (GTDB): domain Bacteria; phylum Bacteroidota; class Bacteroidia; order Bacteroidales; family FEN-979; genus CAIVAT01. The sequence continues at coordinate 896 of SACF01000246.1, forward strand.
GCCCTCCAGTACATGCGTTCTTCGGCGATCCGCTGATTCATGACCGATATTTTCACCGAATCGCTTGCCCATCTGGACTGGGCCTGCAATGCCGGGGCATTGGCGATGTACCCGGTGTCGGCGTTCACGACATCAAGGGTCACCGTTGCATTGATGATATCGATCCTGATCGAATCGGGAATTACCCCGTCCATGAAACAGGTTTCATCGCAGGCTCCCCCGGCCGACGGCTTATCGGTCAAAGTAATAAGGGGATAGGTTTCATAAACCAGGTAGTGATTCGACGATTGATCGATCAGGATGATCCTGACCAGACTGGAGTCGCTGTACAGTTCGGCATCGCAGCTTATCTTGAACGAATACACCGCATGATTGCCGGTAAAGGGCCTGAAAGTGGTGTCGGATGAAAAAATCTGGTTGATGGGGATGATCTGGGCCAGGCCGGTGGTTGACAATCCAAAACAAAAGAATATCACCAACAGGATA
>SACF01000078.1 GCA_009928665.1 Alphaproteobacteria bacterium
CAGAAAGCTCCTGGCTACCAGGGAGCGTTAGGAAACTAACGCTCCCTGATGACCAAGAGCCATCTGCGGGGATGCCTGGGGGAAGGGGTAGATAACGCGCACTCTTACCGGGTCAGGGGGTAAACCCTGACGCCGGACCAAGCAGCGTGATCTGTTGGTATATCTACATACCCGGAGGTCAAAAAATGAAGTGCGCGTCGAGGTAGGGATTAATCACCAACGGGGAATCAGACGCAGCAATCTCATCGGAAGTTGAAAACAGGGAGGCTGGCTGATAAGGATTGAGTACTGCTGTTGAAAAGAATGTGCGATCTTGATGAACAGTGATGTCCGGAGTGAAGACGGCCGTAGTCGTCTTGAATCTCTGGATTATTTGAAATTGAAACCAGGACTATATGGAAATATAACCCCTGTCAGTCGTTCGCATGGTTCAAAGTAAATAATATTTGATTGATATTTGCTTGTCTGAGGGAACGGCGGATTCACAAGCTGGTTAATTTTGCTCAATGCGAAAAAACGACGAAAATTATAATTTTTTTAAAATCCGGAGAAAAGATAAATGACGTATTGGAATCATCATCACAAACGGTTGAAGAAAAGTAAGCCAGTTTTAGGCGGTTCAGTGGTACGGGAAGAACTTGATCCAAAGGTTCACTCAGATTATGGACTGGTGTTTGGTATGGCGCGCGATTATGCCGGACGCAACTTCTCACGCAGTGAGACGGAAGTTTTGATTCGTCAATGCATTCCCAGTATTAAGAATAAAAATTTGACACCGGTACTGGATAAAGCCTTTGCCTGTGAACAAGGCGCCATTCGGCCGTTGTTGAGTGAACGCAGTCTGGCTCGTTATTGCTTACAGCAAGCGCAAGGTAACCTGAAAGTTCGGGCTGAGAATAACCGCTTTCTGCTTTGGAATGGTAAATTTTGGGAAGTCACGAGTGGACCGGAAAGAATAATTCCTGAAATAATGCAATGGTTAAATCCACTATTGATGGGCATGCATGCGGAAGAGCGGAGCAAATATACCGCCTGGCTGGAGAATCTGGATAACCTGAGATATTTACTCGCCGCTTTGCGGTTGGAGGCCGATAAGGTCACCCATGATGACTTATTAGGCTGGCGGCCGTTGTTACATGTCAATAACGGCGGCTATGATTTGGATGAACAGCGGATGGTGACCACTTCACGGGATGATTACCTGACCGATGACTTGCAGTGCCCGGTTGACTATCGGGGACCACAAGACACACCGTTATGGAGCGCCTTTCTGGCCAGCATCACGGATAACGATGCAGCCCGGCAACGGTGCCTGCATCTCCTGGGTGGCTATATTCTGGGGACCGAAGTCAATTATCTGGCGTATCTGTTCCTGTTGGTCAATCGGGGGGGAAACGGCGGACGGTTGTTCTTGCATTCCTTGCGGGAAATTTTCGGGAGTTACGCCGGCCTATTGCCGGGGACCGTGTTAACCCAACCCGACCTTGATCTGGATTGGGCTGCTTTCGCCCCAAAGCGGTTGTTGACGGTGGAGGATGCGGATCTTCGCCAACCCGTGGACAGTAACCGCTTACTGGCCTTGGCCAGTGGCGTACCCCTGATGGGGAGATCGGCACACAAGGACTCAGAGAGGGCGTTTGCCTTGAATGGGAAGATCGTGGTGATAAGCCATTATCTGCCCACGTGGTTATCTCAGCGGGAAGAACTGGCCAATCAAGTACTGGTCATTCCCTTGGCCGCCAGTGGGTTCGAGGGTAACCGCATGAGTCAGTACTACACCATGCTGGCCCGGGAACGGGAGGGCATTCTGCATTGGCTGCTCGACGGTTACCGGTTGCTCCACCAAGCCGATGGGTTACTGCCGATGCCCAGTGACACCTCATCGGTGGCTGGCACCTGCCTGACGGTGACCAGAGCGTGAGGCGGGTTGCTGGATGTTTGAAATGAACACAAAAATTCAATCAGGAGCACAAAAAGATGGTGCTCGCTAAAGTGGGTCGTCTGGCAGCAGCGGATCACCCCGTGGTCCTCCTGTGGGCACGGGAACATTCCCAAGCCGGAGTAGCCGCGATCCTGGCGAAAAAAAGGGCTTAATTAACGATCAGGATGTGTTGCTGGTTCTACGGCGCTGTACGGCCAATCTTCTGCAACGGGTAGTGGAAAAGGATGTAAGGGATCAAAGTAAGGAAGCAAAGCAGTTGGCACGCATGATCGCCAAAGTGTTTCCGCCGTTAATCGAGGAAGACAACGAGGTAATGAATGAAAAAACGATAGTATAGCCAAAATAATTACATCAGGAATTCATGACCGCCAGTAAACAGTTAGGAACCCATAAGCCCTGTAAGATGCATGAAAATGCCTGATTAACGGCGGAATGAATTTATTGATATATTTAGTGTGTTTGTTTGCTGCGTAATTAGTTATTAAGTGCGGGAGGTAAATCCAAGCGGACGCGGGAACCGGGGTTTTTATAAAAAAACCCAAAAAAGGGGTTGACCATTTGCCGGGATGCGAATTAGAATTTGTCCCGCTGAACTGCAATTCCGGGAATTCTGGCCGCGAGCGTAAATAATTCCCAGCGCTTGACGACCAAAGAATAGGATTTTCTTTGGTTAAAAATTAGTAAAACAACAGCTTGAGATGAGAATTAATGACCACGGGGAAACAGACGCACGAACTGATGGGGAGTATAAACAGGAATCGTAACTGATTATGCTACTTCAAGACACTGACCAAGTACGAAACCAGGGAATGGGTCAGCGAGATAAACCGGGGAGCCCGGCTCAGAGCGAAAGCCTATAAGTTCATTTATTATGGCAAGCGGCAGTGGTCATCGTGAATCTGTGGTTTATTAGCAAACAAGATCAACCCTATATGTAAATATATCGGGTGAATGACGTGGCATGTTGGCGAACTTATGAATCAGATGCAGTTTTGTTGTTCTGTTACCTCAGCAAAAAACGTCAAGAAATACCATTTTTTAAGCATAAATTTCGAGAATAAAAACATGAGTAATTCACAAGAAAATTTCTTTTCACTAAGTGCATCCATGACGAAAGCAAGTCATGAGAAGAAAGCACTAGAACTTGAGGATGTAAATGCCGAAAAAAACCTGCGTAGGGTGATTAAGAAAGTAATGAAATCCAATGACGGAAAAAGCCTAAATGGAGCGGATGTAATACAAGCCTATGGAATGGCCTATGACTATGCGAATCGCGGCTTCTATCGGCATGAGGCGGAAATCCTGATTCAGAAACTGGTACCGAATCTGGCCGAGATTCAGTTAACCGCTCTTTTGGAAAAAGCCTACACATCAAGCCGCGATAATCTGTATCCAGTTTTGAATGCACCCAGTCTGGCCAGATATGTCCTGGAACAAGCTCAAGGAAATATTCGAGTGCGGTCTTCGGATAATGGCTTTCTGTTCTGGACAGGCACTCATTGGTCCGTCAACGAGGGTCAACAGAAAGTAGAGCATGCTGTGAAGGAAATCCTCAACACGTTGCTTGAGGACATGAAAGAGCCGCATAAAAGCGATTACCTAACCTGGCTCAATGATCCAGAGAACAACAAAAAATTGATAGAAGCCGTTAATAGGGAAGCCGAAAGAATACCTAATTCTATATTTGAAGAAATCTCTCGCCTGCTGCATTTTGAGAACGGCGGGTATTCATTTTTTGAGAAAAAACTGGTGATGCCGGAAAGAGAACAATACTTGACCGATGACTTTCGTCTTAACGGCGAGTATGACGAAAATGCCAAATGTAGTGGTTGGAAAGTGTTTTTGAATCGGGTCACCAGGGGGAATAAAACCCTGCTGGACTATTTGCATATGCTCTGCGGCTACATTCTCTGCGCAGGAGTCAACTATCGCAGTTTCGTCTTGGTCTTTTGGAATCAGGGGGGCAACGGCGGAACATTGATGTTGAAAGCCTTACAGCACGTCATGGGTGGCTACGCCGGTATTTTGCCCAGCTCCTTTCTGTATGATAGTGACAAACCAGCGGATGACTTGTCTTATCTGTCCAGAAAGCATCTACTGACGTTAAGCAATACTGAGTTTAATAATAACATTGATAGTAAGCGTCTGAATGACCTGACTCGGGATTTTCCCATAGAGGGATGGAATGCCAATAAAAAGGAATGGGAATGCTTTAAACTCAAAGGCACATTGATTATGGAAACCAAAAGCGATCCTCGTGGTATAAACGTGGGTACGGAACGGAATAATACTATCAGCGTGATTCCATTTTTCGGGGGAAATATAAGTGAAGATGCGTTTGAGGACATGATCGCCAGTGAAAGAAATGGCATTTTGGCGTGGATGATGAAAGGCTACCATAAGCTGGACAGAAATAATGATTACTTTGGAAGACCTGATGGTGTTTTTGATTTGTAAATAAGTTAACTTGCGGTGGCAAAAGTCACCGCAAGTTGCACCGTCAGCGGCGAGTGGATAACTCGCCGTTCAAGAAAATATAATAAATTTTCTCTAAGGAGACCCCTAACATGATGCTTGATCGCGATGGACGGTTAGAAGCGTCCGATTTACCCGAAGTCCTCTATCTGGCCCGGAACCACTCCCAAGCCGCGGTGGCGGCCATTCTTTCGGAGAAAAAGGGCTTGATCACCGACCTGGATGTGCTGGTCTTTCTGCGCCAAAGTAAGAAGCATCTGTGGGAGCGGGTTGCCGAGTTGAGGGTAAGCAACCAACCAGAGCAAGCGGAACGGTTAGCCAGGATGATCGGCGAGGTGTTTCCGCCGTTCACCGAGGAAGACAGCGAAGTAATCCAAGAATAATCATGGGAAAAGCCAAAATAATGACAACGCTAATTCATGAACGCTAGTGAAGAGTCAGGGACCCATCAGTGCTGAACGATTCGTGAAGTTACCTGATTAACGGCGGAATTAATTTTCTGCTCTATTGGGTGTATGTGTTTGATCGGTTATTGATGGTGTAATTCGGGATGCCAATGCAATCAGGCACGAGAGACGCCCTTTTTTATAAAAAACCAAAAAAAGGATTGACCTTTTGCCGGAAAGCGAATTAGAATTAGACCCGCATTAAATGCAATTCTGGATTCCTGGCCGCAAGCGGCAAAAAATTCAAGCGCTTGACGACCAAAGGACGGGCTTTTCTTTACTTAGAAAAAAGGTAACAACATGGTAACAGAAGAAAATAATTCCGAAAATGTCTATTCAGCCGAGGCCGAACTACAATCCGCCGTTAAATCATCAACATCTTCGCTGGAAAGCTCTTTTAATTCTAATAGCGAACCAAGGAGTGAAACAGACAGCGAGGAAGAAACTGCGACTGGCGAGCACCGTGCCAGCCTCAATGGTTCACACGCGGCGCAGGCAGACCCAGCGGCCAGCGATTCACCCCGTCTGACCGACACCAGCATGGCCCAATATGTTACGGGGCAGTTAGGTGAACAAGGTATCTATTGCAAAGAACAGGGCCTTTTTGTGCTCTATGATGACCAGCGCCAAAGATGGATCAAGGATCATCAACGACATGATCTGAGAAAAACCATTCGCCGTATTCTTCACGGATTTCCCCAAAAGTTAACGGCGGATGTCAAGGCCCAGGAGAAAATCTACCAACGAATCGAGAGTAGTTCCGTGCCTTCATCGGTGGCACGGGAAATGGAACTGGTCGTTGCCCAGCGCTCGATCGAGGAGTTTGATGACAATATCTATCTGTTTGGCGTGCGGAACGGCGTTATTGAACTGAACACGGGCGTATTTCGCCCTGGGAACGCGAAAGATTTACTGACGAAAACAGCCGCCGTGGCCTATGATCCCCAGGCACGTTGTCCGCAATTTGAGAAATTTGTTGCTGAGATCATGTGTGGTAAACAAGATCTCATTGATTATCTGCAAACGATGATGGGGTATTTTCTACTCGGCGACAATCCGGAAAATCTGCTCTTATTTCTGCTGGGTCGCGGCGCCAACGGCAAGACGGTGCTACTGAATGTTATTGAAAATCTCTTTGGCGATTACTGCAATGCCATTCCCCTTTCGGTCATGATCAAAACCCAACGGGAAACCGTGGGTGATGACATCATGGCGATCGTTGGTTATCGGGTATTAATGTCGCGGGAACTGGAAAAAGACAATCAGTTTAACAGTGCTAAGATAAAAAAACTGGTGGGCGGTGATTCCGAGCGGGCACGGAATTTATACGATGATCATGAACGAGTATGGGTCAAGGGTAAATTTGTCATTGCCACGAATGAAATACCGAGAATCGAAGACCGTTCCAATGGTATCTGGCGCCGTTTGAAACTGATTCCCTTCCTGAGAGTCTTTCAGGAGAACGAACAAATCAAACGCTATGAAGATATTCTATTGAAAGAAAAGCCTGGTATCCTCAACTGGGCTTTGGATGGGCTCAAGAAATATGATGCCCACGGCTTCCAAGAGCCGGAGATATGTCGCAAATATATCAATGATCTTCGGGGTGAAGTGAATCCAGTGGAAGAATTCATTGCAGAATACTATGTTGCTTCCAAAGCCGATCGGGTAGCAGCACGGCCTCTGCATCAGCATTATATTGAATGGGCGGAGAAGACTCCCAATGCACCGCATCTGTCGGCAAAACGTTTTGCCACTGAACTGCGCAGCCTGGGAATCCAACGCTATCGACCCCAAGGCAGTGTCTACGGGCTGAAGCTCAGGGGAAGTAGGGCAGTGAAAGGTGAGAATACACCGGAGTAAGTGAGACTGTAGGGACCAGGGAGGGTCCTTGCGCTACGGGGCAAGCCGCAGACCCGCAGATGTCCGCAGAACACCGCAGATCACCGCAGGTCCTCAGCAGAATATATTTAGCCAACCGATTGTATCCAAAGGGGTTTCCTTGGATCGACGGAATCCGTGCTGTTTTCCGTTAAAGAAATCTCCACACCTGAGCCATAGCCAATCCCAAGGAGTACGAACACCTGCCAGATGTGCAAGGACTGGGAGGATGGAACGGGTAATTCACCCGGGGGTCGTAAAATTCACCAGATTACCTGGAAAGCAGCGAAGTCAATGGAAGGACTGAACCAGATTTCTTGAAAAAAAATGATTTAGTTAAGTTTGATTGAAGAACCATGAATTCCGAAAGAAATCAATGAATAATATTTCTGTATGGAAAAATGGTTGATTGAGTTTCATTCAAGAAATTCATTGGATGTGTTTCACAGTGAAGGTACATACCATTCAATTCAACCAGAAAACATTCCACAGCAGATCAGATCAGAGATAACTTTTTTCTAGAAAAAATGATATATATTC
>SACF01000247.1 GCA_009928665.1 Alphaproteobacteria bacterium
GGTTCCATTTGTATCACTCGGGAAACCAAAGGGATTGGAAGAGGCCAGGCGACGGCAGTCATTGAAATCGCCAAGGCCCGGGCGGAATATTTTAATAAGACGGGGATTTACGTACCCATCTGTTCCGATGGCGGGATTGTTTATGATTATCATATGGCCCTGGCGTTGGCTATGGGGGCGGATTTCCTCATGCTGGGCCGCTACTTTGCCCGATTTGACGAATCCCCCACGGCTAAACTCAATATCAATGGAAACTATGTAAAAGAGTATTGGGGCGAAGGTTCCAATCGCGCAAGAAATTGGCAACGATACGATATGGGGGGAGATGAAAAGTTATCTTTTGAAGAGGGAGTAGACTCTTATGTGCCTTATGCCGGTTCCTTAAAAGACAACGTGAATCTGTCCTTAAACAAGGTAAAATCCACCATGTGCAATTGCGGCGTTCTTTCCATACCGGAGCTTCAGAAACAAGCCAAATTGACGGTGGTGTCCGCCACCAGTATCGTAGAGGGCGGTGCCCACGACGTAGTATTGAAGGACTCTATTAGCGGAAACATTAGGTAGGAGGAAGAGGGATGGAATACCCGGGAATTTTAGTGGTTGATTTTGGGGGGCAATATAATCAGCTGATTGCCCGAAGAGTTCGGGAAGCCGGCGTATATTGTGAAATTGTACCTTATGGAAAGGCCATGGAAGCCTTGGAAAAGGATGCGCCCGAAGGAGTGATTCTAACCGGTGGCCCCGCTTCGGTTTATGAGGAGGGGGCACCCGGTTTGCCGGAAGCCTTTTTCCATATGGGAGTCCCTGTGTTGGGAATCTGCTATGGAGCACAACTGATGGCCCATGTGATGGGGGGTCAGGTGGTCAGCCCCGATTTCAAGGAATATGGCAGAGTTCCTATCTTCTTTCAGCAGGACAAGGAGGTGGAGGCGGACTCGGCAAGTCTGATATTTGAAGGAATTCCTCGGGATAACATCTGCTGGATGAGCCATACCGACTACATTCAGAAGGTTCCTCCCGGGTTCCGGGTTTCTTCTGTGACGGAGCACTGTCCCACTGCTTCCATGGAATGGCCGGAGAAAAAACTGTATGGTGTGCAGTTTCATCCGGAAGTATTTCACACTCCTTTCGGTCAGGACCTGATCAAAAACTTTCTCTATCGGATTGCGGGATGCAAGGGAAACTGGACTATGGCTAATTTTGCCACAGAGAAGGTGGAAGAAATTCGTCAAAAAGTGGGCGACAAGAAAGTTCTTTGCGCCTTGTCCGGCGGAGTAGATTCTTCGGTAGCCGCCTTACTGGTTCATCAGGCCATTGGTGACAATTTGACTTGTGTTTTTGTGGACCATGGTCTTCTTCGAAAGGGAGAAGGGGATC
>SACF01000248.1 GCA_009928665.1 Alphaproteobacteria bacterium
TGTGGGTAAAATAGAACTATTAGCACCTGCCGGAGATTTGGAAAAACTAAAGATTGCCATACTTTATGGGGCTTCCGCGGTGTATTTTGGTGGAGAATCTTTTAGTCTTCGGGCCGGTGCCGGCAACTTTACACTGGAGCAAATGGAGGAAGGTGTAGATTTTGCCCACGAGAATGATGCCAAAGCCTATTTGGCCCTGAATATATTCCCCCATGAAGAAGACCTACCGAACTTAAAAGAAACTCTTCGGCAACTCAACAAAATAAATATTGATGCATATATCATATCGGACCCAGGGGTATTATCACTTGTGAAAGAAGTGAATCCGGATAAAGAAATTCATCTCTCGACACAAGCCAATGTTACCAACCATCAATCTGCCGCATTTTGGCATCAACAAGGTGTGAACCGAGTGGTTTTGGCAAGGGAACTCACTTTAGAAGAAATCACTTCCATACGAAAAAATGTCCCCCATGACCTTCAATTGGAAGGATTTGTACATGGTGCTATGTGTATTTCCTATTCCGGACGGTGCTTGTTGTCGAATTTCATGATACAAAGAGATGCGAATAGAGGGGCATGTGCCCATCCTTGTCGATGGAAATATGCACTGGTAGAGGAAAAAAGACCGGGAGAATATTATCCCGTGGAGGAAGATTCCAGGGGGACATATATTCTGAACAGTCGAGATTTGAATATGATTTCTCATATCCCCGAATTGGTAGATGCAGGGATTTCATCTTTTAAAATTGAAGGAAGGATGAAAAGCATATTTTATGTGGCTACGGTTGTAGGTGCCTACCGGAGAGCATTAGATGCATATGAACGAGATCCGGCACATTATGTATTTGATTCCCGACTTATGGTGGAGGTGTCCAAGGCCAGTCACAGAGAATTTACCACCGGGTTCTACTTCCATCAGCCAACCCATTTGGATCAAAACTATCAAACCAGTGCGTATACCCGAAATTACACATTTGTAGGGTTGGTTCAAGAGTGCGCCCCCAGTGGTTTGGCTTGGGTGGAACAACGAAATAAAATGAAAGTGGGGGACATGGTGGAGATTATGAGCCCGAATCGGGAACCTTTTTCCCAGGAAATCCATCAGATGTGGAATGAAGAAGGTGATTTGATCGAGGAAGCGCCTCACCCACAGCAACGAGTTCAAATTAAATTTAGTCAACCAGTTTTCCCGTATGATATATTGCGCAGGCAAGATTCCAATCATGTAGGAGAAGAGGTAAATAATGTGTAATGTTTCGTGATAAATATAAGTTGAATGATAGGTATGAAAGGAGTATTATATGGACCCCGGCCCTGACCCCGGAACGACGTTGGCTTCGGCCCTCGTATTATTAGTCGCTTTAATTA
>SACF01000079.1 GCA_009928665.1 Alphaproteobacteria bacterium
TTCCGGCAGGAACTGGACGTTATCCAGGTAGGTTGAATGGATAAAGGTACAATCCTGCCGGGGGATCACCACATCATAAATCCAGTGCTCATCCATCGACGGATTGAAGTCCAGGAAAATCTGCTTTTCTGTTCTGAGCGACAACTGTACCCAGTCTTCCAGGTTCAGTTCATTGGCTTCATTGATGAAAAGGTAAGTCCGTTTCGCCCCTCTTTTCTTTTGCGGCTGATCCAGACTCATGAACTCGAACAGGTTTCCGTTTAATATATACGTATTCTCCGTTTTATTATGGTACCGCTCGTCGTAGAGCTTATTACCTTTAAGGATTTCAAAAAAATCCCGCATTGCAGATGCTTTCAGGGCTGGCATGGTTTTACGTACAATCGAAAAAACCATGTCGGTATCTTCATAGGCTTTCACCAGTATAAGCAATTGTAGGATGGAGAAAGTTTTCCCGGATCTGCTTCCGCCTTGATTGACGACGATCTTGGTCTTAGCGCTATAATTTTTCTCGAATACAACAGATACCCGGACTTTTTTTTCCATCACCTGGTTTAATTTCCCTTCACCACTTCAAAGGTGATCTTGGTCACTTTGTCCTCCGGCGGGGTGATGTCCAGGTTCATGCGCTGGAGCTTTGGCCGGATAAATTCCTGCAGGGTTGACCACAACTCCACCCGTTCTTTGGCTTTGAGGTTCAGTATATCTTCCTCCAGAGTATCATCAAGCAACGACAGCACAAACTCGATACGCTCTTTGTTGGCTGCCGTGGTTTTGTTCATGGCACCTTTTGGCTTCCCGGTATTTCCGGGCTTAAACTGTCCTTTAGTATTTCGTTTTTCCGTTTCCATCCGTATTTTACGGTTTTTGTTAGTTTTTATCACGATAGACTATCTTCTCAATACTGCTGATGCTGATCCCATAATCAGCGCTCAGCTGGTATTTAATATCGGTGTAGGTCCTGCCTCCCTTGACAATGACATTTCCTTGCCTGGCGTAAGTAAAATAAAGTTCCCGCACCAACCATTTCTTTGCCGCGCTGATGGGTAACAACCCTCTTTTTACTAACTGCTCCACATCAATACCGAAGTGATCCCGCAGATCATTTACCACCTTTTCTGTTTCCGGATTCATATTGCCATTTCTTACAAAAATACAACAATATAAATATAATAACAAGTTATCATATAAGTTTTTGCCAATGTTTACTAAAGTATTACTTTAAGATAATCTATCTTTGTTACGTTTAACTTTTTTGCAATGCAGTCATTCTCCACCCCACCCATCGCTTTTTCTTTTGCCAACATTGATCAGGAAACCGGCATCCTTCAAAAAGTCATTGTTGCTCAGGTGGGGAAAGTCAAATCCTATTTCGAACAAATCGACGCTACCACTCTTTCCCAGATCGAGAAGCTTGGCAATGCAAAGGAAGCCGGAATTAAAGCCAGGTTTGGACATCCCAACATGTGCAGCTCTTCATTCGGAACCTACATCGGCCGGTTTAAAAATTTTCACGTCGAAGGAGAGAAAGTGTTTGGGGATCTTCACCTCGATGAGGTTTGTAAAGAATCGCCTTCTGGAAATCTCTTCGGATACATCGTAAAAATGGCCAAAAACAACCCTGATATGTTTGGGGCCTCCATTGCCTTTATCCCCGGTGAACCTGCAATCACCGACGATGATTACCCGGCCACCCGCATCGAAGAACTTTTAGCAACCGACCTGGTGGACGATCCAGCCGCTACCAATTCTCTTTTTGCCGTTGATTCATTCTCATACCAGGCAACACAGTTTCTGGACTCCAACCCAGCCATTGCTTCTCTCATTGCCCGTAAACCGGATACCATCATTGAATTTATGCTCAAATATTTCTCAAACAATCAAACCATGAAAAAGGAATTATTCCAAAGGCTCAGGAATTTGCTGAACCCCGCTCCGGATGGGGTGAACGAGGACACAGTTAAAAAGTACAACCAGACCATCGAACAACTCGAAGCCGACTACCAAGGTCAGATTTCAGTTCTAGAAGCTGATCACCAGAAAAAAATCACCGACTACCAGCAGCAGCTTGCTGCCTCCAAAGAACAGGCAGCTCAATACCAGCAACAGCTTTCTGGTTTGAATGACCAGATTGCCAGTTTGCAGGATCAACTGAAAGCATCACCCACCATCGTTGATGCCTCCGATCCCCAGGTCAAAATTGGCCACTCCGAGGAATCCTTCGGGAAACAACTCTTAAAGGATATGCCTTCCCATTTGAAGGATAAACTGAAAAAATCTTAATTCGAAAATCATATAGCCATGTCAAACATTTTTTCACATTCCATCAGTCCTGCTTTCACCAAGCAGTCAATCCGTGATTATTTTGTCAATCCCTTCTTCATGGGCGAGGATATCCGCGGCGCTATCACCGTAAGAACCGATATCAAGGGTACAGAGCTGTTGAATAAAATTTCCCGGCCATCTTTTATCACAAAGCCAAAATCGACTGCTGGCTTTACGCCTGCAGGAACCTTTGCGCTGTCAACCCAGTCCATCACCGTAGCGCCAATGGCCATGGAGTTTGAGCAGAATGCACGGGCTTTCTGGGGTTCAATCGTTGAACAACTTCTGTCAACCGGCTACAAGGAGGATGATATTGAACGTATGAAGGAACCTGATATCTGGAACAAAATCATGTTGCCGATCATAGCCCAGGCTGGTCAGCAGGATCTGATCCGTCAAATGTTTTTTGGCAATACTGTCCAGGAAACGTTGACCTCTGGAATCCCCAATGGAACCGTGGACACAAATTTCTCTGGCTATACCGGCTTCATGTCGCATTTCATCAATGATGTTACCGCTGGTACAATTCCATCAGCGCAGCATGTGGTGGTGGCATCGGCAACTGCTGCTGTCAAGGCTGAAAAAGTCCTCACTTACACTGCCGGAACCGATACTTTCCTGGTGTTAACCATCAACGGGGTGGCCTATTCCCAGGCTTATGCTTCCAGTGCCACCGTCACATGCAACAACTGGCTTACAACCCACAAAGCCGCTGTTGAAGCCCGTGGAGGTGCTTTCAGCGGTGTCATTGTAACCAATCCTTCTGCAGGCGCTATCAAGGTCGTGAGCAAGTTCAAAGGGCAAGATTTCACCTTTACCGGGGCAGTTACCGGAAGTGGGTCTGTTGCTGCTTCCGGAGTTGTCGCTGCAACCAAACAAGGGGCTTTGGCTGCCAATGAGGCTGACGGTACTTTAGAGGATATGATTGACGCAGCCCGTCCTGAAATGTTTGAATTTCCCCTGGTCTTCATGGTTACCCGCTCCATGTGGCGCAACCTGGTTCATACCATCAAAGCCAAAACAGGTGATCTCCCGCTTACCATAATGCTAAATGGGTTGCCGGTTCCTTCGTATGAGGGTTATCCGGTGCTGGTACGCCCTGACTGGGATACCTGGATTGCCACCTATCAGAATGGGATCCAGCCTCACCGTGCTTTGTTCACCACCCAGCAAAACCTCATTTTTGGAACCGATGGGTTGATGGATACCCAGGACGTCGAATCCTGGTACAACCCCGATCTGCAAATGCGCCGGTATAGGGTTCAGTATAAAGCTGCAACGGCTTACCTTCATTCAGAACTCTTGATGCTGGCTGGTTTCGGAGACTAACATTATCCTTGTAACTTATAATATGTGCATACCTCGTTTAATCCGCAATATCCAATGCACAAAAAACAGATTCAGACTTCCCGTTTTTTCGAGTTTAATTACACTCCTGTTCTGGATTTACTGGATACTGATGTTATTCTGGACCGTAGTAATGTTCAGGCATATGTACCTTTTGGAGATGACAACGCCCTCCCTCGCCAGTTAATCAAGCTGGCCAGGGAGGTTCCTGTTCACCGGGCTATCCTGAACTCGAAAACCAATTACATACTGGGGCAGGGTGTCCAGTCTTCCGATCCTGCTACATCTGCTTTCCTTGAAATGCCAAACAACCAAAAGGAGCTGTTTTCTTTTACGCTGAAAAAGCTCTGTTTCGACTACCTCACCTTTGGTAACTGCTATTACGAATTGGTTACCAATCGCAAAAAGTCTTTTGTCTTTGTTTATCACCAAGATGCAACCAGGGTGAGGATTTCACCTGACAGCAAGCTGGCGTTGATTCATCCCAACTGGGAGCTGTTCAAGGGAAGGGGTGATAAGGATTTAAAAACAATCAGCCTCTTTCCTGCCTTCTCCAAAGGGGTTGATGGGCTCTTTCACTCAATTGTGCAAATCAGGGATTATGAACCGGAGTTCGTTTTTTATGGTATTCCTTCTTACTTCGCCGGTATAAGGAATGTGATCATTTCAGGGCTCACAAATATCTGGAACCAAACGCGCCTTGAATCTTCTTTTGCCACTCCCGGCATGCTGGTTATCCCGGGGGTGAACTCCGACGAAGCTGCAACTGAACTGGATGCGTTGTTTGCCGACTATAAGGGGGCTTTAAGCGCCAAGGCCAATGAAATCATCATCCAGTATCTTTCTGACCTGGCTCCTGGCATCAGCTCTCAAAAGGCTGAGTTCATTGCCTTTGGCCGTGACAACGAAGGCCACTGGCCCGATCTTCATGCACAGTCCGAGTTAGCGCTCATCACAATTCACAATTGGTTCCCGACTTTGACTCCCTATTCCGATGTTAAGTCCACCTTTGAATCTGGCCGTATCCTCAATGAATACGAGGTAGCCATGTCAACGGTTATCAAGCCAATCCAGGAAACTTTCACCCAATCACTTAAAACTTCACTCTCAGAGTGCGGGTTAAATCTAAGGGATTTTGAGTTCATCAACAGTCCTCCGGTTACCCGCCTCAATCCCATGAATTTTGTATGGGAGGTTCGCCGGGATTCCGGTCTCGATTATGATAAAAATGATCCCGTGCAGCAAATCCTGGTTCTTCAACTGCAAAATACATATGCCTCCTCTGTTGGCAAGACCAATTCTAATGACAATGCAAAATCAACATTATGACTCGGCTGATTGAACCACTGACAGTTATTGAAATTGCCTATATCACTGAGATTGATCCTTACATGATCAAGGATTCCTTTATACTAAATGCTGAAATACAGTACATCAAGCCAGCCCTTGGTGTACTGCTGTATGAAGATGTCTTACTTCACTTTGCTACAGGGAAATATACCTCTCTTATTAATGATTATATCAAACCTTGCCTGGCTTATTTTATTAAGGCTGCAATGCTAAATCAAATGTTGATCGAAACATCACAATATACAACTGGCTCCGATCCCACATTGGCACAATCCCTGGTTGATGTTTCAACAGCAGTACTAATACCAACCAACCATAGGCGTGATATGGTCAATGATGTTTACAGGACAGCATTCTATAAACTGGAGCTCTTAACCGCATATTTAGCTGTAAATACTTCTACATATCCATTATACACTGCTCCGGTTGCCACTATGGTTGCAGGCTTTAGAATAAGTTCCTGAACCAGTATTAAACAGTAGTTAACAACCTCTAATCTAATCAACCATGAATCTTGCACATAGAATAGTGCCTTGCGCAATCGGAATCGACGATGGTGATTGTTTTACATCTCATATCCAGATTCCAAATGGGGCCACCAAATTGACAATTCAATTTTTTTACTCTTCCATCGATGCTGATGTCACTTGTACCCTGCAGCAAAGTCTGGACGGAACCAATTTTGACAATATCGTTTCTTGTGTACTTGATCATGATGATACAACCGCCACATTAAATGTCGTCGATGTCCTTACTACCTGGATTCGCTTTGAAATCCTTGTAGGTAGCGCCACCACCGGAGTACTTTCACGGTTACACCTGTTAATGTCATAAAACATCATTTAAATCATACTTTCATGGGAAATTCAACCTTTTTTAACCACGGTCAACTTTCTGAAAATGAATCCGATTTCCAGGAATACAGCCTGCTCTCTGCTGCTCCTGCAAAACCTGCTGCCGGATTAATTCGTACCTATATGGATACCGATGGTGTCCTCAATATGATTGACGCTGCCGGTGATACCGTCAAGGCCATTACCGGAACGCAAGTCAATATGGATGATGCGGTTTCCAAAAAACACGCCGCTGGCACCGACCAGGGGCTTGATACCGGCGGGGCCAATGCGGTGACTGTGGCCGATGTCAAATCCGCTGTTGATCTCAAACATTCTAATACTGCTGATCATGCCCAAGGCACAGATACTGGCTTGGATACCGGAGGCACGAATCCCGTCACTGCTGCAACCATAAAGGGGGTCACTGATCTCGTCAAACCTGGTGCTGGCGCTCATTCAGTTATTGTCGGTTCCGGTGGCGCTGGCCATCTCAATACTGCTGCCGGTGACAACAATGTGGTAGGGGGCATTGACAATACATCTGCCGGCAATAAAAATCTGGTTGTTGGCAGTAACCAAATCTGCGGTGGCCATAATAACATTGTGGCCGGCAATTCTCATAACCTGCCCGATGTTACCGAAAGTTTCAATGCCGTATTTGGCGATGATAATGAAATTACCGGCGCATGTAACCTGGTTTGCGGTAAATCCAATGGATGCAAGGGTGATTATAACCACATTGAGGGTTACGGGAACAGCACCGATCTTGATAATACGGGTGACATTGATTACACGCATCTTGAAGGCAAGGAGGCATTGGGAACAATGAGCAACGTACATGTTCAGGCTGCAGGTAAGTTTACAGGTTCTGTTGCCGGATCTGCTCAATATATGAGTTTTGTAGTCAAGGGCATCACTACCGATGCGACCCCTGTTGATTTATTGCTCGATGGCGCTGCAATTGTTCTTTGGTCCGAGTCAGCTATGTATGCCACTAAAGTCACTGTTGTCTGTACTGATCTCGATACTGAAACTGTAGGGGCATACTATGCTTTGGCAGCGCTGGTACAGTGCGCCCCAACTTCCGGACAAGTCTCTGTTTTAGGCAGTGTTTCAAAATCTGTAGTACACGAATCAAACGCTGCCTTTGATGTTAATTTATCGGTCAATGACGTCTTGCATACTTTAAAAATCACTGCAACTGGTGCTGCAGAAACAACTCTTCGGTGGGTGGCATTTGTCGAAATGGTCCAGGTAAGTTTTGCAGCACTCTGATGTTTGATGGTCAGTGATACAAAATATTAGGGATTTCAATCATGCGGGTATGTAAACACTGGAGTGACTAATCCAGTATTTGACTAATAAGAAAAAGCTTCTCC
>SACF01000249.1 GCA_009928665.1 Alphaproteobacteria bacterium
TAATTACACTGGCCGGAAGTCGAATCTATGTTAGTGCCGCCTATGACGAGGCTTTGATTCAAGAAGCATTATCCCGCTTTGAAAGAGTATTTCAAAAGGTGGAAAATTTGGAAAGGAACCCGGAATAATGGCCATGGATGTGTTGATTTTTGTTTTAATAGTAACCGTACCTCTCCTTACTCTAATGGGGGTAAAAAAGTCTTTGGTGCTAAGGGGGTTGGGTCCGGTTTTCTTATGTTATCTATTGGGCTTCCTACTTCAGTTTATTCTTCCGGTAAGTGGCGCTGCCATGAGTGTGGCTGAAATTCTGGTTCCCTTGGCCATTCCCCTGATTCTTTTCGGCGCTCAGTTTTCCCATTTGAAAACCGTAGCCAAGCCCATGATTCGTTCCTTGTTGCTTTCCATTTTTTCCATATCCGCCATTTCATTGGCGGGATATTCTCTCTTTCAAAACAAAGTGGAAAATGCATCTGATATATCCGGTATGTTGGTAGGACTGTATACCGGGGGCACTCCCAATCTCATGGCCATCGGCATGGCATTGGAGGTGCCGGAAACCACCATCATTCTCACCAATACGGCAGACCTGGTAGCTGGAGGTATTTACTTCCTATTACTATTATCCATCATCCCCCGATTATACCGTCATTTTTTGCCTTCCTTCCCGGAGTCTCCGGCCTTTTCTCCGGATGTAATGAAATATGGAGAGGTCTCTTACAAGGACACCCCCACCACCATCAAAAGCTACCTCCTATTGTTCCTATTGACCATCCTAAGCCTGGGACTTTCGGCAGGAGTCGCCATCCTATTCACAGGAACCTTGCATGTGGCCATCATCATGTTGGGGGTCACCACTTTGGGAGTCGCCGGTTCCTTTCACAAAAAAATAAGGCAGATTCCCGGCTCCTATACCTTCGGGAAATACCTTATTCTTATGTTCTCCTTTGCCATCGGGCTATCCTTTGATTTATCTTCCATCACCGATGACACCTGGAACCTTCTTTTCTTATTATTCTTTGTTCAATTCGGCACCATCATACTGCACACCTTGCTTTCCGCCCTGTTCCGAATCGACCGGGACACCACCATCATCGCTTCAACCGCCTGCATTTTTGGTCCCGCTTTCATTATTCCTGTGGCGGATGCACTGAAAAACAAGGCCATCATCTTGCCCGGGCTAGTGCTTGGTATTGTGGGCTACGCCATGGGAAATTACCTGGGGATTTTCATGGCCTATATTCTGAATCTGGTCTTTTAGGCAGAAGGTCTTTCCCCGATGGCCAGATAAACTCCTTCTTTAATCCATTCCACCGGAACTTCTTCTGTTTCCGTATTCTCTCGCACCAAAATCCGGCAACAAACCTCTCGTCC
>SACF01000250.1 GCA_009928665.1 Alphaproteobacteria bacterium
TTTTTCTTGAAAGGACGATAAGGCCGGCTTTTTACCCTGGCCCCAGATCCATAAAGAATTGGCCGGATTCAGTCCCTTCGCCCGCCTTGCTTCATTCACTGGGTGATGGTTGAGAATGTCATAGCTTTTTCGCATCATATCATCGATTATCTCACTCCCCGGACCTTTGGGCAGATAATCGCCAGCCGGTCTTCCCAATACATCATGGGGAGGGGTTAACTCCTGACCGGTTGCTCCATGATGCACAATCATACAATGCCGATAACTGGTACCCGTGTAAAACTGAGTGGTATGGTCCCCAAAGGCCTGGTTCACCGCCTGAATCAGCTGGTCCGCCTCTTTCGTGGTGATATCACCGGAACTATGGTCCTTGATGATTAACTCCTCGTATCGTCCTGCCCCCTCCAAAGTCACCAAATTGGTTCGAAAAGCCACGTCCGTTTCTGACATGTCGATTCCGATGGATACGGCCTCCAAAGGAGATCTGCCCGTTAAATATTTGGAAGGGTCGTACCCCATTACCGATAAATTAGCCGCATCCGAACCGGGAGGTACCCCTTCCGGGATGGTGGCTACTGTGCCCACCTGCCCCATAGATGCCAATCGATTCATGACAGGAAGAGAAGCCACCTCTAAAGGTGTCTTCCCTCCTAGATTTTCTATGGGATCGTCTCCGGCGCCATCCGGTACCAATATCAAATATTTCATTTTCCATCTCCGTTTTCTTGTCATGTTTATAGACAGTAATCCGACGCTTATCAGCCTGAGCTACTGTTTCCGACGTCTATTTATACCCGGCTTGCACCGGATTTGAATTTAATGGTTGGCCTCAAATTCCTTCATGAATTCAATCAATGCTTCCACACCCTCCCGAGGCATTGCATTAAATATGGAAGCTCTCATACCACCGATGGATCGATGGCCGCCCAAATTAACCAAGCCTTTGGCCTTGGCCTCCGACACAAAGGTTTTATCCAAAACTTCATCTCCTGTTACAAACACCACATTCATCAATGAACGATCTTCCTTCTGAACCGGACATCGATAAAGTCGACTCTGGTCAATATAGTTATATAGCATATCTGCCTTTTCTATGTTTTTCTTCTCCATGGCCTTCACACCACCTTGGGCCAAAAGATGTTTGAATACCTCCCCGGCCATGTATATGGCGAAACAAGGTGGAGTATTGTATAAACTGTCATTATCCCCATGGATTTTGTAATCCAAATAGGTGGGGCATTCTTTTTTTGCATGGCCAATCAGGTCTTCCCTTATAATAACGATGGTCATCCCGGCCGGTCCCACATTTTTCTGCGCACCGGCGTAAATCATCCCGAAACGGGATACATCCACCGGTTCCGACAAAATACA
>SACF01000251.1 GCA_009928665.1 Alphaproteobacteria bacterium
GTTACCACCTGGTTGGCTCGAAGAGTCACCGTTAAAATAGCAAAAATCAAAGCGCCCCCTGCACCGCCACCACAAGCAGCCAACAGGGCCATTACCGCGCTTTCCGAGTGAAGCCCCGCCATGAAGCCCATCACAGCACCAATTAACATCATCCCTTCCACACCCAGGTTCAAAAGACCGGCTCTTTCCGTAATCAATTCTCCCACTGTAGCAAAAATCAAAGGAGTGGCTGCTACGATACAAGTCGCTAAGAAGCTTTCCATACTAGGCCACCTCCCCTTTCATTTTCTTCCATCGGCTTCCCGGAAGCACACGATATTGGAGGAAAAATTCCGAACCCAATACAAAGAATAAGATGGTTCCCTGCACTACATTGGCAACGGCACTGGGCACATTCAGATTTACTTGAATATATGCACCACCCTGCAATAACATTGCAAATACGATACAAACGAAGAAAACGGATATGGCATTGAGCCGGGCCAGCCAAGCCGTAATGATGGCCGTAAACCCATACCCGCCGGAAATTCCAACAGACAATGTCTTTTCCACGGCAGAAACCTGAATCATCCCCGCCAATCCACAAAGACCGCCGGATATAATCATGGCGATGACGATGACTCTATTGATATTCATTCCCGCATATCTAGCGGTTTCAATACTTTCCCCCACCACGGTAATCTCATATCCTTTTTTGGTATATTTCATAAAAAAGTACACAGCGACTACGCACAATACCGCAATCATCCAACCTATATGGAGACCAAAAAGCTTCGGCATAAGCGCCCATTCCGGAAACGGGGCAATTTTGGGAAACCCGTTGGCAGCGGGATCCATCCAAGCCTGATATTGAAGATAGGTGACGAATTTGATAGCTACATAATTCATCATCAGGGTGAAAATGGTTTCGTTGGTTCCCATTTTCGCTTTAAAAGCAGCGGGAATAAAAGCCCACAACCCCCCCGCCAATATGGCAGCACCCGCCATCAACGGCAACGCTATGGCTTTGGGCATCTCCGGGAAAAACAGCGCCACATAGCTGGCGGCAAAAGCGCCCATCATAATTTGCCCTTCCCCTCCGATATTCCAGAACTTCATCTTAAATGCTACCAGAATTCCAAGAGAAGTAATGATAAGAGGCACCGCCTTGATAATGGTTTGATGAATTCTCATTTCAGAACCTAATGATCCGATGAGAATGGTCTTAAATATTTCCAAAGGATTTAACCGGAATATCATAAGAATAGCACCGGCAAACACTAGAGATAACAAAATAGCTGCGGCTCGAACCACCCATTCGAATTTTTTAGAAATGTCATCTCTTTTTGCAATTCTCAATAGATTCATTGAGGGGGTCCCTCCTCTTCG
>SACF01000252.1 GCA_009928665.1 Alphaproteobacteria bacterium
GTGAACTCCTCGCTTTTGGCGGTTTGTGGGAATCCTGGACAGCCCCGGATGGGAGCCTGTTACGCACCACCTGCATCATCACCACGCAGGCAACCGGGGAAGTGGCCCTCATTCATGACCGCATGCCGCTGATCATCCCCATGGACAAGGTAACAGCTTGGTTGACGGGTACACCGGAAAAGGTGCAAAAATTGTTGAGACCGGACTCTTACGAAACTCTGCGCAGTTGGCCGGTCAGTCGTAACGTCAACCGGGTACAAGAAGAAGGCCCGCAACTCATAGAGCCAATTCTATCCGCCGTTCAATAACCCCAAGGAAACCTATAAACCCCGATGACAATTAACCCAGGGATGAGCGGCCCGATGAAGCCCTAAGTTATGACCTAGAAGAGAAACAGGCGGTCTTTAAAGAAGAAATAAAAATATGATCTTTTTCTTAATAGATAACATATTAAGTGACCTTGCCTTGCTACCACCCTGATTATCGTCAATTTTGTAGAAGTATAAGTATCTCCTCTGACCAAATTATTAACGTTTAATATATCAAATGGCCGTCTCCCCTTATCTGCTCCCATCAAATAGCGAAGGCATCCTTTCCCAAGCCAAAGGATCGTCCACCTGATGCCAATCAAATAATTCTTGGCGATTATGGATAATCAGCCTGGATTGAGGCTGTTGGCATAATGACTCCCAGCCCAGTACCCAGTGCTCGAAATCAGCGTAGCTCACATACCCATCGTCACCGTCATCGTGGCGGTACCCATCGTATTCGTAGTGGAAAACTATCCTAGAACGGGGCCGATTGTTGTTCCACCGAGGGTGGGAGTAGAACATCTGAGTGGCACGAACCTCCCTCTGGTTGATTTCCAGGGTGTAGGTTTGCCAATCATCAACTGGTTCAAGGGGATCAGCGAGAATCACGCTGAAATCCACGCCCCGAGTCAGAACCGGCAAGCGAACGAGGGCATAACGCAGCTTTGCCAACAGCGCATGTTGCTTAGGAGTTGCATCAAAATGACTCGCCAATGCCTCAAGGGCGGCCGTCAACCGTTGAAAAAGCGGCCGATATTCATAAGCAATGGGGAGATAGAAAAGGCCGCCGTTCTCACCGTGACCTACCCCATGCCAATGACCTGATTGGGACAAAGTATCCATGTATGTATCCATGTGTATGTTTCTAATAGGAAATACCCCTATCTTGCTTGAAGCATACTGCTTTAGTCACCCCAACTCCAGACATCAATTCCGACAAAATCCGACCAAATCCGACATTTGCCCAAAATATTTTTATGACACAGAAAACATGAGGCTGTTCTGGCCCGAAATCGCTTAGCGATAGAAATTTTCTATAAAGGGGCATCCTGATA
>SACF01000253.1 GCA_009928665.1 Alphaproteobacteria bacterium
GGATATGACGGGGGTAGATCCGCTGAGTTTGCCCTTGAATGATGCTTCTGTAAATGAGTTGTTTCAAGGAATTGCACCCTTAAAAATACAGAACCCGGATTATAAGTTTGTACATGGGACTTATGGAATACCTGAATTTGGGACGGAGTTTGTTCGGCGGATGTTGGACGATACTTGCCCCTCGCGATTTGCAGATTTGGTGCGAATTTCCGGGTTTTCTCACGGAACCGATGTTTGGAATAACAATGCCAGAGAGTTTATTAAGTCCGGCGTGGCCACCATGAGTGAAGTGATTTCTACTCGGGATGACATTATGAATTACCTGATTTTAAAGGGCGTACCTCACAAGGATGCATTTAAAATAATGGAGAGTGTTCGAAAGGGGAAAGGTGTCACATTAGAGCAAGAGCGCTTGATGAAGAGTAACGGTATCAAAGAATGGTATATCGAATCCTGCAAACGGATTAAGTATATGTTCCCCAGGGCTCATGCGGTAGCCTATGTGATGATGTCCTATCGAATCGCCTATTACAAGGTGTATCACCCTGCCGCTTTTTATGCCGCATTCTTTACTTCGAAACGGGATGATTTTAATTCCGAATTTATTCATAAAGAAGCGGGGAAAGTGTTTGAACGAATCCAAATGTTGAGCAATAAGGGGAAATCCATCACGGATAAGGAAAAAAACGAGATTACCGTGTTGGAGGTCATGTATGAAATGTTCTCCAGGGGATTTCGTTTTCTGAACCCTCGTTTGGGCAAATCGGATCCGCTGAAGTTTTATATGGAGGACCATCAGGTGCGAGTTCCTCTGGCAGCCATATCCGGTTTGGGCGAAGCGGCTGCGCGAACACTACAGGAGGAGTACGAAAGGAAACCCTATACCACGGTGGAAGATATTCGGAATCGAGGGAAGGCCAATAACACGGCCGTGAGCGGTCTGAAGGAACTGGGTGTGTTAGATGGTATTCCGGAATCCGATCAAATTTCCTTGTTTGATTTGGGGTAACGAATTATAAATGACCCGCCATAGGGGGGTAGAAAGATAGGGTATAAAATATGTTTGAAGAAAAGGATCGTTTACATCGGATTTGGAGCCGGGAAGAAACCTTGGATCGAGAGCAGTATCGTCAGCTACAGCTACAACGATTACAAGAAACGGTACGAAGGGTTTATGAAAAGGTCCCATTTTATGAGAAACGCTTTCGGGAGATGGGGTTGGAACCCGGGGATATAAAAAGGCTGGAGGATACAGAGAATCTACCTTTCACCACAAAGGAAGATTTTCGGGAAAACTATCCATTCGGCCTGTTTTCCGTTCCTCGAAAGGAGATCGTTCGGTATCATGCTTCCTCGGGTACGACG
>SACF01000012.1 GCA_009928665.1 Alphaproteobacteria bacterium
CAAGCTGAGGGTCGTGGGTTCGATCCCCATTTACCGCTCAAACACTTTTTCACTTACTTGCACTGAAAAGCCCCGGATAACAGAACTTTCGGGGCTTTTCTTATTTCGGAACTAAAAGTGCATTTTGAAGGTACATTGAATTCGCGGGCTGTCGGACCCTTAACCTGGACTGTCCGAATGATCCCGCCATCATTGGTTTTCAGAATGGATCCGGTGGCTCTCACCACCAATTAATTCTGTTTCGGGATCCTCTTCTTTCCAAACAGACCTTACTTTCCTGTTTTCAAATTCTTTCACGGTGTTCATAGCTTTTTCCCCGTTTATACCCCGGAATGGCAAGAGATGATACCCTGTTCACCGGAAGTTTTCAACCATCGCGATCTTTTCTTCTGTGAGTTTAAGTGTCCTCGAAACCAGTAATAAGCGCAATTTTTTTAATGATTTTAAAATTGCTTTGCGTTTTTATTATAGTGCAGTATAAATTTGCAGTTGAAATTCAAACTTAAATCAAAGCATCATGAAAAAAGTCATCATTGGCGCATTGGTCGGAACCCTGATCTATTTCGGATTCCAGACCACCATGTGGGTGGGAGGGTTCCACAAGAATTTCTACACCCATGCAAAACAACAGGATACGATTCTCGAATTTTTATCCCGGACCCTTCCTGCCGAAGGGATGTACATGATGCCCATGGCCGATCAGAATAGTACTGACTTCAAGGCCCGCCAGCAGGAGCTGGAGAAAACCATGATCGGGAATCCCTGGGCGATGGTGTTCTTTCATCCCGCGATGACGGACTTTTCGATAGGAACGATGATCAAAGGGATCCTGTTCGCATTCCTCACCGCCTTTATCGCGGCTTTTATCATGTACATGGGAAAATTCCCCTGTTTCTGGTCGCGCTTTACCGTATCGATGTTGTTCGCGGTCTTCGCCATGTTACAGGGTGCGTTAGCCTTTATGAACTGGTGGGAGTTTCCCTGGAGCTTTATCAGAACACAGGTTATAGATCTGACGATCGGGTGGGGACTCGCATCCTTATGGCTGGGCTGGTTTGTGAAGCCGAGGGAGCAGGATACTGGTAAATGACTTATCGCCTGGAGGATTTAAACACCACAAACTCCCCGTCGATCAACTCCTGAACCACCGGTGGATGGACGGGGTCCCGGTTTCCGTCGAACGAGAACATTCCCAGTACGGTTGGCAGGTTGGCGGTGGCGGCCAGTGCATTGCGGAGGTCGGTTGAATTCAGTTGGCCTGAACGCTTCAAGGCATCGGCGAGGATGTAAATGGCGGCATAGGCTTGTGCCGCAAACTGGTCGGGGCGGGCGCCGTAAATGCTGATATAGTTTTCGATAAAAGCTGCGTTGCCAGGCGTTTCTTCCGTGTAGATCCAGGCGGTACCGCAGATGGCTCCCTGAGCGGCGTTCCCGGCCTGTTGCCACAGTTTGGATGTGTTGAAACTGTTACCACCCAAAAAACGGATGTCGTCGGGAATTCCCAGGTTCCGCGCCTGAACCATGAACCGCGAGGCTTCGTTGACCAGCGCGGCAACCACAATGATATCGGGGCCGGATGCCTTGATTCGGTTGATCAGATCTGTGAACTGGTAATCACCTTTATGAACCGTTTCGGTAGCGACGATGCTCACACCCGTTGTGGATTCGAGGGCGCTTTTAAACGAATTGTAGGCTCCCAGTGTATAGGGATCATCATCCCCGTAAACGACGGCGACTTTCGAATATTTAAGAGCATCGTGGGTAATCTGCACCGTGTTGGGGATCACAGCCGATTCGGGAAGACTGTTCCGGAAAATATAATCACCCATACCGGTGATTCCGGGAACGGTGTTGGATATCCCCATGACCACCACCTTCCGGTTCTGTGCGATTGTATCGGCGGCAAAAGCTGAGTTTGAGGAGGTCGGTCCGATGATTGCCATGACTTTTCGGGTGTTGATCAGCTCCAGAAATACGCCCCGGCAGGTATCGGGTACGGAGCGGTCATCCAGAATATAGGGCGTGATCTTTTTCCCGGGGAGCAGCGATTTGTTGTTGATCTCCGAAATGGCGAGCAGGATGCCGTTTTGCTGAATCGGCCCGTAAGGACTGAAGGATCCGGTAAGTGAGACCACGACCCCTATTGGGATTTCAGTAGGCGTGGGCTCCGGATCAGAATTTTTCCCGGAACATCCCATGATAAAAATGACACATATTGAAAGAATATACAACAGCGCTTTATCAAGGTAATTCATATCGTTGGTGTTGTTGTATTTACGAACACATCCCTGTGGTCGTTTCCTGCCGCCCCAGGTTCCGCAAAGATAGACGTTCTTTTTTTCTGAAAATCGGGTTATCAATAGTTTTTACCGGCTTTTGAAAAGTGGTCAAAGCTTCTTAGTTTTACAGTGTTGAAAACGTTTTTTTTAATCACCGGGTTGATACTTCTGATTCCGATGCTGGTTATTTCGCAGGAATCAGCAGAACGTTCGTGGAAGCTCAAGGGTTATCTTGATGATATGCAGATGGTTCAGTTTCCTGCAGTGGATGATCCATGGACCTTCGACAATGAGATTCACAACCGCTTTGATTTTACCTGGAATCCGGCGAAGGTGTTCGGAATGGGAGTCGGGTTGCGGACCCGGTTTATTTTCGGTCAGTCGCTGACCGCGAATCCGGCATACAAAGGAGCTCTTTTTAATGACAACGGTTTGGTAAACATGACCTGGGATCTCTGGTCATCAGCTTCCGCTGCCCTTTTAACCCAATTTGACCGGGCATGGATTTCGGGAACTTTTGGAAAATTCCAGATAACTGCGGGTCGTCAACGGATCAACTGGGGGCAAACCCTGGTCTGGAATCCCAACGACCTGTTCAACACCTATTCCTATTTTGACGTCGATTACCCTGAACGTCCGGGAAGCGATGCAATCCGCCTCCAGGTTTATCCTTCAGCGACTTCCGTGTTGGAACTTGCGGCCAAGTTAAATTCAAAGGGGAAACTGACCTGTGCGGCCCTGGGCAGGTTCAACACGGGAGGATTTGACGTTCAGTTTCTGGCCGGGCTTGTAGATGACCAGGATTATGTCGTCGGCGCCGGCTGGTCGGGTAACATCTCCGGCGCCGCGTTCCGGGGCGAGGTTAATTATTATCAGCCCAAGAATAACTGGAATGATACCTCGGGGGTGTTACTCGCAACCATCGGAGCGGATTACACTTTTTCAAATTCGCTTGCCCTGACGTTTCAGGTACTTTACAACCAGCTCCCCGCCGGTTACCGCCCCGAAAGTATGGTAAACGTGTACCAGGCTCCTCCCACGCCAAAATTGTTATCCTTTGCCGAATGGAATATTTTTCTGATGGGATCCTACCCGGTCACCCCGCTTTTCGATGTTTCCCTGGCAACCATGTATTTTCCCGACCTTGCCGGGTATTTCGTCGGACCGACCTTGAATTACAATGTCAGGCAAAATATCGACCTGAGTCTGTTTATTCAGTATTTTAACGGTCGCTTTAAAAGTCCTGATCCTTTGATGGAAAATGTTTACTTCAAATCATTCCTGGGAACTTTCCGCGTGAAATGGAGCTTTTAAATGAATGCAGAAGTTGTTTGTACTAATATCAAAAGTCGTATGTTAAACAGAATAGGGTGTCTGCTGCTTTTTTTAGCGTGTGTAACTTGCGGCTTCCCGCAGGATGCAACAGAAATTGTAAAGAAGGCCGATGATCTGATGCAGGGAGTTACCAGCGAAAGTGAAATGGAGATGACCATTGTGCGTCCGGATTGGCAGCGATCGGTCACTTTTAAAAGCTGGGGAAAGGGAAGGAACCTTTCGATGACCCTGATCACCGCCCCGCCAAAGGAGAGCGGGCAGTCGTTTCTGAAACTTGGCAACGACATGTGGAGCTGGAATCCGACCATCAACCGGATGATCAAGCTGCCGCCTTCCATGATGTCGCAGGGCTGGATGGGATCGGATTACACCAACGATGACATCCTGAAAGAATCATCCGTAGTGATGGACTATACCCATGCAATTATCGGAACCGAAATGGTTTCGGGTTATTCCTGTTACAAGATCGAACTCATTCCCAAGGAAAATGCCGCAGTTGTCTGGGGAAAAATTCATCTGTGGATCAGTAAAGATGCGTATTACGAGCTGAGGGCCGTCTATTTCGATGAAGACGGGAACCGTGTGAAGACCCATCTGCTTTCGGAAATAAAATTCATGTATGACCGGAAGATCCCGACCTGTTTTGAGATCATCCCGGAGGATAAACCCAAACAGAAGACCATCGTGAAAATACGCAGTGCCAAATTTAATATTCCCATACCAGATGCTTTTTTTTCACAGCAACGAATGAAAAATCTGAAATAATTCCATGGAACTACTCACCCTGGCCTGGCGAAACCTGTGGCGAAACAAGCGCAGGACGTTGATCACCGCGACCTCGGTGTTCTTCGCGATCTGGTTTGCACTGATCATGCGGGCATTTCAACTGGGTAGTTATGAGTTGATGGTGAACAACATCGTACATGCCTATTCCGGGTATTTCCAGCTTCATGCAAAGGGTTACTGGAATGAGCAGGTATTGAACAACAGCTTTGTCAATGATCCGACACTGAATCAGATATTGGATTCGCTGCCGGGATCGTCGGGTTACACCGTCAGGCTGGAATCGTTTGCATTGGCTTCATCCGGGTTGCAAACCCGGGGCGTGCTGGTGAACGGGGTGCATCCGGAGGATGAAAACGGTCTTACCTCCCTGAAAAGGAAGCTGGTAAGGGGAATATATCTTACACCGGCCGATTCAGGCGCTCTCGTATCGGAACGGCTGGCCGGTTACCTGAAAATCAGGATTGGCGACACCCTTGTCATCATCGGTCAGGGCTATCACGGAAACAGCGCTGCCGGTGTGTTCCCCGTCAAAGGGATTGTAAGGTTTCCTTCGCCCGACCTCGACGGCAGGTTGGTGTACCTTAGCCTGGAAGCCGCGCAGAACCTGTTCAGCGCCGACGGCATGGTCACCTCTGTTGCATTTAACGTGATGGATCCTTTGCGGTATTCAAAGGTTGCTGAAACTCTGAGAAGGAAAACAGATCCCGCCGTTTATGAAGTGATGACGTGGGAGGAGATGATGCCGGATGTGGTGCAGCAAATCCGGGCCGACAGCGCCTCAGGGCTGATAATGCTCGGGATTCTGTACATGATCGTGGGGTTTGGAATTTTCGGAACCATGCTGATGATGCTCAATGAGCGCATGCGGGAGTTCGGCATGATGATCGCGGTAGGGATGCAGAAAAGACAATTGATGTGGATCTTGGTTGCAGAGACCTTCCTGCTGGGAATCTTGGGAATCGTTACCGGCGTTCTTGCTGCTTTACCGCTGATTTATTATTTCTATATACACCCGATTCCACTGACCGGCGAACTGGCCGAATCCACCATCCGGATGGGATTTGAGCCCTCGATGCCGACGGCGTGGGCACCCGATTATTTCATCGCCCAATCGGTGATCGTGTTGCTGATCATCATGGTAGTGATGCTGTTGCCGGTGATGCGGGTCCGACGGCTGAATGTTATCAACGCAATCCGACGTTAAACGAAACGTATGATCTGGAGTGTAGCTTGGAAAAATATCTGGAGAAACAGGATGCGAAGCCTGGTGGTGGTCATGGCAATAGCCCTTGGGCTCCTCGGTGGCATATTCTCTTCGGCGGTGCTCAAAGGCACCAGCGATCAGCGCGTACGGGAAGCGGTGAGCCGGGAGACCTCCCATCTGCAACTTCACAATCCAAAGTATATCGAAGATCAGGAGGTGACCTATTTTATCGGAACGGGCTATAAGCCAATTACTGCTGTGTTGGATACCATCCGATCGGTAGAAGCCTGGTCGCCGCGTGTGAAGTTCATGGCGATGGCCGGGAGTGCCAATGCCGGGATCGGTGTCATGGTTAACGGGATCGACCCGGACCTTGAACGGCAGGTAACGGAGATCCATTCACTGATTTGCGATACTTGCGGGGGATGGTTCAAGGGCGGGAGGGGCGTCCCCGTTGTGGTTGGACAGGCGTTGGTAAAGAAGCTGAAGGTCCGACTGAATTCAAAGATCATCCTTACTTTTCAGGATATGCAGGGGAACCTGACTGGCGGCGCATTCCGGATCTGCGGGATTTACCGGACCAGTAATTCTGTTTTCGATGAAATGAATGTCTTTGTAGGCCGATCTGATATTTGTACGTTGCTCGGGGCCGACAGTTTGTTAAGTCATGAAATCGCGGTCAGGATGAAAGATCCCGATGAAACTGCCCGGGTTCAGAAACTGTTGCAATTCACTTTCCCGGACCTGAAAGTGCAGAACTGGAAAGAGATTGATCCCATACTGGGTATGCTTAATGACTTTATGGATTTATGGCTTTATCTGTTCATGGGTATCATTTTGCTGGCGCTGGGTTTTGGAATTGTCAACACCATGTTGATGGCCATTCTGGAGCGTACCCGTGAGCTGGGCATGCTGGCCGCGATCGGCATGAATAAGTTCCGCCTCTTCCTGATGATCATGCTCGAGTCGGTATTTCTGTCGCTGACCGGAGGGATCATCGGGATAATCCTTGCAACGGGCCTCACCGTGTATACAAGACATACCGGGATAAACCTGGGATCCTTTGCCGAAGGCTTTGAAAAAATCGGGTACAACCCGGTGCTTTATCCTTCGTTGGATCCGTATTTCTTTATCAACCTGACCATTCTTGTGATCTTTACCGGTATACTGGCCTCTCTGTACCCCGCGCGTCAAGCGTTGCGTCTCAGGCCGGCCGATGCAGTGCGTAACGAATAACCATCAACCATGAGTATCATTGCCATTGAAAACCTGGAAAAAAGCTACCACGATTCGGAGATTGAGGTTCGTGCCCTGAATGGGATCAACCTGAATTTTGAAGAGGGGGAATTCACTGCGATTGTCGGACCGTCGGGATCGGGAAAAACGACCCTGCTGAACATGATCGGGGGACTGGATAAACCGGATCGCGGTACCATCCTGATCGGCGGGAATGACATTACCCGGCTAAGCAGCAGGAAACTGATCGATTTCAGGCTTCGGAACATCGGTTTTGTCTTTCAGTCGTACAACCTGATCCCGGTTCTTACGGCAATGGAAAATGTGGAATTCATCATGCACCTTCAGAAAATTCCACGGGCTGACCGCGAGAAAAGGGCCATGGAATTGCTGGAGTCGGTCGGGTTGGGCGATCGGATCCACAGCCGACCCTCCAAATTATCGGGGGGTCAGCAGCAAAGGGTGGCCGTTGCGCGGGCGCTCGCCTCAAGGCCCGCTTTTATCCTGGCGGATGAGCCCACGGCGAATCTCGACTCTCAATCGACCCGGAACCTCCTCGGGATCATGGAGCGCTTGAATCATGAAGAACAGGTTACTTTCATTTTTTCCACCCACGATCAGCGTGTGGTGGAAAAAGCGCACCGGATCATCGTGCTGGAGGACGGCAAGGTAGTTACCGACCGGGGAAACATCCCGGCAGTTGAACCGTAAAGATCTGGTTTTTTCGATTAGCCTTTCTTTTTCAGGAAGGTGTCAATTTTGCGCAGGAGTGCCCTGCGGTCGAGGGGTTTGGTAACATAATCATCAAAGCCTTTTTCGTTTCCTTTTTCCTGGTCTCCGGGATGTGCAAATGCAGTTTGGGCAATAATGATTACGGAAGGGAATTTCGATTTGATTTCATGGCATAGATCTGTACCGCTGACGTCGGGTAACCGGATGTCGAGCAATATCAGATCGATGGTATCCATGACAGGGTACAGATCACGAACCTCTTTTCCGGTAACGGCTGTCGCCAGTTCTGCACCGGCATGGCTCAGGATCGTGACCAGGTAGTCGAGGTTAGATGGCTCATCTTCAACCACCAGGATTTTTTTGCCAGGCCAGGTGTATCGTACTTCTTCAGGTTGTACAGATAATGGAATGCTCTCCGGTTGTTTTATTACCGGTACTGCTTCGGCCGGAAATGTAAAGATAAACTGGCTTCCCGAACCGGGAGCCGAATCAACACGGATCGTCCCGCCAAGCAAGGCTACCGATCCCTTGCAGATGGAAAGACCGAGCCCTGTTCCGCCATACTGGTGGATATCACGAATTTCCGCCTGACGAAAACTATCAAAGATCACTTTCTGGTTTTCCGGGGATATACCGATTCCCGAATCGCGCACAAAACCGGTAACAACGGAATGTTCATCGGTGCGGTAACCGAACCAAATTTCACCTTTGTGTGTGAACTTTATGGCATTTTCGAGGAGATTCGAAAAAATCTGCCGGATGACGTACCCGTCGGAAATGATTCTTGTATAGTTATGATCTGTTTTCTCAATTATTAACCGGACTTCCGTTTTGTGGTTTTTTAAAAGTTTCTGGTTGAATATTACTGAGAGTTCATCCATCATTTCATCAAGATCCACCTGGCTTTTTACCAGTTGGACAGTGCCCGATTCAAGCCGCGACATTTCGAGGATATCATTTACAAGGTGCAGCAGGTCGTCGGAACGGGTCTTGATGATTTCGATGTACTTTTCGCGCTCCTGCTCCGGGATGTCAGGTTCGCCCAGCAACGATGAGAATCCCACGATTGCATTCATCGGTGTCCGGATCTCATGGCTCATGTTGGCCAGAAAGGATGATTTTAACCGGTCGCTTTCAAGGGCTTTTTCCATGGCTGTCTCCAGATCGGAGGTGCGTTGTTTGACTATTCGCGCAAGGGTAATATGTTTGTTTTGGATAGAGCGGATAAAGAAAGTGGTAATGCCGGTAAATAATATTCCGATTAAAAAAATCATCCAGGAGTTGGGAACTGTATTTGCCTTCTGGTTCAATGTTTCGCTGTATGTAATTAGGGCATAGGATTTTCCGAACATAAAGAGCGGGGCTATATAATGGAACCCGTTTCTTTTGTAATCCTCCAAATCGAATTCTTTATTCCGGTTCTCAGGTGTAAGAGGTTCAGAAATTCTTACAGGATTTGGTTTGTGGGTCAGGTCTACCAGGTCAATGTCGAGTTGCGGGCCAAGAACGGAATTCGACTTCATTGCATTTTGTATAATTACAGAAACATTGACCAGTGCGCCGATAAAGCTACTGTCGATTTTGGCGGCTCTGTCTGATTCCGGAATGGATGTGTTTAAAGTCTTGAAGACCGGGTCGAGGGCGAGAATGGTTGAGTTATCGAAAACAGTACGATAGTTTTCATCGTGTTCCACCCCTGTGGTCATTTTACTGTTCAATGCATATTCCATGGCAGCAGAAACACCGGGAATCGAAGCGAGATCGAAACCGGGAGCCAGAACAGGGATTCCGGAAGAGTCGGCGAAGCAAACCGGATAGTAAATATCTCTGATGCCGGCAGGCCCGATAGTTCCCCCGGGATGATACTCCAGTAAAGTGCCCGGGTTTCTGGTGAAACGAAGATTGTTTTTCTCAAAAAGCGCTTTTTGGTATCTGCCAACTCTGGGAACCCAGAAAAATTTTGCAGCTATTTTATTGAATCCTGAAGATGTAGTAAAATTGAAAAATTCGTCAGGCTCTACGGTTCTGCTGTTGATAAAAAATGTCTCAAGCGTCAGCAATTCTTGGTTTACTTTAATAAATTCCTTTCTGACGGCATCGATTTCTGAATTGGACTTGATCCTGAACAGGTAATTATTCTCCCTGGTCTCAGATCCTTTGACGGTAAATAAGGCAACCAGGGTCACCAGCCCCCCGACAATAGCGGTCAGATAGGTCTCAATATGCCGGAATTTCATTTTTGATTCATCGGGAAGCCGGTTCCGGTAGCGTATCAGGTAAAATCCTGTACCCAGTAAAAGCAGAAGAATGATCATTCCTGCAATTGGTTGTATTCTGGCTTTGGCAATGGCGCTTTGCAGTTCCTCTGCCATGATATCAATTCCGATCACGATGAGTACCTTGCCGGTCGAAGGATCAAAAACCGGTGCCATACCCGAAATAAACGTTCCATATTCATCCGTAACAGGACCTGTAACCACAGGCTTTCCGTCATTAAATATCTTAAAATCAGCTTCTTCGGGTTGTTCGTAAATAGTACCCGGGGGACCTGCTCCCATCGGATCGCCCTCGGGATAGTTCTCCGGACCGAAAACAATATCGGATCCTTTCAGAGCCATACTGTATATTCCCCTTTGCCGGATAAGTTTTCCATAGGCTATCATCTGGGATCGGATCTGCTGGTACTCCGGAAGTTTATAGTCGGAACCCGTAAAAGTCAGTTTTTTAACCAGCACCGGGTTGATTGTCTGAGCAATTTCCACAGTCTGGATCAGGATATCCTCGCGTATCCTCCGGTCAACTTCTTTACAACGCCAGCGGGTAAAAAGGCTTCCTGATACCACCACAATCACCATTGCGGTAATAAGAATGAAAAGGGAAATTCTTTCGTTTCTTCTTAAAAGTGGCATCACCGGGTTGTGTTGAACAGGAAAACTAAATGCGAACCAAAGTTCAGATAAAAAAATCAGACTTCAAAAAAAACATGCTGGGTTATCAGAAGTTCACACGGAGCTGCGCATAAATACGTTGAAACCTTCGGTCAGGTTCAAAAGTCCCTTCATAATAGGCTGTCAGTATCAGTCTTTTGATAATTCGCCACGAAATGTTTACTTCTGCAATATTTTGAACCAGGGAGGCATCCGAATACACATAGTTGTAGCCGACATATTTGTATCCGGCTCCCAGGGAGAATATTCCATTGGCAAAATCCCGTGCCATTGTGATACCGTAAATATTAGCCCCTAAGTAACCGGTCTTAAGAAGGGTCACGGAGGCGGAAGCATCAACAAGGATACCGGGTATCCGGTTGTAGGTGATATAGCCGGTAAAGTTGCCGGAGGGCCTGGGATCTTCTTTCTGAAACCGGTATCCCCCTGCCAGTCCGATGGTCAGTTTACGCGCCGGCCGTATCATTGCCTGAAGCAGGTATCCCTGTGTTGCCTGTGGATCTGTTAATTTTTCAAGCTCGGTTTTCCAGGTCTCATAAAAGATCACTTGCTGTCGCGAGCTGTATGAGAACGCCACCGTAAGTTGTTTGATGATACGGTAGTTCAGACCCAGGTACAGGTTGGTGAGTCGGAAGGTACCGGAAGGTTGCCATACACTGTCCTGCTCATTGTAAACCTGACTGAAAAGATCAAATTCCGCGGTACCGTTAAAGGTCAGGTTTTTTAACAAGGAGTTGAAATGTTGTAAATAGAGAAACCTACGGTCGGTTTTCCAGGAATTGGTTTGCTCCATGATTGCAAGGGTCGTTTGCATAACGCCGTTTTTACCGCTGTAATCGTGGCCGATGTATCCGCCGAATTGGAAGAGGTTAAAGTTGAATCCGTACGTTGCGTAATCAGGCCTCCATCCCGCCAGGATTCCCACGGTAAACGGACGGAACTTAACTTCCGCCTGAATTCCGTCATGGGCCCCCAGGTTCGTCATTCGGGGATTGATCTTACGACCGATCAGAACCGATCCCGATCGGCCGAATTGGTATTTCAGGGCAAACCTGTATATTTTCAGGTTGTTAAAGAGGTTATCGGGAACCTCGTTCCACTGTTTCGGGTTCTGGATCCAGGAAAGGTAAGCTTCTGCCGAAAGGTTCGTATTCCCGATATTTCTTGCATCCAATGCAAAGGTGTATTTCATTCTCAGGTTATTGTCAGCAGGACTGTCGGAAAAATTCGCATAAGAGGAAACCGACAAACTTCCATGTATCTGTTGGCGGGACTTTTGAATCTTATTCTCTTTGATATTAGCTGAATCCGGTGGTAAAGAAGGGTACACTGTTCCGGCCTGACCGGGTAACGGGATCGAATCACGCTCTTTCATGGGGTCCGTTTTTAACGGATCGGCCGGGGCGGTAATAACCCGGTCCGGTTTCGGTTGTCCCGGCCGGTAAATGATTGTGTCAGTAACTTTTGGTTTAAACCCGGGAACCGGAGTACACAGGCAGGAAACGGAGGATCGCTCTTTTACGACCAATGCGGGCCGGAGTTGTTGATCCTTCCTGGTGTACAGCGTATCGCCGGCTGATATCGGTAATGCAGATTGAAATTTCACATACACATGCTGAGAAGTGATGTATGAAATGACACCGGTAGTTTCAGCGGTGGTTTGTGCACGGGCGAGATAGCTAACGAAGCTCAGGATCAGAATAGTGAATATGCGCGCCTGATTCATGGGATCATTCCATTTTTTTATTTGACCTGGCCGGCTTGAGTTTCCCGCCACTGCCGGTCGGATGACATTGAAAACAGGCCTGACTGTTGTACGAATATCCGCCAACATCCTGGTGCTCATCATCCATATCCTGTTTGTTGTGTTCGTGACAATCGATACAACTGAAGGTCTGGTAATTTGACGGATTTGTATGACATTCTGAGCATAGAGTCCATTCACCCCGGTGCTTCCCCGAATAGATCGGAAAATATTGACCATCATGGTTGAAAGTCGATGGAATCCAGGAGTTTTGATTATGACATGCCGGACAATCCGTCGGGAATTGGGCAACAGCATGCGATGGGTTGGTGGTCTGATTGTAGTCGTTCAGATGGCATCCGACACAGGTATTGGGTGTGTTTGTGTAGTTGTTGTTGTGACAGCGGATGCATTCGTTCGCTATGGTTGCGTGGGCTCCAACAAGAGGATAATAATTGTTGTGGATGGCAAAGGTAGCCGGTCGCCACCCGGGAATAGTCGTGTGACAATCGCCGCAGGTGACTGGGATTTGAGCAGCAGCGTGATTCGGGTTGGTGGTCGCGTTGTAAGCAGCCTGATGGCAGGCCTCGCAGGCCCTGGGGGTATTTGCGAAATTCCCGCCCGGATGGCATTTGTTGCAATCGCTGATGGCATGACCCTCGGTTAGCGGAAAAAAGCTATGGTCGGGTACGGCGCCTGTCCAGTCAAACTTGCTCACCGAATGGCATTCGGCACAATTGGTCGGATAATTTCCTTTTACATGATCGGGACCCGTGGTAGCATAATAATCATCACTGTGGCAATCGAAACAGGTGACTCCGAGTGGTTGGAAGTCCAGCAACGAAGCCGATTTATGACACACAGAGCAATCGGTCGTATAATGGGGGCCCAGGAGCGGAAACCGCGACCGCTGATGAATGACCGTGATGTTGTTTATGATCCAGGAGTCAGCGGTGTGACATCGCTGGCAGTCGGGGCCTACCGTCTGGTTATGTACGTCGGTATGGCATCCCGCGCATTCGACAGTGGCCTCAGAAAAAACCAATGTCGCGTGACACTGCCGGCAGTTAACGCTCCGGTGCTGCCCGGTAAGCGGAAACGCGGTTTTATTATGATCAAAGGCGTAAATCTCTTTATCGAGATGCCAGCCTTTTGAACTATGGCAAAGGGAACAGGCATAAGAAAAGCCTTTTCCGTGTGGAGATTCTGAAATCAGGCTGGCGAAAGCATATACAAATACTCCCAGGCCGAGGAAGATCAATGACAGTTTTCGCATTTCGATTCTTTTATTTTGTACAGGATGAATACTTGGTTGTTCAGGGACACGGGTTTGTGACATTTATAACAGGGTACCTTTTGATGTTGCCCGTCGAGCTTAAAGGAGGTTTTATCATGATCGAACGATCCGATGCTCCAGTGTTCAGGTTTGTGGCAACGAAGGCAGTTTGTGGCGCCGCTTTCGTTAAATTGCCCGTAATGGATATCGGTATGACAGTTGGTACAGGCTGATGCAAGGCCGGCAAATTGTTGCTTCGTTTGCCCGTTTTTTTCTTTTGGAAAATGACAGGAGCGGCAGGTCTGAAGCGCGTGGGCGCCAGTCAGATTAAACCGGGTTTTCCGGTGATCAAAAACGATCTCGTTCCATTGTTTGGACGTGTGGCAACTCCGGCAGTCGGAGTCGGGATAGAATGCAGCGCTCAGGTATTCTTTGTGAATATCGGTATGACAATCAATGCATCGGTTACCAATTCCGCGGAATTCCCATTTCTCTGTTTTTTTATGGCAGGCAATGCATGGTGTCGCGAGATGTGCACCCTGAAGTTTGAAAGCCGTCTGTTCGTGCCGGTCGATGGTGAAGGAGGATCCCTGAAATCCATTGGTGCTGTGGCAATCTCCGCAATCCCGGACCACCCCCTGAACGACAAATTGTCCGGTATGGTAGTCTGAATGGCAATCAACACAACGTCCATGTTTCAAAGGATCGGTCAGATTGCTTTTATGGCATGCCCTGCAGTCTGTCTCGAGATGTTTTCCGGTCAGTGGAAAGGTGGTTTTAGAGTGATCAAATCCACTGATATTCCGGATCGTCTTAAAGGATACTTCGGTATGGCATCGCGAACATTGTGTTCCGAATTTGTTTTGATGAACATCCTTATGGCAGTTAGCGCAGCTCCGATGGAGCACACCCGAATACTGCCGGAATGGTTTCCCATTGCGTACCAACGTCTTGTGACAGGATTCGCAGGGAACGGATTGGTGTTTCCCGATCAGTTTGAATTGTGACCGGTCATGACTGAACTTTACAGCGGGTTTGAAGGAAACATCGCTATGACAATCGGTGCAATTTTCCGAAAGGTTTTTCTGGTGATAGTCGGCATGACAGGTGAGGCAGTTTTGTGTCAGTCCAAGATAGGTAACCCGCTTTTTCCTGAGCGGAAGATTTGAAATGAACGCCGATTTATGGCAATCGGTGCACGTTTTAAAGGCATGGGCGCCGGTCAGTTTGTAACCGGTCAGGTTGTGGTCGAATTTGTTTTTGTCGAAACGAATGATCTGAAATTGAAGTCCGTGGTGATCGCTGTGGCATCCTGTGCAGTTCTTTCCTTTCACATCCGGCGAAACGTGATATCCCTTGTTCATGTCGATGCGCGATTTTATTTCCGTATGGCAGGCAAGGCATTTGGCATTGGTCACCTTGTCGCCCAGGGTATGGCACTGGGTGCAGTTGCTCAAACCTTCGAGATGGGTATGCACTGCTGCCAATTTTCCGGGTGAGATTTGTCCTGATACCGATCCCATGAAGATTAACATCCACAACAGGAGCAAAGCCTCCCCGAATTTGGTGGTGATCCTGATCCCCGCCTTTTGTAAGAGCCGGGTTGGTAATTCGCCACCTGCAAAGATATAGACCAGATCATTTTTGACGGTCAGGGTACCGGGTTGCCCGGAATGGGTAAAGGTGACCTGATCCTTTTCAATATTGACCAGGTTTGTGTTGAATTTTACCTCCACAGCGCCTGAAGCAATTGCTTTGTTTATCTGATCCTGGTTTTTGGGCTTGATCCTGCTAAAGGCCTCACCCCGGTATGAAAGTACCACCCTGTTTTCGGGAGCCAGCAACAGAGCTGACTCAATGGCAGCGTCGCCACCTCCGACCACGACAACATCTTTTCCCTTTACCAACTCGGGTTCCGGAAGTCTGTAGGCAACTTTTTCGGATCCTTCGCCCGGTACTCCGAGTTTCCGTGGCGTCCCTCTGCGACCAATGGCAAGAATTACATATTTTGAAGTAACATGAACACCCGCAAGGGTTTCAATCCTGAAGTGCCCGTCTTCAGGGACGATCGCTTCAACTTTTGAATTTTCCCGTATTTCGATGTTATTTTTTTGGATCACTTCCGTCCAGAGTGAAAGCAACTCCGATTTACTGGTCTCGTAAAGTTTTATCTTCCCATAAAGCGGAAGATCCATAGGTGCGGTCATGACCACCTTAGACCGGGGGAAAGTAAAAACGGTACCTCCCAACGTCTCCTGCTCCAGGGTGAGGCAACGCAGGTTGCATTTTTTGGCTTCAAGACTGGCGGCTATTCCGGCCGGACCCGCCCCGATAATGGTGATATCATATTGTGCATGCTGCGCAGCGATGCCTTTCCTGACAATATTCCCGACTGCCTGTTTGCCCTGCTCAACCGCGTTGCGAATCAGTCCCATTCCTCCAAGTTCGCCGGCAATGTAGATTCCGGGAACATTGGTCTCAAAATCTGGATTGACATGCGGCAATTCCACACCACGGGTTTCGGTTCCGATACATAGAGTTATCGCCTGGGTCGGACATGCCCGAAAACAAGCCCCGTGTCCAATACAACGCGATGTATTGATTGTGGTTGCTTTCCCGTTTCTGATTCCCAGGATGTCTTTTTCAGGACAGGCAAGAATGCAAGCCCCGGTCTGAATACAGGCATCGGGATTTACAACCGGGTGCAGGGAGACCGGTTCAAACAAACCTTCCAGCTTAGCCTGCTCGATCTTTGCCCCGATGTTTCGCGAATTTCTTCGTTGTTTCCAAATATACACATGAATCACCGCGGCCGAGATGGAGCCGATCACCCCATAAATTATGACTTCAATAATACTATCCATGTTCAGAATATCCAGCGGTAACCGAATGTTATGCTAACTACAACATGAATTAACATGATAAGCATCATGATAATTGCGAACGGAAGATGAATTACATGCCAGTATTTGAAAAGCTCCTGCATCGACCGGAGCCGTTCTATTTTTCTTTTCAGCTTTAGCTCTTTTCTTTTCAGTGTGAGTATGCTTTTCATTTCGGTACGCGGACTGCCCTGATTCAGCAAGGCTTCCTTCAATTCGGGAAGGGTTTTCCGGTCCGGATCCGTTATTCCCGATAAGAAAAGTTGTCCGGTCAGCCCGCGGATCATTTCCTGCAATTCGGCCATACTCAGAACCCGACCTTCGATGTTACGGGGAATCTGGATGTAGATAAAACGTCCGATAATTCCGCTGATGAACACGGCTACCATGCACCAGAAACTGATGGCAACCACACCGCCGAATTTGAAGGAGGTATGGAAAAGGATCATGATTGGCCCGATGGTGCATAAAAAGATATGAAATTCAAGCCAGTGTTTTAAATGCCCCAATCTCATTAAGGAGGGGATTCTTTTCCGTACCATGTAAAGGACAATCCCCAGAATCATGGCAAGCGTTCCGGCTATTCCAAGGCCATGTCCCATGATCCCACCGGGTTTCAGGGTGTGGTGACCCGGGTGAAAAAAACGCTCCTCAAGGGGTAATTTATAATATGAAACGCCCTGAAGAATCAGAAAAACGATCAGCACGATCGGGATCAGCGACAGGGTGATCAAAAAGAGCCGATGGGGAATCTTTTTCATGGATGATTCACTTATGTGCTGATTTATTTAGATTTGCAGATACAATCGCCTGGGCTCCGCTTCGGTACCGCTAAAGGTGCTATCTGGTCTCAGGAGGTTAAACAATATTTACAACGTAACAAATGAACAAACAAATATATGAAATTCAAAGTTAACCGTCAATTGATCTCTGTTTTGATCCCCATTATTTTATTGGCTTGCGGGCAGGGGGTGGACAGGAAAACAGAAAATCTTTCACCCGGTGTCCATAAGGTGATCGCACGGGAAGTATTGCAGACCACCTCTTACACCTATGTAAAAGTTTCATCCGGAGGGCCGGAGTACTGGATCGCCATCCGCAAGGCTGAAGTGCAATTGGGCAGAACTTATTACTGGTCCATCGGGAATGAAATGAAAGAATTTACCAGTAAAGAACTGCAACGTACCTTCGCGAGCATTTATTTTGTCCAGGATTTCACCGATCACTCCACGATCGCTGCTGAACCGCCGGTAACAGGAGGGAGGCAACCTGTTCCTGAGAAAACCGGAGTCAGCGTCGTGAAAGCCGAGAATGGAATTACCCTGGCAGAGCTCTTTTCCCGAAAGGATTTTTATGCGGGGAAAAAGGTCCGGATCAGGGGAGAGGTCATAAAATTCCTACCGGAGATAATGGGAAAAAACTGGATTCATCTGCAGGACGGGACCCGACATGGCGAATATTATGACCTGACCATAACAACACCGGATTCCTCGGGAGTAGGTTCCATTGTGACCGCGGAAGGAACAGTATCCGTGAACCGCGATTTCGGCTCCGGATACTTCTATGAGGTGATCCTGGAAGATGCCAGGTTGAAATAATTCCGCTTCAGCCGGTCGGGCCGGATTTCTTCTTCTTTTTGAAGTACAATGCATCGAGATAATAGATGATCCTGATGGAAAAGCTGTTGGATGCCGGTGCCAGCATGGTTCTCCTGAAATCATCAAAAAAATCGGGGGGAGTTTCATGGTCATACGTGTTGATCGCGTTTTTCCACATCACGGAGATCTGGCTCCCGGGGGCGAAATTCCAGATATAGGTCAGGTCGAGGTTGAACAGGTTATAATTGATATCGGCATCCTGGTGATACTCGACATCCTGGAGCGATCCATCGGGCTGAAGTTGATAGAAGGAAAGGTATGGGGCTGAAACCCAGTAATGGCGTGCCCTGAGATCAATACTCATAGTACTGGTGATCATCAGGTTGGCTTCGAGCAGGTTCATCACGGTGAGCCGGTCGCGCCGGCCGAAGAGGATTACAGTTTGTTCCGACTGATCGACCGAATCCGACACATATCCCACATCATTCATTATTTTATTGACCCAGAGGAGATAGATCAGCATGATCCTGTCGGAAATCCGGTATCGCGGCGACAATGAGAAGTCGACCCCGGTCGACTTATACTGCCCCGAATATTGGATGCCCAATGAACCGTCGAGGGCGAACTTTTTGCGGTAATCAGAAGATGCCCATACATTCTGAAACACATACGCCGGCGATTTGTACATCCATCCATCCACCCGCGGTTCATAATAATCATGACCTTCAACCGGCTGCGTTTCCAGGTTGGCGCCGAGTGTGAGGTGCTTGTTGGTGGTTGTATTGGTCGAGCCATCTATGTAAAGCGATGTGTACTTCAACCCGTCGTAAAGTGTGTTGTAATTTATTTCCAGTGAATTGTACCAATTGAGCACCTTCCAGAAGGGATTATACAAATTATACTGAAACGACAGGGTATTATTGAATTTATTATTGATGGTGTTAAAACCCATGTCATTCGGATCGTACTTGTCGGTTTCGAGCAATTGGTTGTAACTGAACTTGAAATTTCCGGAGATCTTCCCGAAGGAAAGTGCGTAATGGTAGCCAAATTCCGGGGAGGCGTGACTGTAATATTTCTGGCTTATGAATCCGTTTCCAGATAAGGCGTAAGTGTACTTCTTATTGGCAAACCGGAAGGTGGTACCGGTCACATTGGCGGTATAGCCTTCGGTTGGCATGAAGTAATTCGTGTTCAGGAAATCAACGTACGAGTTGTTCTTAAGGTTCTGATCTAAAACAAACATGTTGTAATTGGTAAACCCCTGCGTGAGAAATCTCCGGGTTTCACCGGTGATGGTGTCAGTGATCGTAGCCCAGGTATTTGCCGACATGGCAT
Source organism: Alphaproteobacteria bacterium (assembly GCA_009928665.1). Taxonomy (GTDB): domain Bacteria; phylum Bacteroidota; class Bacteroidia; order Bacteroidales; family FEN-979; genus CAIVAT01. Next base: position 19,359 of record SACF01000012.1, read on the forward strand.
TGAAAAATCCGATACCTAGCCCGCCGGTGGTTCGGCCCGAAATCTTCGAAGCATTGATGAGTTTTGTCTGGGTCGGGTTGTCGGTCACTTTTTCGTTCGTTTCGGTTGCAGCATACACGTTGGAGTATCCCTTGGGCTCACTGCCGATCCTTCTCGAATAAAAGATACCTCCTTTGTTGAATAATTCCGTTCCTTCCGTGAAAAACTGCCGGCGTTCCTCGTACCGGATCTCATATGGGGAGAAATTATACTCCTTGTCGTCCGATTGCACCTGGCCGAAATCGGGGATCAGGGTCATGTCGAGGGTGAAACTCTGATCGATACCATACTTGAGGTCAGCGCCGTAATTATAAGAGAACCGGTAATTCTTATCCCCCGGGGCATTTTGCAAATAACCCGATAGATAAGGCGAAATCGAAAGCCGCAGCGGAGGTTTGATCTGACTGATTCCCTCGAGAAGTCCGGATTGATTGACATACCCGGAAACTTTTGAGTCGATAAAATTCCAGGTATCAATCTCACGGTACCGCCGGATGCTTCGCTGGCAGTTAATACCCCACTCCTGCAGTGGTTTGTTGGGAAACCGGATGGCAGAGTAGGGGATCTTCATCTCGCAGACCCATCCCTTTTCATTTTTTCTCGCCTTGCTTAACCATACCGCATCCCACGAATAATCATCGTCACTTTCGCCTGAGATCTTGAAATCGGATTGTACATCACTGACATAAACCATGAAACAGAACGCATTGATCCCGTCATTAAAAGGACTTACAACGAAAATAAAATAGTCGGCATTGAGCTCATCGCTGTCGCGAAGTCCAAGTTGTCCCGGAATGCTATCGGGAAATGGATCGTACATCATGGCTCCGATGTACAAACCCTGGTTATCGAAAGCAAACCTGACATCGCTCTGAAAGATTGCAGGATTCCCGTTAAATGGAATGCGCTGAATGAAATCAGTCGCGGGTGGGGCATTCTTCCACTCGGGTTCATCGAGGATCCCGTCGATCCGGATATCCGAGGTGCGTTCAATGGCCTGAATGGTCTTTTTGCCGGTTTGTGCCATTGCCAGCATACCTGTGAAAATGAGAACGATCAGGAACAGGGCTTTCACCCTGGTCAACGCACGAGGAATAGGGCTTCTCCCAGAGTCATTACCGTGTCGGAAACAACCCTTTGGCGCAACCGGGAGGGAACAAACCCTGTTCAATTGGTGAAAGCACATCCCGAATCAGGTAAGCCGGGTTTTATATATAGAAAAGTTTTCTGCATCAAAGCAGATAAAGATGACTTTTTCGGGAATCGTGTTTTCGGAAAGATAATTCCTGACTTCCCTGATCGCAATATCAGCGGCAAGTTCTTTCGGGAAATGGTAGACACCGGTTGAAATGTTTGGGAAGGCAACCGTCCTGCAATCATGAATCGTGGCCTGGGCAAGACTTTCACGGTAGCAGGAGGCCAGCAGTTCCTCTTCATTCCTGTCGCCTACGCCCCATACAGGTCCTACCGTATGAATGACAAACTTCGCCGGAAGATTATAGCCGCGGGTAATTTTAGCCGTACCGGTATTGCAACCGCCCAGCAACCTGCACACTTCCCGCAGACCGGGTCCGGCAGCTTTATGTATGGCCCCGTCGACGCCACCTCCGCCCAAAAGTGAAGGATTGGCCGCGTTAACGATGGCATCAACTTTTAATTTGGTGATATCCCCCTGTATCAGCTCAATTCGTGTTTCCATGTATCAAAGAGTTTCAGAAATTCCGGATAGATGTGTTTATTGGCAGCGATAATTTGCCTGCCAAAGATATAATTTTCCCCGCTTCTAAAATCACTGACTTTTCCACCTGCATTTTGAACGATCAGACCGCCGGCGGCAACATCCCAGGGCGACAATCCGTATTCATAAAAACCGTCGAACCTGCCGCAGGCAACCCACGCCAGATCTGTCGCGGCCGATCCGAGTCGTCTGACTCCGCGGCTGTTCTTCAGCAAGTGGCGGAATAGTTGAAGATAATCGTCCAACTGGTTGTAATCGTAATAGGGAAAACCCGTTGCAAAAAGCGACTCATGGATCAACGCGGTATCTGAAACCCGGATCGGCCTGTCGTTCAAAAACGAAGGCGCATTTTTCCAGGTATAGAAGCATTCATTATGGTTCGCTTCATAAATCACGCCCAGCAGCGTCTCCTGACCCCGCATCAATGCGATACTGATTGCGAATAAGGGTACCCGGTGAATGAAATTGGTTGTGCCGTCCAATGGGTCAATAATCCAGGTGTACTCGGATGGATTCCAAACCCTGTTCTCTTCTGCAATAAAACCACTCCCCGGAAGAATCTTCGAAAGCCTGTCAACCAACCTGCGTTCAGATTCCCTATCGACCCGTGTCACAAAATTATGAAGCCCCTTCTCTTCGACATCGGCATGTTGAATGGTATCAACCTCCCGCAGGAGAAACGTACCGGTTTCCCGGGCGAGGTTACATACCTGTAAAGCAATCTGTTCCAAGTTCACAATCATGTTCTGCTACTTGCTGTTTTTTCGGTAATCTTTCAGTTACAAATGTTCCAACCGATGAACGATCATCAGATCATAAATTAAAGATGATCTCCTTTTCATCCAGTTCGGAAAGTTCAATTTCACGGATCTGATTGATCCACGCGGGATCAAAAATCTGGCTGACTTTAATATAATTTTCCGTGAAGCCATCCATTCTGCCACCGGTGTTGCTCGATTCAAAAAGGACCCTTGCCTGGCGTCCTGCATTCGTTCTATAAAATTTTCGTTTTTTTTCTTCAGATAGCCTGTGCAGTTCCCGGCTTCTCAGGGTTTTTACTCCCGGCGAAACCGGATCGCTGAATCCGACTGCCCAGGTATCAGGCCGTGCCGAATAGGTGAAAACATGAATATAAGAGATGTCAATATCTTTCAGGAACGTAATGGTTTCTTGGTGATCTTCTTCGGTCTCTCCCGGAAATCCCGTGATCAGATCGGCAGCAATGCAGGCATGCGGCAGCAGTGTCCGGATTCGACCGACTCTGCCGGCATACAATGCTTTGTCATATTTCCGGCGCATCTGCTTCAGGATACGGTCGGAACCGGATTGAAGCGGAATGTGAAAGTGGGGCATGAAATGGCGGGAGGCGGCAATGAATTCAATGATCTCATCAGATAAAAGATCGGGTTCGATCGAAGAGATACGGATCCGGCTCACTGGGCCGATGTCATCGAGACGCCTGATCAATTGTAAAAGGTTCTCGTTCTGGTGACGGCCAAAATCACCAATATTCACGCCGGTAAGCACCATCTCCCTGATTCCCGTGGCGCCAATTTTGCGGGCGTGATCAAGTACGCCGTCGATGGTATCACTCCGACTTCGCCCACGGGCCAGCGGAATGGTACAGTAGGAACAGAAATAATCGCATCCATCCTGGATCTTAAGAAAAGAACGGGTCCGGTCATCCGACGACCAGGCCGCTACAAAGTCAGAGCTACCGGATTTAGGACTGTTCCCTATCCCGCCGTGATAATGGCCGATGTCATCAGGTTCCGGACTATCAGTTCCGGAATCCGGCATCTGCACACCCAGTGCCGACAATTTTTCCAGTAATAAGAATTTATCGGAGGTACCTAAAATCATGGAGACTCCTTCCATCCCTGACAACGTTTCCGGCCTGAGCTCTGAGTAACAACCAATAACCGCGATGAATGCATCCGGATTTTTTTTGTGAACCTGCCGGATGGCTGCCCGGCACTTTTTTTCAGCTGCGGCGGTGACAATACAGGTACTGATCACATAACAATCGGCACGCTCGTGAAAATCAACAATTTTAAATCCTTTGCCTTTAAATTTACGTGATAACGCGGATCCCTCGGAGAAATTTACCTTACAACCAAAATGGTGAAATGCGACCGACCTGATAACCATGTTGCAAAGGTACAAGGTTCGCCGGAATTAGCGTCGCAAATATTGCTGCAGAATGATTCCCGCGATAATCAGCGCGAGCCCGATCAGGGTGGAGATCAGGATTACCTCACCAACCACAAAATGGATCAGGATCAGGGATAAAAATGGCGAAAGATAAATGAGGTTGGACACTTTGGCCGTGGTGACAGAATACTGAAGGGCAAACAGCCAGAAGACAAAAGTCAGTCCCATCTCAAAAATCCCGATATAGATTCCGCAAAGAGTTCCATGCCATGATGGTAATTGAAGATTCCCTGTGAACAGGGTTAGCAGGAATGTATAGATAAAACCAAAGACGAAATTGAGAAACAGTTTACTTACAGTCTCACGGCGGTCTTTGAGGTTGTATATCCAGTAGAGCGCCCAGAAAAGCGCGCTTCCGACGGCAAGTACAATTCCTTTGATCCTCAGATAATCGAACCTGGGGCTGATCCTTTCTGTCAACGTTTCCGGATGTAGACTGATCAGGATGATCCCGGAAAAACTGATCACGATCGCGGCAATGCTTTTTAAACTGATCCGCTGGCCCAGGATGGGAATGGAAAGCAGAACCAGGAAAACAGGCCAGATGTAGTTTAGCGTCCCTGCCTCCTGCGCTTTTAAAATATCATACGCTTCAAGCAGAACAACGTAATACAAAAACGGGTTTAGAAATCCGAGAATTGCAGAGTTTCTGAGATCTTTCAGGCTTAGTTCCCGGAGAAGCCGGATTTTTTTCTGCACCGCCAAAACAAAGATCAGAACCAGGCATGCGACGAACGAAGAGATCAACAGAAGGGAGACGGGTTCAAGAAATTGTAACGAAATTTTGAAAGCCGATCCAATGGTCGACCAGCATGCAACAGCTAAAAGTGCGAAAATATAGGCTTTTTTCTGTGACTTCATGGCGTTGCTAAGGTACTTAAAGTTCGAAAATTTGTCTAATTTTGTCATCCAATCCATGAATCTATGAAGAAATTAGCTGTTGTTGCCCTGGGAGGCAATGCACTGTTACGGGGAGACCAAAAGGGTACCATCGATGAACAGGAAAACAATGCGTACGCTACCGGTGAAAGTCTTGTCAAACTGCTGAAAAGGAATTATAACATCGTGATCACGCATGGTAACGGGCCCCAGGTCGGAAACATCATGCTCGCCAATGCAGCCGGAAATAAATTGTACGGATTGCCCGAAATGCCTCTTGATATCTGTGTGGCCTATTCCCAGGGTTTTATCGGGTACGTGATCGAACAACAACTAAAGAATGTCCTGCAGAAACACGACATGGAACGTGATATTATCACAATCGCGACCCAGGTTTTGGTGAATAAAGACGATCCCGCGTTTAAGAATCCAACGAAGCCGGTCGGTCCGTTTTACACAAAAGAAGATTCCGACCGGATGGCCCACGAAACAGGATCCGTTTATAAAGAAGATCCCCGGGGCAGAGGCTGGCGAAAAGTTGTGGCCTCTCCACGCCCGCTCGTTATCATCAATAAAATGACCATTGAACAGATCGCACGTCAGGGACAGATCGCGATTGCAGTTGGCGGAGGCGGAATACCCGTCTTTTATGTGGAACCCAATAAACTGCAGGGTATCGATGCCGTCATCGATAAAGACCTGGCATCGGCGCTACTTGCTTCCCAGATCAATGCCGACAAGCTGTTCATACTGACCGACGTTCCAAAGGTTTGTATCAACTTCAACACACCGCAGGAACAGTCCATCGACCGCATGACGATTGCCGAAGCGAAACAATATCTTGAAGAAGGACAATTTCCCGACGGCAGCATGGGCCCCAAGATCCGGGCAGCCATTCATTTCGTTGAGCATTCAGGCAAGGATACCATAATCACCAAGACTACCATGCTGGGCATCGATAACGGCGGTACCCGAATCACGCTTGTCTGATACAGGATATATCCTTTATTCCTGAAAAATCATCTTTTTAACCTGAAGTCCGGGAATGGCAAGCAACGCGTTCTCCAGTTTTGGGAACTCAACAGGATTTCCGGTCAGTTCAAGCAGGATAAGACCATTCTGCGAACAGAAATTCTCCGTAACTTCATGCAACCCGAGCCGGGTCTTGATTGTACATCCGAACTTTGTCATAATGTCCTGAACCCGCGAGGCTTCTTTGACCCTGTCGGTGATCTGGATACCAATAATCCAAGTTTCTTTCATAGGTTTTAATTTATTGAATTATCTTTTATAATATTATTCCGGAATTCAATCAGGAAACACGCTCCTTCATGGTTCGTAACCGATATGTTTGCATCCAGTTGTTCAACCAAAAGGTTTACAATGAAGATTCCGAGCGATTTCTCTGAATGGATCGAAAAATCGTCGGGCAAACCGACGCCGTTATCACGGATCATAAGTGAGATCATCCCTGTTTCCGTTTTTTTAAGTTCAATGTTGATTTTACCCGTAAGGTTACCGGGAAAGGCATATTTATAAGAGTTGGTCAATAACTCATTGACGATCAACCCCAAGGGCAGTGCGGTTTCAATTGTTACATCAATAGAATCCAGACTGGTCGTCAGGTTGATCGCGTTCCCGTGATAGGCTGTGATGATGATCTGGATCAGCGCTTGCAGGTATTTATCCAGCGGGATCCTGTCGAGATTTTCCGAACGGTACAGATGCTCATGAATCAACGCCATCGACCGGATTCGCATTTCAATATCTTGGATGATCCTTGTAAGTTCAGGATCGTTGTTTCGTCGGAGTTGCAGGTTAAGCAAGCTGATCACGATGGCAAGGTTATTTTTAACCCGGTGGTGAATCTCACGGAGCATGACCTCCTTCTGTTCGGCGTTGCGTAGTTTCAATTCCTCCACCTCCTTCGCTTTGGAACGGTCCCTCAGAATGGTCATTACCTGAACCACTTCATCCTCTTTGAATATAGGCACTTTGTGTGTTTCGCCGAAGATCGATTTATCGCGGAGAAAAAACTTTTGTTCGCCCACCACGGTTTCACCCGTATTAAAAACATGACGGATCTCGTCGAGGGTTGACTGCGGCATGTAGGGATAGACCCGGGTGAGTTTTTTCCCCAGCGTATCGGCCGGGTAACCCTGCCGCTGGTGCTCCGACTCGAGCGCCGAATTGATCAGTACAATCCGAAGGTCTTTATCGACGACATAGATCCAGTCGGGAATGGAGTTAAGCGTGTTGTGATATTGGATTTCTGATTGTTTCAGCTCTTTCTCCACATGATTTTTCTGCTCGATCTCCTTGAGGAGCTTTTTGTAATTGTTGGAAAGCGCCCGCTGGTGTAAGAAATTTTTCCAGCTCAGATTCCGGATGGCATAGGCCATCAAAAAGCCAATTGAATAGATGGAGAGGACAAAAAACAGGTTGTTGAAAAAAATGAATTTGTTGGTCGAAAAAGTCCCGTTGATAAGGGTAGCGCTGGCATAAGAAAGAACCTGAATGAGGCCCAGGACGACGAGATCGAAGAACCGAACACGAAAAAAAGAGAACAGCCCGATAATGACCAGCATCACCCAGGCGTAAAAAAACTCATAACCCTTTTCAAGAAAGTCGGATTGATATCCGATAATGAAAATCCCGAAACTTAACAATGTATTCAGGATGAAATAGATGCTGTTTAGATTCTTGTGGAGCGGTCTGAGATAGGATATTCCGATACAAAGAATTAACATGGGAACCATGATCCACAACCTGTTGTAAAATTGTCCTTCGGGAGCTTCGGGGAAAAAGATCCGGTTGAAGATCATGAAAAAGGAGAAGAGGATCAGGGTTACCAGAAAGCCGAGCCGCATCGACGACAGGGAGGAGATGAGATGATGCTGCTGGAATTCCCTTTTTAATTCCTTTCTGCTAATGATTGACATTATATCCTGATTAAACGCTGAATACCATGCGCTGAAGTTCCAGTCCTCCGATCAGTGATAACTCATGCTCCAGTTGGTCACAGGTTGCCGGATCACCTGAAAGCTGCAGAATGATGATGCCAACACGACTGCAGACGTCTTCGGTAACCTCATGAAAACCCAGCCTTGATTTAATTATGGATGCATACCGTGTCAGCGTTGTCTGGGTGCGCCCGGCCTCCTTAACCCGGTCGGTGATGAGCAATCCCAGGATACGAATCTCTTTCATTGAATAAGGATTTGAAGTTTTGTCAGTAATACAGATCCCGTTTCCCGGCTTTGATCTGATCAATTTTCCCGATGAGTTTTTCCCTGAAGGCAATATCATCTATCTCATTCAGCTTTTCACGGATCAGATCATAGCCTTTGGCTTTGGTCTCGGCAGGGGCATAATCTTCCAGGTATTCGACCAGCGTCAGGATGGCGTTGGGCTGACAAAAACGCTTGATAAATCCGGGAACCGAGAACTCCATGAAATGTTCCCCCGTTCTGCCCAGCCGGTAACAGGCTGTACAGAATGAAGGGATGTACTTGTGTTCGATCAGGTCGTTCATTATTTCGTTAAGAGTCCTGTTGTCGTTGATCTGGAACTGCTCCAGATCGATATCCTGATCCTCGGCCTCCTTGACCTTCTTCTTCGAATATCCACCCAGCTCCAGGTTGGTGCCTCCGTCGATCTGCGATACACCGAACTGCATGATCTCATCCCGGATATGTGCAGGTTCCCGTGCGGTCAGGATCAATCCGGTATAGGGAACCGCCAGCCTGAGTATCGCAACCAGCCTGGTGAACTGATCATCCTGTACCAGGTGCGATTTGTCGATGTTGAGTTGCGATGCAAACTGGATGCGGGGAAATGAGATAGTATGCGGTCCGACATTATACACCGCTTCGAAATGGTTGGTATGCCGCACAAGACCGAGCACTTCGAAACGCCAGTCGTATAATCCGAACAGCGCACCGATCCCGACATCATCGATCCCGGCTTCCTGAGCGCGGTCCAACGCGGTAAGCCGCCAGTCAAAATTGCGCTTCATGCCACCAAGATGAACTTTGGCATAGGTCTCCTCATGGTATGTTTCCTGAAAGATCTGATAGGTTCCGATTCCGGCATCTTTAACAATCCTGAATCCGTCAATGTCGAGCGGCGCTGCATTGATGTTAACCCTCCTGATCTCGCCGGGTCCGCTCTTGACGGAATAGACCGTCCTTACTGATTCGGCGATAAAATGAGCATCATATTTCGGGTGTTCACCATAAACAAGGATCAGTCTTTTTTGCCCGGAATCCTCGAGGGCTGTCACCTGGCTGATGATTTCATCATGATCGAGTGTTACCCGTTTGGCTTGCTTATTGGAAGATTTGAATCCGCAGTATGCACAGTTGTTGGTACAGAGATTTCCGATATACAGGGGGGCAAAGAGTACAATCCGCTGACCATATACTTTTTCTTTCAGTGTACGGGCACCCAGTTTGATCTCCTGAATCAGTTCGGGATCATCGGCATTTAACAAAACAGCAGTTTCCGCCAGAGTCAACCTGTTTTTATCCAGCGACTTTGCAATAATTTCTCTTACTCTGACCGGATCGGATGGCGTATTCCGGATATAATCCCACAGTTCAGCGGCATCGATAAAGGGTTTCATTCGCTGATCCCTGATCTTCAATTTTTCAGGTCTGAATATCATCGGATTGTGATTTAGTCATTACAAAGATACGCTTTTTAAAGGGTAGAAAGTCATCTTTTTCGGGTTCTTTCAGATAAATAAACCCCTCCGACGACCAGCAGTATGCCCAGAATTTTCCTTATGGTGATGGATTCGGATAGGAGAATCCAGGAAAAAAAAGCCGTGAATACCGGGATCAGGTTGGAATATATGTTGGCCTTGCTGATCCCCAAAAGTTTCACGGAATGTGCAAAAAAAACGAATGCAACGGAAGAGGCCAGAATGGATAGCAACAAAAAGGAGCCGACAATCCCGGCTGTAGGTATGGTGTGAATAACAGAATCGAATTCAAAAATGAGGAAGAAAGGGAGAAACAAGAAGATTCCCAACAAGTTTTGCCAGGCGATTAACAGGAGTGCGGAATATTTTCCCGTCAGTTTTTTCAACATCACGGAATAGAAGAGGGCTGCCAGCACGGCGCCAAACAGGAATATAATGCCCCGGATATCGGCTGCCAGCGTAAAATCCTTCATAATCAGCATGATCACTATGCCCGCGAATGAAACGGCGATTCCGACAAAATTCAGACGGGATAGCTTTTCCCTGAAGGTAAGGTAGGCAACAACGGGTGAAAATACCGGAATTGTTGCAATGATCACTGCCGAAATGGTCGGGGTAGAATACTTTAAACCGTAATTTTCACCAAGAAAATAGAGAAATGGATTGAAAAGGGAACTCAGAAGGATCAGTTTGAAATCCTTACGTGCAACCTGCTCTGCGGGAAAGAACAGGCGCAGTATGAGGAAAAGAAAAGATGCCGAGAGGATCAGACGGATGAAAATAATGGTTACCGGCTCATAAAATTTCAACAGATATGAGGACCAGATGAACGACAGTCCCCAGAAGACCATGGCGGTCAGTGGGTAGAAATGGACCGGTAACCTGATTTTTTTCAACGGCTGCAAAATTAATTTTTTTGTGATATTTTTAGGCTTTACTGTAACATTTCGACCAGAGGTCAGTCCATGGTCATAAAAACGGTTCACTTGGACAGTATCTACGTCAACATACACCAGGAATTGATCGAGGCCTGCAGTCGTGGCGACCGGGATGCGCAATTCAAAATATATAAACTCTATTACAAAGCCATGTATAATACCAGTCTCCGCATCGTTAACAATTCAGCTGAAGCCGAGGATATCATGCAGGAATGTTTTCTGGATGCTTTCCGCCAGATCGGAAGTTATTCCGGGGAAGGGAGCTTTGGGTCCTGGCTGAAAAGGATCGTGGTCAACCGTTCGCTCGACTACCTTCGGAAATATAAGGAGACCGTATCCCTTGAGATGCAAACCCTCGATCTGCCCGATGATAACGATTCAGGGTACCATGAAATGATTCAGTATCAGGTTGCTGAGGTCTGTAAAGCCATATCGGAACTTCCTGATGACTACCGAATCATCCTCTCGCTCTTTTTACTGGAAGGATATGACCATGAAGAGATTTCACAGATTCTGAATATAACCAACCAGCTCTCAAGAACCCGGTATTCGAGGGCCCGTCAAAAGCTGATATCTGTCCTTAAAGAAAAGGGCCGACTTTATTCCTGTTGCAAAAATTGAAATTGATATCCATGTGTATCGTAAAAACAATGCTGAACTTATGAAAAGGCTGGAAGATTTCATCGAAGAACACCGCGTCGAAATGGACGGAGCCGAACCCGGGGAAGGACATTTTGAAAGGTTTGCATTGAAACTGCAACAGGATGCCGACAGGCCACGATCGCAGCCCGGCCGGTTCTATGTGCTGAAACTGGCAGCTGTTATCCTGGTACTGATCACAGTCGGTGTAATTGCCACGGAGTTCATGGCCGGTTCATTTATGCAAAGGATCTTTAAAACAAATGAAACTTCACATCTGACCCCGGAATTGAAAGAGGCAATACAATACTATAATGACCAGACACTCGATAAATTGGGCCAGCTCGAAATTCTCGCCCGGACTTCACCGGAAGTCAGAAAAATGCAGGCTACCGTTCTACGCGATCTTAACAATCTCGATGCAGCAACCAACGATCTGCAACAGTCTCTCGGCGAAAATCCGGGTAATGAGCGGCTCCAGGCCGCCATCATTCAAAACCAACAGATGAAAGAATCGATTCTCAATACCATCTTGCAAAATGTAACGAGTTTAAAAACCAACTAATCTTAAGAATATGAAAACCTGTTTTAAAATAGCATTCTTTCTGTTGCTCTTCTGCCTCCTTTTAGGCATCAAAGGAGTCAAAGCACACGATGAATTTACGAAAACCATTTCTAAAGAATTTACGGTGAACCCCGACGCCCAACTGACCATTAACAACCGGTTTGGTAAGGTTCATTGCAGCAATTGGGAAAAAAATGTCGTGACCATCGAAGTTCGAATTACTGTGACCGCGGGAAACGAGGAGTCGGCCGAAAAGCAATTCCGGAGGATTAACATCGATATAAACGGGAATCCATCCAATGTAAATGCGGTAACCACAATTAACGATAACCACGGTGGATCAGGAAAGGGGAGATTCTCCATCGATTACCAGGTCCATTTTCCGGTAACATTGAATGCCGATATAACCAATAAATTCGGTGATATATACCTGAATGAAATTGCCGGAAAATTCAAGGTGAATCTCGGTTACGGAAATCTGGAGGTCAACAAACTCAACAACTCCGATAATCTTTTGGATATCAAATTCAGTAAAGCCCGCATCAACTGGATGAAAGGCGCAGTCGTGATGCTGAAGTACTCCGACCTCGAATTAGAATATGCGGGAAGCCTCAGGCTCGATTCAAAATTTTCAAACCTCGATGCCGGAAAGATCATCGCATTGAATGTCAGCTTTGAAGGAGGTAAGCTGAATATGGAGAATTCGTCGGCAGTCGACAGCAAATCAAAGTTTTCAGACCTGGATATCCGCCGCATCGAACAATCTCTGAACCTCGACATCCAATACGGCAACTGCGATGTTCACGAAATGCCTGCCGATTTCACGACCGTGAACATACGGAATAAGTACGGCAATGTGTCGGTCGGGTTGGATTCCCAGGCAAAATATACCCTGGATGCCGATCTGAAATTCTGTGACCTCAATTATCCCGAAGAGAAAGCTAAATTTTCTTACCGTTCCATTCGGGATACCGAGAAATCGTACCACGGAGTGATCGGAGGAACCGAGGCCCCGGCCGGTAAAGTCATCGTAAAGAGTGAATTCGGAAATGTTTCCATCCGGTAGTTTGCCGCGATATCAGAAATGTAACTTAACATGCCTTTTTACGTCAAATATTTAAAACCCAATTTTATGAAAACAAAACGAATCTTTTTCTTTCTGTTGATTATCAGTATGTTTACGAGCCTATCCGGCCTGGTCGCTGGTTGTAACCTGGTTGGTGTCCGTGGAAACGGTGATGTTAAAAAAGAAAGCCGCAAAATCTCGTCTTTCAACGGAATTGAGGTTTCAGGAGCCTTTAAAGTCTATCTGAAACAAGGATCAACTGAAGAACTCGTGGTTGAAACCGACGAAAATATTCTTCCGCTGGTACAGACTGAAGTGAACGGGAGCACCCTGAAGATCGAAACAAGGAAACCCATCAGCCATGTTTCAACATTAAAAGTTTACATCACCTTTAAAGATCTGAATAAACTTGATCTGAGCGGTGCAGTCGACGTTATATCGGAAGGGATGCTGAATATCCCGGAGCTGAATTTTGATGCCAGCGGCGCATCCGACACCAAGTTGGATCTTACAATAAGGAAACTTCACATCGATTGCAGCGGAGCCAGCAAAATCAGGTTGAATGGTACCGCAGGGGATGTGGAGATGGACCTTTCAGGAGCCTCCGATATCCTTGCCTTCGATCTGGTTGCTGAAACTTACGATATTGAAATCAGTGGGGCAGGGGAGGCTCAGATCAATGTGACCAAAAAAATCGCAGCCGAAATTTCAGGCGCAGGAACTGTAAAATACAAAGGTTCTCCTTCAGAAATAGATCAGAATGTTTCGGGGGCCGGTTCCATCAAGAAAGTGCCGTAACAGGAATGAACCCTGTGAATGTGGCAGCCGGGTTCCCGGCTGCCTTTTTTTAGGTGATCAACCCTAGGAATCCGGATTCGGAGAGGATCGGAATATTCAGCTTTTCAGCCTTTTTTCTTTTTTCAGGGCCCATCTGATCCCCGGCGATCAGGTAGGTAGTTCTTCCAGACAATGATCCCGCATTTTTACCCCCATGTAGTTCTATCGTTTTTTTCAGCTCGTCCCGCGAAAAATTCTGAAAAACCCCCGAAACTACGAAGGTCATCCCGCTGAGCTTGTCGCTGACCCGCTGTGAAACGCCCGGTTCAATCGCGAACCTGATCCCGGCTGCTTTTAACCGGTTAATGATTTTCTGGTTATCGGATACCGCGAACCAGTCTATGACACTCTGCGCGATTCGCTCGCCGATCTCCTCAACTTCCGTCAATGCCTGGAAATCTGCAGCCGCAAGTTGATCGATTGAACCAAAATGGGAGGCAAGCTTCCGGGCGACCGTCTCCCCGACAAAACGAATACCCAGCGCGAAAAGTACCCGTTCAAACGCAACCGCTTTGGAGGCCTCAATACCTTTAAGAATATTGGTGACCGTCTTTTCGCGAAATGATATTTTTTTCCCCTTGTCGGCATCGCCGGAATAGATCCGTTCAAGTCCGATCAGCTTTTCATAGGTCAGATCGTACAAATCGGCACAATCGTACACCAGCCGGTTATCGTAAAGCATCTGGATTTTACCTTCACCCAGGCTTTCGATGTTCATGGCCTTTCTTGAAATAAAATGTTCGAGTCGGCCTCTGATCTGCGGTGGGCACCCTTTTTCATTCGGACAGTACCAGGCCGCTTCTCCTTCCTGCCGGATCAGATCGGTACCGCATTCGGGACATTGTTCAACAAAACGAATTGGTCGGGCCCCCGGTTTCCTGTTCCCGGTATCGACACCCACGATTTTCGGTATGATTTCCCCCCCCTTTTCGACATAAACCACGTCGTCGGTCATCAAATCGAGCGACGATATGATATCGGCATTGTGCAGGGTTGCTCGCTTGACCGTCGTTCCGGCTAACTGAACCGGCAGAAGGTTCGCCACCGGAGTTACGGCACCGGTCCGACCGACCTGAAAATCGACCGAGATCAGCCGTGTGGCTACCCGTTCTGCCTTGAACTTGTAAGCAATGGCCCACCTGGGCGATTTTGCAGTGTAGCCAAGAATCTCTTGCTGCTTCAGGTTGTCAACTTTGATAACGACCCCGTCGATGTCAAATTTCAGATCTTTCCGCGACTGATCCCAGGTTCGGATGTAATCGAAAACATCTTCAAGACTGTCGCATTTGACAACAAATTCCGAAATTTTAAATCCCCAGGATTTTGCGGCCGAAAGAGCCTGGCAATGAGATTCAAACAGGTCAATTTCATCAAGCCCTGGCAGATAGTATAAAAAACAATCAAGGTTACGCCGTGCTACTTCCCTTGAATCCTGCATCTTTAAAGTCCCGGAGGCGGCATTGCGGGGATTTGCAAATGGCTCCTCTTCATCGGCAATACGAAGGCTGTTGATTTTTTCAAAACTGGCATGAGGCAGAATGATCTCTCCCCGGATCTCAAACTCAGCAGGAAAGCCGGTTCCGGAAAGCCGGAGCGGAATGCTTTTAATAGTTTTGACATTGGCGGTTACGTCATCGCCACGAGTCCCGTCACCCCTTGTGACTGCCTGCACCAACCGGCCGTTTCGATAGCTTAGTCCGATGGCGACACCATCAAACTTCAATTCACAGATGTAGGTGACTTTCGTTCCCAGTGATTTTTTTACCCGTTCGTCAAAATCACGGATTTCATCTTCCGAATATGTATTTGATAACGAAAGCATCGGGTAACGGTGGGTTACCTGCGTGAACTCCTTTGTGACTTCGCCCCCCACCTGACGGGATGGAGAATCAGGCAAAACGAGCTCAGGATATGCGCGTTCCAGATCTAACAGACGCTGCATCAACCCGTCAAATTCATAATCGCTGATGAGCGGACTGGAGCGCACATAGTACTGGTAATTATGTACCCTGATTTGTTCCGATAGGGTTTCAATTTCCTTTCTGGCCGCTTCTATGTCCATCTTTCTTTCGCATTTTATCCGGTATTCCTTTGAAACGAACCATCAGGAACCAATCGCTTCAAAGAACCAAATCGTATACTCAGCACGGAACGGGTATACCGGATCAATTCATTTTTCAGGTTTGTTTTCGACAACCCCCCCTTACGGTCTTTGTACACAACGGGCACTTCGAGAATAAACCTGCCTTTCTTCTGCATCACATAAAGAAAACGTATGAAATAATCGCCGTATCCATAAAAAATTCCGGAAAGATCAATGCCATCGAGGATATTCCTGTTAAAAGCAAAATAACCACTGAGATTATCCGTGGTCTTGACCTGCAGGGTATAATGCACGAACTTGTTGAACAACTTACTTCCCAGGTATCGCAACCTGGATGTCTCCATGCCTCCGCCAATAACATAACGTGAACAGGAGGCGATGTCGAAATAATTGGTTATCTTGATTAACAGGGGAATGAGATCGGGCGGGTGGTTGAAATCGGTGTCCATGATAACCAGTTTGTCGCCGTCACTGTTCCTGATTCCATGATGAATCGCGGAAGCAAGTCCTTTTTCACGGGTTCTTAAAACAGGCTTGATTTCAGGGCAGCGCGGAAATGCCTTGATAATTTCCTGATAGGTGCCGTCGGGACTGTTGTCATCCACAACCACGATTTCAAAGTCGGTGTTTTCACGGGTCAGGATCGTGTGGATCTCCTGAAGTAAAAGTACGATGGAATCCTTTTCATTGTATGTCGGAAGAATGACGGAGATCTTCATACTACATGGATTGCTTCTTTTACCCGGGTGGCAATATAATCGATATCCTCGCGGGTGAGTCCGATGTAGGTTGGCAGACTCAAGCTTTCCGATGAGATCCTGATACTGTTCTCCGGAATACTTCTGATAAACCCGCCGGTTTGATAGAACGACATCCGGTGGATCGGATAAAATGCCGGTCGTGAGTCGATTTGCTTTTCTTTCAACTTATTCATAAGATCATCCCTGCCCGGTTCCGTGATCCCTTTCAGCCGGATGGTGAACATCCAATTAACATTTCGTTGATTATGATGGTCTTGTGTCACAATCATTTGGTTTCCGCTGAAGGCATCCTGATAATGCGAAAGGATCAGATCACGCTCCGATAACAATGATTCGATCTGTTCAAGTTGGGCAAGCCCCACGGCAGCCTGCATGTTGGTCATCCGGTAGTTGAAGCCGGGAAAGTCGTACCAGTACTTTTTTTCGCGGTTCATGCCATGGTCCCGAAGAATCCGCATCCGTTCAGCCAGGTCATCCCGGTTGGTAATACACATGCCCCCTTCACCAGTTGTGATAATTTTATTTCCGAAAAAAGAAAAGCAACCAATGTCGCCGAATGTTCCCACTTTTTTCTGATCGTACTCGGCGCCCAGCGCTTCTGCGCAATCTTCCACCACGATAAGGTCATGCTTCCGGGCAATTGACATGATCTCACGGATACGGGCAGGATTGCCGTAAAGATGTACCGGTATAATGGCCCTGGTACGTGAGCTGATATTCTCAGAAATTGCTTCAGGGAATATGTTCCAGTCATCCGGGTCAATATCGGTAAGAATGGGAGCTGCCTGGCAATATCTGACACTGTTTGCAGTTGCGATGAAGGTAAAATCGGGAACAATTACTTCGTCACCCGGTCCGATCCCGGCAGCAGCAAGGGCAAGATGGAGTGCGATCGTACCGTTATGTGTGGCTACGGCGTGCTTTACACCATGATACCGGGCAAATTCCTGTTCAAAACGTTCAATGTAAGGACCAATTGAACTGATCCAGCCACTTTCAATGGTGTCGAGAAGATATGCCTTCTCATTTCCATTAAAGGAGGGACGAGCAATACTGAATTTTTTTTGGTCACTCATCCGTGGGAGTTATTTGTTCTGGGAACAAGGCGTTGTTCCGGTAAATGAAAAGCCTTCTGTTTTTATTTATAGGATTTAACCAGTGAACAAAACGATCGATGAACCCGGGTTCGATGGTCGTCTCATGAACCAGGTAAGGGAAATACTTTCTTGCTTTAACCACGAGGGGCTGCACATTTTTGTCACCGGAAAACAGGATAAATCCGGGCGGATTGGTATCCCGGTACCGGTAAGCCGTGGCAAGAATGGAATCGGCGCTCAGGTCGCCTACGAATTCATTGTAGGAAACCGGCCATTGATCCAGATAGAATTTGGGCATCAACTCCGGACTGTTCTCTTCATCAACGACAGCCATGGCCCTGATATGGGGGTATCTCGATAAATAATGCATCGCTTCGACCCGGGCCTTTTTGGAGTAATTGAAGGTAAAAGTCACCAGAAGGATGGTGTTGATGATCCAGAAAAACACCCAGCAGGAGCGCAGGAGGCGGCCGTGATGCTGCCAGAATTTCGATTTTTTGAGAAAATCATTCCATCCCATGGTTCCGATTACAATAAAAACCGGGATCATCGGAAGGATGAATCGTTCCTGTTTATTGGGAAAATAGGAATGAAAAGCAAAATAGAGCAGAATGGGTATAAAAAAGAGAAGCAGTTTTCTCCAGGTTCTGATGTATCCGAAGAAAATGAAAAAACTGACCGGGGGGATCAACATGGCGAAAATGGTCAGAAAATAGTTGTACCACGGCAGGGAAATGTAATCGTTTCGCTCGGTAAAACATACATTTATGTATTCAAGGAGTTCAACAAACGGCTTTCCCCAAATCACCAGGTCAATTCCACCCTGGATAAGGGCAAAGATTAGTATGGAACCCAGCGATAAGCCTGACAACTCTTTCCACTTTAGTTTGAATAGCAACACCAATCCGATCCCGATGGGAAAGAAAACAGTTTGCGGACGGATGTTCACGGCAAGTCCGAAAAACAATCCTGAAAGAAACCAGGTAAGAAAGACCCGTGGGTCGGATCCTTTTTTAATCACAATCCAGTATCCGGCCATTATACAGGGAATGCAGACCATTTCGACCAGGTTTCTGACACTCATCCAGGGCATAAACCAGAAAATAGCAAGGAGGATCCCGGCAAGCCTGGCCGCCTTTTTATCCTGAAGCTTTTCTGCAATCCTGTATCCCAGGTAAACAGTCACCAGCGATATTGCGGCGTGAACCAGACGAACAAAAAACATCTTCGTCTGGGGATCGGTGATCCCGCACCATTTCAGGAAGAGGAAGAAGATGAAATTAAGACCGGGGTAGAAGAAATTATGACCTGTAGGACCGTGATTGCCCGGACTTCCCGGCAACCAGTCATTATAGTCGTGCCCGGCAACCCATGATCCGGCCGATTCGATGACAATGAAATGATCATCAAACATTCCCCATCCTTTGGCAAACACGGAGGCCAGTAAACGAAATACTATAGCCAAGCCCATGATCACGGCCAATGGATGCTCATCCCAATATCTCTTTACAAATACATTTGCATTCATCTGATCCCAATCTAATTAACCGCCTCCCGGTATGTTCGGGAAGAGAGATGCATTATCAGGCAAGCATGATCCATTCATAATAATGGTAACCGAATTCGACGGGATTCACGCACATGACGGGGATCTGGGCCTCATTGAACATCAGCCTTTCATTCCAGGCCGAAAGACTGAAACCGGGGATATCGATGTTCGGGCGGGTCATAATCATGATCAGGTCGGCATGGCGTGTCACGCTGTATGAGATGACCTGCTCGGCAAAATTAACCGACTTTAAAGCCGAAGTTACATTGTAGGGAACCTTT
This sequence comes from Alphaproteobacteria bacterium, assembly GCA_009928665.1. Lineage (GTDB taxonomy): Bacteria > Bacteroidota > Bacteroidia > Bacteroidales > FEN-979 > CAIVAT01. The sequence goes on from SACF01000012.1 coordinate 38,774, forward strand.
TCCTGATCAAAAATATCGGTGATCTGTTTTGTGATGATGGTGACCCTGCTTTTAAGTGCCGGATCTTTTTCAGGCGACAGGAAAATGCTGATGTTCGCGGAGAACAATTTGGCGATGAGTTTTGCCCATTGAACAGCCTGCCGGGGTTCCAGATCATTGCTGACCGGGAACACAATGTTTTTGTATCCCTCTTTGAACGATCGCTTCTGCACCACCACAACCGGAATTGGCGACTCAATGACCACCTTCAGCGCGTAACTTCCGAAAACATGCTGTAAACCTTTTTTTCCATGGGTTCCCAATATCATTAGGTTTGCCTTTATCTGTGCAGCAACCTCGTTAATGGTGGAGAAGATACTTCCTTCCACGGCCATGGTGTCAATTTCGATCTCATACTTTTTTGTGTAATACTTTTTGTATTCCTTCAGCCGCCAATCGACGTAGTCGATACCGACATTTTTTTTCTTCAGGGCTGCCTTGGTCTCCTTGTTGATGATGTGCAGTATACAGACTTTGTAGCCCAGAAACTTAGCCAGTTTAACGCCGTGGGAAATAGCATTTCCGCACACTTCCGAGAAATCGGTGGGGATAAGTACAATGTTGTTATACTTCTTTTCCGTTTTTGTTTTTGCCATTTTCTGTTGATTTTAAGCAATAAAATAGTGATCTTATTTGTGATGGTTTAGTGAACAGGTTTCAGGATTCAGAATGTATTCAATTTCAGCCAGGTTCCGGAGTTTCTTTTCATTCCTCATGGCAAACGCTCCCTTTGTATAGTAATTGTGCCTTGATAAAAAGGATTTCTGGATTTCAAGCCACTCCGCCAGATTCGTCGACATAATGCCGTTTACCTGCCATTCGAGTTGAAGCTGAAAGGAATGAATGAAGAAATCATCCCGTCCCAGGTAATCGAGATCGGCATCACAAAGTATCTGATCGGGCAGGTATACCGCTTTCTGAGGCATCGTTGTCAACATAATCAGGGAAGTGATCTCATCAACCTCCGAGGTCGTGAATCCAAATCCGGGAAGAACCTTTTTAACAAAGTCACACGAAATTTCCTCATGATTTGCATACTGTATCAGCATTCCCGAATCGTGGTACAATGCAGCGGTCTCAAGCAGTATCTTGGATTTCCCTTCGATATTTTCAACCTCGGTCAGCCGGCGGGTAGCTTCGTAAACATCAATGGTATGTTCCACACTGTGATAAAACAATGAGGGATTCAGCTCACTTCTTAACCTGTGAAGAATATAATCCCGTGCGCCGTTGAAGTCCATCGAAGTTTTTTTTGCTAAAATAGAAAAAAAACGGTGACCGACCGCATTGCAACGAATCAATCTGAAATCAGCAGATATTTTTCAACCTGTGGATGGTTTCTGCCGGATCGGGTGATGAGAAGACCGTATTGCCGGCTACCAGAATATCAACCGACGCTTCGACAAGGGGGCGGGCGTTGTTCAGATCCACTCCGCCATCCACTTCAACCAGGCATTGCAATTCCCGATCACGGAGATAACTCCTGAGTGTGGCAAGCTTTTCAAAGGTTCCGGGAATAAACTTTTGCCCGCCGAATCCCGGGTGGACCGCCATAACCAGTACCATATCGGCAAATTCGATACTCCCGAAAATCCGGGTGATGTCGGTCTCCGGATTGACGACGATGCCGGCTTTTGCACCGGTTACCCTGATCTTTGTGAGGACCGCCGGAAGATCGGGACATACCTCGGTATGAACACTGATGATATCGGCTCCTGCTTTTCGAAAACGTTCGAGATACGGTTCCGGATTCGTGATCATCAAGTGAACATCAAGCGGTTTGGCTGATATCCTCGAGACCTTTTCGATCACCGGAAAACCAAATGAAATATTGGGAACGAAGACCCCATCCATTACATCAAGATGCAGCCAGTCAGCCTCGCTCTTGTTTACCATTTCGATCTCTTTCTGAAGATTCAGAAAATCGGCTGAAAGGAGCGATGGAGCAATGAGGGGCACGAAATAATTAACAATTTACGATTGACGATTTTGAGATAGGAATCGGGTTTAATGAGGGTGTGTGGTTATCCAAGGTAGGTTTTCAGGATCTTACTCCTCGAAGTATGTTTCAGCCGGCGGATGGCCTTCTCTTTGATCTGCCTCACTCTTTCACGGGTGAGGTCGAATTTCTCGCCGATCTCTTCGAGGGTCATCGGATGACTTCCGTTTAGTCCGAAGTACAACCGAATAACATCCGCCTCGCGTTGGGTCAGGGTTGAAACAGCCCTTTCAATCTCCTTTTTCAGTGATTCATAGAGCAATCCGTTGTCGGGCGTCGTATTCTCCTCACTCCGGAGAACATCGTACATGGTGTTATCTTCATCCTGAATCAACGGAGCATCCATGGAAACATGACGACCGGAATTACGCAGGGATTCCTTTACTTCATTTTCCGAAACTTCCAGTAGATGGGCAATCTCGCCGGCATTGGGTTCCCGCTCATATTGCTGTTCCAACTGGGCATAGGCTTTATTGATCTTGTTGATAGACCCGATTTTGTTAAGCGGCAACCTTACGATTCGCGATTGTTCAGCCAGCGCCTGGAGGATCGACTGACGGATCCACCATACCGCGTAGGAGATGAATTTGAATCCACGGGTCTCGTCAAAGCGCTGAGCAGCCTTTATCAGCCCCAGATTCCCTTCGTTGATAAGATCAGGGAGGCTTAACCCCTGGTTCTGGTATTGTTTGGAAACGGAAACAACAAAACGAAGATTTGCCTTAGTCAGTTTTTCAAGCGCAGCCATGTCACCCTGCTTGATGCGTTGCGCCAATGCAACTTCTTCATCTGCAGTGATGAGTTCTACTTTGCCAATCTCCTGGAGGTACTTATCCAGAGAAGCGGTTTCACGATTTGTAACCTGTTTGGTAATTTTTAACTGCCTCATTCAAACGCGATTTAATGTTTACCCGGATTTGGCTCAGTTTACGAAAAAATCAGGTTTTGGTTACATTAAATTATTTTCTGGGACCGCGGTAATCACCCCCATGACGTTCTCCTCCGCGATCACCGGTGCGATCCGGACGACCTTCCTGACGGGGTTCCTGTTTCCGTTCCTGGTATCCTTCAGGCTTGGGCAGCAGAATTTTTCTGGACAGCTTCAGTTTACCTGTTTTGCTGTCAACGTCGATAAGCTTGACCTCCACTTCATCGCCGACTTTGAGGGCATCTTCTACCTTTTCCAGCCGTTTCCACTCGATCTCAGAGATGTGAAGCAGACCGTCCTGGTTGGGGAGTATTTCGATGAAGGCACCAAACGACTGGATATTCTTGACTTTCCCTCTGTAGATTTCTCCGACCTCGGGAACAGAGGCGATCCTGCGGATCTTTTCGATGACCTTGTCGCGAGCTTCAAGATTGTCGGCAACAATGTCGACGACCCCGAAATCGCCCACCTCTTCGATGACAATGGTGGTACCCGTTTCGCGCTGCATTTCCTGGATGACCTTACCACCGGGGCCGATAATGGCGCCAATGAATTCTTTGGGAACCTTCATCTGGAAAATTCTCGGAACAAAGGGCTTGTAGTCTTCCCTTGGTACAGAAATCGTCTTTTCCATTTCACCCAGGATATGCATCCGTCCGCGACGGGCCTGTTCCAAGGCTTCTTTAAGAATGTCGTACGACAGGCCGTCGACCTTGATGTCCATCTGACAGGCAGTAATTCCATCACGGGTTCCGCATACTTTAAAATCCATATCACCCAGATGATCCTCATCGCCCAGAATGTCGGACAATACCACATAACGCTTGCTATCGGTGATCAGTCCCATGGCAATTCCCGATACGGGTTTGATGAGCTTCACACCGGCATCCATCAGCGCCATCGTACCGGCGCAGACGGTCGCCATGGAAGAGGAACCATTCGATTCGAGAATATCAGAGACAACACGGATGGTGTAAAGATTATCAGGTCCCTGCGGAATCATGTTTTTTAAAGCGCGGAGGGCCAGGTTCCCGTGTCCGATCTCCCGGCGTCCCGTACTTCTGATCGGTTTTACCTCACCCGTTGCAAAAGACGGGAAGTTGTAATGCAGCAGAAAATTAACCGTTTCCTCAATGACGGCGCCATCGATCATCTGCGCATCGAGCTTTGTACCCAGGGTGACCGTTGTCAGAGACTGGGTTTCGCCACGGGTAAATATCGCTGACCCGTGCGCAGAGGGCAGGTAATCGACCTCAGTCCAGATGGGTCTGATTTCATCCAGTTGACGTCCATCGACCCGTTTCCGGTTGTCGAGGGTGGCATTGCGAACAGCATCCTTTTCAATCTCATGGAAATAACGGCTTATCATGGCGGCCTTTTCTTCGGCCTCTTCCGGCGTCAAAGTAGCAACAAACGCGGCTTTCACAGATTCAAGGATATTTTTACGTTCCTGTTTACCTGGGATCCCCTGTGCAGCCATGTCATAGACTTTCTGATAGGTGGCATCCTTCAACCGCTCTTTAAACTCGGGATCATGGGTCTCGTGACAGTAGGTTCTCTTGGTCTTTGATTTTTCAACCATCGCGGCAAGATCCTGCTGGGCAAGGCACTGTTCTCGAATCGCTTCATGAGCCACCCGAATGGCCTCAACCATATCAGATTCGGAAACTTCCTTCAATTCGCCTTCAACCATCACGATGTTCTCAAGTGAGGCGGCAACCATAATGTCGATATCCGAATCTGCCATCTGGGCAAGAGTAGGATTAACGATATACCGGCCATTAACACGGCCGATCCTGACTTCCGAAATGGGTCCGTTAAAGGGAATATCGCTGACTGCAAGCGCTGCGGAGGCTGCAAGACAAGCAAGCGAGTCGGGCAAAGTGGTTTTATCGGCCGATATCAGGGTCACGATAACCTGAACTTCAGCATGAAAATCATCGGGGAAGAGCGGACGGAGCGCCCGGTCAACAAGCCTCGAGATAAGTACTTCATAATCTGAGGGTCGGGCTTCCCTTTTGAAGAATCCACCGGGAAATCTCCCTGCCGCGGCATATTTTTCACGATATTCTACCGAGAGCGGCATAAAATCGACATTCTCCTTTGCTTCCTGTACCGCGACCACGGTAGCGAGTAACATCGTGTTACCCATCTTTACAACCACGGAGCCGTCGGCCTGTTTAGCGAGTTTCCCGGTTTCAAGGGTGATTTCCCGCCCATCGGCGAGTGCAAATGTTTTCGAAATTCCAATCATCTTTTTCCTTCTTTCAGATATTAAAAGAGGCAATTGTGAATTGCCTCTTCCAAAATGCTATAGTTATTTTTATTTTATTTGCGGATCCCAAGTTTCTTGATGATCGCACGATAACGCTCAATGTCCTTTGATTTCAAATAGTCGAGCAATTTTCTGCGTTTTCCGACCATGATCACCAACGACCGTTCGGTCACCATATCTTTTTTATTGACCTTCTGATGCTCGGTCAGATGCTGAATTTTCATGGTGAATAGGGCGATCTGCGCCTCGGTTGAACCACTGTCAAATTCTGACTTTCCAAATTCCTTAAATGCCTGCTTTTTTACTTCTGGAGCTAAATTCATGGGTGTTCTTGTTGTTACTGTTACGACTTTTCAGCTTTTTTATCGGGGTGCAAAAGTACGGTTTTCATTATAATAAACCAAATAAATCTTTAAAATCCCTGTTTTTTATTAATAAAACATTACTTTTGATTCATCATGACCTGAAATCGAAATACCATGACAAAACTACGCGGAACAACGGTACTGGTAACGGGCGGCGCCTCGGGAATCGGTCGGCTGATGGGTGATATGTGCCTTCAGGAAGGCGCTAAACAGTTGATCATCTGGGATCTTAATAAAGAAAAACTGGATGTAACAACCCGCGAACTCCGGGCCTTCCATTTTATCGTACATCCCTACCTGATTGATGTCACCAGAACTGACGAAATGCTGGCCCTCGCCGAAAGGAATATCTCGGAACACGGACCGGTTGATGTGCTGATCAACAACGCCGGAATTATAACCGGAAACAGGGATTTCCGGGAAATGACCCATGACGAGATCGACCGCACCATGTCGGTCAATTCCGCTGCCCTGATGCATGTCACCTGCGCATTTTTACCTGCAATGGCCGCAAGAGGTGGAGGGCATATCGTTAATATATCTTCGGCTGCAGGGATGATATCCATCCCGAAGATGTCAGTCTATTGCGCCAGTAAATGGGCGGTCGCGGGTTGGTCGGATTCTCTGCGCATCGAGTTGGAACAGTCCCGGTCGGGAATCCGTGTGACCACGGTTTGCCCATCTTACATTTCAACGGGAATGTTTACCGGGGTCACAGTGCCTCCCATACTACCCCTGTTAAAACCGGAAAAAATCTCTGCCCGTGTTGTCCGTGCCATTAAAGCTGACCGGATTTGGGTCAGGGACCCGGTTCTGGTACGCTTACTGCCATTTGTAAAAGGAATTTTACCGGTCAGACTCTTCGACCTGTTTGTCGGACGCTGGCTGGGAATCTACAGATCAATGGCCGGTTTCAAGGGCCACATCAATAAATGACCATAATAAATTTTAGAATATGGGAAATTTGAATGAAGAATTTAGGGTAAAAGGAGAGGAGCTTGTCGAAAAAGTCCGGCAACTCATCCATGAAGGAAATGTACGCCGTTTAATCATTAAAGATGAAGATGGTAAGGTCTACCTGGAAATCCCTGTCACTTTCGGCGTGATTGGTGCCCTTCTGGCCCCGATGCTTGCAGCGGTTGGTGCAGTTGCAGCCATGGTAGCAAACCTGAAAATTGAGGTGGTACGGAATGAAGAACCGGCAAAAAAGGCTGACAGCCCCGACGATTCTCATCCGGAGGCCTGATATAACTGCGCTTCCTGCTCATGCCGCAGAAAAATCTCAAGGGTTCGCGTGGCCTGATTATGCAGCATCCGGAGCCCGTTTGTTGTCCGGGCATTCTTCTCCCTCCCCGTCTTCAGGAAAACCGTCATTTCCGGATTGTAGATCAGGTCGTATAGGTGATGGTCCGGTGTGATAGCTCGATAGGGAAGAGGAGGCGCCTGGTTCATTTCCGGAAACATGCCAAGGGGTGTAGTATTGATGATAAACCGGTGTGATCGGACCATTTCATCGCTCAGTTCTTCCCAGGCGATAATACCTGGCCCCGTTTTTGATCGTGAAACTATTAAAAATGGAATTCCGGCTCTCTTTAAAGCGTATCCGACAGCCTTGGAAGATCCTCCCGAACCCAGTATCAACGCGCGCTCCCCTTGCATTTCAGGTGGTATGGTGTCGAAAAATCCGGCCCAGTCGGTATTGTATCCTGTCAGAATGTGTCTCCCGGAAACCCTGCTGATGGTGATTGTATTGACGGCGCCTGTTTTCTGTGCTGAAGAATCCAGACCTGTCAACAAGGGCAGGATTTGCTCTTTGTATGGAATAGTTACGTTCAGACCAGAGAGAAAGGGGTATTCAGCAAGGAACCGATCAAAATGATCCAGATTCTTAAGACAAAAAAGTCGGTATGATCGCTCCGGTCCGGAAAGTTCTGAGAACCTTTTGCTGAACCATTCAGGTGATTTGGAGTGTTCCAGAGGGAATCCGATCAGTCCGTATTGTATCACCGGCGCTATTTCGGCTGGAAGGCGTTGTATTTTTCAGGGAGAAAGGTGAAGAAAGTATCGGCCCGCAAACCCAGTCTGAGCGTTTCAAGGGGAACTAATTCCATGGGTGATATATTTCCCAGGTTGACATTGGCTCCGAAATTTTTTATAAACCACACCTGCTGCGATTTTAGAGGTGATTCCCAGATGACTTTATCGGCCTCAACCTTTGAAAGGATCTTGTTGATCAGGGTTACATGGGCTTTCCCCGTTGGTCGGTAAATCCCGACATTTCCGCTTTCACGAGCCTCACCGATGACCTTGAACGAACCGGCTTGTAACTCGGCTTGCATCATCTCGATCCACCGTCCTGGCGCTATCAGGATACCCGATTCTTTGGAACCGACTTCAGAGAGGACCATGAATCGTTTTGAAAGATTGTGGATGAATTCACATTTTATGTCATGCTCCATGAACATGGAACCGTCAGAAACCTCGACGGTATCAAGGTTTAATTTATCGACATAGCGCAGGTAATCCTCAAATTTATTACGTATGACAAAGGCTTCAAACAAAGTTCCACCGAGATAAACCTTAATGCCTGCCTCCTGGTATAATTTTATCTTTTCCCGGACCCCTTTGGTGACCATCGCAGTTCCGAACCCAAGTTTAACGAAATCGGCTAGATGACCGGATACTTCAATGAAATCGGCTGATTCACGGGTACTCAATCCTTTATCCATGATCATGGTAATTCCCGATTGCCTGGGTTTTTTCGTCCTGTCGGGTAAGAATGGAAGCTGAATCTCGGTCATTTATCGGTTTTTTTTGTTGCTGTAATTTCAGAATGAGAATCGTTGAATTCTTGTAATAAATCAATAATAACCGGGTGTGTTGAAGCATCTGGGAAGGTGGTCAGAAGTCTTTTGCATCCCTCATACTCGGTGCTGAGTGCCTGGCAGAAAAGACCGGAGGCCTCCCGGGTTTTTCCCAACAGAATCAGGTACCAGCTCTTCAGATACAGAAAATCGACATGGGCAGGGTGGTAATTCATCCCTTCGGAAAGAACATCCAGTGCGGCCTGATAATCCTTCTGATCCGCGTAAACCACCGACAGATCAAGCCAGATGTCAGGATCTTCGGGTCCGAGTTCAATGACTTTGCGATAGGAAGCAATTCCATCCTCAATTTTCGACAATTTGATCTGCAAGTCACCGAGAATAAAATAATACTCGGCAATGGAAGGCGACAGTTTTATTGCTTTTTGAATGTAGGGCAGGGCTGCTTGCGGATTTCCGAGCTCGTCCCTCGATATCCCGATCCCAAGCCAGGCATCGGCAAATTCAGGATCCAAAGCCACCGCTTTCTGATAATATTCGGCTGCCTTGTCGAACTTTTTTAGCTTTTCATAGCACTCGGCAATGTAATAATGGGTAACAGGTTCCGGATCTTCGTAATAAAAAGTTTCAAAGTAAGTTTCAATCGCCTCTTCAAAATGGCCGATATTGGCAAAACAGTTTGCTTTGTTATAATAGGCTGATGAAAAAGTTTCGTCGATTGCTATGACGAAATCATATGCTTCAATAGCTTTTTCAAATAATTCTGCATTGCCGAATGCGATTCCCAGGTTAAACCAGGCTGAAACCGAATAGGGATGTGTATCGAGGAATTGTTCAAGAAAAGATATGCTTTGACCGGTTTGCTGAGATATTTCACAACAAAAGGCGTATTCATAGATCGCGGCATCATTTTCAGGATTCAGATCAATGGCTTTCAACAAATTCTCGATCGCCTTATCATACCGGCCTAAATTTTCATATTCGTAGGCAATGCTGGCGTAAATCTCATCGGCGTAATCTGCACCCTCAATGGCTTTCTGGTATTCCTCAATGGCTTTCTCGGGTTTTTCAAGCTGACTGTAAAGATTGCCTTTGGCAATCATGAGATCACTGTCGGTTGAAGCAGCAAAGTCAACATCCTTAAGGATTTTAAGCGCCTCATGGTCCTTCTTGGTGTTGATCTGGTATTGTGCGAGTTTTATCAGCAATGAAGGTGCCCCGGGATGCTGGATTAACGCTTCCCGGATCGTCAGTTGTGCTTTCCGTTGTTCATTTTTGAAAAAATAATACTCAATGATTTCTTCAAATTCATCAACATCAAAAAAACAGAATTGATCTTCCTGGATCATTTTTTCGAAACGACTGACCAATGAAAGGGTTTCATGGTCAAAATAGGATTCAAAAGATTCTTCCATCAGTCTGAATACATCCCAGGAAACAGGGCGATTTTGTTTGGCAAAGTTACGACAAAATGCAATTCGGAAGCATGATTGATTCACGAGATTTCAAATTTTGTTAACAGAAGAAAGATAAAATTTAAAATACGTTACTTTTGCCTAAAAAAGTTACTATGCCGCTGATCAAATCCATTTCAGGTATCCGCGGGACCATTGGAGGCCCCCCGGGCGATACCCTGAGCCCTTTGGACATTGTTAAATTCACCTCCGCTTATGTTGCTTTTTTACGTGAAATTCACAGGGAAAGCAGGTTGCAGGTAGTTGTCGGGAGGGACGCCAGGATTTCAGGCTCCATGGTCAACAATCTCGTGGTAGGAACGTTGTTGGGGATGGGCGCCGATGTGATCGACATCGGGCTTACCACGACACCCACAGCCGAGATCGCGGTTACCGGAACAGAATCCCACGGCGGGATCATTCTCACCGCAAGTCATAATCCCAAAAACTGGAATGCGCTGAAATTGCTGAATAACCGGGGTGAATTTCTTTCTGCAACTGATGGTCATAGAATTTTGAAACTTTCTGATGCGATGGATATCAGTTATGCCAGGGTGCAGGAACTCGGGACCTACAGAACTGATGACACCTTCATCCGGCGCCACATTGACATGATCCTTGCGCTTCCCCTGGTTGATGTGGATGCAATAAGAAAAGCCAGATTGCGGGTTGCCGTCGACGCGGTCAACAGCACCGGGGGAATTGCAGTCCCGGCGTTACTGGAAGCTTTACAAGTCAATAAAATCGACAAATTGTTTTGCGATCCCACCGGAGATTTTCCGCATAATCCCGAACCACTGCCTGAACATCTGACCGAAATATGTTCATTTATAGAAAAAAATAATGTAGATGTTGGCTTTGTTGTCGACCCCGATGTTGACCGGCTCGCCATTATCAATGAAATGGGAGAACCTTTTGGTGAAGAATACACCCTGGTTGCAGTAGCCGACTATATTCTCAGCCATCAACCGGGGAATACCGTTTCAAACCTGTCATCCACCGGCGCCCTCAAAATTGTAACGGAACGGGCAGGCGGATCCTATTTTGCAGCTGCTGTGGGTGAAGTCAATGTAGTAGAAGCCATGAAACTTCACCAGGCAGTTATTGGCGGTGAGGGTAATGGCGGTGTTATCTATCCTGAACTTCACTATGGGCGAGATGCACTGGTGGGAATCGCTCTTTTTCTTACCTACCTGGCAAAGTCAGGAAAGAAATGTTCCGCCCTAAGGGACCAATATCCGGCTTTCTATATTTCCAAGAATAAAATTGAATTTGGACAAAACACCGATATTGAAAAAGTTTTAACAAAACTGGTCGATAAATATAAATCTCAGCCGATTATTACCATCGATGGTGTGAAGATTCATTTCGGCAACGAGTGGGTACACCTGAGAAGATCAAACACCGAGCCCATCATCAGAATCTATGCGGAGAGTGATGCCCCGGCCAAAGCGGAAAACCTGGCGAAAAAAATAATCAGTGACTTTAGCGAAATTCTAAAAGAAATCTGAAGCATGACCCGTAGAAAAACTAAAAAACCACGGCGGAAGGTAAAATACAAAACAATTACTTTCAAGGTTACGGACAGGCAGAAAAAATCCCTGCTGAATTTTTGCAAATCCCGCCATACCACCCCGAATAAAATGATAAAAAAAGTTCTGAAACCGCTCCTCAGCAACTATGCAGGACTTGAAGTGAATACGCAACACATCAGCGTCAACCAGCTCCAGCTTTTCTGATCTTTATTTCCTGTTGAGCAATGATTCATAAGGGGTGCGGTTCAGGATCGATCGTCCCAACGTCACTTCATCTGCATGTTCCAGATCATCACCCACCGAAACACCGCGTGCGATCGCGGTAAGCATTATTTCGTAAGGCTTGAGCTTCCTGAATAAAAAGAAATTGGTTGTGTCGCCCTCGATGGTGGTGGGCAAGGCAAGAATGATTTCCCGGATCCCTTCCGGTCGGATCCTGTTTAGAAGCGATTCAATGTTGAGATCTTGCGGAGAGACCCCTTCAATGGGCGAAATAATTCCACCCAGAATATGATAGAGACCGTTGTATTGATTCGTGTTTTCAATGGCCATCACATCTCGGATATCCTCCACGACACAGATCTGATGCTGGTCTCTTTTGTGATTGCTGCAGATAGCACAAACCTCCTCTTCCGAAATATTCATGCATCGTGAACAATAATGAATCTCAGTGCGCAGACGGATGATTGCGGTTCCTAAAGATTCAACCTCAACGGCGGGCCTTTTCAGCAGGTGCAACGCCATCCGGATCGCAGTTTTTCGTCCGATTCCGGGCAGCCTTGTCAGTTCATGAACGGCTTGTTCCAGCAGTTTGGTCGGGTATGATTGCAAAGGAAAAAGTATTTATTTTGCAAAAGTAATTTTTTATAACATGCTTAAATACCTCCCATTCATTCTTCTCTATTTTTTTACTCCGGTACTCATGGCACAGGATACGTTGAACCGTACCGATGCCGGAGGCCTTAAACAAGGCTACTGGCGAAAAATCGATTCTGCCGGAATGACCATATATACAGGCCGTTTTATTGACGGGAAACCCGCCGGTGAATTCCGTTATTACTATCCCGGGGGAAAGTTGAAAGCCGTTTCCATGTTTTCGGATAATGGGAAACGGTCATCCACAGTCTCGTATTATAAGAATGGATTGAAGATGGCATCCGGATGTTATCTTACCGAAAAAAAAGATGGCATCTGGAAGTTTTTCAATGAGTACGACGGTGGACTGGTTTCCGAGGAAACCTATCAGAACGGGATCAGGGAAGGCGCCACGAAGATTTTTTATCCCGATGGAGGCGTTTCCGAAACTTTCAGTTATAAAAATGGCCTGAAATCGGGATTATGGGAACAATTTTATTTGGACGGCAAATTAAAATTGCGTGGTGCATACCTGAACGGTGAAAAACAGGGCGCACTTACCATTTTCTATAATTCCGGACAGGCAATGATCTCCGGACACTACCTGTCGGGACATCAGGACGGTATATGGAACTACTATACAGAGAAGGGCGAACTGACCAAACAAGAGCAATATGATAAAGGTACCCTGTTGAGATCAAGAGAGGAACCGGTTGCCAAATAGTTACCGGTTCCTGAAAACCAGGTTATGCCCTTCCGCATCGATCTCTATATCCATGTTCCGATCCACTTTCCCCGATAGGATCATTCTGGAAAGTTCATTCAGTACCTGTTTTTGGATTAACCGTTTGATAGGCCTGGCGCCATATTGCGGATCAAATCCCTGATCGGCGATGAGCCTGACGGCTTCAGGAGTAGCATACAGGGAAATGTCGTTTTTCGACAACATCTGCCTGATGATCTGAAGCTGCAAGTCGACGATCTGGTAGATTTCCTCCTTCGTCAAAGGCTGGAACATAATGATCTCATCAACACGGTTCAGGAATTCAGGCCTGATACTTTTTTTAAGCAGATCGAAAACCGCTTCTTTCGTGATATTAATGATGTGATCGCGGTTCGAATCGGTTACTTTTTCAAGGTTTTCCTGAATGATCAACGATCCGATATTGGAGGTCATGATGATGATCGTGTTTTTGAAATCAACTGTCCTTCCTTTGTTGTCGGTAAGCCGGCCGTCATCAAGAACCTGAAGCAGGATGTTAAAGACATCGGGATGTGCCTTTTCGATCTCATCAAGCAGCACAATCGCATAAGGTTTCCTTCGCACGGCCTCGGTTAACTGACCGCTCTCCTCATAACCGACATATCCGGGAGGAGCCCCGATAAGTCTCGAAACGGTATGCCGCTCCTGGTATTCCGACATGTCGATCCGGATCATGTTGTTTTCATCATTGAAAAGAAATTCGGCCAGGGCTTTTGCCAGTTCAGTCTTTCCAACTCCGGTTGTTCCCAGGAAAATAAAGGATCCAACCGGCCGCTTGGCATCCTGTAAACCTGCCCGGCTTCGCCTGATCGCATCAGCGACCGCCGTTATGGCCTCATTCTGCCCGACAACCCTCGAATGCAGTTCCTTTTCCAACTCCAGCAATTTCTGCCGCTCACTTTGAAGCATTCTCGAAACCGGTATCCCCGTCCATTTCGAAACAATATCGGCAATCTCTTCAGCGCCAACTTCCTCATTGACCATCGGAGTGTCTTTCTGGATATCTGAAAGCTGGCTTTTGAAATTCTGAATATCCTTTTCAGCCTGTGGAATTTTACCATACCTGATTTCCGCCACTTTTCCCAGATTACCGGCACGGTTGGCCTGTTCTGCCTCAAGTTTCAGATTCTCGATTTCATTTTTACGGTTCTGGATTTTATCGACCAGCTCCTTCTCCGATTTCCACTTGGCACGCAAGCTTTTCTGCTCCTCCTTGAGGTTGGCGATTTCATGGTTCAAAGCCGTGAGCCGTTCCCCGTCATTTTCGCGCTTAATGGCTTCCCGTTCAATTTCCATTTGTCTTAACCGCCTTTCAATCTTCTCCAGATCCTCGGGTAAAGAATTTATTTCAAGCCGGAGTTTTGAAGCTGCTTCATCGATGAGATCAATGGCTTTATCCGGAAGAAAACGCTCGGAAATGTATCGTTGCGACAATTCGACTGCAGCGATGATTGCTTCATCCTTGATCCTGACATGATGGTGCGTTTCATAACGTTCCTTCAAACCGCGAAGGATCGATATGGCATCCAGTGTGCCAGGCTCCAGTACCATGACCTGCTGGAACCTGCGCTCCAGCGCTTTGTCCTTCTCGAAATACCGTTGATATTCCTTGAGGGTCGTCGCGCCGATCGCCCTTAAATCACCCCGTGCCAAAGCCGGCTTGAGGATGTTGGCTGCATCCATTGCCCCCTCGCTGGCACCGGCGCCGACCAGGGTGTGAATCTCATCGATAAACAGGATGATCTCCCCGTCACTTCCAATTACCTCCTTCACAACACTTTTCAAACGCTCTTCAAATTCACCCTTGTACTTCGCACCGGCTATCAATGCTCCCATGTCAAGTGAATATATCTGCTTCGATTTCAGATTCTCAGGAACGTCCCCGTCGATGATTCGATGGGCAAGACCTTCGGCAATGGCGGTCTTTCCAACACCAGGCTCCCCGATCAGGATCGGATTGTTTTTTGTCCTTCTTGATAATATCTGAAGAATCCTCCGGATCTCCTCATCACGGCCAATGACGGGATCCAACTTGCCATCCCGGGCCAGATCGTTCAGGTTCCGGGCATACTTACTCAATGCATGATAGGTCTCCTCAGCTGTCTGACTTTTAACCGTCGAACCCTGCCGGAGCTGACGAATTGCCGTCTTGAGATCATTTTCAGTTACCCCCTGATCCTTTAAAATTTGAGACGCCTGATCATTAACCGATAATATCCCCAGTAAAAGATGCTCCAGCGATACAAACTCATCCTTCATGGCTTTCGAATAATCTGTTGCCTTCTGAAGCGCCCGGGTTGTATCATTCGATAAAAACTGCTCCCCTCCGCTTACTTTCGGTAATGCATACAGCTTTTGTTCGGTTGCAGAAAGAACCTTTTCGACACTGATATTGTTCTTTTTAAGCAGATAGGGTACGACATTTTCATCCACACTAAGAATTCCTTTTAATAAATGCAGGTTCTCTACCGACTGGTTCTGAAAAGCATTTGCTATTTCGCCTGCTTTTTGTATCGCTTCCTGCGATTTGATTGTGAATTGATTATAATTCATAGGATACGCTTTATTTTAAAACCTTTCCGGCTTTCGATAACCGGAACGGCTCGCTTATACTTTTTGTTTTGGCTGTGAAGCTCACAAACTCTTTGCCATGTGGATACTTTATCGATCTGTTGAAAATCTGTCATGATTTTCTTTAGCTGACCGGCCGTTTTGACCGGTTTTTCGCTTTCCTGTGGATAATAACACCTGATGCCTGTCGTTATAAAATCCAAAGAAATTCTTATTTTTGTGCCTGTTTAAAACCTCTGATGAAAAATTTCCTCGTCTTTGCCTTATGCCTCTTCACTTATGCCGCGACTGCTCAGATCACAGTAACCGTGAGACCTGTGGATACGTTGCTGTGCTATGGCGACAGCGTTGCATTTGTGGCAGATATTTCGGGTACTGTTACCACCACGGTGACCTATCAATGGCAGAAAAATCTGGTTGATATCCCGGATGCCCAGGATTCCCTTTATGCAATTCCGTTTGTGAGTGGATCGAACACCGGAATTTACCGGTGCATCGTTACCATGGGCAGCGAGATAGATACAAGCAATGATGCCCGGTTGACGATGCATCCAAAAATCGATGTGGACACCCTGTACCGGTACAATCCACTCGGCTGCCCGAGCGAATGTAAAGGACAATTCAAAACCGCGATATCTGGCGGCGTTCCGTTCAGTATCTATCCGCCATACATCTATGACTGGAATGGCGGACATTCTCAGGATACCATTGTGTTCGGACTTTGTCGGGGTAAATATACCCTCACTGTTACCGACTCTGTTGGATGCCATATCGATACCACTTATTATGTTGATGTACTGAAATCTCCGAAAGTCACCTTTGACATTCTTCCAAAAGATACGGTCTATCTGACAAACCCGAATATCCAGGTACAATTTCCCGATTCCATGAGGGTGCAGATGTTGAACTGGACCTGGGATTTCGGGGATAGCGCCAAAATTCAGAATGCAAACCCGGCTTACCATACTTACGACCGCACCGGAAAATTCAATGTCAGGCTCAGTTTTACCGACCTCAACGGTTGTGACACAACACTGCTGGTTGAACTCCTGGTCAAGGTTGTTGAGCTATCTATCCCGAATATTTTTACGCCTAACGGTGATGGGATCTATGATAAATTCAAAATCAAGATCAAGGACGAATCAGACCGGGAGGATTACCGGCAGGCATACCTGAGCAACGAATTCATGGTCTTCGACCGGTGGGGAAAAAAGGTATTTCACCAGGACAACTACAAGAGCGAGGATTGGGATGGCGGGAACCTTTCTGACGGAACCTATTTTTATATCCTGAAATGCCACGGTCAATACAGTGATGATGTCTTCAAGGGTTCCGTGACGATCCTGCGGGGGAAATAATCATTTCAGATATGGATATGAAAAAAGAAGAACGTTTCGAAAAGGTTCTCAGCTATTTTCGTGAACATAATCCGGATGCACAAACAGAGCTGAAGTATAAATCACCTTACGAACTGGCTGTTGCAGTTGTTTTGTCGGCACAATGTACCGATAAGCGTGTCAACATGATCACACCTGATTTTTTCAGGGTTTTTCCCGGTCTTACGGAACTCGCACAAGCTGATTCGCAGGCAGTTTTCGGGTTGATTAAAAGTTGTTCCTATCCGAACAACAAAACCCGGAATCTTATTGCAATGGCACAGACTGTACTGCAATATTTCGGCGGGAACTTTCCGGAAGAAGTAACGGAGCTGCAAAAAATTCCGGGGATCGGTCGCAAAACAGCCAACGTCCTTGCTTCCGTACTCTTCAATAAGCCGGCGCTTGCAGTCGATACACATGTTTTTCGCGTAGCAGCACGAATCGGTTTGACTACCCGTGCAAAGAATCCGTTGCAGGCAGAAAATCAACTCATAAAGTATATACCGGAAAATCAGCGATCGGTGGCGCACCATTGGCTGATCCTGCATGGCAGATACGTTTGCATGGCAAGGAATCCCAAATGTGCTTCCTGTGGACTGGCGAACTATTGCAAGTATTTCCTGACTAAGTTTAAAGGGTGAATCTGTTAATAACTTGATGCCGGAAATTCCGGTTGAAGACCTTTATATTAATAATTTTGAATCCGCAGACTTGCGTTCACAGGGTTATTCAAATATCGGAATATGAGAAATTTAAAGATAGGTGATCGTGCCCCCGATTTTACTTTCAGGGACCAATCTGGGAATAGCATCTCATTAAAAGATTTAAAAGGCAAAAAGGTAATTCTCTATTTTTATCCCAGGGATTTGACTCCCGGGTGTACCGCTGAAGCGTGTAACCTGAGAGATAATTATCAACTTCTGACCGCAAAAGGCTTTTTTATCATCGGGGTTAGTGCCGACGACGAAATCTCACACCAAAAATTTTCTGAAAAAAATGCATTACCTTTCATACTGATTCCCGATAAAACAAAAAATATCATCAGGGATTATGGAGCGTGGGGTGAAAAAAAACTTTACGGGAAAACTTATGAAGGTATTCTTCGGATGACTTATATACTAAACGAAGAAGGTTTTATCGAGCATATTTTTTCGAAAGTCGACACAAAAAATCACACTGCCCAGATCCTGAAGGAACTGGATTATTAACCGGGGAGTTAACAAACCCCAATGTGGGTCGTCAGATTTCGTGACCGTGAAACTTCATGACCCTAAAAAAGGAGGAAAACTTATGGCTACAGAAGTAAACAAGGAAAAGGAAAAAGCTTTGCAACTGACCCTTGACAAGCTTGAAAAAACTTATGGAAAAGGAACCATAATGCGGCTTGGCGATCACGCAATTGAAGCCGTTGACGTAATTCCTACCGGCTCCATCGGACTGGATGCAGCATTAGGGATCGGCGGATTTCCCAAAGGAAGGGTCATAGAGATCTTTGGCCCCGAATCATCCGGGAAAACAACGCTGGCTCTCCATGCCATCGCGGAATCACAAAAGCGCGGAGGAATTGCGGCATTTATCGATGCCGAACATGCATTCGACCGGTTCTATGCCGGGAAACTGGGCGTGGACGTGGAAAACCTACTGGTGTCGCAACCTGATCATGGGGAACAGGCGCTGGAGATTACAGAAAACCTGATCCGTTCCGGCGCTATCGACATCATTGTCATCGATTCGGTTGCCGCACTTACACCGAAAAGTGAAATCGAGGGAGAAATGGGCGACTCAAAAATGGGCCTTCAGGCCCGACTGATGTCACAGGCCCTGAGAAAGCTTACAGCCACCATCAGTAAAACCGCAACATGCTGTATCTTTATCAACCAGTTACGCGAGAAGATCGGTGTCATGTTCGGTAACCCTGAGACAACAACCGGCGGTAACGCGCTTAAATTTTACGCCTCAGTAAGGATCGATATCCGGCGACAAACCCAGTTAAAGGAAGGAGAGGAAATTATCGGCAACCATGTTAAAGTTAAAGTTGTGAAAAATAAAGTGGCGCCTCCCTTCCGTAAAGCAGAATTTGATATCATCTTCGGCGAAGGAATTTCGAGGGGTTATGAGATTATTGACCTCGCCACTGAAATGAATATTATAAAGAAAAGCGGTTCCTGGTTCAGTTATGGCGATACCAAACTGGGACAGGGTAGGGATGCCGTAAAAAAGATCATCCAGGACAATCCTGAGCTTGCCGATGAACTTGAGAAAAAAATCAAAGAAACTATTAATTCACAGTGATCCTCTGATGAAAAAAATCATTTTCGGTTTTCTGGCGATTTGGTGGATGCTGGCTTCGTGTGACCGTGCAGCCGAAAAAAATCAGGCCCGCGATGCCGGCGATACCATCAAATCGAGGATCTCACATCTTACGGAAAAGATCCGAGAAGACGCCTCCAATGCGGAACTCTATAACACGAGAGCGCAATACTATATTTTCGACAAGCAACTTGACCTGGCGCTCAGGGATGTCAATAAAGCAATATCCATCGATTCCAGGAAGGGTGAATATTATATCACACTCTCTGATACCTACATGGTAATGGGGCAACCCGATAACAGCCGCGACGCCCTTCTCAGAGCCAGGGAACTGGAACCGGGAAACACTAAGGCTTTGTTGAAATTGGCAAAATTGTATCTGATTGTCAAGGATTATAAAGACTGTTATGCCACGGTCAATGAGTTGTTAACACTTGATCATAATAATGCTCAGGCACATTATACCCGGGCTATCGGACTGCTCGAACAGGGCGACACAAACCGTGCAGTGGGCGACCTTCTGAAAGCAGCCGATAAAAATCAGGAATTCTACGAAGCATATATCGAACTGGGTGAACTTTTTTCGATTTGTAAAGACAGAGTTGCCGAAACCTACCTGAGAAATGCGCTCAACCTGCGGCCTGATAGCAAAGAAGCGCTCTACATGCTTGGTATGTTTTACCAGGAAACGGGTCAATACGAAAAAGCCGTTTCGATCTATACAAATTTGGCCAGGATTGACACTTCTTTCCGGGATGCTCCTTACAACATTGGTTACATATATCTGGTTTACCTGAAGGACTTTAAAAGATCAATCCGTTTCTTTGATGAAGCCCTGAATAAGGACTCCATGTATTACCAGGCTTACTATAACAGGGGATACGCGTATGAACTTTCCGGTGATTATGCTCATGCCAGGGAGGATTATAAACAAGCCCTGAAAATTCTGGTAAACTACGATAAAGCAGTAGAAGGACTTAACAGGCTTGACAAGTTAGAGATCAGGAAGTGAGTTCTTTCCGGATAACCTTCAGTTCCTCAAGCAATTTGGCGGTGTTTTCAACCAGATCCTGGTAAAGGATATCGAGTCCGGCTGTCTCTTTGTTTTTCGCTGCTTCATCCAGCCTCCGGGAAAGATCTATGGTGACCGGATCCATGAAATTTGCAACGACCCCTTTCAAACTGTGTGCGTTAAATTTCAACTGAACGAAATCCTGTTCCTTCACGTTTTTTGAAAGCTTTTCAAAACGTTCATCGTACTCAGAAAAGAAGATGTCAATAATCTCAATAATAATTTCTTTGTCGAAATATTGGAAATTTTCATTGAATTTCTTCCGGTCTATCATAGTGGATATTTTATACAAATATATTAAAGTAAAGACATTTTTAAATACTACTGTGAAATTAAAATTCGTATATATTGTCAGTTGATACATAAAGAATATTGTGAATAGCCGCCTGAGCAATCAGTAAACGATACCCGAAACGGTTCTCAAATAACTTCCTGCACTCCCTGACCGCATTTTCTTTATGAGCCTTCCGGGGTTTCTGATAAAGCAGTATAAAATCGCGAAGGTCCTGGTAAACATCCGTGAAACACTCTGCCAGACTTGCCTTTATCGGGTCATGATGGCTGTTTTCACGAAGATCGACATACGAAAATGAGTCATTTTCCCCGAATTTCCTGTACAGTTCGTTAAACATTGTTTCCCATTCTTCCTCGGTGACAAAATGTTCGGTTGCCTCTTCATCCGACGATTCTGTATCAGGGAGCAGAACCGCCTTGAGATAGATCATGGGTGCTATCTTCTGTAAAAACGAAAACAATTCGTTCCGGGTATACTGCTGGCTCTTTTCAAGCGATAAACAGTACTCATTGGCCACGGTGAGAAAATCCAGAACATGCCTGGAATAAACCGGTTCATCATTCCCGGATTGTTGCTCTTCATTCATGGATCATTTTTTATCGCAAATATATGAAACGACAATCAGTTTCCAAGTGTTTCCTCATACGGAGCCCCGGGAACAAAATCATAATACTGGATTTCCGGGACCGAGCTGAACAAATATTGAAATCTGCTCAGATTTCCCGCCGGTGAAGGATAAATGGTGGCAGAAATCTGGAAAGGAGGAAAAACAAGGTTATCATTTTTTATGAGAACGCCCAGCCCGATTCCACTGAAAAAAGGCTCTTGAAAAAGATATTCGTGTTTCTGCGCGACCAACCCGATCTGAAAATTCGCCGTCAGAGCAAAGTTAAAACCATAAAAGTTCCATGGCGTGAAGGCGACAAGGATCGCTCTCGAATAAAACATTTCAGTTCCGTAAAAATCATCGTAGTAATCGACCTTGTTGATCCTGAAATCCAGGTTCGCATCATATGCATCCAGATTGTTGGATCGCAGATTGATCCCGGTCCTGTAATCTGAATTCAGATAGGCACGGAATTTAAACCGTTTATCGGGAGATTTGTATAACGGGGTAAAATATCTTAGATTCACCTTAAAAACAGCGTCTTCAAAGGAAGTCCGATTTAAAAAACCACCGAATTTCAAATATCCTTCGAGAAAACCAAAATTCCGAAAATAATTACCCGCAGATAACCGGACACCTGAATAAAATCGTAAATAGTAATCGGTGTGATCGAGACCTGCCGTAATTTGAACAAGGGCACCATATGGTAAATTCTCGACTTTCCCGAATTTTGAAACATATTCTGTCAGATAGTAGTTATTGCTGGAAAAAGAAACTGAAGTCAGAAATTGTTTCTGGTTGTAATAGGCTCGGTTGGAATCGATTGTCACCAATGGCCGGGAGGTAAACTGTTTCAGGTAGATTCCTGCAGTAACGATGATCCGCTGATTGTTTTTAAGGTTTTTTAATGGAAATGCTTTGCCAAACCATGCCCCCTGTTGGTTGTAAAATGATATGATATCTGTGCTGTCGGTCAATTCATAAATATCTTTTACAAATGCAGCGTTTAAACCTCCACCCCATTTAGTCTGGTTCGTTAGAAACGAACGGTTCAGCCCTACTATGAAATTTCTTCCACCCTCGTCTCCGGCAGTATACTCTATTATTCCATCAATGAAGCTTCCACCGATATTTGAATACTTGTAGGATAAACCGCTGATTAAAAAAAACGGGGCACGATACAGATCTGCTGAAGTATTGACGGTCAGTCTATCACCCAGTCCCAGGAAATTGGCATCATAAAGTCGAACGGTGATCCTTTCTACAGTCACCCCGGGAATATCAATCCCGATCGACCAGACATCTTTGGCGATGACTGTGACATCCACACTGTCAGACACTATCCCGGTTCCTTTAAGCAGGATCCGGGCATCATCGATATAATCAAGATCCTTCAGAATACGTTGATTCTCGGCGATCTCAGCGGGATTGATCCGATCGCCTTTCTTAAATAACAGATTCCGTTTTATGACAAATTTTCGGGTGTTCATGTGCACATTGTTAAGGGCTCTGCCTGCCCCGGATGTTGACACCCGTAATGTGTCAAATATAGATGTCCCGAAAGGTGAAAGAATCACGATCCGGATATTCCGGATTATTTTACCTTTAAATGATTCAAAATCAGTGGTGCTTTTAATCACCTGTTCATTCCGGAGCGGATTCACAGGTTGCGGTTCCACGAATGCAAGGGGATAAAGTAGCCGGGTTATTTTCTTGCGTGATAGCTTTTTATACAGGGTGTCATAAAATGTTCTGGACCTTAATTGCGCAAGTGAATCATTTGAAAACATTTGCTGATTTGTGACCAGAAAAAAAGTGTCGCCGGGAATTTCAACGACCAGTGATTTTGTAAGAAAATAGGTGCCCTTTCTTATTTTAATGGTGTCGGATTGCTCAACCTGAACATCCGGCATTGGATCGCGATCCTGGACATCGGCATGGACTCCGAAAAGGATCAGCAGTGTCTGTATGAACGAAAGTATCACATCTATTTAAGATTCAGAGCGGTAATGATTCCGCTGATCTTGCGGTCAAGCCGTTCTTCAGTGATTTCGAATTCCCCGGATGACTGAAGATTTTGCCTTACACCAAAATAGAATTTAATCTTGGGTTCAGTTCCCGATGGACGCATGCTGATGATACTTCCATCCTCCAGAATAAATTGAAGAACATTGGAAATGGGCAGATCTATCTTTTTGGTGGTTCCCTTTAAGATATCCCTTTCGATAAGCTCCTGGTAATCCTTTATGCAGACAACCTTTGAATTATTGATCGTGTCAGGAGGATGATTTCGGTAATCAAACATCATCCGCTGGATCTCCTCGGCACCCGTTTTTCCCTTTTTTGTCACCGAGAGCAGGGTCTCTTTATAAAAGCCGAATACAAGATAGATCTCCTGCAACAGATCAAAAAGGGTCTTGCCCCGATCAGCCATCCACGCTGCAGCTTCTGCTATCATGGCACAGGAACTTACGGCGTCCTTATCACGGACAAAATCCCCGATCAGGTACCCGTAACTCTCCTCACCCCCGATGATGAAGATCTGATCAGTCTCATGCTTTCGGATGACATCGGCAATGAATTTGAACCCCGTCAGACTTTCAAAATAATCAACACCGAACTTCCGCGCAATTTCTGAGAGTAACCGGGTGGTCACGATGGTAGAGACAATGTACTCCCTACCCGTCAACTTTTTTCTTTCACTCCACCGGGTCAGTATGTAGTAAAATAACAGGGCAGCCGTTTGATTTCCATTAAGGAGGATCATTTTCCCCCGGTTGTTTCGAATTGCAATCCCCACCCGGTCAGCATCCGGGTCAGTAGACATGACAAGATCAGCTTGTAATTCCTCTGCCAGATGAATACCCATGTTCAGCGCTTCATGCTCCTCAGGATTGGGCGAATGGACTGTCGGAAAATTGCCGTCGGCAGTGGCTTGTTCGCTGACGATAGTAACATTTTCAAACCCGAATCGCTTCAAAATCTCAGGAACCAGGGTACGGCCGCACCCGTGTAAAGGGGTATAAACGATCTTCAGGTTTTTGTTTCGTTGAATCGCATCCGGCGAAAGTGATAACGCGGCAATTTGATCCAGGTACAGACAGTCTATCTCTGACCCGATGGGGATTACCAGCTCCGGATTTCCTTTCCAGAGAACATCTTCGACGGAAGTGATCATTTTAACCTCTCTGATTACATTCTCGTCATGGGGAGCGATCATCTGCGCTCCATCGTCCCAATAGGCTTTGTATCCGTTATATTCTTTCGGGTTGTGAGAAGCTGTTATCATAACACCACTCTGGCACCCGAAATGTCTGATCGCAAATGACAATTCCGGAGTCGGGCGAAGCCCTTCGAAAAGGTAAACCCGAAACCCGTTGGCAGAAAATACCTGGGCGACGATTTCTGCGAAAAAACTGCTGTTGTTCCTGCTGTCATGTGCAACGACCACGCTTACAGGCTGAATCAATGGAAACATCCGCTTCAGATAATTGGCCAGCCCTTGTGTAGCCATCCCGACGGTGTATTTATTCATCCTGTTCGTGCCGGCTCCCATGATTCCACGCAATCCACCGGTTCCGAATTCCAGATCCCGGTAAAAAGAATCGATCAGCTCAGATGGATTGGATGCCATCATCGAAGCAACTGCTTGTCGGGTTTCCTCGTCGAAATTTTCAGACAGCCATCCCTGGGCCCGTCTTGTGATTTCAGCATCAGTATTAATCATAATTTTATTAACGATTTTCGGTGTTCATTATTCCTGATTCATCAGCCGGTCAAGGCACACTTTTAAACTGTTGCGCCAGTATGGAATCTCAATCTGCAGCCTGTTTTTTATCTTTGTTTTATTCAGAACACTGTAAAAAGGACGCACAGCCGGCCGCGGAAAATCTTTGGTTTCAATCGCGTTGAGGGTACATTCGATTCCCGTCAGTTCAATGATGGCATGCGCAAAATCTAACCAGCTGACCGCCCCTTCATTGGCATAATGAAAAACCTCCACATGTTCAGTTAACCGCTGATCCCGAATAATTATCAGGATTGCTTCTGCAAGATCACCGGCATAAGTCGGTGATCCGATCTGATCATACACGACATTGATTTTCCCATGTTCCAGGGCAAGTTTCAGGATGGTCTTTACGAAATTACCACCAAATTCAGAGTACAGCCAGGAAGTTCTGATAATTGTGCTGGAAACAGCGTGGGACTGGATCATTTTTTCACCGGCAAATTTACTTTTCCCGTACGTTGAGACAGGGTTGGCAACATCCGTCTCGGTATAGGGCCTGAATCCCCTGCCATCGAAAACATAATCAGTGGAAATGTGGATCAAATGCGCCTGGTTGCGGGCAGTAACCCTGGCCAGGTTGCCGACAGCATTGGAGTTGATCAGGTAAGCCAGAGTTTCCTCCTGTTCCGCTTTATCAACTGCCGTGTACGCTGCGCAATTGATTACAACTTCAGGCTTTTCCACTTCGAAAAACCCTTCCAGCGCTTTTTCACTGGTGATGTCCAACTCCTGAATGTCAGTGTGGATGAATGTTAATTCAGGAAATTGTGGAGTCAATCGCCTGATCTCATTTCCCAACTGACCATTGGAACCCGTGACAAGGACTTTCATTGATCGAGGATTCAGATTATGGTTTTAAAATAGTTGATGGTTTTGAGCAACCCCTCTTCAAGCATTACTTTTGGTTCCCATCTCAACTCTTTCCTGGCAAGTGTGATATCAGGCTTGCGCTGAGTCGGATCGTCGGATGGAAGTGGCATATGAATGATCTTGGATCTGGAACCTGTCAGACCAATCACTTTTTGTGCAAGTTCAAGGATCGTGAATTCATTAGGATTGCCAATGTTGACGGGGCCGGTAAATTCTTCCCTCGAATTCATCAGCCGGATCATCCCTTCAAGCAAATCATCCACATAGCAGAAACTTCTCGACTGACTACCGTCGCCATAGATTGTAATATCTTCATTTCGAAGCGCCTGGACGATAAAATTCGACACCACACGCCCGTCATTTGGATGCATGCGAGGTCCATAGGTGTTAAATATCCGCATGATTTTGATGCGAACCTTGTTTTGCTGGTGATAATTGATGAACAGGGTCTCAGCGATCCGCTTCCCCTCATCATAACACGACCGGATCCCGATGGGATTGACATGACCCCAGTAGTTCTCAACTTGAGGGTGTACTTCCGGATCCCCATAAACCTCACTGGTCGATGCCTGCAAAATTCTTGCTTTTGTGCGCTTCGCCAACCCGAGCATATTGATCGCACCCATGACCGATGTCTTAACTGTCTTTATGGCATTGAACTGGTAGTGGATGGGGGAGGCAGGACAAGCCAGATTATATATCTCATCAACCTCAATATAAAATGGCATGATAACATCGTGACGGATCAATTCAAAAAACGGATTCTTCAATAAGTGTACGACGGTTTGTTTCTGTCCGGTAAAATAATTATCGAGGCAGACTACCTCGTTGCCTTCATTCAAAAGCCTTTCGCATAAATGAGAGCCCAGAAATCCTGCGCCCCCGGTGACGAGTATTTTTTTTCTGATCATTTTCTATGTTTTATCAAGTTAACCGATCGAGATTCCTGGATGCCTCCGGGCGATGGAACAGGGGAGGCAGTTGACGGAATTTAACGTGATGTATTAACCCCGATACAGTAATAAATGAATCCTTTACGCTTCATTTCCGGAATCTCATAAATGTTACGGCCATCAAATATTACCGGCGCTTTTAACAACTTGTTTACGATATTGAAGTTGGGGAATTTAAACTCAGGCCATTCCGTGACCAGCATCAGGCAATCGGCATCAATCAGAGCATCATACTGATCCGGGGCATAATAAATCGAATCGCCGAGGATGCGCTTCGCCTCACTCATGGCAACCGGATCATATGCTTTTACTTTGACGCCAGCTTCCAATAGCTTTTTAATGATTTTCAACGAGGGTGCCTCTCTCATGTCATCAGTCTGGGGTTTAAAGGAAAGACCCCACAATGCAACCGTTTTCCCTCGAAGATCACCCTTATAATGTAGTTCAAACTTGTTATACAGAACCTCCTTCTGATCATCATTAACCGCTTCCACGGCCTTTAAAACCCTGAGATTGTATTTGAATTCATCGGCAGTATGTATGAGAGCCTTTACGTCTTTCGGGAAACAGGAGCCTCCATATCCCACACCTGGATAAATAAATTTATTCCCAATCCTTGAATCTGAGCCGATGCCCCTTCTGACCATATTGATGTCAGCCCCGACAATCTCACACAGGTTGGCCATGTCATTCATGAAGCTGATCTTGGTAGCCAACATGGAATTCGCAGCGTATTTGGTCATTTCAGCAGAAGTAATGTCCATGAAAATGACTGGATGACCATTCAGCGTGAAAGGTTTATAGAGCGCTTTCATCAGTTCCTCTGCACGTTGCGAGTCGCAACCAACTACGATCCGGTCCGGCTTCAGGAAGTCGTCGATCGCTGCACCTTCCTTCAGGAATTCAGGATTCGATGCCACATCAAAATCAATGGAAACACTCCTGCTCTTCAACTCTTCAGCAACCACTTTACGGACTTTATCTGCAGTGCCGACAGGTACTGTGCTTTTAGTGACAATCAGTAGATAATTCTTCATGAATCTTCCGCAATCACGCGCAACACTGAGCACATACTTAAGGTCTGCACTGCCGTCTTCGTCAGGTGGAGTTCCAACAGCGCTGAAAATGACCTCACAGTCCTCGAGTGCTTCAGCTATGCTGGTTGTAAAGTGGAGACGGTCCTTTTTCATGTTTCGGTGAACCATCTCCTCCAGTCCGGGCTCATAAATTGGAATTATGCCATTCTGAAGGTTCTCGATTTTTTTTCGATCGATGTCAACGCAGGTGACATCAATGCCTACTTCGGCAAAACAAGTGCCGGTGACCAATCCTACATATCCGGATCCTACGATTGCGACTTTCATGAGTTGGTGGTTTAGGTTAGAAAATTTGAACAAATATAAATTAAAAATGTTCAATATATAATAGTTTTATACTGAATCTTGGTGATTTTGCGAAAGCAAAATCGCTTAGATTCAGATATGTCTACCTCCAATCTGGGAGCATTTTACGCGATCCCGGGAGGCAGTCAGATATTCAGTTTGGTTTGGATTGCTCTGATATCCTGTTTTATTTGGTTCACCGTTTGCGTAAGGTGACAGGTTTCAGAATGAGAATTCTCGGGGATCTGCGAACTGATGAAATGAACAAAATGCCAAACTTCCCGGATCTGGGTTACATTGATCTCGAAGGGCTCATAGATGGGATTCAGAGAATGAAGGATTAATTTTCCTTCCTTTTTGATCCGGTTTTCGACAACCTTGAAAACAATCCCTTCGTCCATGGTGAGAAGGATGTATGCATCCTTGCTCCGGATGGTCATCCAGTCCTGAACAAACACCCCGGTGACCCAAGCCCCGTGCGGAATAGGTAACATCGAATCGCCGTGAACCTGAAATGTCCGGTATTTTTTCTGTTTCGAAAGAAACGGGAGCCGGAATGTAGGAAGAATGCTGATATATTCAGGATCGGCAAAACCACTGGTGTACCCTGCTTTCGCTTTCTCCGAAACAAGTTCAATGTTCTCGTCGTTGTCGGAACCGACGGTGGTGGTCAATATCCTGAGGTTTGAACCTTTGATGAAAACATCGTACCCGCGCTCCAGTTGCCGGAGTTGGCTTTCAGGAAGCCGGGTCAGGTCAACCCGGATGAGGGTGTCGATGGCCACGTTGTAATACCCCGAAAAGGCAATCAGGGCTTCAAATCCCGGCTGGGCGATGTTATTCTCGTACCCGCTCAGGGTTGAACGTTTCATTCCGAGGGCAACGGCAACGTCGTCCTGAGTCCGTTCCCTGCGTTTCCGTAAAAATTTTATGTTGCTGCTGAAAAACATGGTTAAAAATTTGGTCACTGCAAATATAATGATTATATTGTAGTCATAAAAATGATTAAAAAATAAACAAAAAAAAATAGCTATTTCGCTATTTATGTTTCTCTCCCGAAATATCGTCCACCTTGACCTCGACACCTTCTTTGTGTCGGTGGAGCGCCTGGTTCGCCCCGAACTGGTTGGAAAACCGGTCATCATTGGCGGTACCTCCGATCGCGGCGTGGTAGCCAGTTGCTCCTATGAGGCGAGAAAATTCGGCGTCCATTCGGCCATGCCGATGAAGATGGCCCGGGCGCTGTGCGGTGATGCAATCCTGGTCAGAGGTGACATGGAACGCTATTCGAAGTATTCCCATGATGTCACGGAGATCATTGCCGAGAAGGCCCCGCTGTATGAAAAGGCATCGATCGACGAGCACTATATCGACGTGACCGGGATGGACCGTTTCTTCGGAGTACAGAAGTGGACGCATGAGCTGCGCGAACGGATCATCAAAAATACCGGGCTGCCAATATCTTTCGGACTTTCTGTGAACAAGACCGTTTCGAAGATTGCAACGGGAGAGGCCAAGCCTAACGGGGAACTCTTCGTGGGCTGCGATGCCGTACAACCTTTCCTGGCGCCGCTTTCGATCCGCAAGATCCCGATGATCGGGGAGAAGACCTACCGCTTGCTGCGCTCCATGGGGGTGGTGACCATCGACACCCTCAGCCGGATACCTGTCGATATGATGGAACGCGTGATTGGAAAGAATGGCATCGTGATCTGGGAAAAGGCCAACGGCATTGATACCACCCCGGTCTATCCTTACCATGAAGCCAAATCGGTCAGCACCGAATCCACTTTCGACCAGGATAGCATCGACATCATCCGGATGAAGGAGATCCTCGTGAAAATGGTGGAAAAGATCTCCTTTGAACTGCGCGACAAGCAAAAGCTGACATCCTGCATTACCGTCAAGATCCGCTATTCCAATTTCGATACGCATACATTGCAGAAGCAGGTGCCCTATACGTCTTTCGACCACCAGCTCATCCCGGTCGTGAAGGAGCTTTTCGACCGCCTCTACCAGCGCAGAATGCTGATCCGCCTGATCGGAGTACGCTTCAGCGGGTTGATCTCAGGCAATCCCCAACTGAACATGTTCGACGATAACCTGGAGATGGTCAGCCTCTACCAAGCCCTTGACCGGATTCGGAGAAAGTACGGGCAGAAGATCGTGAGGCGGGGAGTGGCGTATGCAGGTAGCGAAGTAGCGAAATAGTGAAAAGCAAAATGGCAAGGATTTTTAAAAAGCGTATTCCCTTTTGATGGTTGACGGATTAATGGATAAACGTTCCTTATGGAGAAGTACGATGCTGTCTTTCGCTTTTCTTCTTTCGCTTTTCACCATTTTTTTTCCTTCCTTGCAAACCATATGGGAATCTCGATTCCTCAACAAGAAAAACCTTTTCAATGGAAGAAACCAGATCATCAAGAACAACAGGGAGATCAAAAAAACGAATGAACCTGATATTCGTTGACCCGATCTCAGTGACATGGGAGTAAGTAAGATTAACGACCCAGGCCTCTGACGGGTGATATTTTTCAATGAAACTGCGCTGCGACCGGGTAACAGCAGGCTTATTGAGGTTTGAAAATTTGACTTCCACAGGTATCGGGTCCCTTTGACGTGAAATGACAAAATCGACTTCGGCTTTATCGGTGGTTCTCCAGTAATGTATGGTGAACGGAGTTCCGTACAGTTTTTGTAGCAGCGTGTTCCCTACAAGATTCTGAAATGCAAAACCATAGTCCTGCCTGTTTTGAATATTTCCAAAGGATGAAATGGCAAAGTTTCGCATGCCATGGTCGGAAAAATATAAAACAGGCGATTTAGTGATTTCTTTTGCCGGATTATTAAAAAATGGTTCAATCAGCCTGATAAAATAGGTCTTTTGAGCCAACCAAAGATTTTTTTGAATGGTTGGAGAAGACTGTTGCGCTTCATTCGAAAGGTTACTCAGATTGATCATTTGACCTGTCTGAGCAGCAAGAAGCCGTATTAACCTCTTAAAGGCTTCAGGTTGCTCTCCTTTAATAACTTGCCTGATATCCCTGTCGATATATGATTGGAAGATTTCATTGATCGTGAGAATCTTTTCCCTGATTGTTTGGGATGTGATCACCCGCGGATAACCGCCGAAGTTCAGATACTCGTTGAGAAATTCGAGAGATTTCTGTGTGTCCAGATTGACAAAGTCTTTCACTCGTTTGGAATATTTGTACCCCGTCCGAAAATCAAGGAATTCATGGAATGTGACAGGATACACTTCGAAAATTCTTTTCCTGCCTGAAAGGGATTCATAAATATTTTCCTTTAATTCGATGCTTCCCGATCCGGAAATAACGAATTTCCAGGGAAGCTTCATATCGAAAAGACCCTTCAGGAATATCCCGGCATTTTCCTTGCGCTGGATCTCATCAAGAAAAACATATCCCGGTTCATCTCCGAATTCAAGGCGGATGCGTTCGATCAGCCTGGCTTGAGAGCTGAAGAACACTTCGTCGTTTTCGAAATCAAGGCTTAAAGAAATCACGCGTTTCCCGTTCTTAACGAGATCATCCATCAGCAGGTTCATGAGGGTTGTTTTGCCCACTTGCCTTGCTCCGCTGATAAATGTCATTTCGGGCTGGTTCAGATGAGATTTTATTTCATCAAGAATATATCTTCGAATCATAAAAAAAAAAGAGATTATTATTTTACCCGATAAAATTAAAAACAAAGTTACAAAAATATCGGGTAAAATACAAATATTTTTTTCTTCCACCCCATCATTTTTTTGATTATATTGTTGTCGTTGCTTTGATTAAAAAATAATCAAAACAAATCGCTATTTCGCTATTTCGCCATTTTATATATGTTTCTCAACTGCCACTCATACTATTCACTCCGCTACGGCACGATGTCGGTTGAAACGCTTGTCGACGAGGCGGTTACTGCCTATTTCAATGGGGCTTGTGGCGTGGCATCAGAACCAGCTGGCCGGACTGTATCAGGTCTGGCCGCAACTGTCGTCAGGGATATTGCGCCCGCCATGGCGTTGACCGACATCAACAATTCCACAGGAATCATGGAATTTATATCGGTATGTCGTGAAAAAGCCATCAGACCGATCGCGGGCATTGAGTTCAGACGCAATGACACGTTGCTTTATGTGGGACTGGCACGAAACAATGATGGTTTCCGTGAACTGAACGATTTCCTGAGCCGGCACAACCTCACCGGTCATCCATTACCCGATGCGCCAGAGCAATTGGGAAATGTGTACTGGATATTGCCACTGGCAAATATCGAAAAAACGAAAAGTGAAAAACGAAATGGCGAAATAGTGAAAAATAATGTAAATCAATCAATTATCTCGCCATTTAGCCATTTTGCTATTTCGCCTTTCACTTTCGTTGGCATCCGCCCTTCAGAACTCAATCCATTGTTGCTTTCACGCCACCGGGACCTTGTTCCCCGAATGGTACTATTGGCTCCGGTTACTTTTCGGAATGAAAAAGAGTATGAGCTGCACCGTAATTTCAGGGCTGTTGATCACAATGTATTGCTGACCCGGCTGGAATCACACCAGGTTGCAGCTACTGACGAGTTTATGCTGAGGGTGCCGGAACTGCTAGAATTGTGCAAGGATTTTCCCGAGATTCTCACCAATACAATCCGGATCATTGAAACATGTAATATCGATTTTGATTTTAAGTCATGTAAAAATAAAAAGACCTTTACGGGAAGCCGTTATGATGACCGTATCCTGCTTGAAAAACTTGCACACGATGGAGTTAGCTATCGATACGGAAACAACAACGGGGAAGCGATGCGCAGGATCCGGCATGAGCTTGATATAATTGACAAAATGGGTTTTGCTGCATATTTTCTTATAGCATGGGACATTATCCGTTATTCGATGTCGCGCGGCTTTTATCACGTGGGACGCGGAAGCGGGGCCAACAGCATGGTCGCATATTGCCTGAGGATCACCGACGTTGATCCGATTGAACTCGATCTCTATTTTGAACGGTTCATCAATCCCAAAAGAACCTCACCCCCCGATTTCGACATCGACTATTCCTGGAAAG
This sequence comes from Alphaproteobacteria bacterium, assembly GCA_009928665.1. Taxonomy (GTDB): domain Bacteria; phylum Bacteroidota; class Bacteroidia; order Bacteroidales; family FEN-979; genus CAIVAT01. Next base: position 72,107 of record SACF01000012.1, read on the forward strand.
AGCGGAACGAAGTGATCGATTACATTTTCAAACGATACGGTCATGAACATACCTCCTTGTTGGGCGCCATGTCGACCTTTCGCGATAAATCGATCTACCGGGAGTTGGGAAAGGTACACGGCCTTCCCAAAGTCGAAATTGACGCATTCCTGAAATATCCTGAAGAGGCTATACATAAGAATCATATAATTCGCAAAATCAGTGAATTGGGTGAAATGATGGCGGATTTTCCCAACCTGCGCAGTATTCACGCAGGCGGGGTACTGATCTCTGAAAAACCCATCACCAATTACACGGCGCTTGATCTTCCGCCCAAGGGCTTTCCGACAACACAATTCGACATGTATGTAGCAGAGGACATCGGGTTTGAAAAACTGGATATACTGAGCCAGCGGGGTATCGGACATATTTATGAGACAGCAGCATTAATAAGAAAGAACCAGGGGATTAGCATTGATGTACATAATGTCAGATCGTTCAGGGAGGACGAACTGGTCAAGGAGCAACTAAGAAGTGCAAGGACCATCGGATGTTTCTATGTTGAAAGCCCGGCTATGCGTGGATTGTTAAAAAAACTGAGATGCGATAACTATCGGACCCTGGTTGCCGCTAGCTCGATCATCAGGCCGGGAGTAGCCCGGTCAGGTATGATGAAGGAATACATTCACCGTTTTCATAATCCCGGAAAATTCAAATACCTGCACCCGGTGATGGAAGAACAACTCAAAGAGACCTTTGGGGTTATGGTGTACCAGGAGGATGTGCTTAAGATCTGCCACCATTTTGCGGGCCTTGATCTGGCTGATGCCGACGTGATCCGACGTGCCATGAGCGGCAAGTACCGGTCGAAGAAAGAGTTGCAGCGGATTGTTGATAAATTCTTTGAGAATTGCAGACAGTTCGGCTATCCCGAGGAAGTGACAAAAGAGGTATGGAGGCAAATCGAATCATTTGCTGGTTATTCTTTCTCCAAAGCCCATTCGGCCTCCTACGCGGTTGAAAGTTACCAGAGCCTTTACCTGAAAGCCCATTTCCCAATGGAATTCATTACTGGTGTGATCAATAATTTCGGAGGATTTTACCCCTCCTGGGTCTACTTTAATGAAGCGAAGATTTCGGGAGCAGACCTACACCCGCCTTGCGTGAACCGGAGTACATACATGACCGGTATCCAGGGAAAGGATATATTCCTGGGCTTCGTTCATGTGGCCGGACTGGAGGCAGCATTGGGGAAAAGCATAGCCGATTTGCGAATGCCAAATGGCGTCATGCAAATGATAAATGGAGACGCGCTGGAGGTTGGAGCGTATAAAGTTGGAACTGTGGGGCAGCGAAAAGGAGATGAGATGCAGCTAAATCATGGACAACAGAATGGCGGGGAAATCCCCTACCGAAGTCTTGAAGATTTTGTCACCAGGGTGCCTGTTACCCTCGACCAATTGATCATTCTGATTCGGGTGGGCGCTTTCAGATTCACCGGGAAACCAAAAGCCGCATTGCTATGGGAAGCGCACATGCTACTCGGAAAGGGCCAGAACCAGGAGGGTATTGTAAAGCCTGGTGCATCGAAGAAGCTGAATCATTCTGCCATGGACGCTCCTCAGGCCTCAGTTCCGGCTTCACATTTTTTACCAGAACCCTCCGAAATACCCGTTAATTGTCAATTGTCAATTATCAATTATCAATTACCACAACGCAGATATGAGCTCCCTGTTCTTGAACAGAACCTGCTGGCAGATGTGTACGATGAAATCGAATTGCTGGGGTTCCCGGTATCACACAGCTACTTCGACCTCCTTGAAACGAAATTCAGGGGAGATATCCTGGCTCATGAGATGTCGGAAAATGTTGGTAAAACACGCAGGATGATGGGATTGCTTGTCACGATCAAGTATGTTAGGACCGTGAAGAAGGAATGGATGCATTTCGGTACTTTTATCGATGTCAACGGACACTTCTTCGATACGGTACATTTTCCAAAGGCAGTGACGGAGTATCCGTTCAGAGGCGACGGCGTGTATCTCATCAAGGGGCGAATTGTTGAAGAATTCGGATTCCCGAGCCTGGAAGTCGAGAAAATGGCCAAAATGCCATTGAAAGGCGATCCACGGGGATAAAACCGGCCATTTTGTTACCAAGATTTGAAGGATCAGGGTTACCTCAAACGCAGGAATTCTTTTCCTGTTGAATAACACAACCTCGGCTTTTTAACAGTAACCTGATTCAGATTTTGGGCGTCGGGCTATGAAACATTAAGTATTGCATCGAGCCCCGAAATCTTGAATGTGCTTTTCAGGAATGGTTTACAATTGATGATCGAGAAACCCTTTAATTGTGATTGTTTTGCAGTGTTGACACATATCCTGATAAAAGATGATGAGATATAGTCAACTTCATTCAGATCGAAAACAACCCTGTAAGGGATGTTCCCGGCTTCCTCCCTGATATTATCAATCTTGCGTCCGATTTCTCCTGCAATGGGTCCACTGGCAACAGTGTCAAGCCTCCCTGAAAACAAAAATACCAGGAGGTCATTCTCGGGTTGGTGTTGAATGGTTAACATGGTTGTATGATTTAGTGACTTTTTGTATATTCTTTAATAAGTTGCGCTTCATCCAGAGAAGTGTCATAATACCGGTCCAGATCCATTTCTTCCCAGTTTTTATTCACCTTTCTGTAACAAACCCTTTGAATATTCAGTAAGTGCTTCGCAGTGATATTCTCCGTTTATCAGCTGATTTATGTTGTTCAAATATAACAAATTGTTTGATTTAACTTCAATGATATACTAAATTCTGAAACCAATTTGAAATTATTGTCTAATTTTATTTGTTTTTTAAACATTTACATGCCCGGTTATCGACATGGATTATTGTCAGATTTTCTATTATCCATACAGTAACAACCTATATACAAAAAACTATGGTACAAGGCGACAGCATTAAGTTAACATTTCCCAATAAGCTTGAATATTCCTATTTAGTCCAGCAATTTGTAAGGGAAATTGCCAAGATGATCGGCTTTACAGGCGATGAACTTAATAAGATTGATATTGCCCTTGAAGAAGCAGTGTCAAATGTGATGATCCATACCCATGATGAAGGGAACCCGACCTTCGATATTATTTGTGATCATATCGCAGGGGGTATCAGGATTATCATTAAAGAAATGGGTATCCCTTTCAACCCGGATGGCATCAGAAAATATGAGGTAAGTGGGAATCTCGATGACCTTTCAACTTCCGGTTTAGGTATTTACCTGATTCAGAATGTGATGGATCATCTTGAATTCCATAACCTGGGAACTCAGGGCAAGGAGACGGTAATGATAAAATTTTTGCCCGATGAGCTGCAAAAGGGTGTCGTGACCGATCAGCAGGTTGGGAATAAAGAACCTGCTGTCATTAAGGAAAAAATTGATTATACGGTCAGGGCGTTAGCCGAGGAGGAAGCCATAGAGGTTTCACGGTGTGCCTACAAAACACACGGCTATACTTTTTTTGATGATCATATCTATTTCCCGGAACGATTGGTTGAAATGAACAGGAAGCATGAAATGATATCTGCTGTAGCTGTAACTGCCGATGGGACGTTCATGGGCCACTCCGCCTTTCTGTATCAATATCCCGAGGATGTGATCGCGGAACTTACTTTCGTTTTTGTGAATGTGGAATACCGCGGACAGGGCGCTCTGAACCGGTTGGTTGATTATCTATTCACTGTTCCCAAAAAACGGGAATTGAGAGGAATGTATGCCTATGCAGTTACCAACCATCCATTTACACAGAAATCAATGATCAAATTTCAGATCAACGATTGCGGATTATTGCTGGCAACAAGTCCTGCTTCCTGGAAGTTCAAGGGAATATCGGAAGATACTACGCAGCGGATTAGTGTCCTGCTTTCATTCAAGTACCTTGAACCCCCTTTGGTTTACGATCTCTATGTCCCGCCGCACCATCAGGAAATGGTCGAAAAGTTGTACCGTAATGTTGGCGCCAATCACCGCTACTTGGTTCCGACTGCTGAACAGTTGGTTTGTACCCGGGCGGAGTCGGTGATCAGCGATGGGGCTAACGAACTGGAAGGCTGTGCCGAAATTTTCGTAATGGAATTTGGTCAGGACCTGATCAAGCAAATACGTAAGTCAGTACGACACTATTGTCTTAATGGAATGGCAGCCATCAACCTGTTTCTGAAACTGAAAGATCCGCTCTCAGCAAAATACACGGCCGAGTTGGAGAAATTAGGATTTTTCTTCGCAGGGATATTACCGGAATCAAGAATCGGGGATGCCATCATCCTGCAGTATCTTAACAATGTGGATCTTGACTATGGTAAAATTCAACTGGTGACCGACATCGCAAAAGAACTGATGAACTATATACGGGAGCGTGACCCCAACATTATCGATTAATTCAGGATCATATATGAAAGTTGTTTATTCGCCCTACCATATTCTGCATGACCCTCCCAAAGAATTTATTTCTAATCATATAGAAAATTACGGGGAATCTCCATTCCGGGCTGAACTGATTTTTGAAGCGCTCATGGATTTGCCTGGAATTGAGGTGATTCGTCCGGTCGAATTCTCAATCGATCACCTTCTTAAAGTTCATTCTGAGGAGTATATAAAATACCTTGAAACAGCTTACGATGATTGGATTGAAGCAGGATTATGGAGCGAAGGGGTTTTGCCCGAATTCTTTGCCCTTGGCCGTATCCGGCAAAATTCGCCCGGGAAAAGTCCGGTTGGGAAGGCCGGCTATTACATGACCGATAGTTGCACCATGATTGTCAAGGGTACCTGGGAAGCTGTCAGACATTCAGCTTATACCGCGCTGACCGGAGCACAAAATCTCCTGAACGGAGATGCCGTGGTGTTCTCCCTTTGCAGACCACCGGGCCATCATGCTGGGTACGACTATTCAGGCGGATATTGTTTTTTAAACAATGCGACTATTGCGGCAAGATATCTGATTGACGTTGGTTCGGCTACCACATTTAGTCAGAAAAAGGTCGCAATTCTTGATATTGATTTTCATCATGGCAATGGGACTCAGGATGTTGTACAACGCCAGGAGAACATACTTTTTGTTTCTATTCATGGGGATCCCGATTACAATTATCCTTATCTGACGGGATCGGTTGCAGAGAATAGTGAAAAAAACATCAATTACCCTTTGCCTTCAGGAACAACCGATAAAGAATACGAATCGGTATTTCAGCTTGCAGTTACGGATATTATAAAATTCGGGGTCGATTATCTGATTGTTTCTCTGGGGGTTGATACTTTTGAATTTGATCAGTTGGGCGATTTCAAACTGACTTCACCAGAGTACTCCAGATTGTCAGAAATACTGATTACCGAACTTGAAATTCCAATTCTCGTGATCATGGAAGGTGGATACAATACCGATTACCTCGCTGCCAACGTACTTTCTTTCCTGAGGCCTTTTATGCCGGACCCGGCATGACCAACATGAAATAAAAGTGTTTGAGTTTAATTCAATCCCAAAACCTTTAGCCCCTGGTCGTAAACGATATCAACTGGGATCCGTGCAGTTTTCAACCGGTCAAGATCTGCCTGAAGCGACTCCCTGATCTTTCCGTTGGCATCCAGGTAGGTAACAGCCCCCTGGTAGTCACCGTCTCCTTCAATCATTAATACCTTGGCTGCCCATTCATTCATTGCGGTACGTATCTTATCCATGTTCACCCGGTAAGTACCTTCGGGAAGGCGTTCGAATGCTCCTTTATCTTCAAAATAGTTATAGCACATCATGTTGGCTTTCCCATGCGCACTTGCTGCGCCAAAACGGACCGAGCGGAAAAGTCCCGCCATGTATGTAATAAAGCAGTCTTCAACCGTAATATCTTTGATTTCACCCATCTCAATCAGTCTGGTAGTCATGTATAAACCAAGAATATCGGCCTTTGCTTCTTCAAATGAGGAATACTTCTCTTTTAATGCTTCCCTCACGTTACCTTTGCCGGTAATGGTATTTTTAATGCCCAAACCGTGGGCAACTTCGTGGAACATAACGTTGGAGAAGAATGCATCAAATTTAATGTTAGCTCTTTGTCCTGAATCAATTAACACTTCCGAAATAGGCAACAGGATCTTTTCGAATTTGGCTTTCATGGCATTTTTCAATTGAAGCCTTCTCGATCCTTTCGCCAACTGCACTTTTTCATCATTCGGAAGGTTGATCGCGATGGTCTTGCTGCCTTTATTCGCTTGTCCTGTAACGTAAATCACATCATATGCGTTGAGATCAGAATCGGTTCCCGGCTTCTCCTTTTTATATTTGGGATCGACCGGTAAATTCTTTTGTAATTCGGGAAGCAGGGAGGCGAATTTTGCGAGCCGCTTGCTCCATTCCTGGTCTTTTGCTAACACAACCCCTTCATAAGAAGTTTTATAACCGAAAAGCTCATCTTCATAATTTTCAATGGGACCAATAACAAAATCAATCGTATTGGTTTTCATATCCATCCAGGCCATATCACTGGCAAAATAATCATCGGTCAGGAAGGCCTCAGCCCGAAGTTCCAGGTATTTTTTTAGTCCGGCATCCTCTGCAAATCCTGCCGCTTTCTTTAACAGGTCGGCTGCCCGGGTAATCTGATCCTTGTAAGCTTCATGATACCAAACGGCTTTAAGAGACCGGTCATCGGCACGGCGAATCAGCGTGTACTGGCTGGTTTTATTGGGATCATTCCATTTTTCGAATTCCTCTTTGGTCATGTCAGCAGGGTAAAAGTTTGCTCCGGCCGGTTTTTCTCCGTAACCTTCTACAAAAGGTTTATTGCCATTCAGCCGTTCCCAGGGACCATAATTGATTTCTGCGAATTGACGGGTAATCGTGTCTTTAATCGAATCGAGAAAAGCGGTCTTATCTCCAAGAGTCTGTAACCAGTATAGATTGTCAATGATATCGGCAACTTCGATAAGCAGCGGTATCATTTGCTTTTCTTTTTCTGTCAATTTACCCAGATCGGTCGTCAAAGTAACGACTGCGAAATCATTCACCTTCGCCAGCATCAGCGAATCCTGCGGACTTAGGGAGGTCTTTTCACTTTTTGGTTGGCATCCTGCAACGACAAGGGTCAACAGGATCATGATCAGAGAAAGGTTACGGATTGTCATAAGGCATAGGTTTTAAAAAGTGTCAACGAAAATACGGAGAATAGTTGATTTTTCTTAAGTTTGTCCTGAATATTAGGAATAATAATTTAAAAAAAATGTACCATGAGCAATGTAGTCATTACGACCGTTATAGCGATCGTTATTCTTCTTTTTCTGGCCGGTGTCAGAATCGTAAGACCCACACACAGAGGCCTTATAGAGTTTTTAGGGAAATACCGCAGGTTTGCTTTGCCAGGTTTTCACTGGATCATTCCCGGGATTGAGAAGATGTACCAGGTGAACATCACTGAAAAAATGATCAATGCTGAGCCGCAGGAGATCATTACCAACGACAACCTGAATGCTAAGGTGGATGCCCAGGTTTACTTCAAGATCAACAATGATGAGGACAGCGTTAAAAATTCGCAGTATAACGTGAATAGCATCGAGTACCAGATCGTGAACCTGGCAAGAACCACGCTTCGTAACATTATCGGCACGATGACCCTTAAATCGGCCAACAGCGAGCGCGGGAAGATTAACAAGGAGTTGCATGGTACCCTTTTGGAAGAGACCAAGAGCTGGGGTATTCAGATCATCCGGACAGAACTTAAGGAGATCGATCCTCCCAAGGATGTTCAGGAGACCATGAACAAGATCGTCAAGGCTGAGAACGAAAAGATAGCTGCCGTCGATTTCGCAACGGCAGCGGAAACCAAAGCCGATGGTGAAAAACGTGCAGAAATTCGAAGGGCAGAAGGGATCAAGCAAGGAGCCATTTTAAAGGCAGAGGGTGAAGCCCAGGCTATCGCGCTTGTCAATGAGGCCGCTGAGAAATATTTCATCGGGAATGCACAAATCCTTCGGAAAATACAGGCGATGGAGACATCGCTGAAAGACAATGCCAAAATTGTAGTGCCCACAGGCGCTGATCTGGTTAATGTTCTGGGTGAGATGGCCGGTGTTATTCCCCTGAAGGAGAAGTCCTGATAAAGATACAGGAATAATTGCAAAAAGACTTGTGTGGTCTCATGGAACTTCTGCAACGAGAGCAGGAAAGAGTCGTAGTATGACCATATAGCATCTTGATGAACCTGGATGAATGCGCATCAATGTGTTGCTGAATATTGTAGTGCGGGAATTTATTTTGTGCAGACCCTTATCAATTCGATATAGGACTACCCATAAATTCATGCCTGACCCTGTTCGGTGCGCCTGATGATCTCGTTCTGCAAATCCTCGCCTAAATCGTTGAAATAATCACTGTAGCCTGCAACTCTGACGATCAGATCACGGTACTTTTCCGGGTGTTTCTGAGCGTCGCGTAATGTTTTAGCCGACACCACGTTGAATTGGATGTGGTGCCCATCCATTTTAAAATAGGATCGGATCAATGCGGAGACTTTGCGAATGCCGGTCTCGTCATTAAAGAAGTCAGGTGTAAATTTCTGGTTTAAAAGGGTTCCCCCGGTCCGGATATGATCGATTTTTGCCGCTGAATTCAATACCGCCGTCGGGCCTTTGGTGTCGGCACCCTGAACCGGTGAAATTCCTTCGGAAAGTGGCATTCCTGCTTTTCTTCCATCGGGCAAGGCTCCAATGACGCTTCCAAAATAAACATGACAGGTGGTTGGAAGCATGTTGATCCGGTGCCTGCCCCCCAGGGCATTGGGCCGGTTATCAACGCTTTGAAAAAAGAGATCAAACGCCAGCCTGGCTTGATCATCAGCCTCATCTTCGTCATTCCCCCATTTCGGAGTCTCAAACAGCAGCAATGCATGCAAATCATCAAAGTCTTCGAAATTCCGGGTAAGCGCTTTTAACATTCCTTTCATGCTGATGGTCTTTTTTTCATAGACATGAACCTTCAGGGCAGTAAGCGAATCGGTCACGCTTCCCAGCCCGACACCTTGGATATAGGTCGTGTTATATCGCGCCCCTCCCGCGTTGTAGTCTGTGGCTTTTGCAATGCAATCATCAATGATCAGGGAGAGAAAGGGAACAGGCAGATAATGGGCAAAAGCTTGTGCAATCAGGTTGTTACCCCTGATTTTGATGTTGATGAAATGGTTGAGCTGAAGATGGAATGCATGTACGAGATCACGGAATGTGGCAAAATCTTCGGGAGAACCTGTTTCAGGCCCGATCTGTTTTCCTGTCCGGGGATCAAATCCATTATGTAAAGTGATCTCAAGGATCTTTGGCAAGTTAAAATAGCCGCTCAGGATATAGGCTTCAGTTCCGAATGCACCGGCTTCGACACACCCGCTGGCGCCGCCTTTCCGGGCATCGGCTATCTCTTTTCCCTGCCTGACCAACTCCATAACGATAGCATCGGTGTTGAAAAAAGAGGGTTGGCCGAACCCGGTTTTGGTAATTTTTAAGGTCCGATGAATGAATGAATCCGGATTTTTTTTGGATATCTGTACCATTGAACTGGGTTGCAACAGCCTCATTTCTTCAATTACATCGAGTATCAGGTAGGTGAGTTCATTTACCGCATCGGAACCATCGGGTTTGATGCCACCCAGGTTGATAAGTGAAAAATCAGTATAGGTATTGCTTTCCTGAGCTGTTACCCCCACTTTCGGAGGAGCCGGATGGTTGTTGAATTTGATCCAGAACGATTGAAGTAGTTCAACTGCGGATTCAGGCGTAAGGGTCCCGGCTTCAATCTCCCGTTGATAGAAGGGAAAGAGGTGTTGGTCGAGACGACCGGGATTAAACGAATCCCAGGGATTCAATTCAGAAATCACACCCAGATGTACAAACCAGTAGTATTGAAGCGCTTCGTGAAAGGTGGTCGGTGCGTTGGCAGGAACTTTTCTGCAAATACCAGCAAGCTTTCTGAGCTCTTTTTTGCGTCGGGAAAATTCAGATGATGTTTTTTTACGGGACTTCTCTCCAAAGTGCAGTGAATTACCTGCCATATCATATTCAGAAATACTGCCGGCAGGGAGGTCCTCGGAGAGTTCTGTTAACCAATCAGCATAACGATTTGCAAACATAATCAGGGCGTTGGCGGCTATCTCCATAGCTTTAAGCTCCTCCTGTTTCTCAAGTGCATGAGGATCCTCCAAAAGATCGATTCGATGGTACGATTCATGGATTTCATCAATCAGGTCAAGCATACCTTTATAGTAAATTTTATCACCGGCAACGGTATGACCAGGACCCCGTTGTTCCTGAAATTCGGTGAAAACGCCCGCATTATAGGAATCCAGCCAATCCCCGGGCAGTGTCCGCATGATCCGGTCGCGGTTGCTCCTGCCAGTCCAGAAGGGTATTATCCGCTCCTCATAAAGTTTGCGTGTTTCGGAATCGACTTTGAAAAAAACTTTCTTCCGGGTATTCAGAATATCCAAATCCTCCAGTGTATGAACGCAGATCTCGGGAAAAGTGGGACACGCTTTTGGAGCGGGGCCCCGCTCTCCGACAATCAGTTCACCCTCGTTGTAGCATAACTTTTTATGGGTGAGAAAGTAATTCAGGCTGAGTGCGCGCATGACCGGAACTGAGACTTCACGGTCAATGCCGGTCTCATAGAATTCTGTGATCAGCATCGCACGTTCCGCCGAAATACAGTTCACAGCATTCAGGCTTTTTTCTCTCAATCGTTGAATACGGTCGGTCATGGTCAAGGGATTTTTTATAATCTTCGCACAACATTTCTTGCACAGAATGCAAATTTAGAGCAAAAAGTATTCACTCACGGCCGTCATTGGATTTAAGACATGGCGCAAATTCCATCCTGAATTATTTGCATCTTGATGAAAATTGAAAGCCTTATTCGGTTTACTGCAGTAATCCCGCAATAAACTGCAGTCCAATCATTTCGGACAAGTTCCGATTTCGGTATAACAAAACTGGGATATTGTATATTTGTCCATAGTTTTATCGATGTCCGACCAAACAGGATCTGTTTTTAGGATTCTTACAGTCGTTAAAAACAAGATAATTATGATCCGTATCAGAAAGCTGATTTTCATTGCAATCGCCTGTGCGATAAGTCAAGCCAGCGCTCAGAATGGCATTGGATTACAGGCAGGTTTTTTGGGTACTTTTACCAGCGTTGCAGAGTACCCCCGCATCGGCCGCCTCGATCACCTGCTCGATTCGATGAATATTTACAGCAATGTTGGGTCTCTCCAGGTTGCAATTCAAACAGAGATATCTCTTGGCAAAGGAATTTACCTCTCTCCCGGATTTCATTATTGTCAAAAGGGATTTGCAGAAGTCGACTTCACAGATTCCACAGGTTATATCTGGTACACTCCTGCACGACAGCATTACGGCGGATTGTCAGTACTCATTGGTTACCGCTTTGCAATCCGCAACAGCCAGTTCAGGATCCAGATCGCAACCGGTCCACAAATTGATTTTGCGATCGGAGCACCCAATGAAGGGTCATTGTTTTCGGGACCTTATAGCAGGTTTTTTATGCCTTTTTCGAGATTTAACGAGGTGGATGTAACCTGGCGGGCCGAGTTCGGAGTTTTTTACAAGCTGGGCCCGGGGGCGGTTGGTATAAAATTGAATTACCAGTATGGATTGAGTGATGTACTGGAAGATCCTTTTGTCGTAGCCAGAAGTCAGTCGGCTGGCTTTACAGCCGGCTACACCCTGTACCTTGGTAATAAATAATTAGCCCGATTTTGCACCTTAACCACCTATCGTGACCGAAAGACCCATCGATTCCAATTCTTGTTTCAGAGAATCCATATCTCTGGTTTGCAGGTCAGGTAATCCCTTCAGTGGATTGGTCATGTGAAACCGGTGATATTTTTCCCGGGCCATTGAATGATAGGGGAGAAGAGAGAGCCGGATTGGCTTGATCATCGTGCCTTCTGAAAATATCCTGTGATCCTTTAAGGAAATGTGACCTGTTTTTCCTTTATAAAGCAGTTCGTTTAAAATAAAAGCCTTTAGTTCTTCAATATTCTTGCGGGTGTTTGATATGCCGGGCACCACCGGAAAACGTAACAATACATTCTTACCGGAATGAATCAGGTATTTCAGGTTTTGTTTTATGCATTCGTTTGAGACCCCGGTAAAGTGCAAATGATCTTCATGGTCAAGGATTTTCAGATCATAAAGGAATAAATCAGTAAGTGGAGCGATGCGGTGAAATAATTCCAGGTCGGCATAACCCGAAGTATCAACAGCCGTTTCAATCCCTTTTTGTTTGCACATTTCAAGGACCGCTGAAAGGAAATCAGGCTGAAACAACGGCTCACCTCCCGAGAAAGTTACTCCGCCTCCCGATTCTTCAAAGTAAATCCGGTCCCGGGAAATTTCATGAATTAAATCGGAGGGTTTTATCCAGTAACCTGTAGTTTCAGGTTTAGAGATATTCCGGCCTTCCAGAACCTGCCTTTTTACAGTAACTTCGGGTTCGCCCAGCCTGCTTTCCGGGTTGTGACACCACTGGCAAGTCAGCGGACATCCTTTCATAAAAACAGTAGTTCTTATTCCCGGACCATCATGGACTGAAAAGCGCCTGATATCGAAAATTAAACCCTCCATTGTTTCAATACCCTTTTTTAATGTCCTGAGGTGGTTTCTTTATCACAATAAAATAGGATCATCCTGCGGATTGCTTCCTGGCAGGCCGGGCAGAATCCGGGCGCTTCGTTCGATTTCATGCGGCAATCCATCATCGGACTGTATATCCCCTTCGATAAATATCCTCCACCTTCAAACAGACCAACCGTGTTTTTGTACTTATCCTCCCTTGGCGTTGGAATTGGGGTATCGGCATCGACTTTGTCTTTCCACTTCAAATCGAAGTTTACCCGGGTCGTTATGTTGGGTTCCCAGGGTTCAAACAGAAGGTTGTAGTAATCGGAGTAAGTTACTTCAGAGTTGTAGTATTCATCAGCCAGTCCGGCAAAGGTGTGTCCGAATTCATGGATGGCCACGATCTTTGACAGGTTATTATCGACCGTACTTTGTCCGTAATGGTTAAAAAATCCACCTCCCCCGTAACGCTTGCTGTTGACCAGAACAAAGGCGATATCGTATGGCGCGCTTGCAGCGATGTCGTACACAGCCCGGGTATCGAAAGTGGTGAGGTAACGGTCCATGTCGAAGGTATAGAAACTGCTGTGAATGTTGGTGTTTACGTAGATATCCTTTCCGGGAATGGTCACGCCCGATTCATCCGAAGGCGCTTCGATCGCGTAGAAATTGAACCGGTCTTTCATTCCATTATAGGGTGGAACGGTCATGAAATAATCGAACATGCTTCGGGCATCGTTTCTGAATTTGTCCATCTCCAGAGTCGTATATCCCTCTGCAAGAAAGGCAATGTCGACATGGTTGGCCGGATCTCCTGAATGGTATATGTCCGTAACCGGGTAACGATGGATATTTTCTTTTGTGATAAAGTAGTCGGTGGGTGCAATGATTCTTTCAAAGATGGACTCAAACTGGTTGGAGTTGTAATTTCTTTTTTCAATAACAAACCGGATGGTGCGTTGTGGAAATGGCATTACGGCAACCATTGAGAATGCGCGTTTCATGATTTTAGCCTCCGGTGTTCCTTTCCATTCCTGGAACAGGGAACTGTATCCTCGTGAGAAGATCAGTTTTCCCGATGCCGAATCGTAGGCCATGTAGCGGTAAGTACCATACCCAAACGGATCGATCAGGTTATTATGAGGCCCGCCCCATTGTGGTTCCTCCCGCATACCGGAAAAGTAAACAATCTCCGAGCTGGCATCCCCGGCAAGCAGGTAATCGATCCGAAGCGTCTTGTCGGTAAAATACTCTTTAAAGGTAAATTGAGAAGCCGATTCACTTTTTATTCCGTCATTGGACTTTTGTGCTGAAACCAGCGTGGGTTGGCATAAAAGTGCCGTTGCGAATAAAACTGAAAGAAAAAGATGGTTTTTCATATTCGGGTTATTTATTTTATTTCAAAACTATATTTTACTTAACCGGAGATTTATCTTACCACTTCACGCTTCACCGTGTTTATCTGTGCCATTACCATGCCTGACAACATAAGTCCGCATCCCAGGATCATGCGTTGGGTCAACGCTTCATGCAGGATCATCCAGCCACCGATCACAGCAAATACTGCCTCCAGGCTAAGAATAATGGAAGCATAGGCGGGATGCGCGGTTTTTTGCGCCACGACCTGAAGGGTATAAGCTATTCCTACGGACAATACGCCCCCGTAAGCAATCGGAATCCAGGCTTGAAGGATGGTTTCCATCAGAACCGGCTCCGTAACAAATGCAACAATCAGGTTCAAAACTGTGCAAACCGAAAACTGGATAACAGCCAGTGCATAACTATCCATCAGAGGTGATAGCCAGGCGATGAAAAGTACATGAAAAGTGAATATTATCGCACAGAAAAGAACAAGCAGATCGCCGCGGCCGATGGCCAAAGTACCGGTTATACTCAGAAAGTACAGTCCAATCAATGATAAGATGGCTCCTGCCCACATAGGCCATCGCATTCGTCGGCCAATTAACAGTCCGCAAATGGGAACAAGAACAACATACAATCCTGTTATAAATCCTGCTTTCCCGGCTGTCGTATATTGAAGGCCGACTTGCTGGAAGGCAACGCCGCCAAAGAGCAATACCCCTGTCACAATGGATCCTGCAACGATTTTCCATTGTGGAATGGACAATCCAGTACGTATCAATTCCCTCTTTTTCCTGATCCGAATAAACAGAATTGGTACAACGACCAGCGTCCCCAATGCAAACCTGACGCCATTATAAGTAAACGGTCCGACATAATCCATCCCGATCCGTTGGGCTACAAAGGCAAAGCCCCAGATGATGGCGGCCAGAAGCAGGATCAGGTCGGACGAAACGTCTTTTTTCATGAATATATCTTCCCGGACATCAGTTTTCGAGGATGATCTCATCGGCAAAAATCCAGGCTTTTTCTCCCTTTCCCGGATGCCAGGCGGGACAAATACCCCTGTTTTTTGCTATGACTCTGATGTATTTTGCCTTTTTACCTTTGAGGTTAACCGTGAAATCTTTGATCACGATCTCTTCATTGCGCTCGTCAATATCGTTCACAACAGCTCCGGCCTCTTCAAATGTGTTCCCATCAACGGAAATGAAAAAGGTCACGGAAAGGGGCATGAAAATCCATGACCGCTGGTCCTGCAAACAGCCCAGGGAAATTTTCTTAAAGGATTTGATTTCATCAAAGGCAACAGTCGCAACAATATCAACACCTTCATATCCTTGCCATAACCCTGTATGAAAATCTTTATCTCCCCGTAGAAAATCAATGAGTGCAAGATCCCCGCCGGCGCTGTATTGATTTGCATATTTGGTTTTCAACTCAATCTTCCGGTCCTTTGGGATCTTTATGAACCTGGCTTCGATAGGGAGGCTCTTAGGCGAATCTTTACCTATCGCGCAAGCTTTGAGGGTGGTTGTTTTCCGAATGACCATCGGGCGCAGATACCGGGACGATTTCAGGGTGGGTTCCGACCCGTCGAGGGTATAATGGATTTCAATGCCGGGAAGTGCGCATGACAGGATAACCAATGTGGAGTCAATAAAAGTCGGAGTCGCTTGATATAACGCCGGAACAGGAGTTATGGCATAATCCTGAATGTAAGTTGTTGGGAAGGCTCCATAACCGGTTCCCCATGCTTTGTTGGGTTGGGGCCCCATGTTGAAAGAAAGTTCTCCTCCCTTCATGATTTCCTCGTGGTTGAGATAGCACCGGGTATGCGGTTTTCCGTTCAATGATACCGATTGAATATAAAAATTATTGCTGTCGAGGTTGTTGGCGCGAATCGTGAATGTTTTTCCAT
This sequence comes from Alphaproteobacteria bacterium, assembly GCA_009928665.1. GTDB lineage: Bacteria > Bacteroidota > Bacteroidia > Bacteroidales > FEN-979 > CAIVAT01. Next base: position 88,041 of record SACF01000012.1, read on the forward strand.
TTTCAAGGGAAAGCACCATCTTGGGAAAAAGGGGAGTCCCCATAGCATAAATGCCTGATCCGGGAGTCACCGGATAAAAACCCATTGCGCTGAAAACGTACCAGGCCGACATCTGCCCGCAATCCTCGTTCCCGATCAATCCATCAGGTTTGTTTTTGTAAAAATCGCGACAAATACGGTGAACCATCTCCTGTGTTTTCCAGGGAACGCCAGCATAATCGTACAGGTAAGCCATGTGGTGACTGGGTTCATTGCCATGGGCATACTGTCCGATCAAACCGGTTATATCAGCCTGATTTCTACCTGTTGTTCTGGCATCGGCAGTAAACAAGTCATCCAGTTTTTTTTCAAACTGATCCTTTCCTCCCATAAGCATCATCAACCCTGCCAGATCCTGAGGGGCATAAAAACTATATTGCCATGCATTGGCTTCGGTGTAATTAAAGTTGACTTCTGCCGGATCAAAAGGGGATACCCAGGTCTCATTCGATTTCGCCCGCATGAACCGGGTCATTTTATCAAAAACGTTTTTATAATTCTGTGCCCTGATCAGGTATGTTTTATAATCGTCAGTCTTGTTCATTGCCTTGGCCATCATCGCGATACACCAGTCATCATAGGCATATTCCAGGGTCTTGGAAACCGACTCGCGCTCCTTGTTGGCAGGAATATAACCCTTCGTCCGGTAATATTGTAAGCCCAGGCGATCCTGGTTGGAGCTGTGCTTCATGGCCTCCAGGGCTTTTTCGGCATCGAACCCGCCGATCCCCTTCAGATACGCATCGGCAATGACCGGTACGGCATGATAGCCGATCATACAATCCGTCTCGTTTCCCGAAAGTTCCCATACCGGCAACATCCCTCCTTCTTCATATTGTTTCAGAAACGTATTGATGAAATCGGTGGTTCGTTTCTGTTCAAGAATGGTATACAGCGGATGCGCTGCACGGTATGTATCCCACAGTGAAAAGACTGTATAATAATCGAAACCTGGGTTTTCATGGACCTGAAGGTCACGTCCGCGATACCGGCCATCAACATCGCAATATAGATTGGGCTGGGTCATGGTGTGGTACAACGCAGTATAAAAAGTGACCTGTTGATCATGGGTGCCGCCGGTTACCTTTACCTTTTCGAGAGCGCTGTTCCATGCAAATGCAGCCTTGTTCGCGATCAGATCGAAATCCCAGCCGGAGATCTCTGCGTCGAGGTTCTGACGGGCACCGTCGGCGCTGACTGCCGAGATTCCAACCTTTACCACCACCGTTTTTTTATGGGTAAATCTGAAGCTTGCTTTGATTTTTGTACCGGTAAACTCGGTAAGTGTCGATGATACCTGCCCGTTGTCGGAGACTTCGAAGGAATCGAATGGCTCAGAGAACCTGATGACAAAATAGACCATCTGTTTTTCAGCCCAGGCTTGCGAAACCCGGTATCCCTCTAATTCGTTGTTCCCCCTGATCTTTAAGGCCGATTCCAACACTTTATCACGGTGTTCGAGATCAAGTCCGATTCCGGCGTTTTCACTGTCTTCAAAAGTGTACCGGTGCATCCCGCATCTAAGGGTCGCGGTGACCTCTGCCCGGATTTTCTTTTCGGGGAATCCGACCCGATAGATTCCGGCAGTAGCAACCTCATCATCTTTCCTGAATTTCGCGGCAACCGAACCCTTGTTCAGATCATAGCTACCGGTGAACGGCATAATCAGTATGTCACCATAATCGGAGCATCCGGTACCACTGAGGTGGGTATGACTGAATCCGTAAATAACAGAATCGGATCCATGGTAGGCTGAGCAGCCGTCCCAACCTTCCAATCGGGTGTCGGGGCTCACCTGTACCATTCCAAAAGGAACGGTGGCTCCCGGAAAAGTATGCCCGTGTCCCCCGGTACCGATCAGCGGGTTGACATAGTCGGTGAAAAAAACATTTTGTTGGGCGAAGGAACCGATGGAGAAAAGGGCCATAAGGCACGTCAGGGCCCGAATTAGTGTAGGATTCATCTTATAAAAATTAGTAGCTGTCAATCAAACTTTTTATGGTCACCGAATCCTCCGTCAGGTTATTTTCTGCAGAAGTCGAAAAGAAGATTTCCCTTTTCTCACCGGGAAGGAGGTCAAAATAGTTATCCGAAAAAGTTCCGGGCGCCTGACTCGAGAGCCATACATTTTTTACCAACTTTTCGCACGAAATCGTAAGAAAATACCCTCCTTCTGTTGATTTCAGCGATTTACGAATTTCAGGAACGGGCAGTATAAGGTCCTTCGGCGCAACAAAATAGAGCAGGTTCCTGGTTCTGAAGTCGTGTATGCCCCCGTCGAGAGTCACCAACAAGGCTGTGCGGTTTGGATTGAGATTTTTTAGCAAGTGCGTTTGTAAGGTATCGTAGTATACGAGTGAGGAGTTGGCCGGGATTTCGATTGCAAACCCTTCATCGTTGTATACGTTTCCATCAAAGTCAATAACTTTCACCGTCATCACTGCTTGTACCATGGAGGTGTCATCAGAGTTTACATAAATTTTAATACGGCCGTTTTCCAGTGTCGGTAACGCCACCACTTTCTGAAAAAGTTCCGGGATCCGGTACCCCAGCGCTTTATTCCTGCCGAAATAATCCTGAGAAGACCAGGAAACAACGGGCCAGCAATCGTTTAATTGCCAGTAGAGGGTTCCCATGCAATAGGGTTTGTTGCGCCGGTGTGCCTCAATGGCTGTCTTTATGCCTTCGGCCTGAAGGAGTTGGCTTACATATCCATAAGCCGAAAAATCACGGGGTTTTTTATAGTCCCGCAACAGGTACGTGTCAATGGTCTCATAACCTGTAGGATGTTTCTGATGGGCTTTCATGACGGGAGAACCGGTAAACCGGTCTTCAGGTTTGGTAAAGGCATCAATGGTGTGTTGATCGGGAAAACCTTGAAATCCATACTCCGACATAAATCTGCCAACCTTTTTGTTAAAGATATCAAAAGGCTCTTTTCCCCACCAAACGCCCCAATAGTGGGAATCGCCCGCTGTCATGCTTTCAGGTCGTCCCCAGCCGTGAAGGGGAGAGGACGGGATGTAAGGACGGAGGGTGTCCAACTGCCGGAGAAGGGCAGGAAGGATGAAGTCGAAGAGGGTGCGGTAATCCTTGTATACCGCCGCCGAATCCTGTGGCGAATAACCATACTGTTTCTGCCATCCCCAGTTCTTCCATCCTTCATCGATCTCATTGTTTCCACACCACATAACAAGGGAGGGATGACGACGCAACCTCACTATGTTCTGAGCCACTTCGTCGCGTACATTATCAAAAAATGATTTTGTTCCGGGATACATGGCACAGGCGAACATAAAATCCTGCCAGACCATGATCCCGTATTCGTCGCACAAGTCATAAAAGATATCGTTCTCGTAAATTCCGCCTCCCCAGACCCGGAGCATATTCATATTTGACTTCCTGACATCACCGAGCAACCGGTAATAATGGCGGTCGGTCAAGCCCGGAAGGAATACTTCCTGGGGAATGTAGTTAGCCCCCTTGATAAATACCGGCTTGCCGTTGATCCTGAAATAAAAGGAGGTTCCCACAGAATCGGGCTGCCGTACCAGTTCCACGGTTCGTAATCCGACCTTTTTTTTGCCGATTCCGACGACTTTTGCACCGAAAGATACATCATACCGGAATTTATACAGTTTGGGATTACCCATACCATTGGGCCACCATAATTCAGGATTCAGGATGGTGAAGTCACCCCGGATCACATTGACCCCCTTGGTCAGCATCACATTGTTGTTCAGAATTTCGATATCGTCGATAAAAAGCCTGAAATTGGCCGAATCGGCCAGGGTGGCATACAGGGTATAGACTACCGACATGCGGGCAAGCGAGTCGGTAAGCGATTTTTGAATTATGTTCACATCCGAAACATTGACATAATTCCAATGACGGAGATAAACTGACTTCCAGATTCCGCTTGTGACAAGCTTTGGGCCCCAGTCCCAGCCGAAATGATAGGCGGCTTTCCGGCAGACCACTTTTTCATCTCCGGGTAGTTTGAACGGCAGGTTCTTGTATTCCGTTTTTATCTGCGATTCAATGGCCGGAAATTGAATCCTGAGGGTATTTGTCCCGATATGAAGTAAGAGTTTGATATTTACATACCATTTGCGGAACATATTGTTCGCGACCAGGATCAGGGTGTCGTTGAGATATACATTCGCGTAAGTATCGATCCCGTCGAATACCAGATCGATGTTACGCCATTGGAAATTATCCTCCCGGTATTCAAAGGTCTTTTTGTATTCCCAACCGATTTCACCGATCCATTGCAGCTTCGATTCATTATCCCCGAAATAGGGATCGGGGATCGATTTGTTCCGGATCAGGTCCTGATGGACGGTTCCCGGGACGCGGGCTGGAAGCCACTCCTTGGTGCCGGCTTTGCGGAATTGCCAGTCGCCGTCGAGCATGATCTTGTTCTGATCCTGCGCGTTTGAATAAAAAACAGAGACCCATAAAAATATCAGCAGAAGAGTATTACATTTGTGCACCATGCCTTTGAGATTGAATGTGCAAAAATACCATTTTAAGATCATAAAACCTGCAATCCCCGAATCAGATGAATATAAGTGAACTTCAACGCCTTTTCCGGGAACGGTTTGGTTCCTCAGACGATAATCCCCGTTGTTTTTTCGGCCCGGGCAGGGTGAATCTGATCGGCGAACATACCGATTACAATGGAGGATTCGTACTGCCCTGCGCCTTGCAATATGGAACCTACCTGTTAATCCGTCGAAACCATACCGACCGGGTAAGACTCGTATCGGTCAATATGGATTACCAGGCCGACATTCCATTACAGGAACTGGGGAATAAGGTGGGGAAAGAGTGGGTGAATTATCCCCTCGGCGTATTTGATCAGTTCAGACAGTTGAACATAGCCGCAACCGGGTTCGACATGCTCTATTCGGGTGATATTCCGAACAGCGCCGGGTTATCCTCATCGGCTTCCATCGAAATGGTGACGGCCTACGCCCTCTCAAAACTCCTTGGCGCCGACCATCTGACCATGATCGACCTCGTTAAGCTTTCACAACGGGCCGAGAATGCATTTGTGGGCGTAAACTGCGGTATTATGGATCAGTTTGCGGTCGGAATGGGAGCGAAAGATCACGCGCTCTTTCTGAATTGTCACACCCTCGAATACAAACTGGTTCCTTTGGAACTGAACGGATTCCGGCTGGTCATAGCCAATACAAATAAGAAGCGCGGGTTGGCCGATTCAAAGTACAACGAACGCGTGGCTGAATGCATGGTCGCTGTCGAAGCGTTAAGCAGAACGATGGAGCTGACGCGTTTGGGTGAGGTGGGCTTCATGCAATTTTATAAAATTCAGGATGTCATTGACGATGATCTGATCCGCCGGCGTGCCCGGCATGTGATCTCAGAAGACCAGCGCGTGCTGAATTCCGTGTCATCGCTAATGAAAGGCGACCTCTCCGGTTTCGGCGCCCTGATGAATGCTTCCCACGAATCGTTGCGCGACAATTACGAAGTCACAGGTTTTGAACTCGATACATTGGTTGCGGAAGCCCAAAAAGTAAATGGTGTAATTGGTTCACGCATGACCGGTGCCGGCTTCGGCGGATGCACGGTCAGTCTCGTGCGATCCGATCGGATCGATCATTTCATCAAAACCGTCGGTGAAGCCTATTTTGAAAAAACTGGTCTGAAAGCCGATTTCTACCTGGGCGAACCCGCAGAAGGAACGCGGGAAATTATTTAATTCTCCTGAGGCAACCTTTTCTGTCATCGGAAGGTCATATATGGCTATGTTGTAAACCAGGGTTTATATGGCGAGGAACATATCGAATATACTTTTACGACATTACAGCGGTAAAGTCAATAACATGGTCATCCAGTCGAACGGGATCGTCCGTTCGTTGCCTGATATTTCAGGAAGAATATGGTCGTCACAACAAAAAACGCACCTGACACGGATTGAAGAAGCAAAGAATTATGCCCGTGGAGTACTCAGCGATCCGGAGAAAAAGGCTGAATATGAGCAGACGCTGCCAAAATGGAAAAAGAAAATGGACCATCCCAATATCGGGGTTTACCAGTTGGCTATCCGCGATTATTACCATCCGCCCAACATTCGGCGTATAAATTATAAGCAGCCAGTATCCGGTACGAAAGGATCAATCGAGGTGGATGCCGATGATGAATTTTGTATCACAGCAGTGGCTGTCGAAATTTTATCAACCAAAGGCAGCGTCATTGAGTCGGGTTCGGCTTTGTGGTCTGATCTCCATGATATCTTTACGTATCCCGTGCAGAAAGCTCATTTATTAAAGCCAGGATGCGCGATAAAGGTAACTGTGACCGACAGACCGGGAAATATAACCAGCCAAATATTGAACCTCAAATAAGTTGCTCTCCCGTCTAAGGCTCCACTAAGTCTTCTCTAAGCCTTCTCTATCTTTTTAATAAGCACCCAAGTGGGTCCCGTCCTTGACCTATACTGAAAAAACTATACAGTTAAAAGGGTTTATACTGAAATGACTATACATGTTTATTTGATTGTACTAAATTAGCTATACAAATTCAATTTTCAGACTGAAATGGTTATATCATGAGTAAAGTTGTTCCACATGACCTATACTGAAAAAACTATACAGTTTAAACAGTAAAAAGGGTGTCCTATACTTAAAAAGATAAGCCATTCAATTGTACAACAATTACACATTTTTTAGCAAGGATCTTATCGGATTCAATATTCGATCTAATAATGTCAAGTTCTCAGTTATTATTGTCCCGGTTCCAACCATATCGTATTTAAACGGTATTTTCTTTCCATAATAGGTGATCAACCCCTTGGGCAATGCAATTTCAACCAAATACTTGTTTTCCGAAGGAATTTCAGAAACCCCCATTACGACTCCTTTTATCATGCCATATTCTATAGATGGATAATTCTCAATGCTGATATTGACCCTTTGCCCCATTCTTACCTTTCCAGCACCAGAGGTTTCGATTGTTCCCCGACATAAGGGGGTCGCCAAATGGGTTGGTATTATGGAAATGATTTTCTCACCAGAGATTATAGATTCTCTCACTGTCCAGTTTTTATGATATGCAACTCTCCCTGCGATTGAGCTTTTCAGAACATTTGTTTGTTCCCAGACCTGAATTTGGTTGATTAATGAATTCTTCAGTGAAAGAATATTAATATCCATATTAATAATTGATTCTTGATCTTGTAAAAGGTAATCAGCTTTTTGCGCCTCGAGTTTTGATACTTGTAAACTAACGTTATAGAAGTCGATTTTCGAACTGAAATATTTAAACTTTGATAATAACAAACTACTAACGGATTTGTCATAATCTGCACTTGAAGTAATACTATTTTTATACAAGAAAGAATCACGTTGAAACTGATTGTTTGCCAGAATCAAATCCTGATCCAAAATGTCATTTTGCATTTTTAGATTGTCTGCGTATTTTTTTAATATGTTAATTTGATCGATGATAAAAAGTGTTTTTGTTTTATTAAAATTAAGCGTTACATATTTTTTTCTTTTTTTCAATTCAATTATTAGTTCATTATAGGTGCCCTGGAGTTGGCCTAACTGTTGATAATTGGTAAGCAACAATGTATCAAGAGATGTTTTTAATAATAGTTTTTTCAGGGTCAATATCTCAACAAAGTTGACAGAATTCTGCAATACAATTAGGTATTGATTTTCGCAGACTTCCTGCCCATCATGAACAAGTAATAATTCGATGATTCCGTTGTTGTTTGATATAATGGGCAGGGGAGGGGTCTCTGATGTAATCTTTAACGGGACCTTGACTGTATCGGGATACTTTATGATAAAACTGAAGAATAAAAACAAAAATAAAAAAACTGAAAGAAACAATAAACCTATTTTAGAAATCCATAATGGATTGCGTCTAAGAATATCATTCACTTTATCGCAATGAATCGGTAGATTGTCATCCATGCTTAAAATCGATATTTGGCATTAATTGTCCTTGAACCAATTCAAAATAGTATGATTTATTAGTCAGTAGTTCTTCGTGCGATCCTATTTCGACCATACTGCCGTTCTTCAAAACCACAATTTGATCTGCCTTTCTTATTGTACTTAACCGGTGTGCAATAATTAGGACCGTTTTTTTTGCAAAAAACCGAGTAAAATTCGACATTATAATATTTTCATTCCTGGTATCAAGTGAATTGGTGGCTTCATCAAAAAATAGAAAGTCTGGATTCTTATATACCGCTCTAGCAATTAGTATTCTTTGTTTCTGCCCTTCGCTGATCCCGCATCCCTCCATCCCGATTCTCGTGTTTAAACCCAGTGGTTGAGATTCAATGAAATTATTCAGATTCGCAATCTTGATTGCACCGTATAACCTTTCTTTATTATAAAATTGCGAGCTGATGGTGATATTTTCCTCAATTGTATCAGAAAAAATGAAACTGTCCTGCAATACAGTCCCACAATTGTTTCTCCAAGTCCGAATATTTATATCCGATAAACTTGTTTCTCCAATATATATACCCCCTTTTGTGCAGGGATAGAATCCCAATATCAGTTTCATTAGCGTTGTTTTCCCTCCTCCGCTCTCCCCAACGATAGCCGTAACCTTTCCCTGAGGGATGGTAAAATTGATATCCTTCAATACTATTGGGGTTTGACTACTGTACCTGAAAGATAAATCCCGTATAATTATACTCTTAGTTTTTGGGAGTTCATTCATCTTAAAAGAAGTGGAACACTCTTCATCATCCTTCATGATTACTTCACTGATCCTTTCCATGCTGATCTTGGCATCTTGGGCCGACTGAAAGAAATTGACCAGTTGATCAATCGGCGAATTTAGTTGCCCGATTATGAATTGAATGCTCATCATAACGCCCAATGTAATTTCACCTTTTATAACAAGATAGGCGGAAAAAAATATGATAATAATATTTTTTGATTCGGAAAAGAGTAGAGCGCCTGTTTGCTGATACTGGCTTATATTCAAACTTTTAATGTTTAATTTATATAGCCGTGCTTGGATATATTCCCATTTCCAGCGTTTATTTTGCTCACAGTTATTCAGCTTAATATCCTGCATGCCAGTTATGGTTTGATAAATGTTGTTTTGCTGTTCAGTCATCTGACCAAACCGTTTGTAGTCGATTTCTCGTCTCTGTGGCATGAAAAGCCTGATCCACAGAAAATATAGTGTACTTCCGAGAAAATAAATCCCGAAAATCCTGTAATCGTAAATAAGGAGAACGATGCCCAAGATCAAGAGTGATAAAAGAGAGAAAATAACATTAATAGTTGAGCCGGTAATGAATACTTGTATTCTTTGATGGTCACCCATTCTCTGAACCAGATCACCAAGTCTTTTTGATTCGAAAAAACCTATCGGAAGTTTCATCAGTTTGCTAAGGAAATCAGATAGGAGTGATATATTGATCCTTGTGCTGAGATGCAAAATGATCCAGTTTCTGATAAAATCAATAATCGTCCTACTTACATTCAGGATAAGCTGTGCGATAAGGATAATTATGATAAATGACACATCACTGTTGCCAATACCTTTGTCAACAATGGCTTGGGTCAGAAACGGGAAGATCATTTGAAGAATCAGCCCCAATAACATTCCCAGAAACAATTGCATAACAAATCCTTTATGCTGCTTCAGGTATTTGATCAAATAGGAGAATGTAGTGGCTTTTTGATCGGTTTCAATATTCGTATAAAAATCGCTTCCGGGTTCCAGAAGTAAGACAATTCCGGTTTCCTCACCGTCCTGCGCTATACTGAATCCCTTTAAGAATTCCTCGTATGAATAGTTGATAATACCGAGCGATGGATCGGCAACTATTACTTTTGATTTTTTAATCTTAAGGAGCACAATAAAATGATGCTTCTCCCAATAAACAATACAGGGGAAACTGGCTTCCTTCTTTAATAGATCAAAGGATATTTTTAATCCAGTCGACCTGAACCCAATCGACTCTGCCGCTTCGCTAATGCCTAAAAGTGAAACCCCGGTTTTTGTGATAAAACATCTTTCACGTAATGTGTCAAAGGAAATTTTATTTCCATAAAAATACGAAACCATCCGAAGGCAGGCCGGTCCGCAATCTCTTGCATCTAATTGGTAAAAAAAATTGAATTTCAATGTTTCAAAAAAAACTTTGATAAGTGTGCAAATATAGATTGATGTATCCCTCCCATTCTATGTGCATCAAACGGCAGCTGTAATTTACGGGGATATCCAAAGCATTATTTACTATATAATTATCGGCAAAACAGCTCCCTCCGCAAAAAAGTCTGATTGAGCACGATGAACATTCGGGGCTTTGTTGTAAAGGTATAGCTGAAAATTCACTTCGTTTCTGGCAATCAATTCCTTCCGATAAAGTACCAATGGATGCGGAAGGTATATTACTAATAAACTGGCAACTGTAAATTGTTCCATCAGGGTTGACCGTAATTACATTTTTCCCTGCCGTACAACGGACAGCTTTGGCTGCCCTGTTATGTATAGCCGACAATGCATCGTACATGTTCGTACAGTTGACAGACCTGTTAGATTCGATTCTTTTTATGTAATATTTGATAAGCCGTACGAATTCATTTTCAATCAATCCAAGATGTTGTGAATTGTAACCAGTTTCCTTTTCGAAAATATTTTTCTGAATAAAACCAAAGCTGAATGGTACCCTAAAGCTCTCAAGGGTCTTAAAAAACTTCACATAATCCCTTGTTTCGTATGTGATTCCGGCACACAATTCAAAAGGAATACCCTCGTCCTGGAGCCATAAGATATTTCTATTAATTTTCGCATACGTAGGCTTCCCATTGTTAAAATCCCTGTTCAAATTATGATTTCTTTCGTCGCCGTCAATAGTGATCGAAAGTTTAACAGAAAACTTTCTGATCATCTCAATAATGGGTTTCGTTAATATCGTTCCGTTGGTGACCAAAGAAAATGAAACCTGTTTTTCAGTGACCAAACTGATTTCCCGGCAATAATCCAAAACTTTTTCTATTACTTTTTCGTTTAACAAGGGCTCTCCTCCAAAGAAGACGATCCCAAAACCATTGGAGGCAGGATTTTCAGCAATAAAGGTGTCAATCGCGGTCTTGGCTGTTTCAAAAGTCATATGCAAAAGAGATCCCTGCCGGGTATTTCCGAAAATGATGCAATATTTACATCGCAAATTGCACGCACCAGAAATATTAAGAATCAGATTATTGATGATATCTCCACAAACCGTCTTTAATTTGGGAGGATCAAGCCTGAGATTTTCCGGTTGTGAAATTACCCTGTTCAATTGTTTTGTATTAACGCGGCTTAGCTGAAGATTCGACGGGAAAAAAGCATAATTTGTATTTTTCGCTTTAAAAATTTGATATTCCACTGTCATGGTTGTAGCAGTTTGAGTTGTTTATGATGTTCCGAGATTAATGAAAGTATCACTTCGCCGGGATTATGGTACTTTTTCAATTCCGTAAAGAAAATCTTACTGTTGATAATCCGATCATTATACTCGTTGAACATTTTTTTAATAAAGGTGTCGAATTTTTTTTCAGAAAGGGAGCGTGCGATAGAATGAAATATGACAGGACCTTTCAAATATAAAATCTTAGATTTCATATCCCGGGTGACAGGTACATCTTCAATGCTTCCGTAAATTTCGTTGTTGTATTTCTCAATATATTGGCTGATGGATTTGTTTAGGAACTCTTTCCCCATTGATTTCAGATACAAATATTGCGTCAGGCCTTCTTCAATGAAACCCCGAAGTGAATCACCGGTTGCAAGTTCAAAACGGATTCCACATCCGATCCACTGGTGACAAAGCTCATGTCCGGGCCAGTACCTGATATCCTCATGCTCCTTATACCAGTAAATAAGGTTACTCCCGATCAGGGCACCGCCTTCATAGGAAAGCGCATATCCGCAACCAGGTATTTCTACAAAATCATATGAGGTGTGGGGATATCGGCCGAAAAGCTGGTTATAATAGTTAAAGCTGACTGAAACATTGGTCATGATCGACTGTATCGTGGCCTCGTCGTTGGTGAAATAATGGAAAGTAATTTCCGTACCATTGTTGTCAACCTTATACTGGCTGAACATTGATCTTTTATAGATGATCAATGGAAGATCTGCAATGTGCTTTAATTTCCAGCAATAGATACTATTTCCAAGCACCTCTTGCCTGGAAGATGGATCATCAGTAACAAGTACACAGTAAGAATCAGGGACTGAAATCTTTATGTTGTATTTACTGATGTTGTCATATTGGCAGGGGATCCACCTATCACTCCTCAGAAGGTTTATGATTTTGTTATCTGTGATCACGGAGTCGAGAGAAATGTGATAGTAAATAGAAAATACAAAAGGGGCAGGTCTGATTATCTTCAGGGCAATCATTCTGGAATTTACACGTGACACCTGTAAGATAGTCCTTCCCGAAACACTGTCAATGGTATATTTATCGGAGAAATTGAAGTTAAGATTGGTATATCTGACCTGATTAATAGTCAAGGTGGCCTTGATCACTAATCTGTTGTATGACGAATCGAGATCAACCTTAATATCATACCTGTCAATATTGAATTCATTTCCGAAGAGCCCCGAAAACACTAACAATGATACGATTAAACATGATGCAGACCTAAACATGGATTTTGATATTTTCACTAGTAGCTAAAAAATGATCAATATTAATATCCTTTCTGGAAGTTATCTTCAGGTAAAATCTTATAATGTGCAACCAGTAGTTCTCAATCATTTTACATTTTAATGGAATGGTCTTTTTTATCGACTTGTTTTCAATATATTTCTCTGCATAACAACCACCACTACAAAGGTACCTCAACCAGCATTTCATGCATTCATTAAGAAAATCGACATCTAATGCCTGAAATTTCGCATGATTAATTGGAGAAAAATCCGACATGACGCTGCCAATGCTGGTTTCAGGATAATTAACAAGATTTTGACAAGAGAATACAGAACCATCCCTGTTTACTGTAATTGTATTTTTTCCGGAGGTACAGATATAATTTTTCCCTATTCGATTGTGGATCTTGCTTAAAGAGTTAATAATGTTAACGCAATAGATTTTTTTGTTGTTCACAATTTTTTCATAGTAATAGTCATATATCTTGTCAAATTGTCTGTTTATACTTTCAACCTTATCTTTATTATAATTTGTCAGTGATGACGATTTATATTTACTGTTGATGGTAAAGCTATATGAAAACGGCTTTTCTAAATTCTCGAGAAAAATAAATGAATCTATTAAGTTTCTGTTTTCTGAATCGAATGTCACCTTGAACTCAAAACCGACATTGTTTATTTTTAAAGTTTTCAGGTTCTTTAGTATATCATCAAAGCTACCATTTCCATTATGATATTTTCTGTTTTTGTCATGACTTGCTTTATTCCCATCTAAACTAACATTCACAAGGAAATTATTTTTCTTTAATAATGATACGGTTCTGGCATTAAGAACTGTCCCATTAGTGGTTGTTGAATAAAAGAATTTCTTCTGAGGATACTTCTCACCAATGTATCTGATAGTATTTTCGATCAAACCCGCTTTTAGTAAAGGTTCGCCCCCAAAGAAAACGACACCGTACTGGGATGATTGGGGATTGTTTTGAACAAGAAAATCAATAGCGTTTTTTATAACCGGAAAAGAAATGTCTTCATTTTCCGTGAAATCATAGGCGGAACAATAGGTGCAGGCTAGTGTGCATTGGTTGGTCAGGTTCAATACGATGCTACTTATACTAGTAAAATCACCAAAAGCCCTGTTTATACCTGCATCACAGGACTGATTCGCCAAATAATTATCGATCTCTTTTATTTGATTCTCTTTTAAAAATGTTTTTTTTCGAAATCGGGTGTTCCCCGATATCCTCAAAAACTCCTGAAAATCATCACTTTTATTAATATAAATTTTAAGTGTGATAATATCAAACAGATAATACAGGTTGTTATACTGTATTATCTTGAACTTTTCCGAAAATTTCATATGCTGTGAATTAATGAAAATAATTGGGAAAGGGCCGCAAAAAATGCAGCCCTTTCTTTATCAATCTTTGGGCGGCGGTGGCGGCGGATAGTGAGATGGACAACATGAAGTAATTATTGCGTGATCACAACGGTCGCAGGTTCCTGAACCACTGCCGACATCATCACCGCCATTGATTTTTTCCAGATCCCATTTGGTTAAGGGTACTTTCACTTTTGATGTAGTTTTCATTTCTAAAAAATTTAAAGGTTTAATATTTATTATGGTTTCGATGGCCTGGAAGGGATTGGTTGAATTGTTCATCATGGCTGGCCAGACCTTGGTTTGATGAGATCTTTTAATGGTTTATCCTGGCAATTCTTATCGATATTTATTATGCCTACATCTGCTGATAATTATTTTCAATGACTCTGTCATATTGTTGTCTTTTCCTTGCCATCCGTAAAGTAGCAGCAGGACGTGATATCGCGTTGAATACTGAAATAGCTAATAATCTGTTTCTTTTGTTATCGAAAATTTATTCCTGATTAGTACTGTCTGGTCATTACTTAAACAAAATCAATATGATCTTCAGACCTGTATCCATACACTGCATAAAGCCACCCTTTAAACGCGGAAGTAACAGCAATAAGGCGTTGATCCTGTGATGGCTCATTCTGCATGAAGATATCGGTGCTGAACATTGGCGACCGGATTGTGGACAAAAGGTCTGAGGATGAACTGTTTAATAAAGTTTGTGCTGCCAGATTGGTCGAGGTAAGCAATAACATCATGTTAATTAGACATTTAGTAAAATAATTCATAGTGTAACAGTTTGTTGGGTTTTTGATTAGCCTTAAAAACTTTTGATTTTGTTCAAACGATCCGTATGGTAAAAGTTACTGCTGTTTACTGGTTGGGTTGAATGCACGTGTTTGAAATATTCAAACGCCAAACATAATATAAAAAATTTGGATTTCTTCGGTAAACTTTCCGTAAATAATTTTACGGTTTTCCGTAAATGAGCTTTGATTCAGCGGAAATTATGCTTTCGGTTAAAGCGAATATGTTTCGAAGCTGAAGCTATAAAGGCAGCCATGTCCATCAGTCCTGTCGGCTCGGGGGGATATACCCAAGGTCGATCATGATCCGTGTCATGTCGGGATTGGAATGTGCATCGATTTTTTCCCGCAACGATTTCAGAGATTTTTCAACCGAAGAGGTCGATTTA
>SACF01000254.1 GCA_009928665.1 Alphaproteobacteria bacterium
GGATTGATCTGTACCGGGATTCCCCAACCAAACCCTACAAAGATCAAAGCGATGATGCCCACAGGGTCCATATGAGACGTGGGACTTACCGTCACTCTACCTTGGAACTTCGGTGTCATATCCCCCAACTTGTAGGCGGAGTAGGCATGGGCAAATTCATGAAAGGATAAACCAATCACGATTCCCGGTAAAATCATCAACGTATGAATAAGCCATGCTTGCGGGCTGGAAAAGCGGCCCCCGGTAATGGCCATAAAGGCCATGATAACTAAAAAGAGAAGAACTGTTGGATCTAAAAAACGTTTCATTTATCGATTCTCCCATTCGCTGAGTGGGAACTTATCACAGAGCTCCTTCACAATACTTCGAGCTTCCTCTGATTTTTCCCCCTTTGTATCTAGCACAAGATGGATGGCTTCAGCCACCTTCCGAATCTCTTCTTCCCGAAACCCACGAGTGGTCAAGGCAGGTGTACCCAGTCGAATGCCACTGGTGACAAATGGACTTTGAGGATCATTGGGAACCGCATTTTTGTTGGTGGTGATATTGGCTTCATCTAACATGATTTCTGCTTCTTTTCCTGTCAGTCCTTTTTTCACCAGGTTTAGTAACAAAAGATGGTTGTCGGTTCCACCGGATACCAAATCAAATGCGTGTTTTCCCAATTCCTCTCCCAAGACTCTAGCATTGTTCACCACCTGCTGTTGATACACCTTAAAACCAGGCTCTTGGGCCTGCTTAAGACATACGGCTTTTCCTGCGATGACATGCATTAAAGGACCGCCTTGCACTCCAGGGAAGATGGATTTATTAATGGCTGCACCAAATTCTTCTTTAGCCAGAATGATTCCACCACGGGGCCCTCTCAGGGTCTTGTGGGTGGTGGTAGTTACCACATGGGCATATTCTACCGGATTGGGATGCACACCCCCTGCAACCAGACCTGCAATGTGAGCCATGTCTACCATGAGCAAAGCACCCACTTCATCTGCGATTTCCCGGAACAAATCCGAACGCAATACTCTGGGATAAGCCGAAGCCCCTGCCACAATCATTTTGGGACGATGTTTTTTTGCCAGCTCTCGAACCTGATCAAAATCGATGGTTTCCGTATCCGGGTGTAATCCATACGGAATAAAGTTAAAATATTTCCCGGAAATATTGGCCGGACTTCCATGGGTCAGATGACCTCCATTGGATAAATCCATACCCAACACCGTATCTCCTAAATTTAACAGTGCAAAATACACTCCTATATTGGCCGATACCCCACTATGAGGCTGTACATTGGCAAATTCCGCGCCAAACAATTCCTTGGCTCGATCAATGGCTAAGGTCTCCACCTCATCCACGTGTTCGCAT
>SACF01000080.1 GCA_009928665.1 Alphaproteobacteria bacterium
TTCCGGCAGGAACTGGACGTTATCCAGGTAGGTTGAATGGATAAAGGTACAATCCTGCCGGGGGATCACCACATCATAAATCCAGTGCTCATCCATCGAAGGATTGAAGTCCAGGAAAATCTGCTTTTCAGTTCGGAGTGACAACTGGACCCAGTCTTCCAAGTTCAGTTCATTGGCTTCATTAATAAATAGATAAGATCGTTTCGCTCCTCTTTTCTTTTGCGGCTGATCCAGGCTCATGAACTCGAAAAGGTTTCCGTTTAAAATATATGTGTTCTCGGTCTTGTTATGGTTACGCTCATCGTAAAGATCATTGGCCCGGAGTATTTCAAAAAAATCCCGCATCGCAGAGGCTTTCAGGGCTGGCATGCTTTTACGGACAATCGAAAAAACCATGTCGGTCCCTTCATAGGCTTTCACCAATATGAGTAACTGCAGGATTGAAAACGTCTTACCCGATCGGCTTCCGCCTTGATTGACGACGATCTTGGTCTTGGCGCTATAATTTTTCTCGAATACAACAGATACCCGGACCTTCTTTTCCATAGCCTGGACTAATTTCCCTTGACCACTTCAAAGGTGATCTTGGTGACCTTGTCCTCCGGTGGGGTAATGTCCAGGTTCATCCGTTGAAGTTTTGGCCTGATAAATTCTTGCAGGGTTGACCATAGTTCAATCCGTTCTTTGGGTTTCAGCTTCCGAATATCCTCCTCCAGCGTGTCATCAATAAGCCTCAGAACATATTCGATACGTTCTTTATTGGCTGCCGTGGTTTTGTTCACAGCTCCTTTGGGTTTTCCGCCATGACCTTTGGCGAACTGTCCCTTTTCATTCTTTACAACCATATCTGACCATATTTTATGGTTCTACACACTGCCTGACCTAGGATTCAATTCAACCCCCGGTAAATTATTTTTTCGATGCTGCTAACACTGATTCCATATTCTGCGCTCAGCTCGTTTTTTATGTCGGTGTAAGTCCTGCCGTTCTTGTCCGTTGTATGGCCTTGCCTGGCATATACAAAATACAACTCCCTTACCAGCCATCTCTTTGCTGCCATAACTGGGAGCAGTCCCCTTTTCACAAGATTGTCCACATCAATTCCGAAGTGATCCCGCAGATCGTTTATCACCTTTTCTGTCTCTGAGTTCATATTGCCGTTTCTTCCAAAATTACGACATTTAAAATACAATAACAAGTTATTATATAAGTTTTTGCCAATGTTTACTAAAGTATTACTTTAAGATATAATATCTTTGAAACAATTCAAATTTCATCTCGAATGAAGTCATTCTCAACCCCACCCATTGCCTTTTCTGTCGCAAAAATTGATGACGATTCCGGAGTGCTTCAAAAGGTCATAGTTGCCCAGGCCGGTAAGGTGAAATCCTACTTTGAACAGATTGATGCTACAACCCTCGCACAGATTGAAGCTCTTGGCAATGCAAAAGAAACAGGAGTTAAAGCCCGGTTTGGACATCCAAACATGTGTAGCTCCTCGTTTGGCACCTACATAGGCCGGTTTAAAAACTTTCAGGTTGATGGGGACAAGGTATTTGGTGATCTTCACCTGGATGATGTGTGCAAGGAATCGCCATCGGGGAACCTCTTTGGCTATATCCTGAAAATGGCAAAAAACAACCCGGACATGTTCGGGGCCTCCATTGCTTTTGTCCCGGCAGAACCAGCCATCACCGGCGATGACTTCCCGGCCACCCGTATCGAAGAACTTCTGGCAACCGACCTGGTGGATGATCCCGCTGCAACCAATTCTCTCTTTGCAGTGGATTCCTTCTCTTACCAGGCCACCCAATTTTTAGATACCAATCCGGCTATTGCTTCGCTGATCTCCCGTAAGCCGGATACGGTCATTGAATTTATGCTCAAATATTTCTCAAACAATCAGACAATGAAAAAGGAACTTTTCCAAAGACTTAAAAACCTGTTGAATCCATCAGCCGAAGGTGTAAACCAAGATACGGTTAACCAGTACAACCAAACCATCGAACAACTGGAAACCGACTACCAGGGTCAGATTGCTACCCTCGAAGCCGAACACCAAAAGCAACTGTCAACGCTCCAGGAACAAGTTGCGACCCTGCAGGACCAGCTTAAAGCCCGCCCCACAAAGGTCGAAGGTACCGATCCACAGGTAAAAGTCGGTCCGTCCGAAGAAACTTTCGGCAAACAACTGTTAAAGGAGATGCCTGCCCATTTCAAAGACAAATTCAAAAAAACTGTTCAATCGTAAATCGTAATCCTAAACTTGAAAAGTTATGTCAAATATTTTTTCGCACTCCATCAGCCCCGCATTCACGAAACAGTCAATAAGTGAATTTTTCGTCAACCCGTTTTTCATGGGAGAAGATATCCGGGGAGCCATCACGGTCAGAACCGACATCAAGGGGACTGAGAAACTGAACAAGATTTCCCGGCCGAGTTTTATCACTAAACCCAAAGTAAACCCGGGATTCACGCCATCAGGCACTTTTTCCCTAACCCATCCCACCATCACCGTTCACCCTATGGCTATGGAGTTTGAGCAAAACGCCAGGGCTTTCTGGGGTTCGATCATCGAACAGTTACTTGCCACCGGCTACAAGGAGGATGATGTGGAGCGGATGAAAGAACCAGATGTCTGGAATAAAATCATGTTACCCATCATTGCCCAGGCTGGCCAGCAGGACCTGATCCGGCAGATGTTCTTTGCCAATACGTCACAGGAAGAACTGACCTCCGGGATCCCAAATGGAACTGTGGATGATGATTTCACAGGGTACACCGGTTTCATGACCCATTTTTTTCAGGATCTCTATGCTGGTACCATCCCATCAGCGCAGCATATTGGAATAACTTCAGCGACTACGGCGGTGCGTGGTGAGAAAATTCAAACTTATACTGCTGGAACAGATACGGCCGTCACTTTGACCATCAATGGAGTAGCCTATTCTCAAGCCTATGCCACCAATGCTACGGTCACAATGGCCAACTGGCTTGCAACGCACAAAGCCACCATCGAAGCACGTGGAGGGATAAATGGAGTAATCGTTACCAACCCATCCGCCGGCGCCATTAAATGCGTAGGCAAATACAAAGGGCAATCGTTCGACTTCACCGCTGCTGTTACCGGTACCGGAACCATGGCAGCCTCCGGAACTGTTGCAGCCGTCAAAGCTGGAGCATTGGCTGCAGGGGAAGCAGATTCTACCCTGGAGGGACTGATCGACGCCGCTCGCCCCGAAATGTTTGAATTTCCGCTGGTGTTCATGGTTACCCGGTCGTTGTGGCGGAACCTGGTCCATACCATCAAAGGCAAAACCGGTGATCTGCCGCTCACCATGATGCTCAATGGACTTCCCGTACCCTCCTATGAAGGTTATCCCGTGCTTGTCCGTCCTGATTGGGACACCTGGATTGCCAGCTATCAAAATGGCATCCAACCGCACCGGGCATTATTCACCACCCAGCAGAACCTCATCTTTGCAACCGACGGGTTAATGGATTCCGAAGATGTGGAATCCTGGTACAACCCCGATCTGCAGATGCGTAGGTACCGGGTGCAGTACAAGGCACAAACTGCCTATCTGCACACAGAGCTCATGATGCTGGCCGGTTTTGGAGACTAATCATGTCCGGGATAATGTTTTATATGATGGCATATGCCAAATATTCCGTGAAAAATGCGCAAATCAAAACACATTCAAACAACCCGGGCATTTGAGTTTAATTATACTCCTGTTCTCAATTTGTTTGATACTGATCAGATTCTTTCACGCGTAAATTATCAGGACTATATTCCGTTTGGCGACGACAATGCACTCCCCCGCCAGTTGATCAAACTGGCCCGGGAGGTTCCTGTCCACCGTGCCATCCTCAATTCAAAGACCAATTACATCCTGGGTCAGGGCATCCAGTCTTCCGATTCAGCTACCCGGCAGTTTATCAGTTTTCCGAACAACCACAAAGAGCCGTTTTGGTACACGCTTAAAAAATTGTGCTTCGATTACCTGACTTTCGGCAACTGTTATTACGAGCTGATCTCAAACAGAAAGCGCTCCTTTGTATTTGTTTATCATCAGGACGCTTCCCGGGTACGGTTGCACGTTGATGGCAAACAAGCCCTGATCCATCCAAACTGGTCAGCGTTTAAAGGCAAAGGGGACAAAGATTTGCAATCCGTCAGCCTTTTTCCTGAGTTCTCGAAAGGTTCCGATGGACTTCATCATTCCATGGTACAAATCAAGGACTATGAACCTGAGTTCGTTCATTACGGCATCCCTTCCTATTTTGCAGGCATCCGCAACATCATTATTTCAGGGTTAACCAACATCTGGAATCAAACAAGGCTTGAATCGTCGTTTGCCACTCCCGGGCTGCTGGTCATCCCTGGGGTAAACTCCGACGAGGCTGCCAACGAACTGGATGCCATGTTTCAGCAGTACAAAGGTGCGCTGAGTTCCAAGGCCAACGAAATTATAATCCAATACCTTTCAGATCTGGGCCCGGGGATCAGTTCTCAGGAGGCTAAGTTCATCTCCTTTAACCGGGACAAGGAAGACAACTGGACCGAATTGCATAAACAATCTGAAATTTCCCTGATTACCATCCATAATTGGTTCCGGACCTTGACACCCTATTCTGATGACAAATCCGGCTTTGACTCTGGCCGAATCCTCAATGAATATGAAATTGCCATTTCAACTGTGATTCATCCTACTCAGGAGGTCTTTATCCAATCTCTGCAAACTTCGCTCTATGAGTGCGGATTACAACTCAGGGACTTTGAATTTATCAACAGCCCGCCCATCAGCCGCATCAATCCGATGAAATACGTTTGGGAAGTTCGCCGGGATTCCGGTCTCGATTATGACAAAAATGATCCGATCCAAAACACACTGGTACTCCAGCTTCAAAATACCTATCCGTCAAATTCCAGTATTTCAAGCACACCCACATCAATGTCCTGAAACATGTCATTAATCAGTACCACCGAAGTTATCACAGCTGCCTATGTAACCGAGATCGACCGGTCGATGATCAAAGAAGAGGTCATACTCACCGCCGAGCTTAAATACATAAAGCCGGTCCTGACAGCTTCATTATACGATGATGTTGTTTCAAATCCCGGCAGCTATACCACCTTAATCGGTACGTATATAAAACCATGTCTCGCTTTCTTTGTCAAAGCTTCCATGCTTAACCAGCAACTACTCGAGACGGCCCAATATACCCCCGGTTCCGATCCTACTGTATCACCGTCATTTATTGACATTACAACCGCCGTTTTGATTCCTCCGGCACACAGACGCGATACATTGAAGGAGGTTTTGTCCATTGCCTTTTCCAAACAAGCCTTGCTGCAGGAATATGTAATCGCCCAGGCTTATCCATTATACGCAACCCCGGTATCTAAAAGGGTTTCCGGGTTCAGAATAGTAACTAATTCGTAAATCGTCTAATCATAAATCCTTGACCTATGTCTATTTCACGCCGCTTAGTAAACTGTAACCTCAACATCGCCGAGGGCAATACCTACACACCGTATATTCAAATCCCGAATGGTGCTACGAACATCACCATTCAATTTGTGTATAGTGGCTTAGATGCCAATATTTCCTGCACAATGCAACAAAGCCTCGACGGTTCAAACTTCGATAGTTGCGCAAACAGCGATGATATCCCGGTCTGCATTGAGCTTGATCATACAGCTCCATCCATGACCATGAATGTTACTGATTTGCTTACAACCTGGATTCGGTTCTATGTCGAGGTTGGGGATGCAACAGTTGGTTCACTTGATAAACTTTACATTTTATTCTCTTAATCATTCAATCGATTTAATCTGATAGATCATGGGACAATCAAAATATTTTCTTCTGGGATCACTCAAATCTGGTACCTCCAATTATAAGGACTACACAAAACAACCCTCTGCGCCATCCCGTCCGGCTGCCGGAATAATCCGCACCTGGATTGATTCCAGCGGCATTATGAATTTCTTTGCCGAAACCGGCTCTACACTGAAAGCGATCTTTGGGGTACAGACCGATTACAATGATGCCATTTTAAAGAAGCATGCAAACACGCTCGACCATACCCAGGGTTCTGATGGCAGCCTGGCGGCCGGAACTGCCGATGCAGTAACGGCAGCGCAGTTAAAACCAATTATTGGCCTCATCCAGGGGGTACCGTTAACCGGTTCAGTCATGGCTGGCTTTGGAGAAGCCACACATCTCAATGCTTTGACCGGTAATTACAACCTGCTTGGCGGTACCGGAAATTCCTGCAGTGGAGATAAAAACCTTATTGCAGGGGAAAATAATACAACAAGTTCTGATAACAATTTTATCGCCGGTGGTGACAATGCAATCTCTGGCGATGCGGGTTACAATGCCATCGTTGGCAATAGTCACATCGTGGAGGGGTCAAATAACTTTGTTGCCGGTTCCAATCACAATATTGCAGGATACAACAATTCAATAACAGGCAGTAATAATTCCGTTACGGGTGACAATTCGGTGGTTGAGGGCGCCAACAATGGCAGCAATGGATATTTTAACCATGTTGAAGGAAACGCTTCCATGATCATGGAGGTTGATTATTGCCATGCAGAAGGCAAAGAAGCATATTGTTACAACCATACCCAGCATGCCAAAGCATCCGGTAAATTCACCGGGAGCGACATCGGTACCGCTCAATATACCAACATTATCGCCAAGGCCATTTCCACCTCCGCCACACCGGTTGACATGACGGTTGATACAACCTCCTACGTCCTTGTGCAGGCAGACAAAATGAATGCTTTCACTGTCAGGATTGTTGCAGCTACTGCCGATATTTTACAGGGTGCAGCCTATGAATTGAAAGGATTGATCAAACGTAACGTTACCGAGGCATCTACGGCCCTTATCGGCTCACTCACCAAAACAGTTATTGCCGAGTCCGTTGCCGACTGGGATGTTACAGCAACAGCCGACACAACCTATGGCGCCTTAAAAATCACTGTTACCGGCCAGGAGAGTACAACCATTCGTTGGGTGGCGTTTGTTGAGATGGTGGAGGTTAGTTTTGCAGCACCCTGATGTTAGATGGTCAGTGATACAAAATATTAGGGATTTCAATCATGCGGGTATGTAAACACTGGAGTGACTAATCCAGTATTTGACTAATAAGAAAAAGCTTCTCC
>SACF01000255.1 GCA_009928665.1 Alphaproteobacteria bacterium
TGGTTTTCTCCCATCAGCTACGGAGAAACTTTCTCTTGGACCTGGGACGACGGAAGTCGCTATGGCCGTTACATCTCCATCTATCGGGATGACTCTGGTCGCTACGAACGTCCAGTCTCTTATGCGCGTTGATCTTCCAGAGGATTTAGAAACCTAATGGTAAGGATTAATAAATTTAATTTTACATCTCGTCCCATCTAGGTTACTATAGCACCATCAAATCAGGAAACACTCAGGAGACTTCTCGAAAATGTCAGACACCATCCGCCGCAAGAATCGCACTCTCCGCTCAATGTACCTCAATCCCGTCTGGATGGTCAACAAGCACATTCGCGAGACCAAGCCTGAGGCTCAGGTCATCAAGATCGCCGAGGCTCTCTTTCACTCCGACAGCGTCGAGGGATACTCTGCTCCCAAGAACTATCGTCGGCAGATCAACCGGATGGAGCGGTTCCAGGTGAAGGAGGATCTCCGTCTGGCTCTGGTCAATGACACCCTAGATGACTTCGTCGACTCTCGTCTCTACATGCCTTACTGGGACTAGACCATGAAGACCCAAGGTACCTCTATTGTTCTCGAAGATTCTAAGAGCATTTCTGTTGCTGGACTCCACAGCATCGTCTATACTGACGTTTCTGGTGCCAGAATCCAAGTTCCCATGAAACTCCTGATTCATCTCTATGAAGTCGCTCGATATGATCATGAGCGCCGGGGAATTGACTGGAAAGAATTTTGTGATGATCTTTTTGAAAAAGCCGGGATCCGAAATCGTGAAGACTAACACCACTCCTCGTGAAATTGTCCTCAACACTCTGAATCATCTTCGGGAGATCAACTACCGGAATGGTTATAGCCAGACTGTGTTTGACAAGGTAGTAAATGCATTGAATGAATACGATCCACAGGTTGCTCGGAGATTTTACAATTTGAAATTGACCGGAAGCAACCGGACTCTGGTTCACGAAATTCTCGGAGATGATGCTTCTATCCTAGATCTCTATGAAGAGGTTTTTAAGGAAGCCAATGGTTCTGGTTCGTTCCAGATGCCTGACTGGGGAACTCGAGGAACCTAGACAATTTTTGTGAATTATTCTTTTTCGAGGAACGAATAAAATGAAACGCACTCCTACTCCTTATTTGGTCATGGCTTCTTATCTGGTCCACGGAAAAGTCCGGACCAGGACTTTTGAAAAAATGAATTATTGGGTTGCTCGAAAGATGGCCGAAATCCTGAAGGAAAAGCAATCCCGATATTTTTCGGTCAATATCGTTCCACTTTGGTAAAAAAACAGGTATTTGGTAATGCCCAAGAAACCCGAACAAAATGAGGATTTTGTCTATATTGTCTATGATGAA
>SACF01000256.1 GCA_009928665.1 Alphaproteobacteria bacterium
GCAATCAGGTGTATCAGGTTCTACAGGGAGAATATGATATGTTCCTTAGGGATTATGCCAACACGATCCGTGATTTTGGCCATCCGGTTTTGTTTCGACTGGCCAATGAAATGAACGGAGATTGGTGTCCTTATTCCGGGTATCACACTTCCAGAGATCCGGAGATTTATCGGGAGTTTTATCAGTATGTGTTCCGTATTTTTGAAGAAGCCGGCGTAGATAATGTGATATATATTTGGAATCCCAACTCGGAATCCTTCCCCGATTTCAAGTGGAATCATTCGTACCAGTATTATCCGGGAGATGAATATGTGGATGTGGTGGGGATGACAGCCTATAACACAGGGACATATTACTGGCAAGTAGGAGAGCGCTGGAGCACTTTTGAAGCCTTGTATGAAGATTTGTATCATGAATATAGTCATCAATTTGCAATGCCACTCATGATAACCGAGTTTGGTTCTGCCAGTGTAGGTGGAGATAAAAGTCAGTGGATAGAGGAGATGTTTGCTAAAGTCTACGCTTTCCATGGAATTAAAATGGCCATTTGGTGGGATGGGAATGATTATGATGGAAATAGTATCTCCAGAAACTATACCATAGACGAAACCCCGGAGATTTTAGACACTTTCCGAAATCATTTTGACCCGCCCTGGCATTGGAATGCCTTTGCATGATTTCTGTGTACATGATAAAGTAAAGGGGAAAGGTTCCAGGGAACCGGAAGGGGGTTCGAACAATGAAAAAACCCATCATGTTAATGATATTAGATGGCTTTGGACTGAATCCAAACACGAATGGAAATGCCATTGCCATGGCCCAGGCTCCCAATATAAAAAAATGGATGACGGAATACCCGAATACCAGTTTATCGGCTTCCGGCTTGGATGTTGGATTACCGGATGGTCAAATGGGGAATTCGGAAGTAGGACATCTGAATATAGGTGCCGGGCGAGTGGTGTATCAGGAATTGACGAAAATTAGCCAGCATATTCAGGAAGGCACCTTTTTTGAGAATCCTGTGCTGAGAGATTCCATGAGGAGTGCCAAAGAGAAGGGTGGAACGCTGCATCTTATGGGGCTGGTATCTGATGGAGGGGTGCACAGTCATTTGGAGCATTTGAAGGGACTCCTAAAAATGGCCCAACAGGAGGGAATCAAAGATTTGTCCATCGGCTGCTTTTTGGATGGCCGCGACGTACCACCTAGATCGGCCTTAGAATATTTAGATGAATTAAATCAGTATGTAGAGGAATTATCACTGGGACGAATCGGCTTCATATCAGGACGCTATTATGCCATGGATCGAGATCGACGCTGGGATAGGGTTCAGAAGGCCTACGATGGGCTGAC
>SACF01000257.1 GCA_009928665.1 Alphaproteobacteria bacterium
TCTGCCGCCTTTCACTCCGAAGCTAAGGACGCCACCGGCGCCCTTGGGCATATACATAGATGCCAGAGCATAGGAAGAATCCGAGGCAAGGCCCGGATATGTCACCCAATCTACTTGGGGATGTTTTTCTAAATATTGAGCCAAAGCCAGTGCATTCTGGCTATGACGTTCCATACGAAGGTGAAGGGTCTGTAAACCCTGATGGGTAAGGTACGCATTCATAGGAGACATGGTGCACCCAAAATCACGAAGCATGGTGGTTCTCATTTTTACGGTGAAAGCCGTCTTCCCGAATTTCTCGTAAAAACGGAGGCCATGGTAACTATCGTCCGGTTCCGTCAGGCCCGGGTATTTGTTGGAAGCACCCCAATCAAAATTGCCGGCTTCAATAACCATTCCCCCCAGACTGGAGGCATGACCGTCTGCGTACTTGGTGGTGGAATGAATGATGATATCTGCCCCGTGTTCCATGGGGCGGGTCAAGGCGGGGGTGGCCAGAGTATTATCCACAATGAAGGGAACCCCCAGCTCCAACGACGCTTTCTTAAATTTATCAAAATCCAACACCACTAAAGCAGGGTTGGCCAAGGTTTCGGCAAAAATGGCTTTGGTGGTGGGCCGTGCGGCGGCCACGATGGTCTCGACGGAATCCTTCCCATCCACAAAGGTGACTTCGATACCCATTTTTTTCAAAGACACCGCCAACAAGTTGAAAGTACCTCCATATATACTGGAGGAGGAGATGATATGATCTCCGTTTTGACATATATTCAAGAAGGTCATCAGTGTGGCGGCCTGACCAGAGGAAGCCGATAAAGCCCCGGTACCCCCCTCTAATTCTGCCATGTGGTTTTCCAATACACTTAAGGTGGGGTTTCCCAATCGGGTGTACATGAAATCTCCGCTTTCCAAGTCAAAAAGTGCGGCTACGTCCTGGGTATTGTAGTAGCGATAGGTGGTGTTTTGTACGATGGGCATCACCTGAGGCTCTCCCCTTTTCGCTTGATAGCCTCCCTGTACGCATATGGTTTCCAATTGGCGTTTATTCTTTATCATGGCAATCCCCTTCTCAAACCCGATTTCTTTAAATATTTAGATATACTATACTTGAATTGGGTAAGAAAATCAAGAAAACGCCCCGGTTTCCTGAAAAGGTTCAGGGCCGGGGCATTCTCTTTGTATGTGGAAATGTTGATGGCTATTATTAGGCCTTCCAGAGGCTGTGTAAGTTGCAATATTCATAAGCGGCTACCACTTTATCCCCGTCTAGTAGGCTGAATTCTGCTACGGGTGCATCTCCGGGAGAAAGCTCCACGGCTTGCATGCCTTTTTCGGTCAAAAGAGCAACC
>SACF01000258.1 GCA_009928665.1 Alphaproteobacteria bacterium
GTCCTTGATAAAAATTCTGGCACCCATTCCCTTTGGGGCGCAGGTTCTGGCCAAGGCCGTCAAGTTCTTAAGCTCCAGAATGGGCGTGTTTCCCACATTGACCCCATATTGTATTTGCTGCATCTCTTCCAAAGAGTATCCGGTTTCCCGCATCATTCTCTCGTAGTCAAAGGCCAAGGAGCCGGACTCAAATTTACTGTAATCAATACCGACAGATTGCAGCATAATTTCTTGTTTTCTTGCCATGACGGAGGCATAATCCGTTGCTCGATTAGTCATTGTTTTCACCTCCGAATAAGATCTCCCGTACCTGTTGGTCGATTTGTAACAGTTCCGGAATGAAATTCCCGAAGGAGTGGTCATAGGCCGGGTTTACTTCCATGAGAGTACCCTGTTCTTTTCTTCCCGTGACGGTAGTTACCGTCACTTGGTCTCCCAAATTGGCCTCATTCTCCAGAAACCCTTTCGTCCAAAGTTCCAAAGGGACCTTCTTGGTATCGTCGGGAACCTGAGGTGCCCGCTCCTGCGGCGTTAGTATGATTTTGTGGATTCGGACCCAGGAATCTTTTGCAATCATGATGTTTTCCTTTCATTAGATGGTTTTAATGCTTTTCTTTTCCTCTATTTTACGATTTTCGCTTCCTCGCAAATCAGGTCCCGCATATCCCCCATAATGGCTCGGGGAACGGGAAGGTCAATCATAGTATATAGTCCCGGTCTGGCATTGATAATATGAGGAATCATATTGACACACATAGCGATGGTGCCGATGCCTCCCGGGATTTCCGGACTGTTGACCATATTCACATTGGGGGTCCCCTTGATAATGACATAATCTCCGGTTTGAATGCCTACCTGTTCCGGCTCAATCTGTTGGGGGTGATCCATCTCGATTTTCATTTCCCCATCCACATATC
Organism: Alphaproteobacteria bacterium; assembly: GCA_009928665.1. Classification (GTDB taxonomy): domain Bacteria; phylum Bacteroidota; class Bacteroidia; order Bacteroidales; family FEN-979; genus CAIVAT01. Next base: position 918 of record SACF01000258.1, read on the forward strand.
CGTATCCTTTCATGGCGCAACCCGCCACATTACCGGCTTTGGCAAATCCATGAAGGGATTTTCGGTCTACCTCGGTCATAATGGGGTTCATGGCGGTTTCCACCTTGTCTACTTTCCAGCCGATGGCATCCGCAATCATATGAATGGATTCGTGGAAACCCACATGACCGGACAGATGACCGGTACGAACTCCTTCTTCAAATTCTTCTTTGGTGATGCCAATTCCCTGCTCCGTCATTACCGCCGGGCCGAAGGGGGATAAGCTGTTGACTCTTCTGGCCGTTATGCTTTCCACTTCTTCGCAGCAGCCGGTCCAGAGAACTACTAGAAGGTCCATAATAAGGCCGGGGTTGATGCCGGTTCCCAGAATGGAGACTCCGTTTTCCTTGGCGATTCGATCCAACTCTTTGGCTTCCTCCGGAGATTGGGCT
>SACF01000259.1 GCA_009928665.1 Alphaproteobacteria bacterium
TTTCCTCGGCTCGGAATATCATTCCTCTGGCATTGATGGTGGCTTCTACTTTTTGTCGTCCTCTTTCACTGGAAATCATCACGTTGGCTTCAATGTCATCGGTGAAATATTTCCCTAGCTTGGTCATTTTCTTCTCAATGGTCTCCTTCAGGTTTTCGCTTGCGTTAAAATTTCTGGTTGTGATTATTACCTTCATGTTTTCGACCTCCCTTTTTTCACGAAACGCCCCGGTGATGACACCCCGGGAGCCTTCGCTATTGTGTTATGAGTAGTATACCCACAACACCGTCCCCTTTAACATAAAAAAGTTGTCCGGCTGACCTGGTCTTTGCCCCCACACTTGCCTGAATCCGATTTCCGGAGGACTTACATCTAGACTACGCCATGATCGCAATCGACTTCCTGTCCATTGTTTACGTGGATCCTTTCGCCCGTAGCTGGCATGGATTTTCAACCACAGACCCGGACAACTTTTCTATAATAAAAAGGCTTCTGTTCATTGGCCCAAGCTAATTGGCCCCCGCAGCCAGTGTAATCACATACACGGCTTCCGCCCCCTGCTCCATCAGCACCAAAGTACATTGGGAGGCGGTGGTACCAGTAGTATACACATCATCCACCAGAAGTAATCGCTTCCCCGAAAACTTTTCGGCCACTTTCTCATGAACCCGGAAGGCACCTTCCAGATTGAGGGCTCGTTGGTGACGGTCCAAATGGCTCATGGCGGGCGTGTTTCGTACACGGACCAATCCTGCTTCCAGTACTGGAATTCCGGACAATTCCCCCAGCCTTCTGGCCAAAAGGGCCGCTTGATTGTATCCTCTCTTTTTCTTCTTTTTCTTGTGGATGGGCACCGGCACGATATAGTCCCAGGTTAATCCGCGGGCAATTTCCGGCTGTAATCGGTCCCATAGCAACCGACCCAGTTTGTCTGCCATGTAGCCGGCTCCGCCATACTTGAAGGCCTGAATTACTTCCCGTTCATAAAGACCATATAGAAAGCAGGTAAACCCTTGTACCATAGGGGGTTCGTCTGCTCTACAGTCGCTGCACCGGGAAAACACCCCTTCCTCTTTCATTATTTTACCGCATTTTTCACAGACTTTTTTGTTGGCCCAGTGAAATTTTGCCACACAATCATCGCACAAGCCATAGGGCCGACTATCATCAATGATGGCCCCGCATCCAAAGCAATATAGCCCATCCGGGAACAACAGTTTCAGAAATCGCCTAATTTTCAACCACATTCCCCCTCCAACCGGAACGTCATCCTATCACAATTTCCATTTTTTGTCAATTATCCCTCAGTATTACAGTCCTTTTTTCAACTCCCAGGAAAGACCCGTG
>SACF01000260.1 GCA_009928665.1 Alphaproteobacteria bacterium
TCGAACAACTGGTCGAACAGACCGCAACCTCCAAAGAAGAGATGTTGCTCAAGATCAAGCAGTGGTATAACGGGTACCGGTTTGAAGAAAACGCTCAAACTGTCTACAACCCGGTTTCTCTGGCGCAATTCTTCCGAAATAAAGGAAAATTCAACAACTACTGGTTCCAGACGGGGACACCGAAATTTCTGCTGGATCTGATCAAAGAGAAAAAATTCAACTGTGCGGCGGCATTGAATGAACCGGTGTCTGCGGCGTTTTTCAATGCGTTTGAAATATCCAATCTCGACCCGATGATCCTGTTGTATCAGACCGGTTATCTGACGATTGAGAAAGCGGTGGACGAACCGGTTCCTTTTACCGATCAGACCATGCGTTTGTATTATATGCACTTCCCGAACCGGGAGGTGGAATCATCCTTCAATGACTGTCTTCTGGAATACTATGCGGCGGTCAAACAGCAGGATGCCGCCAAGTTGCAACTGGATCTGGTGTCCGCGGTTGGACACGGCAGCGTCGATGAGTTCATGAAAATCCTGCAAACGATGTTTGCCAATATTCCGTATGACATTCATTGCAAAGAGGAATTCTACTATCAGTCCTTGTTTTATCTGATCTGCTATATGCTGCAAGTCTATGTCCAGGCAGAGGTGCGAACCAATGACGGCCGAATCGACATGACCATTCAGGCCGGTGACTGGATTTATGTCATCGAATTCAAACTGAACAAATCCGCCGAAGAAGCCATGAAACAGATCAAAGATAAAGATTATGCCCAAAAATTCCAGCGTGACGGGAAACGTATTATGCTGATCGGGGTAAACTTCAATTCCGAATCCGGCCAGATCGAAAACTGGATCAGCGAAGAACTGAAAAACTGATCCGAACATTCATTTTTTCTCTCCTCTCCGCTCCCCATGCCAAGCGCATCGGGGAGTTTTCTTTTTTTCATATCCAATAAAAATCCATTTTCTTCTTGTCGGCGCGACGGTCGGGATCGCCCGCGCCGACAGTTCAGGGACTCAAAAGAGTTCCGGTCGGATGTGGAAAACAATCCTATGCAGGAGAAGAAGATGCCAATCAAAACAGAAGACCCGCAGGCGCTCGAAAAACTGGATGCCAAGCTCAAACGACTCATCGCCACACAGGGAATGATGAAAACCGTCAATCTGGTTCTTCGGAATCCGAAAACGTCCAAGGAAGAAAAGATCAGAATCGTATCCGAAAAGTATCAGCTTCAGGCGGAAACGGTCGAAAAACTGATGAATCCGCAGTATTCTTTTGAACGTCCGGGATTTCAGCAGTATGAACTATCCTTGAACGCCGCTGAGATTCGCCGGATCAAAC
>SACF01000261.1 GCA_009928665.1 Alphaproteobacteria bacterium
CGAAGTGCTTTGCCTGTACAAGGGGTCAAGTACGTACTATTACCATGCGGACGGACAGGGATCGACGGGAATGGTCACGGATGTATCGCAGAACGTTGTGGAGCGTTACCGGTATGACGTGTTTGGGCTTGTGCAGATTCGTAACGGGTCGGGGGCTGTAATAGCGGCATCAGCTATGGGGAACCGGTATTTGTACACGGGGCGGGAATGGGAGCCGGAGATCAGGACGTATCATTACCGGGCGCGGATGTACCATCCTGGTCTGGGACGGTTTTTGCAGCGCGATCCGATAGGGTTTGGCGACGATTTCAATCTGTACCGGTATGTAAAGAACAGTCCGGTGAATTTTGTGGATCCGTGGGGGTTGGAAGCTCTTGCTCAGGACAGAAATGGTAATGCATATGTGCCGATTTGGGAAGATCCTATCGTTTGGCTAGTTACTGCGGGGATGGGTGGTCCTGTAAAAACAGTTCTGGACCTGATGCGTTATGACAGATATTGGAAGTATATGAGCGAAGGTTCTGATCCAACTGGTCCGTATTTGACAGGAAAGAACGCTTCTCAACCTCCATATAGAAGAGATTATATTGAGGCAAGGGATAAACTGCAATTGCCCAAGTATCCGTCAGATGTTATTTCAGTCAAGGTTCCAAAGAGTGAACCAGTTGCCGGGCCACAGAAAGTTCAGGGGAATCCTGACTTCGGTAAGGGAGGTGGCGACGAGTGGTTTAGAGGGAAACAGTTTCCATCAAATTAGATTTCACAGTGAGGACGATTATGCCAGTAAAAGATGTTTTTCAATATACAGATAGATGGGATTCGGTCGGGTTGAGGTGTTTCAATTGTTCCTATGTTAATGAAAACGAGTGGCCTGACATTGGAAAGAAATATGCCTGTAAATTACATGGAATATCTTTGGCAGTGCAATTAGATGGGCGAGGTTATGTAGAAGGCGAGTGGTTTTGCAAAACTTTCCATGACAATGGAACGGCAAATAAGAACGCATTGGCAACATTTAACAACATAAAATCGCAGTTAGAGGAAAGAGTTCTTTATGGGTTTTATGGGAAAGATGGTAATTTGAAAGAAATCCCTTTTGATCAATGTGCTGGGAGTAAATAATGGGACAAACAATTGTTCGATTGTTTGTCCCAGTTTTCCCGTCGCTGTCCCTATAGGGAAATGGCCCCTTTTACCCCCGGGGGGGGGGGATTGTTTGGGCCTTTTTGTTACCGTCCGAATTCCTGTCGTACGCCTTGCCGAATTAAAACACATGAATTCGTACGATCAGAGGGCGGTTACCGCAATAAGACTGTTCATTGGAGGAGAATTTTGCCAACGGCATC
>SACF01000262.1 GCA_009928665.1 Alphaproteobacteria bacterium
CGGGGAGAAAGAGGAAAACCATGCTAACCATCGGATGTCATCTCAGTAGCTCCAAAGGCTTTGAACAAATGGGACTGGATGCCGTTTCCATCGGAGCCAGTACTTTCCAGTTCTTTACCCGCAATCCTCGTGGCGGCCAAGCCAAAGAAATCGATACAGAAGACGTAGCTCGATACCTGAAAATATCTCAGGAAAACCATTTCGGGAAAATCGTAGCTCATTCGCCATATACATTAAACCCCTGTGGAAAGGACCCCAAGGTGCGGGATTTTGCCTATATGGTCATGGCGGACGATTTACATCGCATGGAAGTCGTCCCGGGAAATTACTATAATTTTCACCCCGGTAGCCACGTAGGCCAGGGCATGGAGATCGGCATCGAAAAAATTGCCCAGCTACTGAACGATATCCTTACAGAAGAACAATCTACCATAGTCCTTTTGGAGACCATGGCAGGAAAGGGGACAGAGGTAGGTGGTAAATTCGAAGAAATTCGAGCCATCATGGACCGTATCCATCTTCAAAACAAAATTGGCGTTCTTATGGACACTTGTCATGTTAATGATGCCGGCTACGACATCGTTCATAACATGGAAGGGGTCTTGGAAGAGTTTGATCACATCATCGGTTTATCCTGGCTAAAAGCCGTCCATATCAATGACAGCAAAAATCCATTTGGAGCCCATAAGGATCGCCACGAAAAAATCGGAGAAGGCACCATCGGTTTGGAAGCCATCGCTAATTTTATCAATCATCCAGCCATTCGCAGCTTGCCTTGTATTCTGGAAACACCCCATGACCAACTGTCCGGATACGAAAGAGAGATCGCTCAGTTGAAAGCGGTCTATCTCCCCTAACTTATGGATTACGATTTCGTCGATACAATTCCCCAAAAGCTGCTCCACCCAAAATAAATAGGGCGCCCACAAGTTGGACCCAGGTCAATCTTTCCTGCAAAAATATTGCCGCAAAAAACAAAGCGGAACCCGGGTCAATATAACTCAGCAACGCTACTGTCTGTCCCGACAACTTCTGGACGGATGAAAAATAAAGATATAAACATATTCCACTGTGCACAATACCCAACACCAATAGAGAGAACAAGGCCTTTCCAGTGGGTATCACCCAGGCGCCTTCATGGGTCAGCAGCGTGGCAATCAAGGCCACCGGTGTGGCCGCCAACAATTGAACGATGGTTATTTCTAGGCCATGTAATCCATGGACAAACTTGTTAATGATGGTAACCCCGGCATAGAAAACGGCAGCCGCTAATCCATACATCAAACCCAATGCCGGATTGACACCTCCCATGTCGGTTCCGTTTACCAGTACCATGCCCAGCATA
>SACF01000263.1 GCA_009928665.1 Alphaproteobacteria bacterium
ACAATACCCTGCCATACCGGAAATTCTGGCACCTGCCTTTGAGGCACTCACTCTGGAAACCCTACAAGAACTCAATGCCAAAGTGGCCTATGATGGCAGAGACGCTGCTTCCGTGGCAGAAGAATTCCTGAAAAATGAGGGGCTATTGCCGTAATGAAGCAAGGGAATATCAAAGGTTGGTTGGGCTTGCTATTCATGGCCTTGGTCCTATTCTTACCCATAGGAACCTTGCGGCCCAACCGAATCCTTCCGGGAACAACATTTCATCTATACTCTCTATTGAAAGAACCCATGGCTTGGGCCTTTGTTGTGCTGGGGCTGATCCTGATGGCCTTTCTTTGGAGCCTTGTTATCAAGGGTGGGAAATATACTCCTGCCCTTGATGTTTTTCCCTGGATTTTAACCTTGCTTCCGGCAAGTCTCCTGACCGCCATCGCAAAGTATGAGACCATAGAAGTCGTCTATGACCCGGAGGTGGTGCGCATCTCTCTCAGTAGTGGCTTCTGGCTTGGGTTGATTGGAACCATACTGATCCTCAGTACCGGCAAAAGGAAGGGTTTTCTTTTTCTCCTCACCTTTCTTTTTCTCCTGGTTCCACCTCTTTTGGGCTGGACTCCCCACTTGGCGCTGCTGAAGGAATTTCTCATCATCAAACCCACCTTCTTTATGGAGCTGCAACGCCATTTGGTGTTGGCCTTGGTCTCCGTATTATTGGCCATACTGCCGGGCATCCTACTAGGCTACGGGTGCTATAGATTTCAAAGAGGAAGAGAATGGATTTTGGCCACCGTGAATTTTTTCCAAGTGGCACCCACCCTTTCCCTTCTGGCCTTAGTCATGATTCCGTTGACTCTACTTTCCCAGGCCTATCCGGTTTTGGCAGATTGGGGAATTCGAGGCATCGGATTTGCACCGGCATTTATCGTTTTGTTTTGCTATTGCTTGCTACCCATCACTGCCAACACCTATGCCGGTTTCGACCAGGTGGAACAAGAGGTGACGGAAAGCGCTGTGGCCATGGGAATGAAATCCAACCAGGTATTTTGGAAAGTTCTTTTCCCGTTGGCATTTCCCGTTATTCTTTCCGGAGTCCGAACTGCCGTGACACAAAACCTGGGGAATACCATCCTGGCCGGCCTCATCGGCGGTGGCGGCATGGGAGCCCTTATCTTTCTAGGTTTGTCCCAATCCGCTTCGGATCTGGTAATCCTAGGGACTTTGCCGGTGGTTCTTTTTGCTTTGATTGCCGACGAATTCCTACGTCGTATCGAGATAACCGCACACTACAAAATGGGAGGCACTTATGATTCAGCTCACCAACGTGTATAAATCTTACCAGGAACA
>SACF01000264.1 GCA_009928665.1 Alphaproteobacteria bacterium
TTTTTCTTGAAAGGACGATAAGGCCGGCTTTTTACCCTGGCCCCAGATCCATAAAGAATTGGCCGGATTCAGTCCCTTCGCCCGCCTTGCTTCATTCACCGGGTGATGGTTGAGAATCTCATAGCTTTTTCGCATCATATCATCGATTATCTCACTCCCCGGGCCTTTGGGAAGATAGTCGCCGGCCCGCCTTCCCAACACATCATGGGGAGGGGTTAACTCCTGGCCAATTTCTCCATCATGCACTATCATGCAGTGCCGAAAGCTGGTTCCTGTATAAAACTGAATGGCATGGTCTGCAAAGGCCTGGTTCACCGCTTGAATCAGTTGATCCGCCTCCTCTGTGGTGATATCGCCGGAGGCATGGTCCTTGATGATTAAGTCGTCATAGACTCCTTCCCCATCCAGTGTCACCAAATTGGTTCGAAAAGCCACGTCCGTTTCGGACATGTCGATTCCGATGGATACGGCCTCTAAAGGGGACCTACCCGTTAAATAAATAGAGGGATCGTACCCCATTACCGATAAATTGGCCGCATCCGAACCGGGGGGCACACCCTCCGGGATGGTGGCCACCGTGCCCACCTCCCCCATGGATGCCAATCGATTCATGACAGGAAGAGAAGCCACCTCTAAAGGTGTCTTCCCTCCGAGCATTTCTATGGGATCGTCTCCGGCGCCATCCGGTACCAATATCAAATATTTCATTTTCTATCTCCGTTTTCTTGTCATGTTCATAGACAGTGATTCGGTTAATATCCGCCTTATCTACTGTTTTTGCCGTCTATTTACGCCCGGCTTGTACCGGATTTGAATTTAGTGGTTGGCCTCAAATTCCTTCATGAATTCAATCAATGCTTCCACACCCTCCCTAGGCATGGCATTAAATATGGAAGCTCTCATACCACCGATGGATCGATGGCCGCCTAAATTAACCAAGCCTTTGGCCTTCGCCTCCGATACAAAGGTTTTGTCCAAAACTTCATCTCCTGTTACAAATATCACATTCATCAATGAACGATCTTCCTTCTGAACCGGACAGCGATAGAGCCGGCTCTGGTCAATATAGTTGTAAAGCATATCTGCCTTTTCCACATTCCTCTTCTCCATGGCCTTCACACCACCTTGCGCCAAAAGATGTTTGAATACCTCACCGGCCATGTATATGGCGAAACAAGGTGGCGTATTATATAAACTGTCATTATCCCCATGTATTTTATAATCCAAATAGGTAGGGCATTCTTTTTTTGCATGGCCAATCAAATCTTCTCGTATAATAACGATGGTCATCCCGGCCGGTCCCACATTTTTCTGCGCACCGGCGTAAATCATCCCGAAACGGGA
>SACF01000265.1 GCA_009928665.1 Alphaproteobacteria bacterium
GTTCAGGTTCCCACAACAGCGGCCTTAAAGGTAACTTTCTCAGATACCATATATAATACTTCCGGGGCAGCGCCGGATAGCGCCTATCTTTCTTCTAAGATTACCGTGACCCGAGCGGAAGGGGGCAGCAACCTGACCAGCGGTGCTTCCATTTCCGGGAATATCGTAACCATTCCTGCTCCCACAACGGGATGGGAAGATGGAGTGACCTATAAAATCACCGTATTGCCATCATCCTTCAAGAACGGGGCCGGCAATTATGTAGCAGAAACCAGTTCTCTCTTTGTGTCAGGAACCCGGGCTCCTGATCTGGCCATATCTTCCACCATCGCAAACTCGGAGAGCCTGTCTCTGATTGCCCAGTCCTCCATCTCCGGTAGGGCATATTTTGCCGCAGTGACCGGTGGAGCCATTCCCTCGGCCACACAAATCATCAACCGAACCATTGGAAGCGATGTTTCCCCTAGTTATTCCTCGGGAACCATCACATTATCCAATTCCACTTTTGACTTCGAGGGTCTTCAGTCCAATACCGAATACACTATCTACGGGGTAGCCCATGCCAACGGGAAAGACTCACCCGTTGTTTCCGTCGCCTCCATTACTCTGCCCAGATTGAACACCTTTTCCTATAATTATTCATCTTCGGGAAGTGCCATCTCGGGGAGTTTCTCCTCATTGGGTACCAGCCTGAACTATCCTTTGCCCATCCCTTGGGATGTAAGCCTGGTGACACTGAACACCACCGCTAATTCCGGCATTACCATTGCCATTACGGGAAGTGATGTAACGGCAGATCCTAGCACAAACAGCGCCACGGTGAACACTTCCGCCTTAACCGCCGGTGGTTCCACAACCGTGACAGTAACCTTGAACGGAGTTTCCATTAATCCAAGAACATATACTCTGACCATTACCAAAAGTGCCACCTGATTAAATCTCATTCAGTACAGCCGATGAAGGCGGAGCCGGGGGAGCACCTTTTCCACTTGAAAAGAGTAGGTGTCCAGTCCCGTTCCCCATTCATCCCGTACGGTACATACCACTTGATATTGTCCTTCTTTCGCAAACTCCGGCAGCGCAGGGGTCCATACCTTCGGGTAGACTCCTGAACTGCCGGCTTCGATTTCTTCTTCTAAAAAGACCGCCAACAACTCGCCTTCCCGATAGACTTCTGTGGTAAGGGACAAATCATCCTTCTCCACATCTTCCACACCGATGCGGAACCCGTACCGGTCCCCGTAGGCCACGCTGGATAAGACAACTTCTCCCTCTTCCCACACAGCGGGAAGAATCTCCGTAATCCACGGAGCCTCCCCTCCTCCTTCAATATAGAAGGTGAAG
>SACF01000266.1 GCA_009928665.1 Alphaproteobacteria bacterium
GCCTTCCACCAACAGGATAAAATCCTCTTCGATTTCTTTTTTAATAATAAAAACGACTTTCTTGAATCCGGCCATGACGGCATCATACAAAGAAAAGTCTAAAATGATTTCACCTTCTTCTGTAATGGGGTCCATTTGCTTTAACCCCCCATATCGGCTGCCCATTCCTGCCGCCATAATCACCAATGTTGGTTCTTTACTCATGCCTTCCTCCTCATAAAATGTCTTTTAAAACCACTTGCCTTGCTTCTATTGTATAAAATGAACCGAACCATTTCAACCATCGCTATAGCCCGCTCCTCACCAAATCTTCCACCCGGTTGTCCAGCTCTTTGATTTGACTTCGAGACAAACCCTGGGTTTCTATGGGTGGATGAATCGTAAATCGAATGGGTACCCCGCTGGTTAGAACACCGGTTTCTTCAAACACACCATAGCTTCCATCGATGGTGAAGGGTATGATGGGAACCTCCGGCTTGGTGGCCAAGCGAAGAGGGCCCTTTCGAAACGCCCCCATTTCTTTTTTGCGGCTTCGGGTCCCTTCGGGAAATATAATCAGGGAAAAGCCTTGCTCCAGAAGTTCAATCCCCTCCTGAATGGCCTTCAACGAGGCACGACTGTCCTCCCTTTTTATATAAACACTTCGTATATTCTCAATCCATTTCCCATAATAAGGAATGCGGGCCAGTGTGGATTTGGCCACAAATCCAGTTTGGAATTGGTCCAAAACATAAAGACAAACGATAATATCCGCATAGCCTTGGTGATTTCCCACAAACACTACGGGGCCTTTTTCCGGCAAAAATTCCTTTCCCGTGATTTGGATATCCATGTCAAAGGTTTTTACCATGCATCCGCTCCAATGACGACAACAGTCTAAAATAGCCTGCCGCTCTCCTTCTAAATCTCCTTGTTTTCGTTTTTCAAGGATTTCTTTTTCATAGGGAGCCAGTTCATTTAATGCCCGCTTCAATTTCCAAAAGGGGCCTATGTTTTTTATTATTTTCATGATTCTAATATACCATAAACCCCACCCTTCTCGCTACTAAAACAGGGTGCGACGGTGGAAAGATCATGGCCCTATTGATAGACCTATTAATGCGCCTTTCATGGGACCCTCCACGAAAAAAGGCAGCCATCAGGCTGCCTTCCATATTTTCCGTTTTTCCCTTTTTCTTATTACCGAGATCCCAGTCCAAAATTCTCCCGTACCCGGGCCATGGTTCGCTGTGCCACTTCATCTGCTCTTTCCGCACCGTCCTTCAAATAATCCAATAGCTCCTGGGAATGGCGGATGGCTTCATATCTTTCACGAATGGGGCGCAACGCATCCACGGTGACT
>SACF01000267.1 GCA_009928665.1 Alphaproteobacteria bacterium
ATTCAAGCCCTCCCAGGCTATGAGCCGTGCAAAAAAAGCTATTTACTTCAAGGTCCGTCCAACTCCGGGAAATCATCGTTCATTGACCTTTATGAATCCATATTCTGCCGGGAGAATGTCAGCAGTGTGTCTCTCACTGAGTTGACCGAAAGGTTTAACAAATCGGCTTTGGTGGGGAAGTTCTTGAACTTAGTTGATGATATCCAAGTCGTAAACCTCAAAAACGCGGAGGTTTTTAAAGCCGTCACCGGCCGCCGGTCACATGAGATAGAGCGGAAATACCAAGATCGATTTTCGGCCGATATCACCGCGGTACATTGTTATTCGTGCAATGAGGCGCCGATCCTCGATCCTGTGGTTGCCCGGGATAGTGGGTTTAAGAGCAGGTGGTATTTTATCCAATTCTCACATACGTTCCCGGTCGATGCCGGGTGGCATGCCGAAAATTTCACCGGGCCGCATCTTGAGGGGTTCTTTTCCCGGATGGTTGATACTGCGGCCGCTATGCTGAAAAATGGCGGTCGATTGTTATTGGAGGCTGATCCCGATGATGTCATAAATAGATGGCAGAATTCAACGAGAAGCCCACTCGCACAGTTCATAGAGCAGCATGCAGAGCGAGGAGAATCCTATTCCATCTTGAAGGATTCATTTTGTGAAGCGTTTTGGGAGTGGATCGAAGGTGTGAACGAATCGGCAGCGGATAAGCAAGCCCGACGACGACGAAGCCCACAGACGAAAACGGCCATGAGTCAAAGTCTTATCAAACTTGGGATATATCCTGATCAGGTAGGAGGGAAAAACCGATCAGAGGTTTACAAGGGTATTCGTTTAAAACCGACCAGTCCTTATGTATCCGATAGTCCTTAACTTCCTTAACTTTTTTTCTAACTATCGCGCGTGAGAAAAATAATAAAGAAGGTTGTTGGGGAAAAAGTTAAGGAAGTGCGTGACCTAGTATCTCTTTGTATAAATTATACTTTTTTATACTGAAAGGGCGGTTCTCTCGTGTATCTCCTCCCTCTCAGTAAGCAGGCTCATGCTCTCAGGATAACCGGCTCTGTATCCTACGTAAAGGATAAAAACATGTCAACGTCCTAACTGGACGTTGGAATAAACGACCCTCTTTATAAAGGGAAACGCTGAATCCTTGACATATGACACGGGACCCCAGTTATCGAGAAAACTACCCTGATGCGCTCCGAGAAGCATTTGACAAAAATCCTGAATTTCTCGGGAATTATGAGGAAATAGCCTCAATCTTCAATGTAACCCGGATGACGGTCTATCTTTGGAGAAACCAGTATCCAGCCTTTGCGGCCGCATGTGATGA
>SACF01000268.1 GCA_009928665.1 Alphaproteobacteria bacterium
CGGGGAAAGGATTTGATGACCATTCAAAAAAGGAAAGTGGACAGTGCCTATTTCATCCCCAACTTACGAGCTTGGTTTGTGGAATCTTCCATATATCCATTTATTGGGGGGGATAGCGTGGCAAGAAAAGGCACAGAAAATGTGAGTGTAATCCCATCCATTAATCTGATTGAACCTTATGTAGCTCCTGCATTTTTAGGCCAAGCCGAAAAAGAGACCATATATCAATTCTCTTTGACTTGTCTGGAAAATGCAAGGGACATCCTTACTGTACTGGAGGAAGAATATCAGGTGTTGTATGAAAAGAATCTGACGTTGAAACGGTTGGGAGAAGTGGTTATTTCATCTCGTTCACCGGATCAAGGTGACTGTTTATCTTACGACTTGAATTTAGCCCCCTCTGTTTATGTAGCCAACGATATTGAAAAATTAAAGAGGCTAAGAAGCAGCCTGGTGTAGGCGGGGGCAGGACGAGACAGGGAAGGAGCCTATATTGGCATATATAACAGACTTGGTGAAGGGCCCCATCCCTTTGAACCAATTAAGTAAACCCAATAAGAAGCAGCAGGTGAATATCTTTGCCATGGGAGATGTGGGTAGCACCTTGTTATCCGGACTATTTCTTCTTGGGGGAGATTGGATTCACACCATCGGGATTTGGGATATGAATCCAGACCTAATATATCGGTTGGAAACGGAATACCGTCAAATAAGTACTGCCACCCATAGTCGCAGCTTTCCTGAAGTGAAGGGGCTGTCCCGGGATGAATTTTTTCGAGGGGATGTTGCGGTTTTTTGTGCGTCAGCCAGTGTTCCTTCCTTGGATTATACCAAGGAAGATGTCCGCATGATGCAGTGGAATCGGAATCGTACTTTGGTGGAGGAATGGGCAAAAAGAGGAGTTGCTTCGGGATTTCGCGGGTGGATGGCCATCGTATCGGATCCGGTAGACCTTCTTTGCAAGGCGGCATTTATGGCGGCCCGGGGAATGGATTCCTCTTGGGGTCCGGATCGAATCCGCGGGTATGGATTGGGTGTAATGCACGGAAGAGGGTGCTATTATAGCCGATTGGACCCGCGATTTGGAAGCTATGAAAAGGAAGGCCGAGCGTTTGGGCCTCATGGCAAGGGCCTGGTATTGGCCAACAGTGTGACCCATTATGATGAAGAGGTATCGCTGGAGCTAACCCAAAAGGTGGTGGAGGCCAATTTGGTGGCCCGAGAAAAGGGCTACAAACCCTTTATCGCTCCGGCCATTGCCTCGGGGGCGTTGTCCATAATAGACACTTTGGCCGGCCAGTGGAATTATAGTGCGGTTTACCTGGGAA